>JAIENY010000014.1 GCA_019750915.1 Xanthobacteraceae bacterium
TCGTGCAGGCACTCGAAATAGGCCATCTCCGGCGCGTAGCCGGCTTCCACCAGCGTTTCGAAACCGGCGCGGATCAGTTCGACGGTGCCGCCGCAAAGCACGGCCTGCTCGCCGAACAGATCGGTCTCGGTTTCTTCGCGGAACGAGGTCTCGATGATGCCGGCGCGGCCGCCGCCGATCGCCGAGGCGTAGGACAGGCCGAGATCATGGGCGTTGCCAGATGAATCCTTATGGATTGCAATCAGGCATGGCACGCCGCCACCCTTCTGATATTCGCCGCGCACGGTGTGGCCCGGACCCTTCGGCGCGATCATGAGCACGTCGAGATCGGCGCGCGGCTCAAGCAGGTTGAAATGCACGTTGAGGCCGTGGGCGAACAGGAGCGCCGCGCCCTGCTTCATGTTGTCGTGAAGATGCTCGCGGTAGATGTCGGCCTGCAACTCGTCTGGCGTCAGCATCATCATGACGTCGGCCCACTTGGCGGCTTCAGCGACTTCCATCACCTTGAAGCCAGCACCTTCGGCCTTTTTGGCGGTCGCCGAGCCCTTGCGCAGCGCGATCGCGACGTCCTTGACGCCCGAATCCTTCAGGTTCAGCGCATGGGCATGGCCCTGGCTTCCGTAACCGATGATGACGACCTTCTTGCCCTTGATCAGGTTCAGGTCAGCGTCGCGATCATAATAAACACGCATGGTTTTATCCTCTTTTGACGGGCGCGATGCCCCGATCACCAGGTTTTCGGATGTTCGGGCAAGGCCCGGATGAATTGCCGCCGTTGTGTATTGCGGCGGCTGTTGCGAGACAAGCCCGCCTGACGAGATTTGATCCCCGTTTCCGTCATGGCGCCTTGAGCACCGGGTAGAGCGACGCCAAAAGCAGCAGCGCCATGGTGACGTTGAAGATGCGCACCGCCAGAGGCTGGCGGATAATGACCTGAAGCGATGTCCCCAGAACGGCCCAGGTCAGCGCCGCGCCGATTTCGACCACCAGCATGACGGCGGACAGGACCAGGATATTGGCCGGATACGGCGCGATCGCCGCATAGGTGGTGACGACGCCAACCGCGGAGATCCAGCCCTTCACATTCACCCACTGAAACAGCACCGCACCGAGGAACGTCATCGGCTTGCCCTCGACGTTCTGGCGCACCTGCGCCGGATGCGACAACGCGATCCGGATCGCCAGATAGACGAGATAGGCCGCGCCGCCGTATTTCAACACGGTCTGCAGCACAGGGTATGCCGAAAACACCGCTCCGAAGCCGAAGCCGACGATGGCGACGAGAAGGGCAAATCCGAGGCACACGCCGACCAGATGCGGCAGCGTGCGCACAAAGCCGTAGTTCAGACCGGAGGTCATCAGCATGATGTTGTTCGGACCGGGCGTAAACAACGCCGCGGTCGCGAATACGAACAGCGCTATGACAAGTTCGTGCGACATGGGATGAACGTGCGCGGATTACATGCCGTCCGGGCCGCGCGCAATCGCGGCGACGCCGGTGCGGGACACTTCGACAAGCCCAAGCGGCACCATCAGCGAGATGAACTGATCGATCTTGGAGGTCGCGCCGGTGATTTCGAACACAAAGCTCTCAGTGGTGGCATCGATGACGCGCGCGCGGAACGCCTCGGCAAGCCGCAGCGATTCGACTCGCGGATCGCCGGTGCCCTTCACTTTCACCATCGCAAGCTCACGCTCGATCGACTGGCCGGTCAGCGTCATGTCGACGACGCGGTAGACCGGAATCATGCGATCGAGCTGGTTCTTGATCTGCTGGATCACCATCGGCGTGCCGGTGGTGACGATGGTGATGCGCGACATATGCTTGTGGTGCTCGGTCTCCGACACCGTCAGGCTTTCGATGTTGTAGCCGCGGCCGGAAAACAGGCCAATCACGCGTGCCAGCACACCCGGCTCGTTCTGCACGATGACGGAGAGCGTGTGCGTCTCGTTGGGATCGTGACGCTCTTCCATGAAGTAGGCGGAGGCAGGCTGTTCCATTGCGACTCTCTGCTCGATCTGTCTTTCGTCATACCCGGCCACGGCAATCGCAGACTGCGTATACTCGTCTGCGGTGCCGTGCATTCACGTCTTTTGCATCAATCATCTCAAGACGCGGATGGCCGGGATAACAGCGGCCACGACGTCCTTATCAATCACACCAGCGCCTTGCCGCCGGCAAACGCCGCCGCGGTCGCTTCGTCATTGGCTTCCGCGGGAAGAAGCATTTCGTTATGCGCCTTGCCCGAGGGGATCATCGGGAAGCAGTTTTCCAGCGCGGCGACACGGCAATCGAAAATCACCGGCTTCCTGACGCGGATCATCTCCTCGATCGCTCCGTCGAGATCGGCGGGCTTGACGACCTGCATGCCGACACCGCCATAGGCCTCCGCCAGTTTCACGAAGTCCGGCAGAGCTTCCGAATAGGAATGCGACAGGCGGTTGCCGTGCAGCAGCTGCTGCCACTGCCGCACCATGCCCATGTACTGATTGTTCAGGATGAAGATTTTCACCGGCAGATCGAACTGAACCGCCGTGGACATTTCCTGAAGCATCATCTGGATCGAGGCGTCTCCCGCGATATCGATGACAAGGCTGTCGCGGTGCGCGACCTGAACACCGATTGCGGCCGGGAAGCCATAACCCATGGTGCCAAGGCCGCCTGACGTCATCCAGCGATGCGGCTGTTCGAAGCCATAAAACTGCGCCGCCCACATCTGATGCTGACCGACTTCGGTCGTGATGTAGGTGTCCCGGTTCTTGGTCAGCTCAAACAAACGCTGGATCGCGTATTGCGGCAGGATGACGTCGTTGCTCTTCTTGAAGGCGAGCGAATTGCGGCTGCGCCACTTGTTGATCTCGCTCCACCACGCCTTGGTGTCCGGCTTTTTCGCATCCGCCTTGAACACCTGAAGGATGTCGCCGAGCACATTGGCGACGTCACCGATGATCGGCACGTCAACGCGGATGTTCTTGTTGATCGACGACGGATCGATGTCGATATGGATCTTCTTCGAGTTCGGCGAAAACGCATCCGGGCGGCCGGTGACGCGATCGTCGAAGCGCGCGCCGACGCACAGCATGACGTCGCAATCATGCATCGCCATGTTGGCTTCGTAAGTGCCGTGCATGCCCAGCATGCCGAGCCAGTTCTTGCCGGACGCCGGATAGGCGCCAAGCCCCATCAGCGTCGAGGTGATCGGGACATCGCTCACGGCGACCAGTTCTCGCAGCAACCGCGTCGCTTCCGGACCGGAGTTGATGACGCCGCCGCCGGAATAGATCACCGGCTTCTTCGCACCGGCCAGCAAGGCTACCGCCTTGCTGATCTGGTTGGCGTCTCCCTTCAGGCGCGGCGAATAGGAGATGTGAACGTCCGACTTGCGCGGCGGCGTATAGGTGCCCGTCGCGAACTGAACATCCTTCGGAATATCGACAACGACCGGACCAGGACGGCCGGTGGTCGCGACATAGAACGCCTCGTGCAGGACCTTCGCCAGATCGTTCACGTCGCGCACCAGCCAGTTGTGCTTGGTGCAGGGACGCGTGATGCCGACAGTATCGCACTCCTGGAACGCATCATTGCCGATCAGATGTGTCGGCACCTGGCCGGTGATGCACACCAGCGGGATCGAATCCATCAGCGCGTCGGTCAGCGCGGTGACCATGTTGGTCGCGCCGGGACCCGAGGTGACGAGCGCAACGCCGGGCTTGCCGGTCGAGCGCGCGTAACCTTCCGCGGCATGACCCGCAGCCTGTTCGTGGCGAACCAGAATGTGCTCTACTGTGTCCTGCTGGAAAATCTCGTCATAGATCGGAAGCACCGCGCCGCCCGGATAGCCGAAGATGTGCTGAATGCCATGATCGATCAGAGCGCGCACGACCATCGCCGCGCCGGTCATCTGATTGGGATCGTGTGTCTCGTTCTTGCTCATGGTTCGCTCCGGTGCCCATCGGGGCTCTACTCGTCTCTCGTGGCATGATCTTTTCCGAAAACCGGTGTCCACTTTTCGGGATCATGCCTCTGGAAAATAAAAAAGGGCCCTTGAGGGACCCTGCACACCGCCTGTTTTCGGGTAGCCAACAAGCTACCCCCCGGCGGTGCGCCAAGGTACGACGGTAATAAGAAGAATGGTAATTTTATTACGCATCGACCGCTCAGTATTTCCAAAGGTTGCGCGGGTTATAGACTCCCAAAACCGGAAGTCAAGCCCGATTGCACGGCAACTATAACCCTCGCTCACTAGAATAGAGAGAGCGAAAGCGCATGGGAGACCCACGCCTTCGCCCCGCCCGGCTCGACCCATTCAAATTCCGGCAACTGATGCCTGAACCAGGTGAACTGCCGCTTGGCGTAATGGCGGGTATCGAGTTGGCCGATGGCAATGGCTTCATCGCGGGAAATTTCACCGTGCAAATGCCGGATCAAAGCCGGGACGCCATGCGCCTTCATCGCCGGTAACAGCGGATCGAGGTCGCGCGCCGCGAGCGGTCCGATTTCATCGAGCGCGCCCGCCTCCAGCATGGTCTCGAACCGCCGGTCGATCCGCTCGTAGAGTTCCTGGCGGTCCGGTGCGAGAAACAGTGCAACGATGCCCGCCGGCGGCAGCAACGGCGGCAGCCCCTCGTTGTGCCAGTCGGCCAGCGGCCGACCGGTCGCCTCAACGACTTCCAGCGCGCGGGCAATCCGAACCCGGTCACGCGGCTTCAGCCGCTCGGCCGCAGCCGGATCGCGCGTAGCAAGCTCGGCGTGAAGGGCTTCCGGGCCGTTCTGCTCGAGTCGCTCGCGGACCGCCTCGCGAATGTGATCCGGGACCGGCGGCACATTGGACAGGCCACGCGTCAGGGCCTTGAAGTAAAGACCGGTCCCGCCGATGAAGATCGGCAGTCGCCCGGCGGCACGCACCTCCGACAGCACAGCGGCGGCGTCCTTGATCCAAGCCCCGGCGGAAAAATTGATCGCGGCATCCACGTGGCCATAGAGCCGGTGCGGCACGCGGCGCTCCTCCTCCGGCGTCGGCCGCGCGGTGAGGATGCGCAGGTCGCGATAGACCTGCATGGAATCGGTGTTGATCACCACGCCATTGGCGGCCTGCGCCAGCTCCAGCGCCAGCGCCGACTTGCCGCTGGCGGTCGGCCCTGCGATAAGCACCGCCTTCGCATTATTCCGGCCAGAATCCATGTCTCTCGTCGCCACCCTTATTTGCAATCCCGCCCAGGCCTCGCTCGATCATACCGCCGTCGAGGCCGCACGCGCGCTGTTGCCCTCGCCCGGCCCGGCCTTCTGGCTGGATGATGGCATCGCCGCCGACATTCCTTTCGTCAGCGAGGCGGCGGCGACCGATCATTTCCGCGCGATCGGCGAGCGGCTGCGCGAGGCGCTCGGCGACCTGCCGGTCGATATTGTCGTGCAGCCTCAGGCCGCAAGGCGCAAGAGGCTTCTGCTGGCGGACATGGATTCCACCATGATCGGCCAGGAGTGTATCGACGAACTCGCGGCCTATGCCGGGCTGAAGGCGCACGTGGCGACGATTACCGAACGCGCGATGCGCGGCGAGATCGAGTTCGAGCCCGCTTTGCGCGAGCGCGTCGCGCTGCTGAAGGGGCTGCCAGTGTCGGTGATCGACGATGTTCTGGCCAAGCACATCACGCTGACGCCGGGCGGACCGGAACTGATCCACACCATGCGCGCGAATGGAGCCTACACCTGTCTCGTCTCCGGCGGCTTCACCCTGTTCACCAATCGCGTGGCGGCAATGATCGGCTTTCAGGAGAACCGCGCCAACACGCTGCTGGTCGAGGACGGCAAGCTGACCGGCATGGTTGCCGAGCCGATCGTCGGCCGCGAAGCCAAGCTCAGCACCCTGGTCGATCTTCTGGAGTCGTTCGATCTCGATGACCTCGACACCATCGTGGTCGGAGACGGCGCCAATGATCTTGCGATGATCGAAAAAGCGGGTCTGGGCGTCGCCTATCACGCCCAGCCCAAGGTGGCCGCGGCCGCGGGCGCCCGGATTGATCATTGCGATCTCACCGCGCTCCTGTTTGCACAGGGCTACAAGCGCAGCGAGTTCGTCGCGCCTTAGCCTTCAGGAATCAAAATGCCCGGCGCAAGGCCGGGCATTTGTTCATGGACAATCTTTCGCGCAGAAATCAGTTCGTGCCCAGCGCGACGAAGCGAAGTTCGCCGTTGGCGTTCGACACCAGAAGCAGGATGGACTTCTTGCCGTCCTTCTTCAACTGATCGATCCGCTTGCGCACGTCGGCCGGGGTGTTCACCGCCTCCTGCGCGACTTCAACGATGACATCGCCCGGACCAAGACGCTTGTCGGCGGCGTCGGAGTTGTCATCGACATTGAGAACAACCACGCCCTTGACCTTGTCCTTGATCTTGAACTTGGTGCGCAAGTCCTTGCTGAGATTTGCCAGATCGAGCCCCAGCGCCTTCTGTGTGGCCGGCTTTTCGGCCTGCTCAGGCGTGGTGGTCTTCAGCGAGGCCTCGACCGGTTTATCGCCGTCGTCGAGACGGCCGAGCGTCACCTTCCTGATGTCTTCCTTGCCCTTGCGGATGATCACCACATCGACGGACTTGCCGACCGGCGTATCCGCAACGACACGCGGAAGATCCTTCATCTCCTTGATGTCCTTGCCATCGAAGGACACAACGACGTCGCCGGCTTCAAGACCCGCAGGCTTTGCGGGTCCCTTGTCATCAACGCCCGCGATCAGAGCGCCATGCGGCGGCTTGATCCCGAGGCTGTCGGCGATTTCATCGGTGACCTGCTGAATGCGGACACCGAGCCAGCCGCGGCGCACTTCCTTGTACTCGCGCAGCTGCTCGACCACGCCGACCACGGTGTTTGACGGCTGCGCGAAGCCGATGCCGATCGAACCGCCAGAGGGCGAGATGATCGCGGTGTTCACACCGATGACGTCGCCGTCGAGATTGAACAGCGGACCGCCGGAGTTGCCGCGGTTGATCGCGGCATCGGTCTGAATGTAGCTGTCATACGGGCCGGAATTGATGTCGCGGTTCTTGGCCGAGACGATGCCCGCGGTGACGGTGCCACCGAGGCTGAACGGGTTGCCGATCGCAATCACCCATTCGCCCAGACGCAGCTTGTCGGAATTGCCGAACTTGACCGCCATCAGCTTCTTGTCCGCCGGCGGCTGGAATTTCAGCACCGCCAGATCGCTCTTCTTGTCGCGGCCGACAAGATCGGCCTTGATCTTGGTGCCGTCGTTGAGGATCACGCTGATCTCGTCGGCGTCGGCGATCACGTGATTGTTGGTCACGACAACGCCGCTGGTATCGATGATGAAACCGGAACCGAGTGAATTGACCTTGTGCGGAAGATTCTTTCGCGGATTGCGGTTCAGCTCGTTGAAGAAATCGTCGAAGGGCGAGGTGTCCTTCTGGGGGTGCACACGGTTGCGCTCCTTCTTGGGCGCAGGCCCTGAATCGTCGTCACTGTCCGCACCGCCTCGACCATCAACGGTCTGCGAAGTCGAGATGTTCACAACTGCGTCGATGACCTTCTCTGCGACATCGGCGATGGCTTCGGGACCGCGCGCGTATGCCGGAGCGGGTGCTGCCGCCACCCCGAACACAAGCCCTCCGGCCAGCATGATCGGAGCAACGCGGCGACTGAATTGCCTCAACACGTCAGACATTTGAACCAGCTCTCCTGAAGACCGAACTTGTTGGGTAACAGAGTGCGCCCGATCATGCGCACCTGCAAGACCTTGAACGGTGCGATTGCGGCAAAAACCGGACATCGCGATCAAACCTGAGCTAACCCGAAGCGCAGGAACCAGATCAGGATCAGGCCGCCGATTGCCAGAACAAGCCCTGTCACACGCAGCGCTGTTTCGGAATGATCCAATGCGGCCAGCATCGCCTTGCGCATGGCCCGAGGAAAAGCTGCGAAGATCAGCCCTTCGATCACGAACAAAACACCGAGGCCGATCAGAAACTCCTTCACGGCCGGGATTTCCGCATCATTCGCTGTGATGTGAAATCCCGGCGCCGTGAATTCATGGTTGCGGGCTCTTCGCCGTGGGGGTTCCGCTTGGTGCGCTGAAGAAGCGGAAGAAATCCGAATCCGGCCTCAGCACGAACCGTGTGTCGTTGCTTTTCAACGCGTTGTCGTAGGCCGTCATCGAACGATAGAACGCGAAGAATTGCGGATCCTTCGAATAGGCTTCGGCGAAGATGCGGTTGCGTTCGCCGTCGCCCTCACCGCGGATCTGCTCGGCCTGCGAGTTGGCGTCCGCGACAATAACCGTCGCCTCGCGATCCGCCTTCGAGCGGATTTCCTGCGCCTTCTGGGCACCCTGTGCGCGGAATTCGGCGGCTTCGCGCTGACGCTCGGTTTGCATCCGCTGATAGACCGCCTGGCTGTTCTGCTCCGGCAGATCGGCGCGGCGGATACGGACATCGACGACCTCGATGCCATAGGCATTGGCCTGCTTGTCTAGCTGATCGCGGATCCGGGCCATCAGCGCTTCGCGCTCGTCACGCACCACCTGGATGAACGTCACCTCGCCGAGAACACGGCGCAGAGATGCGTTCAAGAGGGCGGTCAACTGCAGATTGGCTGCCGGGATCGATCCCACGCTCTGGTAGAAACGCAGCGCATCCTTGATGCGATAGCGCGCAAACGCATCGACGACGAGACGCTTCTGGTCCGAGGCGATGATTTCCTGCGACGGATTTTCAAGATCGAGAATCCGGTTGTCGATACTGATCACGGTATCAATGAACGGCGCCTTGAAATGCAGCCCGGGTTCGGTGACCGGAGCACCAACAGGTGCGCCCAGACGAACGACGAGCGCCTGCTCGGTTTGTTTCACCGTAAAGAGCGCGCTGTAGCCGATGATCAGAACAGCGATCAAAGCAATCAGAGCCGCAAGACCGACGATAGGATTTTTCATCGCACGCCTCCGTTCTGCTGCGTGGGTGCCGGGGCGGGCTTCCGGTTCAGTTCATTCAGCGGCAGATACGGAACGACCCCCTGCCCGTTCGATCCCTGATCGAGGATCACCTTGTCTGAACTGCCGAGCACACGCTCCATCGTTTCGAGATAGATGCGTTGGCGCGTCACGTCGGGAGCCTTCTTGTATTCATCATAGACCTTCAGGAAACGCGAGGTCTGACCCTTGGCTTCGGCCACGGCCTGCTCCTTGTAGCCCTGAGCCTGCTGCATGATTTGCGAAGAGCGGTCACGGGCGTCGGGAATAACCCGGTTGGCGTAGGTCTGCGCTTCGTTCTGCAGACGCTCAAGGTCGGCACGCGCCGCCTGCACGTCGCGGAAAGAATCGATCACCTGCTGCGGCGGATCGACCTTTTGCAATTGCACCTGCTGAATCTGAATGCCCGAACCGTAGCTGTCGAGCACCTTCTGCATCAGCTGATGAACGGCGTTCTCGGTATTGTTACGCGCACCTGTGAGGATGGGCTGGATTTCGGAACGGCCGATCACCTCGCGCATCGCGCTTTCGGCCACCGCTTTCACGGTGCCTTCCGGATTCTGGATATTGAACAGATATTTTCCGACACCGTCGGGGGCGATACGCCACAGCACCGTGAAATCGACATCGACGATGTTTTCGTCACCGGTCAGCATCAGGCTTTCTTCCGGCACATTGCGCGTGGCGCGCCCGCGGCGTGCCGGATCGTCGATAATACTGACGCCGATGTTGAGCGTCGACACCCGCAGCGCCTTGGGCAGCAGTACCGTCTCAACCGGGTAAGGCAGATGATAATTCAGGCCAGGCTGCACCGTTCGCACATGCTTGCCGAACCGTAGCACCACGCCGAGTTCATCCGGCTGCACGCGGAAGAAGCCGGACAACAGCCAGATCGCAATCGCGGCGATGATGACAAGCCCGATGCCCATCGTGCTCAGATGGCCACCCGGCAGCATCTGCTGGATCTTGTCCTGACCGCGACGGATGTAATCTTCAAGGTCGGGAGGATTCGGTCCCTGGGATTGCGGACCTTGACCCCACGGTCCTTTCGGACCCGATCCCCATGGACCGCCGCCTTGATTCTTCCAGGGCATCAATATTCTCCTTCGCGCCATCTCGCGATTGTCGCAGGGTTATAGGTGACGGGAGGCCTTGTTACAACGCGGGTCTATGAGACATCTAGCAGCTAAGGGACGATCCCGGATTGTCAATGTGAACATTGGCGATGGGGTTAACGCGTCGCAGCCTTTATAAAGGTTGCATAAGAGAAATCCGCGGTGTCATTTGCCGTCCTCGCATGACGACTTCGGGCTGTCTCCTGCCATATTGCCGCATCAATCGATGGAAAAAATGTGTCTCCGTCCGGCGTGGCATGCACTTGCGTCAACTCCAGCCGGACCGCGCGCGGCAACCACTGCCTGAAAATCTCGGCACCGCCAATCACCATGATGTCGTGAACACCCCGACGCAGCGCGTCGCCCAGCGCGACATCATAAGCCACCTCGAGCGAGGGCGTGACGACAACACCATCGGCGCGAAAACCCGCATCACGTGTGACCACGATATTGGTCCGTTTGGGCAATGGCCGGCCAATCGACAAAAACGTCTTGCGGCCCATGATGACAGGCTTGTTCAGCGTCAACGCCTTGAAGCGCTGCAAATCCGACTTCAGATGCCACGGCATCGTGTTGTCGCGGCCGATCACGCCATTCTCGGCAACGGCAACAATGAAGACAATATCGGGACGGAAGGACGCGTCCGCGGTCACACCGCGACCTCAGCCTTGATGTGCGGATGCGGGTCGTAATTCTCGAGCGAGAAATCCTCGTAGCGGAAAGCGAAGATGTCCTTCACGTCGGGATTGATGCGCAGCGTCGGCAGCTGGCGCGTCGGCCGTGTCAGTTGCAGGCGTGCCTGCTCCAGATGGTTGGTGTAGAGGTGCGCGTCACCCAGCGTATGAACGAAATCGCCAGGCTGATAACCCGTCACCTGCGCGATCATCATGGTCAACAGTGCATAGGACGCGATGTTGAACGGCACGCCGAGAAACACGTCCGCCGAACGCTGATAGAGCTGACATGACAGCTTGCCGTTCGCGACATAGAACTGGAACAGGCAGTGACACGGCGGCAGCGCCATCTGGTCGACGTCCGCCGGATTCCACGCGCTGACGATGAGGCGGCGGGAATCCGGATTTTTGCGGATCATCTGCACGACATTGCTGATCTGGTCGATGCTGCGTCCGTCCGGCGCTTTCCATGATCGCCATTGCGCGCCGTAGACAGGCCCGAGATCGCCGTTGGCGTCGGCCCACTCGTCCCAGATCGTGACTTTATTCTCCTGAAGGTAGCGCACATTGGTATCGCCCTTCAGGAACCACAGCAATTCGTGGGCAATCGCCTTGAACGGCAGCTTCTTGGTGGTCAGCATTGGGAAACCAGCCGACAGGTTGAACCGCATCTGGTGCCCGAACACCGACAGGGTTCCCGTGCCGGTGCGGTCGTGCTTCTGCGCGCCGTCACTCAAGATACGTTCGAGCAGGTCGTGATACTGGTTCATCGTCTATCGGCTTTTGGGTTGGTGGCCTGACCGAACCACATCTGGACCCGAATCAACACCCGGACCCTTATTTATCCCAATGAAAATAGGTCCGGCGCAGGCCCTGTAAAAGCCCCCGGTCCGGCTAGATCCAGCCCGCAAATCCCAGGACGCCGCCCACGGCAAGCGGCCATAGCGGATTGATACGCGTGGTGGCAGCGACGATCGCGGCGGCAATCGTGACAGCGGCGGCGGCCAGCGTGGTGTCCACTGTCATACTCAGGACATAACCGCCGGCCGCCATCAGTCCGATCGACAACGGCACCAGCGAGGCCTGGATCACCGAGGGCCAGAACGAATGGCTGGAGCGGTGAAAGAAGCTCGCGACGAAGTAAGCGAACACACCGGACGGCCCGCACATCGCCAGCGTCGTCACCGCCGCGCCGGCCAGCCCGGCCACGTGATAGCCGATCAATGTCACGATCAGCACATTGGGCCCCGGCGAAAATTGTGCGATGGCGAACATGTCGGCGAACTGCGCGTCGGTCAGCCAGTGGTTCACATCGACGGCAACGCGATGCATTTCCGGAATCGTGGCGTTGGCGCCGCCGATTGCAAGCAGCGACATCACTCCGAACGTCCACGCCAGATTGAGATAGGTTCCGAGCCCGGTGTTCATGCCGCAACTCTTTTTCGCCAGAGGTAGGTTAGAACAATGCTCAGCGGAATCGCGATCACCAGAACAAGCGCGAGCGGCAACCGCAACAACCCGACCGCCGCGAACACCGCCACCATCAAGCCGACCTCAACCGGGTTTCTCCGCTTGAGCAGCGGGATCATCATGCGCACGATCACCGCGAGGAACAGGCCGACCGCCGCACAGGCGATCCCGGCCAGCGTGCGTTGCAACGCGGGCGCGTTACCTGTGTGTGCGTAAAGGATGCCGAGGATGGTCAGGATGAAGGCGGGCGGGAGCAGCAGCCCGAGAAAGGCGGCGATGCTGCCGGGGATGCCGCGAAAGCGCCCGCCAAAGACAATCGACAGGTTGACGATGTTGGCGCCCGGCAGCAGATGGCACAGCGCGAACGCTTCATTAAACTGATCGGGCGTCATCCAGCGATGCTGCTCGACAATCGCCCGCCGCGCCCAGACCAGCACGCCGCCGAACCCGGCGAGCGACATCTTGGCAAAGGCCAGGAACAGTTCGACCAGCGTGGGAGGATTGGATGCGAGGTCGGGAACGCCAGAATCGGCCGGTGAGATTTCGTCCATGCGCCGATTTAAAGTGCCGGATGAAGGGCACCAAATCGATTTCTGGTGATCGTCCACCGTTCTTTGGACGCGATAGGTTCTCCGGTTAATTCGCGGAAAACAGGGCTTTTTTCGTCAACCATTGCCCCCTATATTGGGAGGGCCGGCTTGACCGGCTATGGAAATAAATGGCCGTCGCAATAAACCATTCGGACCCGGGGGCAGCACCCGGCGCCTCCACCAAAATCTCCCTTTCCAGCGGGATTTCGGCGGGGGCGAAACAGGATCGACGAGGGCGTAAAGGGCGAGTTTTTTCTCGGTATTGTTCCGCCGTTATCGGGCTTCTCAATAGTTGCAAATGACAACTATGCTCCGGTTGCTCAGGCTGCGTAACGCAGTTTGAAAGACCACTCTAAAGTCCTAACGGAATAAGCGCCGTTAGGCGGGGTTCGGAGGCACCTGGCAACAGAAGCCTCCACTTCCACCTTCACATAAGCTTCAAGTTCTACGAGAGGTTATGCGCGTCCACGGCTTGCCTTTGCGGCGCAACAACCCTACTGACGCAATCGTTTTAACCCGATAGCATAACTTCCAGGGTGCGAGTCGACCTCCGGGCACGCACCGTTTTGACAGGACTAACAGATGGCCACCGACTTGATCCGCTACGATGTTCTGACACGCGACGCGCTGCGCGGCGTGCTCCGGCGCGTCTTGACGGATGCGGCGGAACAAGGCCTGCCGGGTGAGCACCACTTCTACATCACGTTCCTGTCCAAGGCCGAAGGCGTGAAACTGTCGCCGCGGCTGCAGTCGCAGTATCCGCAGGAGATGACTGTTATCCTCCAGCACCAGTTCTGGGATCTTATCGTCACCGACGATCATTTCGAGGTCGGACTGTCGTTTGGCGGCATTCCGGAGCGGCTGGTCGTTCCGTTCGATTCGATCACGCGCTTTTTCGATCCGTCGGTCCAGTTCGGGCTGCAATTCGAAACCGCCGAGACAGCGGAGACGGAAGCCGAGGCTCCCGCTGCCGAGCCCCCCGCGACGGCAAAGGCCGAGGCCGCCGACGATAACGACAATCCCGATGGCGACGATACGAATCCGCAGGGCGGTGCCGAAGTCGTCCGGCTGGATCGCTTCCGCAAGAAGTAATCTAAACGCGCGCGCATAGCGCCCGTCACGATCCTTCGCCATAATGGCGGTGCACCTGCCCGCCTTTTCCGGACCGCCCGGAACCATCTCGCCGATTGCCTTGCGAGGATCTCATGACAAGCAAAGCCACCCGTACGGAAACCGACACGTTCGGCCCCATCGAAGTCGCCGCGGACCGGTATTGGGGCGCGCAGACCGAGCGCTCGCGCAACAACTTCAAGATCGGCGTCGAGCACATGCCGATGCCGCTGATCCGTGCAATGGCAATCGTCAAGCTCGCGGCGGCGAGGACCAATACCGAACTCGGGCTGCTCGATGCCAAGATCGCAAGCGCCATCGAGGCGGCGGCGCAGGAGATTATCGACGGCAAACTCGACGATCACTTTCCGCTGGTGGTGTGGCAGACCGGTTCCGGCACCCAGACCAACATGAATCTCAACGAAGTGATTTCGAACCGCGCGATCGAGTTGCTCGGCGGAGAGCGCGGTTCCAAGGAACCGGTGCACCCGAACGATCACGTCAACATGAGCCAGTCGTCGAACGATTCATTCCCGACCGCGATGCACATCGCCGCCGCCGAGCGGATCGTCAACGACCTGATCCCTTCACTCAGCGAATTGCGCGACGCGCTTCGTGCGAAGGAAAAGGAATTCGCCAGGATCGTGAAGATCGGGCGCACCCACACCCAGGACGCGACCCCGCTGACACTGGGGCAGGAGTTTTCCGGCTACAGGGCACAGATCGAGAGCGGCATCGCGCGGCTGACCTCGAGTGTGAAAGATCTTTATCCGCTGGCCCAGGGCGGCACCGCGGTCGGCACCGGGCTCAACGCAAAGCCGGAATTCGCCGCTCTGTTCGCCAAGCACGTCGCCGGCATCACCGGGCTGCCGTTTGTCACCGCGCCTAACAAATTCGAGGCGCTGGCATCGAACGACGCTTACGTCTTCGTGCACGGAGCGATCAATTCAATCGCGACGGGTCTGTTCAAGATCGCCAACGATATCCGCCTGCTCGGCTCCGGACCGCGCTCGGGACTTGGCGAACTGATTCTGCCGGAGAACGAACCCGGCTCGTCGATCATGCCGGGCAAGGTGAACCCGACGCAATGCGAAGCCGTGACGATGGTGTGCTGTCAGATCTTCGGCAATCAAACCGCAATCACCACCGCGGGGAGCCAGGGGCATTTCGAGTTGAATGTGTACAAGCCGGTGATGGCTTACTGCATGTTGACATCTATTCGTCTGATGGCGGACGTCGCGCGTTCGTTCATGGAGCATTGCGTCATCGGCATACGCGCTGACGAAAAACGCATCGATGAACTGATGCAGCGATCACTGATGCTTGTGACAGCACTTGCGCCGAAAATAGGCTACGACAACGCCGCAAAAATTGCCAAGACTGCACACGCGAATGGCACGACTCTCAAGGAGGAAGCTCTTCGATTGGGATTCGTCACCGCGGACGAGTTTGATGCGATCGTTCGTCCGGAAAAAATGACAAACGCGCGCGCGTGATGCGACATATTCAACACGTTTTGAAGAGAATGCTGTTTTTTTCGCCTAAAGGCTTAGATCAAGCGACTACCTTCAATGTTCTGTGACTGCTAACACCAATGACAAGCACCCGTTATCTCCTTATAACTCATGTAACTTTCGTCCCAACGAGTTGTAGGGGTCTCGGAGGAACAGCCGAGTGTCATTCAACGCAGAGTGGCAAGGTTGCGAATTTGGAATGCGATCAAGAGGCCGACGTGGGCGACCTGATCAACTTGAAAAAGACCAAGAAGCGGATCGCGCGTGAGCGATCCGCAATCGAGGCAAGCGAAAATCGCGCGAAGTTCGGCCGAACCAAGGCCGAGAGGGAACGGCAACGATTATCCGAGGAGCGGTCCACCCACTTCCTTAATCAACATCGCCGTAGCGACGGAGAACCGTCATGAAATCTCCAGTCGTCAAACGTTCGATCGTTGTCGCTGGGCATAAGACCAGTGTCAGTCTTGAAGAAGCCTTCTGGAACGGCATGAAAGAAATCTCCTCCGCACGCAACATGACGTTGTCAGAGCTGGTCGGAGAGATCGACGGCCAGCGCAAGCAAGGCAATCTTTCCTCGGCGATACGTTTGTTCGTACTCGATCACTACCGCTCGCTCGCTATCGCGCCCAAAAGCGAAGTTGCCGAGGAATTGCCACGCCTCGATGCCGCCGCGGAATGATCCGCGGCGCCGGGGTGCGCAGAAACCCGGATCGCCGCCCCGATCATCCTGACTCTTCCCATCAGGTTTTGTACCGAGTATCCGCGGTAGTTTGCGTTCGCTAAGTTAGCTGTGTTGCGCGCGGTGATGATTCGATCTGCCGAAGCAACAGAGCCGATGCAAAGCCGGCTATTCAATCCTGTCTTTGATTTGAGCGCCGCTCGCAACGCTTGCACCCGGTAACGACCGCGTGACGGCCGTCGCCCGCACGCGCCGATACGGAGGATGCGATGTTGAACCAGCGTGACATGAGGGAGCCCAATACAATCCCGGTGAAGGAATTCGCCGTGGTCAAACGCTCCGTCGTGGTGGATGGACACAAGACCAGCGTCAGTCTCGAAGACGCCTTCTGGACAAGCCTGAGGGAGATCGCGACCCGGCGCCGCGTTTCACTATCGATGCAGATCGCCTCGATCGATCAGCACCGCAAGACCAGCAACCTGTCGTCGGCAATCCGGCTGTTCGTCCTCGATTACTTCCGCAGCCGCACGGTCAGTGCGATGTACATCGGAGAGAAGCGGACGTCGCCCTCCCTAGCTCCGACGATGCACGACTGAGCTAGAACGTCGCTCCGGGCGGCGGCAGCGGCGCACCCGGCCTGCGTGACCGCACGCTTCCGGGCGCCGGGCGGATATCGATCGGAGGCGGCAAAGGTGCCAGACGCGGATCGGATGCCGTCACGTTTGGCTGCGGAGCAACTGGAATCCGAACGGTTGGCTTGGGCGCAGGCCTCTCCTTTAGCGGTTCGGCGGGGCGAACATCCCGCGGTGTGACGGCGGCACTCGCCGGAGCCGGCGGCGGCTGCGGTGTTGCAGCGGGCGGCGGCCGGCTATCTTTTTCCAGGTCGTCGAGCCGTTTTGTCTCACGCTCGATCTCGCGCAACGACAGCCAAGAGGAGAGCAGCGAGGTATCGACCTCCCGCTGCAACGACTCCGGCATGCCATGCGCAAAAATCTGGATATCGGGCGACGGCGCCTTCAAGGCGGTGGAGCGCAGGCTGGCCCGGATATCCACCTGATCGGCCGGAAGATCATAGCCACCGGAGATCGTTGTTCGCACATTTGCGGCTTCCGTCGTCACCGGATCGATTTGCAGTCGCGCATCATTGATTGCAAACGGCACCTGCAGCGACGGCACCGTGAGCGGCGCCTGGTCCAGCGTAGCTACCGCGATTTTGCGGATGTCCGATTTTTCGGCGCCGTCGGCGGCCTGCACCGCGGCGTCGAACACCGCCGGATTAAGGCCGGACAGGCGAACGTCACTCAAGGTCAGAATGCCGTTGCCCGCCAGAGCATTGCTCAAGGCCGTCGCGCTTCGCCCCGTGCTGGCCAGCGTGACTTGCACCGAGGCGCGCGCCGCTGGCACCGCGAGACCGCGATACTTCAGCGCCGACCCCTCCGCGTCTGCGATCTTGACATCGGCGTTGAGGGCCGTGCCGGACAAATCCCGTTTGGCCTGCAACGAAGCCGAGAGCGTCCCCTTGCCGATCCCTGCCTGCAGATCGCTCATCGACAATGATGTGCCGTCGCCGCGCAGCGTGCCGCTTGCAGCGGTCAACTCCGCTCCGCCCGGCAGCGTAACAATGTCGGCCCTGACCGCAAGCAAGCCGCGCGATCCGAACCAGCCTTGCGCGAGCGGCTCGGCCGCATCACGGCCAGATGCACCGAGTACCAGGCCGATAAGAGGCGCGACCTCGATCCTGTCGACAGAGACATCGCCGCCGATATCGCTGGCGTCGTTGCCGCGCGTCAGCGAGAGAGTGCCCTTGATACGCCTGTCACCGATTTTGCCGTCGAACTTGTCCAAGGTGAACTTGTTGTCGGCGATGACGAACCTGCCGGTGAGATCCGATACGATCTTCGGCGTCCCGAGCCATGGCGTCAGGTCCGCACGCCGGACATTCAGATTGACGGACGCCTTCGACAGGGACGGCTGGTCGGCTGATTTGTAGGATGCATCGAGAACGAACGGCCGAACCGTCCGGCTGCTGAGTTTGGCCTCCGCGAAATTCAGCGAGAACTGCGCCTCGGCCGGCAGACTGATCGCGCCCGGATCAACCAGCGCTTCCACATCGGCGAAGTCGAACGACGGCGAGGTGAGTGCCACCTTGAGCGAACGATCCGTCAGGAAAAGACTGCCCTCCACCAGGCTGCCGCTCAGATCGCCCTTGAGGTTTTCCAGCGCGATGCTGTCCTTGCCGATGCTGGCCACGGCCGCCAGTTTCAGCGGTGCGTCGTTCGTGCGGAAGTCGTTGCCGCGCCGATAGAGCCAGTCAAAAAAAGCCTTTCCGGCTTTCGCCTCGATCCTGAGCGGACCCGTGAACGCTTTCGCGGACGGCTTCGTCGTGCCGCTGGCCGAAATGACAGCGGAGCCCGGCGCGATGCAGGAAAACTTCTCGATCGTCCACGACTCCGCCGAACCGCGCAGCGTCGCCCTGAGGTTATTGACCGGACGCCCGGCCAGCACCAGCCGATCAACGCTCACATCGATCTGCGATGCGAGCGGCAAGGTGACCAACGATCCAAGGCCGGACCGTATGAGATCGATCAGGTTCTGGTTTGCGGCCTCACCTGTTAGCGCGCGGTCACCGTCGAGTTGCTGAGCGGAGACGGAGGCGCGAAGGCGCGGTGTCTTGCCGAACAAAAATTCCCCGCTGCCGGCAAATTTCAGGCCGGTATCATCCGGCCCGTAAACCAGCTCGGCCTGCTCGAACGATGCTGCCGACGGCGTGGCCTTGGTCTTCGCCGAAACGTGCCACGGCCGCTCCGACTGGAGCGCGAGGCTCGTCATTCCGTCGAACCGCGGCACACGCTGGTCGAATGTCAGCACGCCGTCGATGCCGGTTGAAGTTCCGCCCTCTTTCGCCGGATCGAAATCGAGCCGGATACGGGTGCCGGTGTTGTCCCCTGCTTGCGACACGGAGAGCCGGAACGGCTGCTTCGATCCGGACAGACCGATATTGCCATCGCCGCGCATGTTGCTGCCGAGCGCGCGCACGTCTCCGCTAAAAGAGATGTCGTTGAGGGCGTATTCGGCGCCGCTGGCCCTGTCATGCACCTTGACGCTGCCGGTCAGATCGAGCTTGTCGATCGCCAGCACACCGAAGTTGAAGGCACCCTTCGACGGCGCAACAACGCCGCCCCTGGAATCCAGGCCAATGTCGAGCGCGATGTTGGCGAGCGACAGCTGGGTTGCCCGCCACTCACCGCGCATCAGCGAGCTGAGACTGAATTCGACATCAAGTTTGTCGGCGCGCATTTTGGTTGCGTCGCCCGGCGCGCCGACCGACAGCGAGCGCAGCCGCAGGATCGGCGCGGGCAACAGCCGTGCGTCGAGCGAGCCTTCGACGCGCACGGGGGCACCGACGACACGGCTGGCTTCCGCCTCGAACTGCGGTTTGTACTGATTCCAGTCGATAAAAGACGGGCCGACCAGCGCCGCGACAAGCGCGATGATAACGGCAATCGCCAACCCGAGCAGCGTCGTCTGCAACGTATGTCCCCGAAGGTTGCGCCTGCGTCGGCGCGTGCCCTCACATCATACTGGCAAGTGTGGCGAACTCACAGCACCTTGCATCACGGCGGCGGCAGGATTTTTCCGGGATTGAAGATGCCCTGCGGATCGAGCGCGGACTTGATTGCGCGCATGGCTTGCACGGCCTCGGGTCCAAGCTCGCCGGCGAGATATTTCCGCTTTCCCTGCCCGATGCCGTGTTCACCGGTGCAGGTTCCGTCCATTGCATGCGCGCGCTCGGCGAGCCGATGCACGAACTCCTGCCCGCGCCGGTATTCTTCGGGATTGTTGACGTCACACAACATAAGGCAATGGAAATTGCCGTCCCCGACATGGCCGACAATGGGTGCAATCAGGCCGAGCCGGGTGATGTCCTCCTCGGTTTCCAGCACACAATCGGCCAGCCGCGAGATCGGAACACAGACGTCGGTGGACATCGGCCGCGAACCGGGGCGGAGCGCCGCGGCCGCCCAGTAGGCGTCATGGCGGGCTTGCCAAAGCCGCGTGCGGTCCTCGAGCTTGGTCGTCCATTCGAACGCACCGCCGCCGCATTCCGCGGCGATCTCGCCAAACATCGCCGATTGCTCGGCGACTTCCGCTTCGGAGCCGTGGAATTCGAGCAGCAGCAGCGGCGTCTCGGGAAGCGACAACCGCGAGTACACATTGCTCGCACGAACCTGTGCGGCGTTGAGAAGCTCGATGCGCGCAAGCGGTATGCCGCTCTGGATCGCCAGAATGGTCGCGTCGCATGCTCCCTTCACGGTCTGGAACGAGCACGAGCCCGCCGCGATACTCTGCGGGATGCCGCGCAGCTTGATGGTCAACTCGGAAATGATGCCGAGCGTGCCTTCCGCGCCGACGAAGAGATGGGTCAGATCATAACCAGCCGATGATTTGCGCGCGCGGCGGCCCGTGGTGATGATCTCGCCATCGCCGCGCACCACTTTCAGCGCCAGAACATTGTCGCGCATCGTGCCGTAACGCACCGCGTTGGTACCGGATGCACGAGTCGAGGCCATGCCACCCAGACTCGCATCGGCGCCCGGATCGATCGGGAAAAACAGGCCCTGATCGCGCAGGTGCTCGTTCAGCGCCTTGCGGGTGACGCCCGGCTCAATCACGCAATCGAGATCGTCCGGATTTACCGCCAGAACGCGATTCATCTCCCGTGTATCGAGGCAGACGCCGCCGAATGGCGCGTTGACATGCCCCTCGAGAGAGGTGCCAGCGCCGAATGCGATCACGGGCACATTGTGTTTCGCGCAGATCCGCACGGCGTCCTGAATATCTTCCGTGCTTCGCATCATCACCACAGCGTCGGGAGGCTCGGGAGCCAGCCATGTCGTGGTATGGGCGTGCTGATCGCGCACGGCCTGCGATGTGATGAGGTGATTGCCGAAACGAGCGGCCAGCGCCTGGAGAGCGAGCGAGAGGCCTGGCTGCGGAGGCTGTGAGGAAGATGCTGACGAGGTAGGCGCCATTTGAGGTCTTCTTGTCCCTGGGAGATGCGCGGACCGTCGCAAACGAAAACCGGCCGGTCAAGCTGACCGGCCGGTTCTTCAGCCACGAGCCCTCCCCGAGGAGACCTCTCAGCCTGTCGCTAGACGGTCGGCCGCCCGCCGCGCATCAACCCAATGAGGGCGGATACGGCGAACAGTACGATCGCGACGAAAAACACGATCTTCGCGATTTCAATTGATGCGCCTGCAATGCCGCCGAAGCCGAGAAGCCCGGCGACCAGCGCGATGACCAGAAAAGTAACAACCCAGCTCAACATGACATTCTCCCGAAACTGGCCTGGAGCTCACAGCTCCTTTGCTGAACCAATCCGGCGCCAAATCGAAAGTTCCGGGTTTTTTCGGCTTCCCATGCGACGAAATAACTGCGGTTGATGGGAACAAGTTGGCTGTGGCCCCGAATAACGGCCACAACCTGTGCGAACGGGCGGCCAAACCCTATATCTTGACCAATTCCCCGATTAGAAGCTCCCTTTCGCCCTCCCGCGTGCCATCGTGGGCAAAATCGAATCGCATGACTGAACCTGTCCGCCGCTCCACAGACGTCCCGACCCATCAGCCTGCCGCTGGCGGGATTGCAGCGCGTGCGCGCGCCTCGGCAGCACCGCAATATCTGCTGGCGCTCAATCCCGAGCAACGCGATGCCGTCGAAACCTTGGATGGCCCGGTGCTGGTGCTCGCCGGTGCGGGCACGGGCAAAACGCGCGTCCTCACCTCGCGCATCGCGCACATTCTGTCGACTGGCCGCGCCCGCCCCTCCGAAATCCTGTCGGTGACCTTCACCAACAAGGCCGCCCGCGAGATGAAGCACCGGCTCGGCGAAATGCTGGGACAGACGGTCGAGGGGATGCCGTGGCTCGGCACTTTCCACTCGATCGCTGGACGAATCCTGCGCGTGCACGCCGAACTGGCGCAGCTCAAATCGAATTTCACCGTGCTCGATGTCGACGACCAGATCCGTCTGCTCAAGCAGCTCCTGCAGGCCGAGGGCATCGACGACAAGCGATGGCCGGCGCGTATGCTCGCAGGCCTGATCGACGGCTGGAAGAATCGCGGACTGACACCGTCGCAGGTGCCGGCCGGCGAAGCCTCGGTATTCGGCAACGGCAAGGGCGGCAAGCTCTACACCGCCTATCAGGAACGGCTGAAAATCCTCAACGCGGCCGACTTCGGCGATCTGCTGCTGGAGAACATCCGAATCTTCCGTGAGCACCCCGACGTGCTGCGGCAGTATCAGCACCGCTTCAAATATATTCTGGTCGACGAATATCAGGACACCAACGTCGCGCAGTATCTGTGGCTGCGGCTGCTGTCGCAGGCGCCGTCGTCACCCCTCGCCCTGCCGAGCGCAGATGATGAAGCCTCGCCCGCCACATCGCCGTCTCCCAAAAACATCTGCTGCGTCGGCGATGACGACCAGTCGATCTACGGCTGGCGCGGCGCGGAAGTCGACAATATCCTGCGCTTCGAGCACGACTTCCCCGGCGCGAAGGTGATCCGCCTCGAACGCAACTACCGCTCGACCGGTCACATCCTCGCGGCCGCCTCGCACCTGATCGCCCACAATGAAGGGCGTCTCGGCAAGACGCTGCGAACCGAGGACGTCGATGGCGAAAAAGTCACCGTCACCGGCGCGTGGGATTCGGAAGAGGAAGCCAGATCGGTCGGCGAGGAGATCGAACAGCTTCAGCGCCAGAACCACAAGCTGAACGAGATCGCCATTCTGGTGCGCGCCTCGTTCCAGATGCGCGAGTTCGAAGATCGTTTTGTCACCCTCGGCCTGCCCTATCGCGTGATCGGCGGTCCGCGCTTTTATGAGCGCGCTGAAATCCGCGATGCGTTGGCCTATTTGCGCGTCATCAATTCGCCCGCCGACGATCTGGCCTTCGAGCGCATCGTCAACACGCCCAAGCGCGGTCTGGGCGATGCCAGCGTGCAGTTGCTGCACGATGTCGCGCGCAAGCGCCGCATCCCGCTGACGGAGGCTGCGCGTTCCGTGGTCGAGACCGATGAATTGAAACCAAAGGCGCGCAGCAGCCTGCGCGACCTGTTGACCAGCTTCGACCGCTGGAGCATCCAGCGCGACTCACTTCCGCATACGCAGTTGGCCGAGATCGTGCTCGATGAGAGCGGCTATACCGAAATGTGGCAGAAGGACCGTTCGGCGGACGCGGCTGGACGCCTCGAAAACCTGAAGGAGCTGGTGCGCTCGATGGAGGAATTCGAGAACCTCCATGGCTTCCTCGAACACATCTCTCTTGTGATGGACCGCGAAGGCGGCGCCGACGAAGACGCCGTGTCGTTGATGACACTGCACTCAGCGAAGGGACTTGAATTCGACACCGTGTTTCTGCCCGGCTGGGAAGAAGGGCTGTTTCCGCATCAGCGCGCGCTCGACGA
This sequence comes from Xanthobacteraceae bacterium, assembly GCA_019750915.1. GTDB lineage: Bacteria > Pseudomonadota > Alphaproteobacteria > Rhizobiales > Xanthobacteraceae > Afipia. Next base: position 23,595 of record JAIENY010000014.1, read on the forward strand.
CCAGGGTCGCGCCGGACTTGAGGAAGAGCGCCGTCTCGCCCATGTCGGCATTACCCGCGCACGCAAACGTTCGAAAATCTACTTCGCCACCAATCGCCGCATCCACGGTTCATGGTCCACCACCATTCCTTCACGATTTCTGGACGAATTGCCGGCCGACAATGTTGAGGTCACCGAATCCAAGGGCGGTTCGGGATGGGGCGGCGCGGGCGGCTACGGACCGTCGCGCTTCGACAACATTGAATCGTTCGGCTCGACCTATGCCACGCCTGGCTGGCAGCGTGCGCAGGCCAATCGCGGCCGCGGCGGGTTCGATGAAACCGGCGCGCGTTACGATGCGGGCGGCCGCGGACGCAAGCCGCTGACCATCGAGGGCGAACTGATCGCGAAATCCACCGGCACCGATTCCGAATTCTCGCTTGGTGACCGCGTGTTTCATCAGAAGTTCGGCTACGGCAAGGTCACACGAGTCGACGGCAACAAACTCACCATCGCTTTTGACAAAGCGGGCGAGAAAAAAGTCGTCGACAGCTTTGTGGCGCGGGCGTAACACCCGCGAGAAACGGCGCCCAAAGCCCTTGTTTGGACAGTTTACGCCTCTATCTGTGCCAAACCCGCCGACGACAGACTGATTTCATGCCCCCCATCATCTCCGTTTCCAATCTCAGCAAGACTTACAAAACCGGTTTCACCGCGCTGAAGAACATCAACCTTGAAATCCGCAAGGGTGAGATTTTCGCGCTGCTGGGGCCGAATGGTGCTGGCAAGACCACGCTGATCGGCACAATTTGCGGACTGGTGATGCCGAGCGCGGGCACCGTGACCATCGGCGGGCATGACAACGTCAGGGACTTTCGCGCCGCGCGCCAATTGGTCGGACTCGTTCCGCAGGAACTTCACACCGACGCCTGGGAGACGCCGCTGGCGACCGCCGCCTTCAGCCGCGGCCTGTTCGGCAAGCCCAAGAATTCCGCGCTGGTCGAGAAAATCCTCAAGGATCTGTCTCTGTGGGATAAGCGCAAGAGCCAGATCATCACACTGTCCGGCGGCATGAAGCGCCGCGTCATGATTGCCAAGGCGCTGGCGCACGAACCGCAGATCCTGTTCCTCGACGAGCCGACGGCGGGCGTCGATGTCGAACTTCGCAAATCGATGTGGCAGGTGGTGCGCGAACTGCGCGATTCCGGCGTCACCATCATCCTGACGACACACTACATCGAAGAGGCCGAGGAAATGGCCGACCGTGTCGGCGTCATCAACAAGGGCGAGATCGTCCTGGTCGAGGACAAGGCCACGCTGATGCACAAGCTCGGCCGCAAGCAGCTCAAGCTCAGCCTGCCGGAGAGGATCGACACGGTCCCGGCTGGACTTGCTGCCTATGGTCTGGAGCTCTCCGAGGACGGTCAGGAGCTGACCTATACATACGACGCCAAGAGCGAGCGCACCGGCATCACCACACTGCTCAACGATCTGCGCACCGCAGGCATTACCTTCAACGATCTCAATACGACGCAGTCCTCGCTCGAGGAGATCTTCGTCAATCTGGTGCACCAATGAATTTCAACGCCGTCGGCTCCATCTACAAATTCGAGATGGCGCGCACCTTCCGCACCCTGCTGCAGAGCATCGTCTCGCCGGTGATCTCGACGTCGCTGTATTTCGTCGTGTTCGGTTCGGCGATCGGCTCACGGATTCCCGAAATCCACGGCGTCAGCTACGGCGCTTTCATCGTGCCCGGACTGATCATGCTGTCGGTGCTGACGCAGAGCATTGCCAACGCTTCGTTCGGCATCTATTTCCCGAAGTTCACCGGCACGATCTACGAACTGCTGTCCGCGCCGGTATCGTCGTTCGAAGCCGTGCTGGGCTATGTCGGCGCTGCAGCCACCAAATCGATCGTGCTCGGCCTGATCATCCTGGCAACGGCTTATCTGTTCGTGCCGCTGCAGATCGCACACCCGGTCTGGATGCTCGCTTTTCTGGTGCTGACGGCGCTCACCTTCAGCCTGTTCGGATTCATCATCGGTATCTGGGCTGATGGTTTCGAGAAGCTGCAGGCAATTCCGCTGCTGGTGGTGACGCCGCTCACGTTTCTGGGCGGCAGCTTCTATTCGGTGAACATGCTGCCTCCGGTCTGGCGCTACGTTACCATGGCAAACCCGGTGGTCTATCTCATCAGCGGTTTCCGCTGGAGCTTCACCGAGGTGGCCGACGTCAGCATCTACCTCAGCGTCGGCATGACGATCGGATTTCTGGTGCTGTGCATGGTGATCGTGTGGTGGATTTTCCGCACCGGATACAAGCTGAAGCGATAAAGCCCTGCCGCGGCGCACCATTAAATGCCCCATAAAAAGCCGTTACTGCTGATAAATCAGATGGTTACAAAGATATTACTTTAGTACGGTGGACTCGGCTATCCGAGGATTCTAGGTCAGCGCCTGAGACATTACGTCGCACCTAATCTTCGGAGCATTCCCATGTGGATTCTTCTGCTTTTGCCATTCATCGGGCTCCTCTGGCTGCCGTTCTACAATTTCACCGAGCCCCAGATTTTCGGTTTTCCCTTCTTCTATTGGTACCAGCTCGCCTGGGTACCGATCACATCGCTGCTGATCTGGATCGTCTACCGGTCCCAGCCACGCGACGAAGAAAACTGAGTCTCCTCTCGAATTCACGGACATATTGTTATGGAACCCCAGATCGACTGGACCTCAGCCGGCGTCTTCATTTTTTTCTTCCTGCTTGTCACCGTCATGGGCTTCGCTGCGGCGAACTGGAAGCGCGGCGATGTCTCCTCCCACCTCGATGAATGGGGCCTTGGCGGGCGCCAATTCGGCACCTGGATCACCTGGTTCCTCGTCGGCGGTGACTTCTACACCGCTTACACGGTGATCGCGGTCCCGGCGGTGGTCTACGCGGTCGGTGCTTATGGCTTCTTCGCACTGCCCTACACGATTGTCGTCTACCCGATCGTGTTCGTGATCATGCCGCTGATCTGGAAAAACGCCCACAAGAACGGCCATGTCACGGCGGCCGACGTTGTGCTCGGCACCTCCGGCTCGCGTGCGCTCGAACTCGTGGTGGCAGTGACCGGCATTGTCGCAACGATGCCCTACATCGCATTGCAGCTCGTCGGCATGGGCGCCGTCATCAAGGCGATGGGGCTGACCGGTGAAATCCCGATCATCGCGGCGTTCATTATCCTCGCGCTATACACTTACAGCTCCGGTCTGCGCGCTCCGGCGCTGATCGCCTTCGTCAAGGACATCATGATCTACATCGTGGTGCTGGTGGCGGTCGTGATCGTTCCGGCCAAGGTCGGCGGTTACGGCGCCGTGTTCGAAGCTGCAAACAACGCCTTCGCTGCCAAGGGTGGCGCTACCGGGCTGACGCTGAAACCGGCGCAAATGCTGCCCTATGCCACTCTGGCACTGGGTTCGGCTCTGGCGGCTTTCATGTATCCGCACACGCTCACCGGTGTGTTCGCCTCGAAGTCTGCGGACACCATCCGCAAGAACGCGGTGCTGCTGCCGGCCTACACCCTGCTGCTCGGCTTGATCGCCCTGCTCGGTTACATGGCCTATGCCGCAGGTGTAAAGGTCGCCTCGCCGACCGACGTCGTACCGGCGCTGTTCAAGACCCTCTTCCCGTCCTGGTTCACGGGCTTCGCGTTTGCCGCCATCGGCATCGGCGCGCTTGTGCCGGCGGCGGTGATGAGCATCGGCGCAGCAAACCTTTTCACCCGCAATGTGTGGAAGGCGTTCATCAATCCCAACATTGACCATCCGGGTGAGGCACATGTTGCCAAAATCACCTCGCTGGTGGTCAAGGTCGGCGCGCTCGCGTTCATCCTTTTCCTGCCGACGAAGTTCGCGCTCGACCTTCAGTTGCTCGGCGGTCTGTGGATTCTCCAGACCTTCCCGGCCGTCGTGTTCGGTCTTGTGACGCGCTGGTTCCGGCCCACTTCGCTGCTGCTGGGATGGGCCGCCGGCATCGGCTGGGGATCATGGATTGCCTTCAACCATGGGCAGGGCCTCAAGCCACTCGCCACACTGGCTTTGGGCAACGCGTCCTACTCGTTCTACGTCGGTCTCGGCGCAGTGATCCTCAACATCGTGGTTGCGGTCATCATCAACGTGATCCTCTCCGTCGCGGCTCCGCGAGCCGCGCTGCCGATGCGCGGTTGATCACTGGAAAAACGACAAGCAAAAAACGGAGCCGGAATTGTCCGGCTCCGTTTTTTATTTGAAGCAACGCTATCAATAGTGACGGTGATAATGGCGCCGATTGCGGTAATGCCGGTGACGGTAGCCGTGATTGGGGATCCCCAACACGCCGTTGACCGCGCCGACCGCGCCGCCGACGCCGGCACCAACCGCACCGCCGACCACGCCGCCGACCGGACCGGCCGCGCGGTTACCGCGATAGGCGCCTTCTTGAGCGCCGCGGACGATGCCTTGCGCATGGCCAGCAAACGGGATTGTGATCGTTAGTACGGAAGCCAAAGCGGCTGCCCAGAGCAGCGGGCGATAGGTAAAGGTCTTTGCACGGGTCGCAGCACTTGCTTTCATCATCATCTTCTTTCGATTTTTATCCATTCAAAGGAACGAACTGAGCCCATGTAACGCCACAATCGGCCAAAAGGTTTCGCATCAGCATCACGGCATCGTTAACGTGCCCAGCTTAGCTTGATTTTGAACCTACGGCTTGGTTCGGCGTTTTATGATTGACCGCTGGAAAAGGCCATCTTCAGCGCTTAGCTTTGCTAGAACAATCCTTGGCTTGCTGGAGATCGCGTAACATGCGTTTGTTCATTATTCCGGCCGTGGCGTTTCTGGTCGCGGCCAGTGCGCCTGCCGCGCAGGCAGCGGTGGATATCGAAGTCAACAAGGACCTCCAGCAAATGACCGTTTCGGTCGATGGCCAGATGCGTTATCGCTGGCCAGTCTCCAGCGGCAATCCCTCCCATGAGACGCCAAATGGCTCGTTCAAGACATTCCGGATGGAGGAAGACCATTATTCCAAGGAATTCGACGATGCGCCGATGCCGCATTCGATCTTCTTCACCAGGATGGGACACGCCATTCATGGCACAGACTCGGTGAAGAACCTCGGCACACCGGTGTCCCATGGCTGCGTGCGGCTGTCGCGCGCCAATGCCACGACGTTGTGGAATCTGGTGAAGCAGGAAGGCCTGTTCAAAACCACGGTGACGTTAACCGGCTCATCGCGCATCGCTCTGGCCCGTGCGCGCAGCAATGTCGCCACACGCGACAACTCGTCGCTGGACGCGGATGGCGCCATTGCGCCGGGGCAACCTCTCAACACGGTGCCGCAGCGCATCCCCTCCGACGCGACTTACGACCGCCCGGGAGATGACGCCGACTATGCCCCGCAGTACCAGACCCGCCAGCCGCGTCAGCCTTATTACAGTTACACCTATGGCAATCGCGGCGTGGTTTCCGCGCCGGACCCGCGCAATCCGAGCCGCCGCATCTATGTCGATCCGCGCTACGGCCAGGGGTATTCCGACGGCAGCTATGCGCAATCCGACGATGATCGCCAGCCCGACCCGCGCTTCTATTATCAGCGCGGCTACTGAGTCATTCACCGTCGCGCAGGCGGCGGTAAACGGCACCGAGGATGTTCGAATAGTCGTCGGTCCATACGCTTTCCCCCTCCGTCGGCTCGGTCAGCTCCCATTTGTCATCCGACGCCAGCGTGCCGACATCGGACTCGTCACGCGCGCTGACGACGACGTTTGTCGGATAGATGTATTCATCGTCGCGGTTTGAATCCTCATCATAAACCCAACTCTTGAGATCGTTGGCATCCGCGATGCCGACGATGACGCTGGCAAGCTCAAGGTGCCGGTTAGAGACATGCATCACCACCGCACCATGCGGCGCAAGCTTGTCCTTGTAGATCGCCATCGCCTCCTCTGTCGCAAGGTGAATGGGAATGGCGTCGGACGAATAGGCATCGACAATGATGAGGTCGTAGATGCCCTCGGGCTCCTTGGCGAAGGTCAGCCGCGCATCGCCGATCACCGGCTTCATGTCCGGCATGCAAGAGCGGATGTAGGTGAAGTATTTCGGATCGCGCGCGGTATCGACCATGGCCTGGTCGATCTCGAAGAATTTCCACGTTTCTCCCGGATAGGCCTGGCAGGCGAGCGTGCCCGCGCCCAGCCCGATCACGGCGACCCGCAACGGGCTGCCCTTGCGGGCGCGAATGGCCGCGATTGCGCGCCCGATGCCGCCATCATTATGGTAGTAGCTGATCGGCTCAGGCCGTCCGGTGACCGGGGTGCCGTCGTCGTTCTTGATCCGCTCCGCGCCGTGGATAGTGGTGCCGTGCATCAGCACATGATATTTTCCGTCCGCCGTCTCCACGATCTTGTGCACGCCGAAGAAGCTACGCACCGTTTCCACCCGGCCTTCATCGGCGGGGTAGACACGGATGAGCACAAGCCCCGCGGCAATCAGCGCCGCCAGCCGCCAGCGATCGATCCGCATCGCCGTTGCAAGAACAGCCGCGATCCCCGCGATGACACTCACCACCCAGACCCGCCGGGTTTCCAGAAACGCTTCCGGGTGTCCGGTGCTGTAAGCAACCTTGATCAGAATTACCGTCGCCACGATGGCGACAAGCCAGATCCAGTTGCTCAGCTTCGTTGCGGGTGCCTCCTGCGGCGGGCGGCACAGCGCGGCCAGCGCCAGCAGGATCGGATATTCCGCGATCCACGAGAACGCGAACGGCGCGAGAAGCCCGGCGAACAATCCGCCGATCATTCCTCCAAACGACAGCGCCACGTAGAACGTGGTGAGATATGACGCAGCAGGCCGCGTTCGCGCCAGTTCGCCGTGGCAGGCCATGGCGATGATGAAGAAACACAGTTGATGCGCGCCGAGTGTGAGCAAGAGATTTTGCTCGCCGCCGATCACCAGCAGGATCATCACGCCGGCGATCGCGACCGGCTGCAGTTTCAGCATCAACGCGTGCGGCAACAGCGGGCGCGACTGAAACACCAGAACCCAAGTCAGCAGATAGAGCGACAGCGGCAGCACCCAGAGCAGCGGCGCGGCCGCGACGTCCGTCGAAATATGCGCGGTGACCGCGATCAAAAGGCCGGACGGCACTCCCGCCAGAAACACCCAGCCCGCCCACTGCATCCAATCCGGCGCGACGGCCTTGCCCTCATCGGCTTGCGCCAGTTCAACAGGCGGTGAGCGCAACATCACGACACCGCAGATCGCAATGAGCGCAATCAGAACGCCATAGCCCGCGGTCCAGATCGTGTTCTGCGTGTGAAGCGTGAATATCGGCTCCAGCACGAATGGATAAGACAACAGCGCGAGAAAGCTGCCGATGTTCGACGACGCGTAGAGAAAATAAGGATCGGGTCCTTCGGGGTGGCCGGTGCGCACGAACCAAGCCTGCAGCATCGGGTTGTTGGCCGCCAGCGCGAAGAACGGCAGACCGATCGACACCGCGAACAGACCCAGCAGCCAAAAGGCGTAGCCCCCGGCCGGGGGCTCCGCCCAGCCACTCGAGATCGACAATGGCAGCGTCAGGAACGCCACCCCGAGAAGCAGAAGATGAATGATGACCGGGACGACGCGATTTTTCATCGTCATCAAAAAATGCGCATAGGCATAGCCGGCCAGCAGCAACGACTGGAAGAACACCATCGCCACCGACCAGACCGCGGGCGATCCACCGAGGCGCGGAAGCACCATTTTTGTGAAAAGCGGCTGAACGGAGAACAGGAGCAGCGCACTGGTAAAGATCGCCGCTGTATAAACGATCAAAATGCCCCGGTTGCGAGCGGCCGCATGATCCGCAGTTGCAGACAAAACCGATGTCACGAAAACTCCGGATGGGCACAGTCAGCGGCAAGGCTGTTTCAGAGTGGACCACACGCGCCGGTCGGCGGCAATAACACGGGCGTGAATTTCCCGATCAATCAGAAATTGCTCGCCTGCATCTTGGAGCCCCTTTAAGAAGGGATCATGTCACAGTACGACGCGATCATTATTGGCGCCGGTCACAACGGGTTGACTTGTTCGGCCTACCTCGCCATGAGCGGCTTGAAGGTGAAGGTGGTCGAGCGGCGCAAGGTGGTCGGCGGCGCCGCGGTGACCGAAGAATTTTTTCCGGGCTTTCGGAACTCGGTCGCGGCTTACACCGTCAGCCTGCTGAACCCACGGGTGATCGCGGACCTCAATCTCGCCTCGCACGGGCTGCGGATCGTCGAGCGGCGTGCGCAGAATTTTGTTCCCTCGCCCGGCGGATCATATCTGCTGACCGGCGAAGGCCGCACCCATCAGTCGCTGGCGAAGCTCAGTGAACGCGATGCGCTGCGGATCGATGAATTCAACCGCGAGCTTGAAATCGTCGCGGACGTGCTGCGCCAGTTCATCCTTCGCGCGCCGCCGAACGTGGTCGAAGGCTTCAGCCTGAATGCGCTGCGCGAGGGCTTCAACGCGCTGGAAACAGGCAACATCCTGCGCCAGCTTTCAATCGAGCACCAGCGCCTGCTGCTTGACCTCTTCACACTGTCGGCGGGTGACATCCTCGACGAATGGTTCGAGAGCGATCTGTGCAAGGCGCTGTTCGGGTTCGACGCGGTGGTCGGCAACTATGCAAGCCCTTATGCCGCAGGCTCCGCCTATGTGATGCTGCATCATGCGTTCGGTGAGGTGAACGGCAAGAAGGGCCTGTGGGGTCATGCAATCGGCGGCATGGGCGCGATTACGCAGGCGATGGCCAAGTCAGCCCGCGCCTCTGGCGCCGAGATCGAAACCGGCGCGGCCGTGCGCACGGTGCTGGTCGATGATCGCCGTGCGGTGGGGGTCGCCCTGGAGAATGGCACGGAGATCCGCGCGCGTTATGTCATCTCCAATCTCAATCCGAAGCTGCTTTATACACGGCTGATGCCCGAAGGTTCGTTGCCCAAGCCCTTTGCCGATCGCATCGCGCGTTATCGCAACGGCTCCGGCACCTTCCGCATGAATGTCGCGCTTTCCGCGCTGCCGTCTTTCAGCGCGCTTCCCGGACACGGCGATCACCTGACCAGCGGCATCATCATGGCTCCGGGCCTCCGCTATATGGACCGTGCCTATCAGGACGCGCGGACTTACGGATGGAGCCGGGAACCCATCGTCGAAATGCTGATACCCTCCACTCTCGACGACAGCCTCAGCCCATCCGGGCAGCACGTCGCAAGCCTGTTCTGTCAGCACGTCGCGCCGGAATTGCCGGACGGCAAATCGTGGGACGACCACCGCAACGAGGTCGCCGACCTGATGATCGCCACCGTGGATCAGTACGCGCCGGGCTTTGCCCATAGCGTGATCGGCCGGCAGGCGCTGACACCGCTCGATCTCGAACGCGAGTTCGGGCTGATCGGCGGCGATATCTTCCATGGCAAACTCACACTCAATCAGTTGTTCTCGGCGCGGCCGCTGCTCGGCCATGCCGATTTCCGCGGGCCGCTGAAGGGCCTCTATCATTGCGGCTCGGGCGCGCATCCCGGCGGCGGCGTGACCGGCGCGCCGGGCTTCAATGCAGCCCAGACGGTGCTGCGCGACCACCAGGGGATTTTCCTGTGAAGAATCCTGTGGACAAGCTGTGGATAACCTGTGGATAAGCGGTGGGTATTCTGTTGATCGCTTGTGGACGTTTGCCGGAACGAAAGACGACCGTGCCTGTGCAAAAGGCACGGTCGAAACTGTGTATAAGCCGCTTATAAGCCTTTGATGTTCCTGTGCCGATCATGTGTATCGATTTCCGCAACGCGTTGTTTTCGTGACCTTTATGAACAGCCTCGACGTCTCCAGCACCATGACGGCCCCCACCCATCGCGCCTCCTGCGCTGCTGGCGATGAGCGCACCGCAAGCCGCATCGTCGATTTGCTGTCGGAGACATTCGACGGCGACGAGGTCGCTGTGGCCGCGTTCGAGCGGCCGGACGGGCAATGGGAGGTGACGCTGTATTTTGCCGCGCCGCCGGATGAGACCGCGATCCGCGATCTGATTCAGCTTTCGACGAGCCGCGAGTTGGCGGCGTCGATGAGGTTCGACGACATTGCCGCGCAGGACTGGGTGAAATCGAGTCTGGAAGGCCTTGTCCCGGTCGAGGCCGGCCGATTTATCGTTCACGGTCATCACGATCGCGACCGGATCGCGCCCAACAAGCTCGGCATTGAGATCGAGGCCGCGCTCGCTTTCGGCACCGGCCATCACGGGACGACGCGAGGCTGCCTGTTGTTGCTGGATCAGGTGCTGCGCCTGCGCATGCCCAAGCGCGTGCTCGATCTCGGCTCCGGCACCGGCGTGCTGGCGATCGCGGCGGCCAAGGCGATGCATCGGAAAATTCTCGCCAGCGATATCGATCCGCGTTCAACGATTGTCGCGGCCGAAAACGCACGGTTGAACGGCGTGGGCGAATATGTTGAATCCATTCACGCGACCGGCTTTGCCTCGCCGCGTTTCGCCGCCATGGGACCGTTCAGCCTGGTGATGGCAAATATTCTGGCGAACCCGCTGAGAAAACTCGCGCCGGAAATGTCAGCGCATCTGGCGCCATCAGCCTTCATAATCCTGTCGGGATTGCTGCCCCATCAGGCGCGCGGCGTGATCGCGGCCTATCGTGGCCAAGGCGTGCGGCTGATCCGCAGGCTCCAGCTCGACGGCTGGACCAGCCTGCTGATGCAGCGCATGGGTTAGCGCCGCGGCCTGATGTCGTTTTCGGTGAAGCTGACGTCCCGCTTCTCCGTACTTCGGCGAATGCGCGACTCCGCCAGCCTGTCGAGCAGTTGGACAATGACGCCGCGCGGCCTGACGACACCGCCCGGCTGCGTCATCACCGCCATAGTCGGGCCCGGAGGCCGCCCGGCGGGAGAGATCTTCTCAAACGTAAAGGTCGGCATGTTCATCTCCTCGTTGAGTTGAAGACGCTCACCTTCCCCGCGTTTCCACGCGGAGTATGTTGGAACTCATGCGGTCCCATATCGTTCCTCCGCCTTCCCAGTTAAGGTTTTATAAAGCATAGAACGTGCCAGAACGGTGCAGTGGTAAGGACGGCGGATGTTTGAGGCTCAATTCCAGACCTTTGAAGATACTGAAGGCGGCATCGCGCTGTCTGCGCGGCTGGCCGCATTTCGCGAGGAGATCGTCCGGCAGGGACTGACTGGCTTTGTGATTCCTCGCGGCGACAGCCAGCAAAACGAGTATGTAGCGCCCTCCGAGGAGCGATTGGCATGGCTTAGCGGGTTCACCGGCTCGGCCGGACAGGCCATCGTTCTCACCAGCGCCGCAGCGATTTTCGTCGATGGCCGCTATACCCTTCAGGCTGCCCAGCAGGTCGATGCGGCGGCCTGGACCATCGAACCGCTCGCCGATCCCCCGCCGGAAAAATGGCTGGGCCGGCATCTCAAATCCGGGGACCGCCTCGGTTTTGATCCGTGGCTGCACACCACAGCGGCAACGGAACGGCTGCAGCGGGCCTGCGAGCAGGCCGGTGCCGAGCTTGTGGCCGTCACCGCAAACCCGGTCGATGCGATCTGGACCGAGCGCCCGGAGCCACCGCTTGGGCCCGTGAAACTCCATGGCCTGCAATTCGCAGGCGAGAGCGAAGCCGACAAGCTCGCGCGGATTGGTGCCGAAATCGAGAAGCTCGCCGTCGATGCGCTGGTCTTGTCCGACTCACACGCCGTCGCATGGACCTTCAACATCCGTGGCTCGGATGTGGCGCATACGCCGTTGCCGCTGTCCTACGCGCTGCTGCCCAAGGATGGACGGCCGACGATCTTCATCGACCACCGCAAGCTCTCGAATGCGGTACGCGACCATCTGGAAAATCTCGTCACCATCGCCGAACCGGACACGCTGCTGCCGACCCTCGCGGAAGCGGCGAAGGACAACGCGGTGATCGGGCTGGACAGCGCGACCGCGGCAGACGCGCTCAGCCGCGCCGTAATCGCGGCCGGAGGCAAGCCGCGGCGGATGACCGATCCCGTGCTACTGCTCAAAGCAATCAAGAACGCCGCTGAAATCGCCGGAACGCGGACCGCGCACCACCGCGACGGCGCAGCGCTGGTGCGCTTCCTGGCCTGGGTCGACCGCGAAGCGAGAACCGGGCTGACGGAAATCGATGCTGCGGAGGCGCTTGAAACCTTCCGCCGGGACACCGGCGCATTGAAGGACGTTTCGTTTCCGACCATCTCAGGGACCGGCGCGAACGGCGCCATCGTGCATTACCGCGTCACCCGAAAGACCAATCAGCGCATTAAGCCGGGTGACCTGCTGTTGATCGATTCCGGCGCGCAATATGAAGACGGCACCACAGACGTGACGCGCACCATCGCAATCGGCGAACCCACCGCCGAAATGCGCGACCGTTTCACCCGCGTGCTGCGCGGGCACATCGCGGTTGCGACCGCGATCTTCCCGGATGGAACTTCAGGTGTGCAGATCGACACGCTGGCGCGGCAATTCCTCTGGCAGGCCGGCCTTGATTTCGAACACGGTACCGGACACGGCGTTGGCAGCTACCTGTCCGTGCACGAGGGACCAGGCCGTATTTCCAAGCTGGGCTATACGCCGCTGCGGCGAGGCATGATCCTGTCGAATGAACCCGGCTATTACAAAGCCGGTGCCTACGGCATCCGCATCGAAAACCTCGAACTGATTGTGGAGGCGAACATCAAGGGCGCGGAAAAATCGATGAACGCATTCGAGACGCTGACGCTTGCCCCGATCGATCGCCGCCTGATCGATGTCGGGCAACTCAGTGCAGCCGAGCGTAGCTGGATCGACGGCTACCACGCGCGCGTCCGGCGCGAGATCAAGCCGCTGCTGGACGACGAACTGACAAAAGTGTGGCTGGAAGCCGCGACCGCGCCTCTCGGCTCGGCCTAGCCGCCGGCCAAAGCCAGCCACTCATCTTCGGTGAGAACTGCGACACCGAGCTCTTTCGCCTTGGTGAGCTTGGAGCCTGCCTCTTCTCCGGCGACAACATAGTCAGTCTTCCTTGAGACGGAGCCGGAGACCTTGGCACCAAGCCGTTCGGCCTGCGCCTTGGCTTCGTCGCGGGTGAATTTTGTCAGCGATCCGGTGAAGACCACGGTCTTGCCGGCGACAGCGGAATCGCTCCGCGCCTTTTCCGCCGGAAGCACCTCGCTCAATTCGTCGAGCAGATCGTTCATCGCCCCGACGTTGCGTTTTTCGGCGAAGAACTCAACGATGGCATCGGCCACGATCGGCCCGATACCCTCGATCGAGGTCAGCTCCTGATAGGCCTCGTTGCCATCATGTGCGCCCTTGCCCGCATCGACCATCGCCTCGCGAAAACGTTCGATCGTATGGTAGTGACGCGCCAGCAGCTTGGCGTTGCCCTCTCCGATATGACGAATGCCGAGCGCGAAGATGAAACGATGCAGCGGGATGGTCCGCCGCGCCTCGATCGCTTCGAACAAATTGCGCGTCGAGACCTCGCCGTACCCTTCACGGTCGGCGAGCTTCTTCTGCAAGCGAGAATCGCGTTGCCGCAGGGTGAAAATATCGACCGGCGACATCACCCGGCCCTCGTCATAAAATTCCTGAATCTGCTTCTCGCCGAGACCATCGATATCGAACGCCAGCCGCGAGACAAAATGCCTGAGCCGTTCCACCGCCTGCGCGGGACAGATGAAAGTGCCGACGCAACGCCGCACCACTTCGCCCTCTTCGCGCACAGCGTGACTGCCGCACACCGGACAGGTGTGAGGAAATGAGTAAGGCTTCGAATTTTTCGGCCTCTTGTCGAGAGCCACACTAACCACCTGCGGAATCACGTCGCCCGCGCGCTGGATGATTACGGTGTCACCCTCGCGAATATCCTTGCGCGCGATCTCGTCCTCGTTATGCAGCGTCGCGTTCTGCACCACGACGCCGCCGACCGTGACCGGCGCAAGCCGCGCCACCGGCGTCAGCGACCCCGTGCGGCCGACCTGAATATCGATCTTTTCCAATACAGTGGTCGCCTGCTCGGCGGCGAATTTGTGCGCGATCGCCCAGCGCGGGCTGCGCGAGACAAAGCCGAGACGCTGCTGCCAGTCCAGCCGGTCGACCTTGTAGACGACGCCGTCAATGTCATAGGGCAGTGAAGCGCGCTCGGTCTCGATCTTGCGGTAGAATGCGATCAACTCATCGACGCTGTGACACAGCGTCATCAACTGATTGACGACAAAACCGGCGCCACCTAGCCACTCGACCATCATGAACTGAGTGGTCTTCGGCATTTCACTCATTTCGCCCCACGCATAGGCGAAGAACTTCAGTGGACGCGATGCCGTGATGGCGACATTCTTCTGCCGCAACGATCCCGCCGCCGAATTGCGCGGATTGGCGAACACCGTCTCGCCGGCCTTCTCCTGCTTCCTGTTCAGCGCCAGAAAATCCTCGCGCATCATGTAGACTTCGCCGCGCACCTCGCAGATCGCCGGAATCTTGTGTCCTATGAGCTTGTGAGGAACATCCTTGATCGTCCGCACGTTCGCGGTCACATCCTCGCCTTCAAATCCGTCGCCACGCGTTGCCGCAGTGACGAGTTCACCATCGACATAGCGCAGCGAAAGCGACAGACCGTCGATCTTCGGCTCGGCGACGACCGCGAACGATTCATCCGCCGGCAGATTGAGAAAGCGCCGTACCCGCGCGATGAAATCGGTGACATCCTCGTCGCTGAAGGCGTTGCCGAGAGAGAGCATCGGCACCGCGTGCTGCACCTTGGCGAAGGCGCGCGAGGGTTGCGTGCCGACTTTTTGTGACGGGGATTCCGCCGTGACCAGATCGGTAAACCTAGCCTCGATGGCATCGCTGCGCTGACGCAGTGCGTCATAGTCCGCGTCCGAGATCGTCGGCGCGTCTTTCTGATAGTAGCGCTCATCGTGCATCGCGATCTCAAGCGCGAGGCGTGTCAGTTCGACCTTGGCCTGCGCCTTGGTGAGCTGGTCAACGGCGATGGGGGCTTTCTTCGGTTTGGCGGCCATGGTTCCCGTCAGCCGGCCCGATCCGGCAATCCACGTCTGATTTCCGTCTTTAAAAGACGTCGATGCCCGCGACAAGCGCGGCCCCGAGACCAAGAACAACGATTGCACAGCTTAGGCCGTCGCGGCTTTCAGCAGCCGTTCCGCAGCCGCCCGCGCCTCGGCGGTGATTTCCGCACCCGCCAGCATCCGCGCGATTTCCTCGCGGCGGTGGTCCTTCAGCAGAGGCGCAACGCGCGTGGCTACGCGCTTGCCTTTGTCGAGCGCCTCTTTCGAAATCAATAAGTGCTGATCGGCGCGCGCCGCGACCTGCGGCGCATGCGTCACCGCCATGACCTGCACCTTCTCGGCCAGCCGCGCCAGCCGCGCACCGATTGCGTCGGCCACCGCACCGCCCACGCCGGTATCGATTTCGTCGAACACCAGCGTCGGAGCCGAGCCGCGATCCGACAGCACAACTTTCAGCGCCAGCAGAAAGCGCGACAGCTCACCGCCCGACGCCACTTTCATCAGAGGCCCCGGCTTGGTGCCCGGATTGGTCTGCACCCAGAATTCGACGCGATCGAAGCCTTCGGGTCCGGGAGACTGCGGATCGCTGTCGATCTGCGTCGAGAACTTCGCCCGCTCGAGTTTGAGCGGCGCGAGTTCGGCGTTCACCGCCTTGTTCAGCTTGTCCGCCGCCTTGGTGCGTGCGGCCGAAAGTTTCTTTGCGGCGTCCAGATAGGCGGCATCAGCCTCGCCGACGGCTTTCTCGAGGACCTTCAGGCGATCGGCCCCGGCATCGATCATGGCAACATCGGATTTGAACTTTTCCGCCAGGGCGGCCAGTCCGTCGACCGGTGTCGAGTATTTTCGCGAGGCGGCGCGCAGCGCGAACAGCCGCTCCTCGATCCGCTCCAGTTCGGCCGGATCGAAATCGGCGGCCTGGATTGCCGAGTTCAGATAATGTTCGGCATCGGCCAGCGCGTTGATCGCGACGTCCATTGACTTGAGCGCATCGTCGACAAGCTTCGGTGCGCTGGCTGTGCGGCGCTCCAGCCGCCGGATGGCGGCGGCCACGGCGGCAATCGGCGAATGCGGCCCCCCGACAGCGGCGAGCGCCTCGCGCAAATCCTCGGAAATTTTCTCGCCCTGCATCATCGCCGTACGCCGTTCGGCGAGTTGCGTCTCTTCGCCGTCCCGCGGCTTCAGCGCGATCAATTCGTCCGACGCGTGCCGCAGATAGTCGGCATCGCGCGCGGCGCGTTCCATACCGGCGCGGTGCGCGTCCAACTCCGTCCGCGCCGTGCGGCGCGCGTCCCAGAAGCCCTGAACGGCCTCCACGCTCTTTTCCAGACCGGCAAATGCATCGAGCAGGCGGCGATGGGTCGCCGCATCGACCAGCGCACGATCGTCATGCTGGCCATGAATCTCGACGAGGCTGGCGCCAATGCCCTTGAGCGTCTGCACGCTCACGGCCTGGTCATTGAGGAAGGCGCGGGTCCGCCCATCGGCAAGCTGCACACGGCGCAAAATCATCTCGCCGGTATCGTCGAGGCCGTTGTCTTTCAGGATCGCGGTTGCGGGATGATTCTTCGGCACGTCGAACACGGCCGTCACCTGCCCCTGCTCGGCTCCATGCCGCACCAGGCTGGCGTCGCCGCGCCCACCGAGCGCCAGCGCGAATGCATCGAGCAGAATGGACTTGCCCGCACCGGTTTCTCCGGTCAGCACGGCGAGGCCTCTTGTGAAATCGATATCGAGCCGCTCGATCAGGACGATGTCACGGATCGAAAGGCGGGCCAGCATTTCAGACGAGTCCTATCCCAGACCGAACTTCTTGAATGCCTTGCTGATGTAAGAATCCTTGTTCTCACTTGGCTCGACACCGCCGGACTTTACAAGATTGTAGGCGTCTTTGTACCAGCTACTATCAGGAAAGTTGTGGCCAAGCACGGCAGCCGCGGTCTGTGCCTCGCCCACGATGCCGATCGCCATGTAGGCTTCGGTCAGACGGGCAAGCGCTTCCTCGACATGGCGGGTGGTCTGATACTGCGTCACCACGACCTTGAAGCGGTTGATGGCGCCCGCGTAATCCTTCTTTTGCATATAATAGCGACCGATCGCCATTTCCTTGCCGGCGAGCTGATCGCGCGCGCCCTGGATCTTCTGCTTGGCGGTGTTGGCGTATTCCGAATTTGGATACTTCCGGATCACTTCTTCCAGAGCGTTGATGGCCCGCTCGGTGCGGCCCTGATCGCGGCTGATGTCCGGAATCTGATCGTAGTTCGACACCGCCACCAGATACTGTGCGTAAGCTGCATCCGGACTGCCCGGATGCAGGCTGATGTAGCGGTTGGCCGAGGAAATGCATTCGTCATAATCGCCGGCCTCGTACGAGGCGTAGGCCGACAGCAGCAGCGACTTGCGCGCCCAGTCCGAATACGGGTGCTGGCGGTCGACCTCCTCGAACTTCTTGATCGCGGCCTTGCGATCCTTCTTCTCGTTCAGCAGGTACAGGCCCTGATTATAGAGCTTGTCTGCCGGCTCATCGACGAATGTCTCGTCCTTCTTGAAGAACTTATCGAACAGGTCGCCGGTGCCGCAGGCTGCCAGCGGCACGGAGATCATCACGACACCAAAGGCGAGTCGGGCAACGCGAGCGTGCCGCGCAATACGATTGAGGAAGGGCCGCTCGGTTAAATGGCGCACATGCGTCGTCATACGTTTTGCAAGACCTGAGTGAAGCAACCGAAATCGCCGTGGACGATGGTCCCGTCAGCGTTCCGCAGCTTGTCTATCCGAAATCGAGTTTCTGACCAACCGGATAGGTACACATTTCGCCCGCATTAAGGCGACTGAAACAGCTATCACACGCGGTTTTGTTGCCACCACCGGCTGTAGCCGGCGGGGGAAGCTCAGGAAACGTCCGGCGCGAAGGCCGGGGCGACGATGCCGCCACCGAGCATGGTGCCGACCGCATCGGCCACCGAGGTGCGACGGCGTGCAGCCACCGGCTCGGCCTCGACCACCCGCCAGGCGTGGCGATCATTCATCAACGCCGTCAGCACGGCATGATTCATCTTGTGGCCACCACGCACCGACCGATACAGGCCGAGCAGCGGCAAGCCTGCAAGCGCGAGATCGCCTACCGCATCCAGCACCTTGTGGCGGACGCACTCGTCGGCATAGCGCAGGCCCTCGGCGTTCAGCAGACGATCGTCATCGAACACCACCGAATTGTCGAACGAAGCGCCGCGAGCAAAACCTGCATTGAGCAGCCGGGCGACGTCTTTCATGCAACCGAAGGTGCGCGCGCGAGCGATATCGCGGCGAAACGTCTCCGGCGTAAGATCCAGATTGTAAGCCTGACGGCCGATCAGCGGATTGGAGAAATTGATCTCGATTTCGGCGCGGAACCCGCCAGCGTAAGGGCGCAGTTCGCCAAGCGATTCGCCGAGTACGACCTTGATGGGCTTAAGGACTTCGATGAAGCGGCGCGGCGCTGACTGCTGCACGACACCGGCATTTTCGATCGCGGCAACAAACGGTGCGGCGCTGCCGTCCATGATCGGAATTTCAGGACCATCGACTTCGATGGTGGCGTTATCGACGCCCATCCCGCGCAGCGCGGCGAGAACATGTTCGGCGGTGGAGACGATGGGACCGACTTTATCGCCCAGAACGGTCTGCAGTTCAGTGGCGGTGACGGCGAAGGCGGAAGCGCGAATTTCGCGGTTGGTGTCGGAACGGACAAAAACGAAACCGGTATCGACCGGTGCCGGTCCGAGAACGAGATTGACGGGTGCGCCTGAGTGAACGCCAATACCCGTCATTGTGACGTGCGTGCGCAACGTCGTCTGTCGGCTAAACTTCATCCCCGCCTTCATCCCAAACTTAACAATCAAGAACCGAAGGCCGGAACTAGCCAACCTAATGATTCGAAGATCGTCCCCAACAGCGATGACCTTAACGATTGGCTGATGGAGTGCCAGTCACGCTTGTTTACCGATTGTTACCCCAAACCCGCCGCATCTCCTGCGAGGTCTTGCCACAATTGACCGCCCGGTCAAAACGCCCCGCGTTTGCGGACAATAATTTTTGATAACAGATTCAAAACCTTACAGGGATAACAATCACTTTATCGTCCGGAATAGAAAACGCCCCGTCCACAGGATCGGGGCGCTCTCGTTTTTGTCATTGTTACGGAAATCAGTTCGCCTGCCGCCGCAGAAACGCCGGGATATCCAAGTGGTCGTCGGCTGCGGGTGTCCCCGGGGCCGGACGGCCGTGCATATCGAGGCCCTGAGGATTCGGACGGCGTCCGTATTCCGATACCGGGTCTGCCATGTTGGCCGGATTCGGACGCTGCGGCCGACGTTCGGGCAGCGGCTGCATCTGAGGCATCGCGGCACGTGCCGGAGCGGCGTGCGGCTCCTCCTCGCGGCGACCAAGGCCGACATTAGCGAGACGCTGCAACAAGGAGGTCCGGGTCTTCTGCGGATGCTCTTCCTGCATGTCGCCGCGTGCCTTGCGGATTTCGTTCTGTGCCGGCATCGGCAGTTCATCGAAATTCGGCATCCGCGGCGCACGCATCGGCATCCGCTCAGCGGACGGCGGAATGAACGCCTGCGGCGGAGCCGGCTCGTGAATCGCCGCCGGTTCTTCGCGCTCAGGGAACAGCGAGGGTTTCGGCGGGATCGGACGGATGCTGACGTCACCATAGGACGCAGCAGCGGGCGCCGGAGGGGCTGCCGGCGAGACGGCCTCTGCGATCGCGGCCAGCGCGGCGCGATCGATCTGATCGGCGGTGGCGCGCGCCTGCTGAGCAGCCGGGCCGGCCTCCGTCTTCTGCATCCGTTCGGCGACGCGCAGGTTGTCGGCGCGAAGACGCGCGGTCAGTTCGGCAAGGCGGTTTTCGGGGCTGCCGCTGAGGGCCGGAGCTGCGGTCGCGGTCGGCGCAATCGCCGCCCGGCCGGCAACCTGATCGATACCGGTGGCCACGACGGACACGCGGATAATACCATCGAGCGCCTCGTCGAAAGTCGCGCCGACGATGATGTTGGCATCCTGATCGACTTCCTCGCGGATGCGGGTGGCCGCTTCGTCGACTTCAAACAGGGTGAGGTCCTTGCCGCCGGTGATCGAGACCAGCAGGCCGCGCGCACCCTTCATGGACGAATCATCGATCAGCGGATTGGCGATCGCAGCTTCGGCAGCGGTCAGCGCACGCTTCTCGCCGGTTGCCTCGCCCGTGCCCATCATCGCCTTGCCCATCTCCTTCATCACGGCGCGAACGTCGGCGAAGTCGAGGTTGATCAGGCCTTCCTTGACCATCAGGTCGGTGATGCAGGCCACACCCGAGTACAGCACCTGGTCGGCCATCGCGAAGGCGTCGGCAAAGGTGGTCTTCTCGTTGGCAACCCGGAACAGGTTCTGATTCGGGATGATCAGCAGCGTGTCGACGACCTTCTGCAGCTCAGTGATTCCGGTTTCGGCGGTGCGCATGCGGCGCTGCCCCTCGAAATGGAACGGCTTGGTGACGACGCCGACGGTGAGAATGCCCATTTCGCGCGCGGTCGCGGCGATCACGGGGGCCGCGCCGGTGCCGGTGCCGCCGCCCATGCCCGCCGTCACGAACACCATGTTGGCGCCCGAGAGGTGATCCTTGATTTCGTCGATCACTTCCTGGGCCGCCGCCGCGCCGACATCCGGCTGCGAACCCGCGCCAAGACCCTGGGTGACCTGTGTGCCCATCTGCACGATACGTTCAGCCTTCGACATGGTCAGGGCCTGTGCATCGGTGTTGGCCACCACGAAATCCACGCCCTCGAGACCGGCGGTGATCATGTTGTTGACGGCATTGCCGCCCGCGCCTCCGACGCCGAAGACGGTGATCCGCGGCTTCAGCTCGCGAATATCGGGTTTCTGGAGATTGATCGTCATGGGTGCCTCTCGTTACGCGTGCGCGCGATCACTTCGGCGCAGCGCCGAAGACGTTGATGGAATGTTGTTGTTGTCGGTCATCAGAAGCCCTCGCGAAGCCATCGTCCGACCTTTCCGAAATATCCGCCGTTGGTCCCTGTCATGAGCTGCCGCGTATGCCGCGGTTCGACGTATTCAAGTTGAGCGAATTGCGGATAGACTAGGAGCCCTGCGGGAACGGCGAATGTCGCGCTCTTGGCTTCATTCGGCAGCCTGCCGAAGCCGAGCGGACGGCCTACGCGGACGGGACGTCCCAGAATACGGGTGGCGAGTTCAGGCACGCCGTTGAGCTGCGCCGCCCCTCCGGTCAGTACGACCTGCGCGCGGGGCTCTGCTGCGAAAGGGGAATCCGCAAGCCGGTCCCTGACCATCTCAAAAATCTCCTCGACTCTCTGCCGAACGATGTTCGCAATCGTGGCTCGGGAAACGCTCTGGAGCGCTTCGCGCTCCTCGTAGTCCCCCACAACAGTCGGGATACTTAGAATCTCCCGTGCGTCGGCTCCGCCGGTGAGTACCGTGCCATATAACGTCTTGATTCGCTCGGCATCTGCAATGCATGCACCGAGTCCCCGGGCCAAATCCATGGTGACATGTTGCCCGCCGAGCGCGAAGCCGGAGGCGTGAACGAACTGGCCGCCCGAATAGGTGGCAATGGTCGTCGTGCCGGCGCCCATGTCGATGACCGCCGCACCCAGATCGCTCTCGTCGTCGGTCAGAACGGACAGGCCTGCGACATAAGGACTCGCCGCGATCGCCTCGACATTAAGGTGGCAGCGCTCGACCACCAGCATCAGATTCTTGGCCACTGAGGCGTCGGCTGTCACGATATTCATATCGACGCCGAACTGGTGGGCGACCATGCCGCGCGGATCGCGCACACCCTTGATTCCATCGAGCGAATAGCTGACCGGAATGGCGTGGATAACCGTCCGGCCCTCACCGGTCGCATGGCGCATGCCCGCGCTAACGACCCGATCGAGGTCGGACTGGCTGACCGCTCCACTGCGAATTTCCGCAGATGCTTCCATCAGGTGACCCGACAACCGCCCCGACGACATCGACAGCAGGACCGATTCGACCCGGACCTTTGCCATCCGCTCGGCCAGCGCGACCGCATGGCGAACGGCGTGCTCGCATTCGTTGAGATCAGACACCGCGCCCGCTTTGACACCGCGTGACTGGATATGGCTCATCCCGATCAGCTCGACGGCATGGCTGCGGCCACGCAGCGTTTCGCTCGGGGAACAGGGACGAAGCCGCGCGATCAGGCAGGCGATCTTGCTCGATCCGATATCGAGCGCGGCCACCAGGGCCGTCTTGTTCGGCGGCATCGGCCGTGTTTTCGGGGTCTGTGAGCGGCTGTGACCGGTCATGCGTCACCACCGGCTTTGCGTTTTTGCTTGGCGGCCGCAGCGAGCGCATCGGCGCGCGCCTTGGCGGCATCATCCGACAATTGCACAGTCAGCCGGTCCGGCAGCCGCAGGTCGATGGCGACGATATCGCGCGACAGCAGTTGCTCCTCACTGTCGAGCTTTGTCAGCGTCGCCAGCGCCTTTTCGACGTTGGCCTCGGGAAGGCGGATATCCATGCCGTTGGTCAGGCGAAGATTCCAGCGCCGCGACCCCACCAGCACGATAGCGCGAACCTGTTCGCGCACCTTCGGATATTGCGACAGCAGATCGAGAAACTGGTGCGCCTCCTCCTGCGCGCGTTGGCCCACGACCAGCGGCAGCGAGCGGAACCTCCCACCCGTGAAGGGCTCGAGCACCGTTCCATCGTCGGCGATTACGGACACACGGCCCTCTTCCTGCCACAAGGCAAACGGCGTGCGCTCGGTGAGGTCGATCTGAAGCCGGCCCGGATAGAGTTTCTGCACCGTGGCATCCGCGATCCAGGGATCGCCCTTCAGGCGGTCGCGAACCGTGGACGCGTCGAGGAACAGGAGCGACGAGCGGCCGGTGACGCCACCGACCGCGAGCACCTCATCCTGCGTCAATTGTTTGCGGCCGGAGACAGCGACCGACGTGATTCGAAAACCGACCGAATTGGCGAGCCCGTTGCGGGTATCGTCGAGCGCATTCACGACGTTTTCGGCATGCCCGCCCCGGATCACGCCGAAAATTCCTGCGCCGAGCAGCAGCGTGACGGTTGCGGCCATGCCGAACCCACGCGGAATGGAGCGCTCGAGCTTCGCGATCCAGCTGTTGGGATTGCCCTCATTGCGGGGTTCGAAGATGTAACGGCGCGTCGAGAGGGTATCGACGTGGCGCGGATTCGAGGCAGCCTTTTTGACCGGGACAGAACGCGATTGCGTCTGTCTCACCGATCCAGAGAGGCGTCCTCCACCATCCATTGCACCAACTCGTCAAAAACTACGCCCGCATACGCTGCAAGCTCAGGAACAAGTGACGTCTCGGTCATGCCGGGTTGGGTGTTCACTTCGAGGCAAACCAAACCTGCGGTCCCCTCGATGCGATCGTCGTAGCGGAAGTCCGCCCGGCTCACGCCCCGACAGCCAAGCGACACATGCGCGGCCAAAGCCAACCTTCGGACTTCCTGGTAAACAAAGGGTAAAATCGGTGCAGGCAGAACGTGTTTTGATGCGCCTTTTGAATACTTTGCCTCGTAATCGTAGAATTTTACCAAAGGAACAATTTCGGTGACCTCGGAGGCCTGCCCCTGGATCACGGCGCAGGTCAGTTCACGTCCGGCGACATATTTTTCCACCAGCAGACGGTCTCCGTGCGGCCAGTCCTCGCGAAACAATTCCTGCGGGGGGTGCTCATGCTCCTCGGTGACGATAAAAACGCCGACGCTGGAGCCGTCAGCCACCGGTTTGATGACGTAAGGCGGCTTCATCACATGAGCCTTGGCGACTTCGGCGCGCGACAGCGTGAGCCCCGGCGCAACCGGCACGCCGGCCGCCGCCATCACGACCTTGGCAGTGTCTTTCTGCATCGCCAGCGACGAGGCCAGCACGCCCGAGTGGGTATAGGGAATGGCCAGAGTCTCGAGCACGCCCTGAATCGTACCATCCTCTCCGGGGCGGCCGTGCAGCATGACCAGCGCGACATCAGGCTTCAGCGCGGACAGGACGTTGGCAATGTCGCGCGTCACATCGATACGGGTCACGCGATATCCCTTGCGTTCAAGCGCAGCCGCGCACGCCGCGCCGGATCGCAGCGATACTTCACGCTCCGACGACCAGCCCCCCATCAAAACTGCAACATGCTTCGCGCTCATGCGGCCTCCCTGTCCGCCCCTCACTACGCTGATTTGCCATGCGCTCCAAGAGGAGCACGCTCGACAATTCAGATCGTTGAAACGAGAATGCGCGCAACATTGCCGTGAGTTGAGCGAGGGAAAAACCGCATGATCAGAGCCTGGCTGGATCTGTCCGCTCCCGGCATGTTTGCCGTGCTGTGCACGCTGTATTTCGGTTTTGCGTTGCTGCTGACGCTGGCGGTGTTCTGCTCGCCCTTGAAACGGCCCCTGCAATCATTGACCGGCATCGTCGCGCCGTTCTTCAGTTCGGTCGCGGTGCTGTTCGCGCTTCTGACCGGATTTCTCGCCAATGATGTCGGCGATCGCAACCGGCAGGCGGTCCGTGCCGTGCAGGCCGAGGCCGGCGAATTGCACAATCTCTATACGCTGAGCGTCGCGTCGGCGACCGACATGCACACGATTCGCGCCAAGTGGAGGACCTACGTCACCTCCGTCGTCTCCCAGGAGTGGCCCGCAATGGCGCATGGCGATCTGTCGCCGCAGACTTATGCCGCTTATGACGACCTGCTGAAGGAAGTCAGCAATCCTGCCATCGCCAAGGATGCCGGACAGGCCGTGCACGCCGCACTGCTGAGCGCGGCGGTGCGAGTCGGCACTGCCCGCAGCGACCGGCTCGCATTGTCATCGGACGCGACCAACGATCTGAAATGGATCGTGGTGATCGTGCTGGGCATTTTCACCCAGATCGCAATCGCGCTGGTCCATCTCGACCGCGCGCGCGCCTTCATTGCCACCCTGGTCGTGTTCTCCAGCGCCGCGATCGTGGCGCTGGGCATCATCGCGCTTCAGGAATATCCGTTCTACGGCCCGTTGCAAATTTCATCCGCGCCGATCACGGCGTTGCAATCACTCAGCGAATAGCGTTACGCAATCCCGATCCGCTTGATTTCCCAGTGCAGGTCGATTCCCGAATTCGCCTTCACGCGCTCGCGCACCGTCTCGCCCAGCGTTTCGATGTCGTGGGCCGTCGCGTCGCCGGTGTTGATCAGGAAATTGCAGTGCATTTCCGACACCTGTGCGCCGCCCATGCGAAAGCCGCGCAGGCCGGCTGCATCGATCAGCTTCCATGAACTGTGGCCCGGCGGGTTTTTGAATGTCGATCCGCCGGTCTTCTCGCGGATCGGCTGCGCCGTTTCGCGGTGATGCTGCACGGCATCCATCCGCGTACGGATCGTCGCCGGGTCTGTGATCTGTCCGCGATAGAGCGCGGAGGTGAAGATCACCGACGGATCGACGCCGGTGCTGCGATAGACGAACTTCATCTCGGCATTGCTAAACAATACCTTCTCGCCGCTGCGAGTCACACCCCGCGCCTCAACGAGCACATCCTTGGTTTCACCTCCGTTGGCGCCCGCATTCATCCGCAGCGCGCCGCCGATGGACCCGGGTATACCGAAATAGAATTCGAGCCCGCCGATATTGGCCGCGGCGGCGGCTTCCGCAACGCGCTTGTCGAGCGCCGCGGTGCCGGCGCGGACGGTGTCGCCCTCAGTCTTGATTTCGCCGAAGCCGCGCGGCGACAGGCGAATGACCACGCCTTCAACACCGCCATCGCGCACGATCAGATTGGAGCCGACGCCGATCACATAGACGGGAATATCGGCCGGCAGCCGCGCGAGGAAATAGGCAAGGTCATCCTCGTCGACGGGCGTGAACAGGATTTGCGCCGGACCGCCGACACGAAACCAGGTCAATGGGCCCAGCAATTCGTTTGCAAGCAGCCGCCCGCGCAATTCGGGCATCGCAGCTTTCAGATCGGTGCTGAGATCCGGAAAGCTCATGTGTCCAGCGCCGTCAATTCACCCGGCAACGCATAGGCCCATTGGGTGATGTTGCCCGCGCCGAGGCAGACAACGAAATCATCAGGCTTGGCCATCCCGTGCACGATCGGTGCAAGGTGCGAGGCGCCGTCAAGTGGGACGACGTCGCGATGGCCGTGCGCGCGCAGACCGAGCACGAACGAGTCCCGATCGATGCCCGGGATCGGCGCTTCGCCCGCCGGATAGACGTCGGCAACAATCACGGCGTCGGCATCGTTGAAGCAGGTGCAGAATTCCTCGAACAGCGATTGCAGACGGGTGAAGCGATGCGGCTGAACAACAGCGATCACCCGCCCTCTGGTCGAGTCTCGCGCGGCTTTCAATACGGCGGCTATTTCCACCGGATGATGACCGTAGTCGTCGATGATCGTCACGCCATTCCATTCGCCGGTCCGCGTGAAGCGCCGCTTGACGCCGCCGAAACCTGCGATCGCCCTTCGGATCGCCTCGTCCGAAATGCCGATCTCATGCGCGACCGCAATCGCAGACGTCGCGTTGAGCGCGTTGTGACGGCCCGGCATCGGTAACACGAGATCGGTGATCGTGTGAGCAGCACTCGTTTTGCGGTTGCGGATTTCGACCCCGAACTTCGATCCGCCGCTGAACGGCACGAGATCGACCAGCCGCGCGTCAGCCTGCGGATTTTCGCCGTAAGTGATAATGCGCCGATCCTCGATCTTGCCGACCAGCGCCTGCACCACCGGATGATCAATGCACATCACGGCGAAGCCATAAAAAGGCACGCCTTCGACGAAGCTGCGGAAAGCGTCCTGAACCGCCTCGAACGTCTTGAAGTGGTCGAGATGTTCGGGATCGACATTGGTGACGATGGCGACATCGACCGGCAGCTTGAGAAAAGTGCCATCGCTCTCGTCGGCCTCGACTACCATCCAGTCGCCGCCGCCAAGCCGCGCATTGGTACCGTAGGCATTGATGATGCCGCCGTTGATCACGGTCGGATCGAGATTGCCGGCGTCGAGCAGCGTCGCGACCATTGAGGTCGTCGTCGTCTTCCCATGGGTTCCAGCGATGGCGATGCAGCTTTTCAGCCGCATCAGTTCGGCCAGCATCTCGGCGCGGCGCACCACGGGAATGCGAAGTCCACGCGCTGCCATCAATTCGGGATTGTCCCGCTTGATTGCGGTAGACACCACCAGCACATCGGCGCCGTTGACGTTCTCAGCCTTCTGGCCGATCGAAACCTTGATGCCTTTTTCGCGCAACCGCACCACGTTGGCGTTTTCGGTCGCGTCCGAGCCTTGCACTGTATAGCCAAGGTTGCACAACACCTCGGCAATGCCGCTCATTCCGATACCGCCGATACCGACGAAATGAATTGGGCCGATCTCGCGCGGCAGTCTCATCAGGGAAGCTCTCTGGTGTAGCCCGGTCAAATTCGGGCGAATCTCCCTCTCTTCTGACAAGACACGATGGCCGGGACAAGCCCGGCCATCATGGAAAAATGAAAGGTTCCCCCGGCAGCGGTTGCCGGCACGAAAGTCCGGCCCCCCCCCGCGGGCCGCCCCGGCTCAGGTCAAAGACAAATCAGTGGAGCGCCTTGCGACCGGCCGCCTCAAGGATCAGATTGGCGACTTCCTTGGGACGAACGACCATCGCCAAATGGCCGGAATCGACTTCAATGGTCTTGGCGTTCATGCGCTTGGCAAGGAAGCGCTCCAGACCCGGATCGATGGTTTTGTCTTCCTTGGCCACCACGTAGAACACAGGCTTGTCGTGCCAGCCCGCAGCCGTGGTGCGGTCGCTGAAGATCGATGCCGCGGTGTCACCCTGCTCGGCGTAGAGCACCTTCGCCTGCTTTTCCGGGACGCCGTTAGCAAAGTACTTCAGGAACGAATCTTCAGACAGACGAGTGTATCCGTTGAAGGTCTCAATTCCGGCGCGGACCGGGCCGGTAGGAAACTTCTTCGACAGGGCGACGAAATCCTCATCCGCATCCGGCGCACGCGCGGCGACATAGACCAGAGCGCTCACTTTGGGATCGACGCCGAGTTCGCTCACGACAGTGCCACCCCAGGAATGGCCTACGAGAACGGTCGGACCATCTTGCCGGTCAATCACGCGGCGCGTTGCGTCGGCGGACTCCTTCAGCGAGCTCAGCGGATTTTGAACCGCCGTCACGTTGAGTCCGGCTTTCTGCAATAACGGAATAACGGCGCCCCAGCTCGAACCGTCGGCCCATGCGCCGTGCACGAGCACGACACTCTTTGCCTGTACGGGCGTCTTGGTCTGGGCGTTGGCGCTGGCAACAGAGAAGTTGACGGCAATCAGGCTTGCCGCTGCAAACATAATCGCTCGATAGGTTTTCATGATCAAATATCCTCGATTTGGCGAGGCGGTTGCCTCGTACAAACACGAGTTCGATTCAAAACACGCACGCGTTACGCGCACGCGCATAAAGTGTGATCACAACATTGTTCCGATGTAAGCGGCGTTCGCACGCCGGAACAACGGAACAAGTTCCGCGTCATCCACCCGCAATCTATTGTTGGATATTGGCAGTCCTGGCGATCAGGTCGGCGAGCCGTTCGGCTGCATCGAGCCTGCCGACCTTGCGGGCGTTCGCGGCCATTGCGCTCAGCCTGTCCGGTTCGGCCGCGAGCGCTGAGATCTCAGACGCCAGGCGCGAGGGCGTGAAATCGGATTGCGGCAGACGCAACGCCCCGCCAGCCTCAACCAGCACGCCGGCATTGGCGAATTGATCCTGATCGATCGCGCCGGGCAACGGCACGAGAATGGACGGACGTCCGATCGCCGCCAGTTCGGCCACCGTGCCCGCACCCGAACGCGAGATCACCAGATGACTGGCCGCCAGACGCGCCGGCAGATCGCTGAAGAACGGCGCGAGTTCGACGTTGATCTTCAGCTTGTCGTAGACCGCGCGCACGCGCACCATGTCTTCCTCACGCACCTGCTGGACAAGCGAGAGCCGGTTCCACAGCGCGGCTTCAAGCTGTTCGATCGCAGGCGGCACGATGTCGGCCATGATCCGCGCACCCTGGCTGCCGCCGACAACGAGAAGGCGGAACGGCCCGGTGGTGTTGGGTGTCGGGTAAGGCACTGCGGCGGCGGCGAGGATGTTCGAGCGCATCGGTGTGCCGGTGACGACGGCTTTCGATGCCAGCGCCGGATCGCGCTCCAGAACACCGGGCAGGGATATCGCAATCGCATCGACGCGTTCGGCCAGCAACCGGTTGGCGCGTCCGAGGACTGCGTTGGAATCGTGGATCACCGCCGGAATGCGCAGCAGCCTTGCAGCGAACAATGGCGGCAGCGTCGGATAGCCGCCAAACCCGATGACTGCGGCGGGCTTCAGCCGGGCCATCACCGCCGCGGCTTTCACCGCGCCCGCCATCAGCGTCGCTCCGGTATAGGCCAACGCCCAGGGCGTGCGGCCACGCACCGTCTCGCTCGGCACGACGTCGATCATGTCGTTCGAAAACAAACCGCCGCTTCCGCTGTAACGCAGCGCACGGGCATCAGTGATCAAGCGGACGCGAAACCCGCGCTTCATCAGCACAGCGCCAAGGGCCTCCGCCGGAAACAGATGTCCCCCGGTACCGCCCGCCGCCAGCATTACAAGTGGTGCGTCCGTCATCGCGTCCCGTGATCAGGCATATGCACGCAAGGAATTCGCCGCGCCCATGGATTCCATTTCGACGCGCGGCCGTTGCCGCGTCAAAGCCAGCAGCATGCCGACACCATACGCCAACGACACCATCGACGAACCCCCATATGAGATGAACGGCAACGTCATGCCTTTCGCCGGGATCAGGTGAAGGTTCACCGCCATGTTGATGCAAGCTTGCGTCCCGAACATGATTGCAAGGCCAGCCGTCGCAAAACGCACGAACAGGTCTTCGGTTGCATAGGCCCGGGACAACGAGCGCAGCACGATGAAGGCGAACAACGCCAGCAGCGCCAAGCACAGCACGATGCCGAACTCCTCGGCGCCGACCGCGAACACGAAATCGGTATGGCTGTCAGGAAGCAGCCGCTTCACGGTGCCTTCGCCCGGCCCCTGCCCGAACCAGCCGCCCTGCACGAAGGAGTCGGCGGCAAGATCGACCTGATAGGTGTCGCCGGAGGCGGGATTCATGAATCGCTGAATACGGGCCGCGACGTGGGGCACCATCAGATACGCCGTGAACAGCCCGACCGATGACAGGCCGACAAGACCGGCGACCCAGATCATGCGCATGCCGGCGATGAAGAACAAAGCCCCCCAGACCGTCAGCACCAGCATGGTCTGGCCGAAGTCCGGCTCCGCCACCAGGAGCGTCACCATCGAAACCAGCAGCAGCAGCGCCATCGAGGTTGCGGGCATCTCCGGGCGGCGCGTGGATTCGGCGAACAGCCAGGCCACCATAACGGCGAAGGCCGGCTTCGCCGCTTCGGAAGCCTGAATGTTGACCCCAATGATGGTGATCCAGCGTCTGGCGCCCTTCACCTCGGGTCCGAACAGCAACGTCAACACGATCAGTCCCATGCTGATCGCGAGCACGATCAGCGCGCTGCGGCGAACTCCGCGCGGCGACAGAAACGAGGTCGCAATCATTACGATGATCGAAGGGACCAGAAACAAAACGTGCCGATTGAAGAAATGAAACGGATCGAGGCCGATACGGGTCGCCACCGGCGGGCTGGCCGCCAGCGACAGGATGATCCCCGCCAGGACAAGCGCCATGATCGCCGCCAGCAGCAGCTTGTCGACGGTCCACCACCATTCACTGAACGGGGTGCGTTGTTCGCGTGACATCATCGGGAAACCCTCTGGCGACGGTAGCGCATTCGTCGCCCATCATGGTTTCGAGAGTATTAAGGAATGATGGAAAAGCCGACGGAGCGACTACCGGACCGGCGTCAGATGACGGGTACAATGCCGCCAAGCGCCATGACCAGATCGCGGAACCGCTCGCCGCGCTTCTCGAAATTCGGAAACTGGTCGAACGAGGCACAGGCCGGCGACAGCAACACCACGGGTGAGCCCCCTGCCGCCGCCGCGTCAGCCGCCGCATGAGGAACGGCGACCTCCAGCGTCCCGCTGATCTCGTGCGGAACGTCCTTCAGGGTGGCGGCGAATTCCTGTGCCGCCTCGCCGATCAGATAGGCCTTGCGGATTTTCGGAAAGAATTCACGCAGCGATTCAATGCCGCCGGTCTTCGGCTTGCCACCGGCGATCCAGTAGATGTTGTCGAACGAGGACAGCGCACGCGCCGCGGCGTCGGCGTTGGTGCCTTTGGAGTCGTTGATAAACAGAACGCTGTCCTTGCGGCCGATCTGCTGCATGCGGTGAGCAAGGCCGGGAAAACTGCGCAGGCCTTTCTGCACCACATCGAAGGGCACACCGAGCGCCAGCGCCGCGCTGGCAGCGCAGGCGGCGTTCTGGGCGTTGTGCCGTCCGCGCAGCGAGCCGATGCCACGCAGATCGACAAGCGGCATGTCGCCATCCGCCGAACCGCGCATGATTGTCTCGCCGTCGAGATAAACGCCGCTGTCGAGTTTGCGCTGGACCGAAACCCGCACGACATGCTTTCCCGCTTCTTCTGCAGCCTTCGCGGCTGCTTCGCTGAAGCTGTCATCGACGCCGACGATCGCGGTGCCGCCACGCTGCACGGAAGTGACAAGACGTTCCTTGACTTCGGCGTAATGCTCGATCGTGCCGTGACGATCGAGATGGTCCTCGGTGACGTTGAGCAGGATGCCGACGCTGGGATCAAGCGATGGGGTGAGATCAATCTGATACGAGGACATCTCAATCACATGCACGCGCTTCATCGCCGGAGGCTCGAGCGACAGGATCGCGGTGCCGATATTGCCGCCCATCTGCGCATCGAACCCGGCCTCGCGCATCAGATGCGCGATCAGCGCGGTGGTCGTCGATTTTCCGTTGGTGCCGGTGATGGCCACGAACGGCGCGCTTGGCGCATGTCGGCGCCGCTCGCGGCAGAACAGTTCGATGTCGCCGATCACCTGCACGCCCGCCTCGCGCGCCATCTGGACCGTCCAATGCGGCTCGGGATGAGTCAGCGGAACGCCGGGCGAAAGCACCAGCGCATCGAAATTTTCCCACGACACCGTCCGCAGGTCGGCAGTGATAAAGCCGTCCCGCGCGGCCTGCGCCATCCTCTCGAGGCCGTCATCACTGGCGATAACTTCCGCGCCGCCCGCCTTCAGCGCGTAGCAGCTTGCGAGGCCCGATCCGCCAAGACCGAAGACAGCAACCGTCTTGCCAGAGAAACTTTCGACGGGGATCACGCACTCACCTCAGCTTGAGGGTGGCAAGACCGGCCAACGCCAGCATCACCGCGATGATCCAGAACCGGATCACGATCTGCGGCTCGGTCCAGCCCTTCTGCTCATAATGATGATGGATCGGCGCCATCCGGAAGAACCTCTTGCCCGTCAGCTTGAACGAGGCAACCTGAACGATCACAGACAACGCCTCAACAACGAAAAGACCGCCGATCACGGCCAACACGATCTCGTGCTTGGTCGCGACCGCCACCGTTCCCAGCATGCCGCCGAGCGCCAGCGATCCCGTGTCCCCCATGAAAATCGAGGCCGGCGGCGCATTGAACCAGAGGAAACCGAGGCCCGCGCCGAGCACGGCGCCGCACAGCACCGCCAGTTCGCCGGTGCCCGCGACATAACGAATCTGCAGATACTCAGAGAACACCGCATTGCCGACGAGATAAGCAATCAGGCCGAAGCTCGCGGAGGCGATCATGACTGGCACGATGGCAAGGCCGTCAAGGCCGTCCGTGAGGTTCACCGCATTTCCGGAGCCGACAATGATGAACGCTCCGAAGATCGCGTAAAACCAGCCGAGATTAATCGCGAATTCCTTGATGAAGGGAATCGCGAGCAGCGTCGCCGCGGGGCTGCGCGAAATCGTGACGAATACGATGCAGGCCAATAACGCGATCAGTCCTTCGACGCCGAGGCGCGCGCGGCCCGAAAACCCCTTGTCGCTCTGCTTGCTGACCTTCAGATAATCGTCATAGAAACCGACCATGCCGAAGCCGAGCGTGACGGCGAGCACGATCCAGACATAAGGGTTACGCAGGTTCGCCCACAGCAATGTGGAAACCACCAGCCCGGACAGGATCATCAGGCCGCCCATGGTCGGCGTGCCCTTCTTGGTCACCAGATGGGTCGGCGGACCATCGAGGCGGATCGGCTGTCCCTTGCCCTGTGCCAGCCGCAGATGATCGATGATCCAGGGACCAAACAGGAAGACGAACAGCGCCGCAGTAACAATAGCCCCGCCCGTCCGGAAGGTAATGTATCGAAATACGTTGATACCCGGGATCGTCCCCACGAGTTCAGTGAGCCAATAAAACATCCAAACCGCCTATACAGTAAGATCGCCATCCGCGGACTGGCTGAGAAAATTTTTCTCAAGTGCGGAGACAATCAATTTCATGCGCGAGCCGAGCGAGCCTTTCACTGTGATGGCATCCCCGGCGCGGATTGTGCCCAGAATCTGACTTTCGAGCTCTGCCGAGCTTTTGGCATAGCCGCCCCTTTTCGTCGAAGGAAGGGCCTGCCACAGCTCATGCATCAAAGGACCACAACAAAACACAAGGTCGATGTTGTGGGCGGTAATCGCGTCGGTCAATCCGCGATGTAACGCAGGTCCGGACGGGCCGAGTTCGAGCATATCGCCGAGCACGGCGATCCTCCGGCCGTTCGGGCCGATCTCGGAGCGGCCGAGCACGCTGAGCGCCGCCGCCATCGAGGCCGGATTGGCGTTATAACTCTCGTCGAACAGCGTGGCGTGGCCGCCCGGCAAATCAAGCGTATGGCGGACACCGCGGCCCGCCGCGGGCTTGAAGCCGGACAGCGCGAGCGCCGATAGCGCAAGGTCGGCCCCCACCAGCGACGCCGCAGCCAGCACGGCCAGCGAATTCATCGCCATATGCCGGCCCGGCACACTCACTTTATATGTGACCTCATGTCCGAGAATATCGGCCTGGATCGCCGAGCAGTCCGGTTGCAGCGCGATCTTGAGGAGCGTCGCTTCGGCGCCCTCACCCGACCCGAACGAGACGACGCGCGAGACGCCCTGCGCTTCGGCGCTTGTTTTCAGCCGAGCAAATTGTGGATTGTCGGCGTTCAGAACAGCGGCGCCTCCCGGCTCCAGACCAGCAAAAATCTCGGCCTTGGCATCGGCGATCGCCTCGATCCCGGAAAAGAACTCCAGATGCACCGGCTCCACCGTGGTGATGATCGCCACATGCGGGCGCACCATTTTCACAAGCAGCTCGATCTCGCCCGCATGGTTCATGCCGATCTCGAAGATCGCAAACTTCGCACTCTCGGGGCACCGCGCCAGGGATAACGGCACGCCCCAGTGATTGTTGAACGATGCCGCGGAGGCATGGGTTTCGCCCTGCCCGGCAAACACCGTGCGCAACGCCTCCTTGGTGGATGTCTTGCCGACAGACCCGGTCACGGCAACAATCTTCGCCTTCGAGCGCGCACGCGACGCTATACCGAGATCAATCAGACCCGTGAGCACATCCGGCACCACCAGCAACGGCAGATCGTCCGAAAACCGGGGCCGATGCGACTGAGCGATCACCGCAACACCTGCGCCATTCTTGAGCGCGGCCTCGACGAAATCGTGACCATCGTGCACATCGCCCTTGATGGCGAAGTAGGCCTCGCCGGGCGCGATGCTGCGGCTGTCGATTGAAATGCCGGTGACGCCTTTGGGAAGCGCCCCCCCCTTGGTGGCCCGCATTGCCTTTGCCATCGCGGCGATCGTCCACAGCTGCGTCATGCCGCATACTCCGCAAGGGCCGCGCGTGCGGCATCGTGATCGCTGAACGGCAGAACGGCATTCCCGACGATCTGTCCGGTCTCATGTCCCTTGCCGGCGATCAGGAGCACATCTCCACGCTGAAGCTCCGCCACCGCCGAGCGAATCGCCTGCGCCCGGTCGCCGATCTCGCGTGCACCCTTGGCGGCGGCCAGAATGGCGGCACGAATAGTAGCCGGATCCTCGCTGCGCGGATTGTCGTCGGTGATAATCACCTCATCCGCCTTTTCAATCGCAATTTGGCCCATCAACGGCCGTTTGCCTGCATCACGATCGCCGCCTGCGCCGAACACCACAACCAGCTTGCGTTTGACGTAAGGACGCAGCGCTTCCAGCGCCTTTGCCAGCGCGTCCGGTTTGTGTGCGTAATCGACAAATATGGGTGCGCCGTTGCGCTCGCCGATAAAATCAAGGCGGCCCGGCGCGCCTTCGAGGGTTTCGAGCGCGGAAAATACCTTGGCCGGATCGCCGCCGATTCCGATCACAAGGCCGGCCGCGACCAGCGCATTCTCGATCTGGAATTCGCCGACCAGCGGCAACGTCAGGCGATACGACGCGGCGCCATGCTCCACCGTCATCGCCTGAGCGAACCCGTCGATCACGGCGTCGCGCAGGCGGATCGCGTCTCCCGCACGGCCCACGGTCAGGACGTTCAACTGATGCGCGCGCGCCGCTGCGATCACCGCCGATGAATGTTCGTGGTCTGCCGCGATCACGGCCGGTGCCCCCTTTGGCGCAAGCTCGGTGAACAATCGCAGCTTCGCGGCAAGATAGTGCTCCACCGTAGGGTGGTAATCCATGTGATCGCGCGACAGATTTGTGAACGCCGCCGCACCGATCCTGACGCCATCGAGGCGATATTGATCGAGCCCGTGCGACGATGCTTCAATCGCCAGATGCGTTACGCCGTCGCTTGCAAGCTCGTCCAGCGAGCGATGCAGGGCTATCGGGTCCGGCGTGGTCAGCGAGCCGTAGACATTGCGGGCGCGTGAAACGATGCCGATAGTGCCGAGGCTGGCCGCGTTATATCCGAGCCGCTCCCAGATCTGCCGTGTAAAAGAGGCGACGGAGGTCTTGCCGCTGGTCCCTGTCACCGCTGCGATCACTTGCGGCTGATGCGGGTAAAACCGTGCCGACGCCAGCGCCAGCAACCGGCGCGGATTTGCGGCCACCGCGACCGGCACCCTGCTGTCGGGGTAAGCCCTGTCGCTGACAATGGCGACCGCGCCGTTGGCCACAGCCATCTCGATAAACCTTGCCCCGTCGGTGTTGCTGCCGGACAGGGCAAAAAAAACGTCACCCGGCTTCACCGCGCGGCTGTCCGCGGCAAGACCTGTGGCCACAACGGTCGCGGCTGGCGTGTTGTAGGCAGCATCGCCGCTAAGAAGATCGCGAAGGTTCATGGGTCCCCGACCAGTCAAGCTATCTGGCGCTTACCGGTTATCCTTCGATGCCGCAAGAATAAGGCGGTCGGACGGCGGCAGATTGAATCGCGGGGCAATCCCCAGAAGCGGGGCGATGCGCGCGATAACGGCACCGCCGGTCGGCACCGCGTTCCAGCCCGAGGTAATGAACCCATGGGTTTCGGGAAGCGCCTGCGGCTCGTCGAGCATGACAAGCAATTGATATTGCGGCTTGTCCGCAGGCAGGATCGCGGTGAAGAGATTCAACACTTTCTTCTTGGCATAACGGCCGTTGATGACTTTTTCCGCTGTGCCGGTTTTGCCGCCAATGTAGTAGCCGGGCACGTCAGCCTTCCTGGCGGTGCCGATCTCGGCGTTAAGGCGCATCAGGAAGCGCATCTTATCGCTGGTTTCCGGCTTGATGACGCGCTTCGCCAGTTTCATCGCGTCCGCTTCGGAGCGCTTCAGAAAGGTCGGCGGTATGAGATAGCCGCCATTCGCCAGCGCATCGATGCCCATCACAGCCTGCAGCGGCGCAACCGCAATGCCGTGGCCGAAGGCGATTGTTACCGTGTTCAATTCGCCCCAGTGACGCGGCACGATCGGCGACGCACTTTCCGGCAGTTCCGTCCGCAGCCGGATCAGCTGTCCCATCTTGGCAAGGAAGGCTTTATGCGCATCGACGCCCATCGACAGCGCGATCCGCGCAGCACCGATGTTGGACGAGAACGTAAACACCTCCTTGGTGGTGAGGAACCGGCCTTTGGGTTCGTCATCGTGAATCTTGAACTTGCCGTATTGCAGCGGCGCGCGCGCATCCCACAACGAATTCAAAGTGGCTTTTCCGGCGTCCAGCGCCATCGCCAGCGTGAACGCCTTGAAGGTCGATCCCATTTCATACACGCCGGTGGTCAGGCGATTGATGCGGTCCGGATCGTTGGCTTCCTTGGGATTGTTCGGATCAAAATCCGGCAATGAGACCATGGCGACGATCTCGCCCGTCTTCACATTGCTGACGATGCCGGACGCCGCCTTGGCGTGGAATTTTTCTTTCGCCTTCAGAAGTTCATCGCGTAGCGCATGCTCGACACGCAAATCTACGGCGAGTTCGATCGGCTCCTGCTGGCGGTCGGTGGCGAAGCCGGCGCGATGCAGGTCGGCGAGACCATTGCCGTCGACCCACTTCTCGATGCCGGCAATGCCCTGGTTGTCGATGTTGACCAGGCCGATCAGATGCGAAACGTCGCGGCCGGTTGGATAGACACGCTTGTTCTCGCGCAGGAACCCGACGCCGGGCAACCCGAGTTTGAAGACGTCGCGTTGCTGTTGCGGTGTCAGTTCGCGCTTGAGCCAGACGAACCCTTTGCGGGACATCAGGCGGTCGCGCACCTCGCCCGGATCGAGATCCGGCAGCGTGGCAGTCAACAGCTCGATCGCCTCTTCGCGATCAATCAGCTTGCGAGGCTCAGCAAAAAGCGATGGCGCCTTGACGTCGGTTGCCAGAATTTCACCGTGGCGGTCGAGGATATCAGGCCGCGCGGTCGCCACCGCATCCTGCGAGCCCCCACGCCGCGATCCATGACTGTCGCCAATGACCGCATACATCACCAGACGCGCCGCAATGATCGCGAAGACCAGCGAGAATGCCAGCATTGCGAGGCCAACACGCGCACGCGCCTTGGCCGCACGATCGACATTGCGTCCATAAAGCAGCGAGCGGACCAGCCTCTGGACCAACGGTTCGTTCGGCTTGGCCGAAGGCAGCGCCTGATCGGTCATTGCGCATCCTCCAGAGCAGGCGCGGCGGAGCCTGAAATCGATCCCGTGGTCTGCGGCTCGATGGTGTCGAGCATGGCGCCGATCGGATCGGGGTCATTCGGCTTGATGAAGTTCGGTGGGCGCGGCGGCAGGTTTTTCAGCGCATCGAACTGGTTGGCCTCAACCGGCTTCAGGTTGAGATGCCGCTGGGACAGGCCTTGCAGGCGCGCGGGCGCGGTCAAGGTCGACCACTCGGCCCGCAACGAGGCGATCCGGTTGCGCTCCTCGCGAATATCGGCGCGCAGTTTGACCACGCGCTCCATGCGCGAGGTCGACACCATTTTGATGCGGTAGACGTAGGCCGCCGAGATCACCAGCGCGCAGATGACGAAGAAGTGGATGATCCTCATGATCGCCCTCCTCTCATCACGGCACCGAGCGTGGGCCAGTTGAAGGCATCGTCCTCGCCGTGAGCGGGCGCGGCGGTACGCTGAGCGGCGCGCAATTTGGCGGAACGCGCGCGCGGATTGGCGGCGGTTTCGTTGTCATTCGCCACTATCGGGCGCTTGGTCAGGATTTCGAAGCTCGGCGCGGCCTGTTCGGTTTCCGGCAAATGCCGGGATCTGCCGCCCTGCTTGCCGCGCGCGCTCAGGAAGTTCTTCACAATGCGATCTTCCAGGGAGTGGAAAGACACCACCACCAGCCGGCCGCCCGGCTTTAACGTGCGTTCGGAGGCATTGAGCGCGGACCGCAGCTCGTCGAGTTCCTCGTTGACGAATATTCGCAGCGCCTGAAACGTTCGGGTCGCCGGATGGATTTCGCCGGGCTTGCTGCGGACCACGCTGGAGACAATGTCAGCCAGCGCCTTGGTCGTGGCGATCGGACTCTCCGTGCGTGCCTTGACGATAGCGCGTGCGACGGCCCGCGAGTGACGCTCCTCGCCAAAGATATAGATGATGTTGGCAAGGTCGGTTTCGGAGGCCTTTGCCACCACGTCGGCCGCGCTGGCCCCGCTCTGCCCCATCCGCATGTCGAGCGGACCGTTCTGGCGGAATGAAAAGCCGCGCTCGGCCCGGTCGATCTGCATCGAGGACACGCCGACATCCATTACAATGCCATCGACCTGCCCAACGCCTTGCGTGGCACAAACCTCGGCAAGGTTGGAAAACCGGTCCTCGACCAAGGTCAGACGGCCGCCCGCGTGATCGACCAGATCGAACCCTTCGGCGATGGCTGTGCGGTCCCGGTCGATGCCGATCACCTGTGTTCCGGCAGTATCGAGGATGCGACGGCTGTAGCCGCCCGCGCCGAATGTGGCGTCGACATAGATCCCGCCTGCGTGCGGCGCCAGAAATTCGACCGCCTCGCGGCCAAGCACCGAAATATGGCGTGGATCGTCCTCAGTCATGACACCGTCCCTCGCTTCGGGCAGCCGACCGCGGACGCTCGCTTCGAGAACGTCGCCACAGACCAGCTTCCGCATGGGAAATGAGAGTTGCCATGGGATTCGAACGCACCATTGGAACCGCGGTTGCTGAAAATTGAGCCGCAGTTCTTCATCCTTCAGTAGCGATAATTATTGTTAAGGAATGGTTGATTTCCGGTGCCGCACAACGGACTTCCTGCAAGTGACGCCTTGCAAAGCGAGCGGTGGATAAATCCGGACGACCGCGCCTCCACGATTGCGCCGCGATTCGGTCGGATCATACTGAGACTGAAATTCAGCCGTTGTCTTGCCGGGTTTGGTTGTTCACATGCCAGTTGAGTCGTTTGTTTCAGCCAGAACTTCCGTTCGCAACAACCGACCACTTTCACTGGTTGGGTTCAAAGGCGATATGGCAAGTTTCATTCCGGATTCGTCCGTGGTGTCGGATGTTCGGTTTTCTCCGAATTTCAACGAGCGCAAGGGTGGACGGCAGCCCGACATGATCGTGCTGCACTACACCGGCATGAGCGATGCCGAGAGCGCGCTGACGCGCCTTACCGGCGCTGGGACTGATGTGTCGGCCCACTACGTCGTGCTTGAGGACGGCGGTATTGTGCAATGCGTGCCGGAGGCTCTGAGGGCCTGGCATGCCGGGCAATCGGCATGGGCTGGCGAAACCGATATCAATTCGGCCTCGATCGGAATTGAGATCGTCAACCGGGGCCATGATTTCGGCTATCAGGATTTTCCGTTACGGCAGGTTGCTGCGGTTATCGCGCTTTGCAAAGGCATCATGCTGCGCCGGAAGGTGCCGAAGCATCGTGTGCTCGCCCACTCCGACGTCGCGCCCGCCCGCAAGAAGGATCCGGGCGAGAAATTCCCTTGGCATCTGCTGGCCCATTCCGGTGTCGGGCATTGGGTTGAACCCTCGCCGATCGTCCCGGGGGATCGTAACCGGATGCTCGGTGCGACGGGGGAAGCGGTGATGGCGCTCCAGCGGGGGCTCGCCAATTTCGGCTACGGCGTCCTGCCTTCAGGCCAGTATGACGGCGCGACAATGGATGCGGTATCCGCATTCCAGCGCCACTTCCGCCCCAAACTGGTTGACGGCATTGCCGATCACTCGACACTGACGACATTGCAGCGCCTGCTGGAAACCCTGCCGAAGGCGGCGAACGCGGCGTAAACTCCCGAAATGGCTTCACCATCCCGCAAGGATGGTGTTTGCAGCCGGGGCCGTGTCTTGACGCGGCGGCCCGGAAGTTTCATGTCCATGACGTCAGTCGGCTGGACGGCCGCTCTTGCAGGATCGAAAGGTCGCAAGGGAGGAAAGTCCGGGCTCCATCGACATACGGTGCCGGATAACGTCCGGCGAGGGCGACCTCAGGGAAAGTGCCACAGAGAACGAACCGCCTTTTCCGGCCCGAAAGGACTGGAACAAGGTAAGGGTGAAAAGGTGCGGTAAGAGCGCACCGGATTTCCGGCAACGGCAATCGCATGGCAAACCCCACCGGGAGCAAGACCGAATAGGGACGGCAAAGTGGAAAGTTCGCTCCAGGATAATATCCCGGGACGATAACTCCACGGGGCGATGTCAAGCTCGCTGTCCGGGTAGGTTGCTAGAGGCGCAGGGTAATCTGCGTCCCAGAGGAATGGCCGTCACGTCTGCGTGGTGCAAACCATTCGGGCCCTACAGAACCCGGCTTACAGGCTGACTGACATCCATCGCGTGGATTGAGCGCGAAAACGAGGGGTCCGGCGAAACCCGCCGGACCCCTCACCAGTTTTAGCCGCAGCCGAAATTGCTGCGGAGAAAATGAAGAGCCCGGTGAGGGGGTGAAACCGGACGCTTCGCCATGTCAGCATGGTCTTGCTTCTTAATGGGCGTCGCCTCCGCCGGAACCGGCTTTCGGCTTTCTCACCAGACCGACAAACACAGTCAGACCGATGTAGAACAGAGTGAGCACGTAAAACGTATCGGCAAAGCTCATCACGACTGCCTGCCGATGAACCATCTGGTAGAGCTGCTTCAGCGCCATGAGCTGTGCGTCACCGGCGCCCTGAAATTTCTGGGCAAGCATGTTGAGCGTCTCGACGGCTTTGGCATTGCCCCAGTTCACGGCGTCGTGCAGCCGCTCGATATGAAGGTCGGTGCGGTCGTTGAGGATCGTGTTGATCATTGCAAGCCCAACCGCGCCACCGAGATTGCGAGTGAGATTGAACAGGCCCGAGGCGTTCTTGATGCGCTCCGGCGGCAGCGTGCCAAGCGCGATGTTGTTGACCGGAATCATCGCCAGCATGATGCCAACCCCACGGAAAATCTGGGGCCACAACAATTCATGGAAATCATACTGGCTGGTGATCCACGTCATCTGCCATGTGCTCAGGGCAAAGATCAGCAGCCCCGTGCCGATCATGTACCGCGGATCGACCTTGTTCATCAGCCGGCCGACCAGAGGTGCGGTCATGAACATCGCAACGCCGGAGATGAACATCGTCTCGCCGATCATCTTCGGATTGTAGTCGCGCACTTCGGCCAGATAGCGTGGGTAGATGTAGGTCATGCCGTAGAGGCCGATGCCGACGCAGAACGAGAACAGCGAGCCGACAGCGAAATTCCGGTCGGTAAAAGCACGGATATCGACGATCGGAGCCTTGGCCGTCAGCACGCGATAAAAGAAGCCGACCGCGCAGACGACGCAGATCACACCGGCGACCGCGTTGCTGCGGTCCGCGAACCAATCGTACTGCGGCCCCTCCTCGAGCACATACTCCATGCAGCCGAGGAAACCGGCCATGGTGAAAAGTCCCCACCAGTCGAAGTGATCGAGCAGCTTGAAGTTCGGTTCGTCGAAATCGACCAGAGCCAGCACACCGAGCGTGATGCCGATACCGGGCAGCACGTTGATGAAAAACAGCCAATGCCAGTCGATCAGGTCGGTGATGTAGCCGCCGACGGTGGGGCCCACCGTCGGCGCCAGCGTCGCAACCAGACCGATCACTGGGGTAACGATCGGCAGCTTGCTACGTGGAAAAATGGTG
Source organism: Xanthobacteraceae bacterium (assembly GCA_019750915.1). Lineage (GTDB taxonomy): Bacteria > Pseudomonadota > Alphaproteobacteria > Rhizobiales > Xanthobacteraceae > Afipia. The sequence continues at coordinate 66,176 of JAIENY010000014.1, forward strand.
TAGGCCGACGCGAACACGGTCGGGATCATGCCTGCACCGAGAAAGCCCTGCACGCCGCGCCAGAAAATCATCTGGTCGATGTCGGATGTCAGGCCGCACATGAAACTCGAAATCGTGAAGCCGCCCGCTGAAATCGCAAACAGAATGCGCGTGCCGAGCGCACGCGACAGGAAGCCCGAGAGCGGGATCGCGATGACTTCCATGATGAGGTAGGCGGTCTGCACCCACGACACTTCGACCGAGGAGGCCGAAAGCCCGGCCTGAATGTCGGACAACGACGCTGAAACGATCTGGATGTCGAGGATCGACATGAACATGCCGAACACCATGATCACGAATGCGATCATGCGGCGCGGATCGATCGCATCCGCCGCCGGTGCGGCCGCGATCTTACCTATGCCTTCGATGGTCCCTGCCGTGGATGCCATGTAAACCTCTTGCCCGGCCAGCGTTTAGTTCGGCGCGTGCGCGACTTTTGTTTCCGGCGGCTGCTTTGTATTCACGCTCACGATCACCGACATGCCGGCGCGAAGCAGATGCTCCCTGGCGATCGCTGCGGGAACGCGGATGCGAACCGGCAGACGCTGCACAACCTTGGTGAAGTTGCCGGTGGCATTGTCAGGCGGCAGCAAGGTGAAGACGGAGCCCGATGCCGGCGCAAGGCTTTCGACATAGCCCGTGATCTCGTTACCCGAGAGCGCATCGACCGCGACATTGACCGGCTGGCCGGGACGGATACGCCCGAGCTGCGTTTCCTTGAAATTCGCATCGATATAGACATCGTTGAGCGGAACGATATTCGCCAGACGCTGGCCGACCTGGATGTAGTCACCCTCGTTGACAAGACGGTTCGAGATCACGCCATCGACCGGCGCGCGCACCGCTGTGAACGCCAGATCCCGCTCAGCCTTGGCAAGCGTGGTTTTCAACTCGGCCAATTGTCCCTCGGCCTCGGCCTTCTGGGACTTGATGACATCAACCTGCGCCTGCGCGGACTCGAGCTGAGCCTGCGCTGACTGTACCGCCGCCGCCGACTGGTCGCGCGTGGCAAGCGATTGATCATAGACGGCCTTCGAGGCGAAGCCCCGGTCGGTCAATTGCTGCTGACGGACGAAATCATTGTCCGCTCGCTTCATCGCGGCCTGCGAGGAATCGAGTTGCGCCTTCATCTGCTCGACGGCGCTTTGCTGCGCGACGGCCTGACGGCCGATCCGTTCGATCGTTGCTTCCTGCGTGCCGATCTTCGCCTTGGCGTTGTTGACGGCGATGACATAGTCGCCATCATCGATCTGGAACAACAAATCGCCGGCCTTCACTTCGCTGTTGTCGCGAACGGCGATCTTTGAAAGGTAGCCAGTAACCTTGGCACCGAGCACCGTGTTGTTGGCGCGCACATAGGCGTCGTCGGTGGTCACCAGAAAACGGCCGATCAAGATATAATTGGTGCCGAACCAGACGCCCGCGACCGCAGCAAGAACACCGATGCCGGAAAAAATCTTCTGCTTGCGGCTGAACGCCGACCACCGCGCCATGAAGCCGCGCCGAGCGTCGGCGGCCGGGGCATCCGTCGCCGGCGCTTCTGCCTGACGGCGCGCATTGATATCTTCAAGTTTCGCGCGGGAAGCATCGGACGCTTCCCCCTGATGCGCGGAATTGTCGGGTTCGTCGCGAACCACGCGCGCGACTGCATTATCCCTTGCCGACGCCATCGCAGCCTCCCTGAAAGGGCAAAACCAGAATTACTTGACCAAACCGTTCGGTCATTCCGCTATTTATACTTGACCGAACCGTTCGGTCAATAGTAAAAAGGCCTGACCCTGAAAATTTTTGCCAGAGAATCTTCTCGTCCCGCTAAGTTGGAGCCATGACCGTATCAGCCCCCCACCCTGTTCCCGCCAACGACGATGACAGCGCCAAGCGCCGCCAGATCGTGGAAGGCGCTCGTCGGGTTTTCATGGAACTGGGGTTCGATGCCGCCAGCATGGGCGAAATCGCCAAGGCGGCGGGCGTATCGAAGGGAACGCTGTACGTCTATTTCACCGACAAACATTCCCTGTTCGAATCCATCGTCGCGTGCGAACTGCGCAAGCAAGGCAGCGAGAAGCTCGTTCTCAACGAAAACGACGACGTAGCGACCAACCTGCGTAAATTCGGTCAGGGGTATATGGAACTGCTCTGCCGCCCGGGCGGCGGGTCAACGGTCCGCACCGTCATGGCAATCGCGGAACGGATGCCCGAACTCGGGCGTCGATATTACGAGGAAGTTCCGGCGACCTGGATCAAGAAACTCGCCGACTATCTGCAATTGCGAGTCGAGGACGGCACGCTGAAGATCGACAATTGCGAGCTGGCTGCCGCGCAGTTCATGACCGCCTGTCAGGCGACGCTGTTCCTGCCCTATATTTTTCAGGTGACGCCTCCGCCGCCAACCGAGCACATCGCGGAAGTGGTCGAGAGCGGCGTGCGAATGTTTCTCGCCGCCTACAGCGCAAAAGCCTGATTGATCGACGGATCGTCATCAGCGAACGCGTGATTCATCCTCGATCGAATCGCGATCGTCCTTTGAGAGCTGGTCACGCGCGACAAAGCGGCCGGTCTTCGGTCCAATCGATCCGGTGACGCCCGGATCGCGCGCGGCATAGCTGCGGCCGCCGGCACGCGCCGCCGCCTCGGCCCCCGACATCGCGGAGGGCTCGCAGATCACGCGACGGCTGGCGCGGCGCATCAGGTCCACGTGAATGTGGTTGTAGTGATAGATATTCGCCCCGGGCGCGAGAACGGTGGTGAACTTCTGGCACGCGGCACCCTGCACGTCGCGCAGGAAACCCTGCTCTTCAGGCAATCCCTTCCAGCCGTTCTGCACCGAGATGTAGCGGCCATCCGCCAACGTGAACCCCGCCACATCCAGCGCATTGCCGAAGGCATGTTCGGAAATATGCGCGCTCGGATTACCGTTCATGCCGCGGCAGGAATAGGCAGAAATCTGTTTGATCTCGACCACGCGCGCGCCGAACCAGCGTACCGCCGCGGGCTGAACGTCTTCATTGATCCAGTGATCAAGCGCAGACACGATCGGGCAGGCAAGCGTTGCGGTCGGTTTCAGCGCGACGGGACCGACCGATGCAACCGGACTGCCGTAAGATGGTCCGAGCCGCGGCTGCGAATAAGGCTGCTGATAAGAAGGCCGGCCATAGGCCCGGCGTGGCGGCTGATCGCGCTGGATCGATGGATCGGACGCAGCGGCATCTTCGCTGTCCGGCGGAGGCGGCGCGATGCCCGGTGCGTTCAGCGGCGTTGGCCCGCCTGCCGAGGGCTGCGCATAAGAACCCGGTGCGGACGAATAGGACTGCTGTGGATAGGACGATGGCGGCCTTGCGTACGCAGGCTGCTGTGGTTGTGAAACCGGCCAACGCGGCTGTGACGCATTACCGATCCCGGAAGGCGGTCGCAGATCGTCGACATAACCCAGCGATGAATTGCTGTCGCCGAGCGCAGTCACTTTCAACGGAAATTCCGCGCCGCATGCGCCCGGCCCGCTGATCGGGCTGATTCGCACGACATCTGCGCTTTCCTTGACTTCACCGGATTTCAGGCAAGCCTCTTCCGCCTGGGCTCGCCATGGTTCGCGCTCCGCGGTCAAAAAACCGCGGCCGCACGCCGCAAGCGAGACAAGGGTCAGGGAGCCGACGAGATACAACCAAACTCCACGCGCCATACTGGGCAAGTTCGGTGAATAACCTTAAAGACTCTTGAACGCCCTGTTTTTCAGCGTTCCTTAATCACGACGGCACCGAAGGGGCACGGAGTCAGCAAATCCGCGACCGAACGCGTTTCACGACACCGCCGATCTCGAACGTTCGCGAAGAACCGACGCTCGCGGTCGATCAAATTTCTGAAATCGGCGGCGCAGACAACCGTCCTCCATGCAGGTCTGCAGGGCATCTTTCGCGCCGGAGTGCGTCACGGGCACGGCGCAATGAAAAGCATGAGGCTTGCGGCAGCCCCCCGATGACCGTTTGCGAGGCTCGCGTGCACGCCGACGGAAAGAGCGTCGGCGTCAATGCCCCCTCGGCCGCTTTGTAACGGAGGCCGCAGGGGATAAAACGCAACATGCGCCGCCTGAAATTGATTCTGATCGGAACCGCTGTGCTCGCCGGTTCCTTCTTCATCAGCCTGAAGGTGATGGACTGGATCTGGCCGCGGCAGATCGAGAAGCCCGTGCTTGCGCAGCTTCCCCCGCTGCCCCCCGTGGCGCAGCGATCGGAGATCATCGCTCCGATCACGATTCCATTGAAGGTGATTGCCGCAGCACTCGACCAGAAGGCGCCGCGCAGCTTCAGCGGCAAGGCCGATAATCCGGCCGACAAGATTTTATCCAACGCCGACATCGACTGGACGATCACTCGTGGCCCGATCACGGCGATAGGCAATCAGAATGCATTGACCCTCTCGACCCCGCTCGACGGCAAACTTTCGGTCAAAGGTTCGCTTGAGCTCGGCGCCGGCACTCCCGCCGGCGATGCTCTCAATAATCTTCTCGGCGCCAAGGCGGCGCAAAAACTGGGCGGCATCTCGATCAAATCGCTGAACGCGAATGCCGTGATCCACGGCACCGCGACTCTGGTATCCCGGCCCACGCTGTTGGCCGACTGGCATGTCGATCCGCAGCTCAGCGCGCAGGTGGAGGTGAACAACAACAGCCTGGCGGTTGCAGGAGCCAAGGTCGCTGTGCCCGCGCAGGTCAAGCCGGTCCTGGACAAGACCGTCAACGATCAGGTCGCGCAATTACAGCAGCGGCTGCGCAACGATCCGAACTTCCGCAACAGCGCACAGGCGCAATGGAACAGAATGTGCCGCTCGATCCCGCTGCCTTCCGCAGGGCCCGGCCTACCGCCGCTCTACGTCGAAATACGTCCAGTGGCAGCTTTGGCGGCGCAGCCGCGGATTGATGCCGATACCGTACGGCTCGCGCTTGGCATGCAGGCCGAAACGCGCATCGTCAATACACCGACCATGCCGCAGTGCCCCTTCCCCGATCGATTGAGGATCGTTCCCGCGCTTGACGAGGGGCGGGTCAGCATCGGCGTGCCGATCGACATGACGTTCGGTCAGGCCGGCAAGATCGTCGAAGCGCAACTTAAGGGCCGCAAGTTTCCCGAGGACGGCAGCGGCGAGATCGAAGCTCTCGTAAAAAGCGCCAGTGTCGATGCGGCGGGCGACCGGCTGCTGATTTCACTGCTGGTGCATGTGCGTGAGAAGGCCAGTTGGTTCGGATTCGGTGCGGACGCGACGGTGCGGATCTGGGGACGTCCCGTTCTCGATCAACAAAGCCAGATCCTTCATTTCGCCGATCTGAGCGTTGCGGTGGAATCGGACGCCGCGTTCGGATTGCTCAACGCCGCTGCCCAGCGCGCGACGCCCTCTCTGCAAAAGGCGTTGCAGGATCATGCCGTCATCGACCTGAAGACCCTCGCTTCGGGCGCGCAGCAGAAGCTCGCTGACGTCATCACCGGCATGCAACGCAATGACAATGGCGTTGCGGTCAGCGCGTCGGTGACAAACGTCAGGCTCGGTCAGATCGCATTCGATTCAAACAAGCTCCGGATCATTGCGCAGGCCACCGGCACGATGAACGTCGTCGTTAAGCAGTTGCCAGCCCTGCAATAGCCGGAAAAGTCACGTGCGGAATTTATTTGATGATTATGTCATTGGAATCATTGTGAATTTCCACGACGAATCAATGACATGATCTTTCCACAATCTCCCTGCAAACGGCGGTTTCCGCGCGTCACCCATTGAGGGACGCAACGTTCGTGCGCCAGGCACTGCTGCCGGCCGAACCCATTTCAAACCTAAGGATATCAACATGAAAAGATTTGCGCTCGCCGCGCTCGCGGCGTTGTCAGTCGTTCCATGTGCCTACGCCGAAGGCGAGTCCTATCAGGCCATGGTTGCAAGTCACGCCGCCGCTGAAGGCGTTCCCGCAGAGCTCGTACATCGGGTAATCATGCGCGAGAGCCGTTACAATCCACACGCCGTCAGCCGCGGCAATTACGGCATGATGCAGATCAAGCTGCAGACCGCGCGCAGCATGGGCTACACCGGCTCGGCACAGGGATTGCTCGATCCCGAAACCAATCTGACCTACGCGGTAAAGTATCTCGCCGGTGCCTATCGCGCCGCGGGCGGCAACCACAATCGCGCAGTCGCCTATTACGCCGGTGGCTATTACTACGCAGCGAAACGCCAGCGGCTTTTGGAAGCCAATGCCGAGATGACGAACGAAAGCGAGATCGCGCCGGTCCGTCACACACGACACCGCCATCGTCGCTAACGAAACGAGCGATCCGCCGGGCTCGCGTCAAACCGAGGCCGGCGGACGGTTGATCTCTTTCGGCCTGCCATGCTCGTCGATCGAGACATAGATGAAGTTACCGTCCGTCACGAGGAAGATGTTGTCCTCGTTGCGGCGCTGGACCCAGGCCTCGACGCGGACGGTAATCGAGGTGCGTCCAACCCGCACCTGCGTGCCGTACACCGAAACCAGATCACCGACATAAACCGGCTTGCGGAAGGTCATCGCTTCGATGGCGACAGTCACCGTGCGCGCATGGATTGTCTTGTAGGCAAAGACGCTTCCGGCGAGATCCATCTGGCTAAGGAGCCAGCCGCCAAAAATATCGCCGTTCTGGTTGGTATCGGCTGGCATCGCCAGCGCACGAATACAAAGTTCGCCCTGCGGCTCATTGGCCGGGGTCAAAGTGGCTTGCCCCGTAACACGTTCGTCGTCCATTCACCGTATCCATTCAACTATCGAAAAGTCGCCCAGCCCGCATCCGGCTTGAAGCGATCGCCGTACTTCGCGGCGAGCGCACTGAGCGCATTGGCGACATTCTCCGGTCCACGTTCGCGTGCGTAATTCAGCGGCCCGCCGCGAAATGGCGCATAACCTGTCCCGAAGATCATCGCGCCGTCGACCGTATCAGGATTATCGACGATGCCTTCCCGCAAACATGCAACGCAGACATTCGACATCGGCAGAATAAGCCGGTCGGTCATCTCGGCGGTCGCATGAACATGGGCATGTCCCTTCTGCACGCGGCCGTCCTTCCACTCATAGAAGCCCTGACCGGTCTTGCGGCCGAGCTCTCCCTTGGCAACTTTTTGCCGCAGCCATTCGGGCGCCGCAGGAATGCTGTCTCCAAGCTTGGCGCGCAATTCTTCGCCCACCGCAAGGCAGATATCGAGACCGACCTGATCGGCCAGTTCGATCGGCCCCATCGGCATACCGAATTTCTCGGCGGCCTCGTCGATCGTCAGCTTGTCCACCTTCTCGTCCAGCATCAGCAGCGCTTCCATCAAATACGGCATCAACGCGCGATTGACGAGGAAGCCCGGCGAGCTCTTCACCGGAAGCGGCAGACGGTCGATACCGCCGACGAATTTCATCGCCGTCGACAGCGCCAGCGGATCGGCCTGATCGTGACTGATCACCTCGACAAGCTGCAACCGGGACACCGGATTGAAGAAATGGACGCCGACCAGCCGCTGCGGATCTTTCAAGATCGTCCGCAATTCCTCAAGTGGAATGCTGGAGGTGTTGGTGGCGAGAATTGCGCCGGGCTTCATCACCTGCTCGAGCCCGGCATAGATCTTCTGCTTCAGATCCAGGCGTTCCGGCACCGCCTCGATGATCAGATCGGCATGGCGGGCGCCCTCGCCGGTCAAATCCGGAATCAACCGATCGAGCGCATCACGCTGACCGATCTTGGAACGGATGATCTTGGAAAACAAAGCGGATGCGCGCTTCATCGCTCCGGCAATGGCGGAGGGCTGCATGTCGGCAAGCGTCACCCGCAGGCCCTGATTGGCGCACCACGAGGCGATATCGCCGCCCATCGCGCCGGCTCCAATCACATGCACATGCTTGATCGGACTCTTGCCGCCGGCGAGCTTCTTCATCTCGTCGCGGACGAAGAAAACGCGGATCAGGTTTTGCGCGGTGGGTGTCACCATCAGCCTGGCAAAGGAGGGTATCTCCGCCAGCAGCATGTCGCCGCGACTGCCGCCATGTTTCTCCCACAAATCGATCAGCGCGTAGGGCGCCGGATAATTTTCCGGGGCAGCTTTCTTTTTCGTTTCCGTCCGCATCCGCGATGCAAGGAAGCCGCGCACCGGACCGATATTCATCAGCTTCACAAGCGGGGACCGTTTGCGCTTGAGGCGGCCGAAAATCGCATCCTTCGCCGCGCCGAGAACGTGCCGCTCCTGCGTCACCGCATCGACGAGTCCCAGCCGTTTGGCCTTGCGTGCATCGACATTCTTGCCGGTCAGCATCATGGTCATGGCTTCGACCGGGTTGAACAGGTGCACAGAACGCGCGGTGCCGCCGAAACCGGGATGCAGACCGAGCAGCACCTCGGGGAAGCCGAAGCGTGCGCCGTCGATAGCGATCCGCATGTTGCAGGCAAGCACGACCTCAAGCCCGCCGCCGAGACAGAACCCGTGGATCACCGCGACGGTCGGGAATTTCAGGTTCTCGAGCCGGTTGATGATCTCATGCCCGCGCCCAAGCTGCGTCTCGACCAGATCGACATTCGACAGCCCGCGAAACTCGTTGATGTCTGCACCCGCGATAAAACCGGAGCGCTTGGCCGAGCGAAGCACCAGCCCGACGGGGCGTTCGCTTTCGAGCGCGGTGAGGATCTCGGCAAACTCCTCGAGCACCTCGGTGGAGAGCGTGTTGGCGCTCGCACCCGCGCGGTCAAACAGCAACCAGGCGATACCGTCCTCATCGCGGGTGAGCTTGAAGTTCTTGTAAGGCCCCTCTACCGGCGCCGGTCCCAGTTCGAGATCGCGCTCTTTCAGCGCGCTCATGATCTTGCTGTTCATGACCGTTCCTATACCGTCTCGATGAGCATGGCGCCGCCAAGGCCGCCGCCAATACATTCGGTTGCGATGCCGCGCTTGGTGCCGAGCCGCTTCATTGCATTCACCAGATGCAGCACGATACGGTTGCCGCTGGTGCCGACCGGATGACCAAGGCTGATCGCGCCGCCGTCGACATTGAGCCGGGTGTGATCGAGTTCGCCCGCGGCTCCCTCAAGGCCCAGAATTTCGCGGCAGAACTTGTCGTCCTTCCACGCGGCAAGGCAGGCCAACACCTGCGCGGCAAAGGCCTCGTTGATTTCCCACGTGTCGATGTCTTGCAGACCGAGATTGTGTTTCTTGAGGAGCTTGGTCGCCGACAACACCGGTCCGAAGCCCATCACGCTGGGATCAAGTCCGGCCCATGCGCTGTCGACAATCACTGCTTTCGGTTTCAGCCCATACTTATGAACTGCATCCTCGGAAGCCAGAATGGTCCAGCACGCGCCGTCCGTGATCTGCGAGGAGTTGCCCGGCGTCACCTGCCCCCAGGGGCGCTCGAAGACCGGGCGCAGCTTCGCCAGCTTTTCCACGGACGAATCCGGCCGCACACCATCGTCGTGATCGTAAAACTTGCCCCTGCGGTCGAACGCGGTTTCGATCTCGTTTTTGAGATAGCCCTGCTCCTGCGCGTGAGCGAGCCGCTTATGACTCTCGACCGCATAAGCATCGGCATCCTGACGCGTCACGCCCATCAGGTGAGCGACAACTTCTGCGGTCTGCCCCATGTTCAGATCGGTGATCGGGTCGGTCAGCCCGCGCTCGAGGCCGATGATGGGCTTAAAATAAGACGGCCGCACTTTCAGGAAGGCCGCGAGTTTCGCCAGCGTCGTGCGCGCGGTCGCAAGACCTGCGAACCAGCGCACGCCCGATGCGGGGAACACCAGCGGCGAATAGCTCAGCGCCTCGGTGCCGCCAGCCAGGATCAGATCGCCTTGCCCGTTCTGGATATAGCGGTATGCGGTATCGATCGATTGCATGCCGGAGCCGCAGTTGATCTGCATGGTGAAGGCGACCATATCCTCGCCCATGCCGAGCCGCAGCGCAGCGACGCGGGCGGGGTTCATCTCATCCGCAATCACATTGACGCAGCCGAGAATGACCTGATCGAAGGCAGTCGAAGCGAACGGCTGCCGTGCCAGCAAGGGCCGGCCAGCCTGAACGGCTAGATCGACCGGTGTGAACGGTCCGGGGCCGCCCTGGGCCTTCAAAAATGGCGTACGGCTTCCATCGACAATATAGACAGGACGAGCCATCAGCTTGCAGCCCTTTCGCGGTTGGCCAGATCAGGATGGGCCTGCTTGAAAATCGGCGACAAGGCTTCCGGAGCAAAATCATCGACTTCGATGACTTTGGCCACGGCCTCCTGCGCCGTCTTCATCGCATTCCCTTCGTCGGCCGTGATGACGCCGCGCTTTACGGCCTCATTCCAGTCTCGAATATGCGCGGCTCGCATTTTCTTTTCAATCGGCGCATTGGCGGTAACCAGCAGGAAAGCGCGTTCCAGCCGCGCCAGCGGGCCGTCGTCGTTCGCCCCGGCGTGATAAAGATCTGCCGTCAGACGATCTCGCGCGGCGGAGGGCTCCAGGACAAGCTGCGCGCACTGATGCACGACCTTGTCCGATGGACCACGCACCTTCGCGCCGAACGGCTGCACCACAAATTTCAGCAGGCCCGCAACAAAACGGTTCGGCAAATTGGCGAAAATGTCGGCGAACCGCGTCTCGATGGTGCGGACACCATTCGCCATTACCCATTGCAGCGCGGGAAGATCGTCCTTCTGACGGCCTTCGTCCTCCCACCGCTTCAGCGCAGCGGACAACAGGTAAAGCTCGGAGAGGATATCGCCAAACCGGGCCGACAGCATTTCCTTGCGCTTCAGTGCGCCGCCGAGCGTCAAGAGAGCCATGTCGGCGCAGAGGGCAAACGCCGTCGAATAACGCGAAAGCTGGCGATAGTAACCGGTTGCCGCGCCCGCCTCGGGCGCTGGCGCGAACAGACCCGCGCTCCAGCTTCGTCCCCAGGCGCGGAAGAAATTCGTGAAGGCATGGCCAACATGCGACCAGAACGCTTTGTCGAAATCCTCAAGTCCTGCCTTCGCGTCGGGATTGCCGATCGCGTTGATCTCTTTCAACAGATACGGATGCGCCCGGGTCGCGCCCTGGCCGAAAACGATGAGATTGCGCGTCAGAATGTTCGCGCCTTCCACTGTAATGGCCACCGGCACCGAGCGGTACAGGCTGCCCATGTAATTCTGCGGTCCATCGATGATCGCCTTGCCGCCGTGAATGTCCATTGCATCGTCGACGACGAAGCGAAGACGTTCGGTCGCATGCAACTTCATGATGCCGGAAATCACCGCCGGATGAATGCCCTGATTGAGCGCGGCGCATGTCAGGCGCCGCGCGGCATCGAGTTGATAGGCGGTCCCCGCGATGCGCGCGAGCGGGTCCTCGATGCCTTCGAACCTGCCGATCGGCACATTGAACTGTTGGCGAACACGCGCGTAAGCACCGGCCGTCCGTGCACAATAGGCCGCACCAGATGACGACTGCGAAGGCAGCGAAATGCCGCGTCCCGCGGCCAGCGCACTCATCAGCATTTTCCAGCCCTGACCGATCCGCGCCTGACCGCCGATCACATAGTCCATCGGGATGAAAACGTCCTTGCCCCAGTTCGGGCCATTCTGAAACACCTGCATCGCCGGGATATGACGATGACCGATGGTGACACCCGGCAGATCGGTCGGGATCAGCGCAACGGTAATGCCGAGATTTTCCTGATTGCCGATCAGATGATCCGGATCGCGCGCCTTGAACGCAAGGCCCAGCAGGGTGGCGACCGGTCCGAGCGTGATGTAGCGCTTGTGCCAGTTCAGCCGGATTCCGATCACATCCTGGCCCTCGAACTCGCCCCTTGCGATCACGCCGGTGTCGGTCATCGAGGCGGCATCCGAACCGGCTTCAGGGCTGGTCAGGCCGAAGCAGGGAATGTCCCGCCCCGCGGCGAGGCCCGGCAACCATTTGTCACGCTGCGCCTGTGTGCCGAATTGCATCAGGAGTTCGCCCGGCCCGAGCGAATTCGGCACCATCACGGTGACGGCCGCAACGATCGAGCGCGACGAAATCTTCCGGATCACTTCCGAGTGCGCGTAGGGCGAAAAGCCGAGCCCACCGAATTCCTTGGGAATGATCATTCCCAGAAACCTGTTGCGCTTGATAAAGTCCCAGACCTCCGGCGGCAGGTCGCGATACTCCCACGTCACCTTCCAGTCATCGACCATCGCGCAGAGTTCTTCGACCGGTCCCGCGAGAAAAGCCTCCTCCTCCGGGGTCAATTTGGCGGGCGGCACCGCGAGCAGTTTCGCCCAGTCCGGGTTGCCGGTGAACAGGTCGGCATCCCACCACACGTCGCCTGCTTCCAGCGCCTCGCGTTCGGTATCCGACATCGAGGGAAGCGCCTTGTGAGCCCATGCGAAAATCGGGCGCGTCAGGACGTCACGGCGAAAGGAAAAGCTCATGGGACGATCCTTTGATCGAGGCGGGACGCGGGCGGACGGCGGCATTGTCTTACGCCGCCGATCTTTCAACAATCGATCCTTACAAATCCTGACTTTATGATCTCCGGATGACAGCGAATCTCAACATCATGAACCGAAATTATACGATTTCGATCCAGCTTTGAGGGCTTTCGTTTACACCTGTGCAGTGTCAGTTCGGACGAAGCATCTCGAACATGGCTTCGGGACGGATTTCGACATAGTCCCCGGCCCGGCCCGCGCGCAGGATCGGTCGTGCCTTGGCAGTCTGGTAGACGCCGTCCACAATCAAATCCTTGGCGATATGAACGGCGACCACCTCCCCGAGCACCAGCCACGCCTGCGCCTTGACACCATCGGCACCCTGCAACTGGACAATCTGCGTGACCTTGCATTCGAACGACACCGGGCTTTCACCAACAAGGGGGACATCGACCAGCCGGCCCGGCACCTTGGTCAAACCGGCGACTGCGAACTCATCCACCTCACTGGCCAACGTCGCCGATGTCGCGTTCATCGCATCCTTGAGCGCGTGCGTCGCGAGATTCCAGACGAACTCTCCGGTCTCTGTGACGTTGGATACAGTGTCCTTCCAGGCCGTGCTGGAAAACCCGATGATCGGCGGCGTATAATTGAAGGCATTGAAGAAGCTGTATGGCGCCAGATTGTGATGACCGCTTTTGGAGCGCGATGAAATCCAGCCGATCGGGCGCGGCGCGATGATCGCATTGAAGGGATCATGTTTCAGCCCGTGTCCGTGGGAGGGCTCGTAAAAGTGAACATCGCTCATTAGCAGGCAGCCTCATAGAAGTGACGTGAACGCGGAACGCAGCAAGTTCCAATAATTTGCAAGGAATAAGGGCCCCCGTTCTGAGGAACAGTCAATCTCTCCATTCGTTGTCCCCACATCAACAGAGGGAGATGTATTTCATGAGCAGCACAACCGACAAGATTAAGGGCACCGCCAACGAGGCAATCGGCAAGGCCAAGCAGGGTATCGGCGAGGCCACCGGCTCGGAACGCCTCGAGGGCGAAGGCGCGCTGCAGGAAGCCAAGGGGCACGGTCAGAAGGCTGTTGGCAACGCGAAGGACGCCGCCAAGGAGGCGGTTAACCGCGCGGCAGAAGCAGCCAATCGCAAGCTTTAATTCTCCTAAAGACAATCGGCCCCGCTTTCGGGGTCGATTTTTTATGTCAGCGGTAGATCGACGCCAGCAGGGTGTCATCGACCGCGCCATAGAGCAGATGCCCCTCGATTTCCACAATCGGCGAGCATCCAAGGCTGTTGCTGATGAACGCCGTATCGACATCACGCACGATGTCGGCCCGCAACGACTGCTCCTGAACGTTCAATGCCGCAATCAAGCGTTTTCGCGCAAGTCCGGGCAGGATGCCATCCGACAGCGGCGGCGTCAGCCACTCGCCGCCAACATGAAAAAAGACATTCCCCGCGGTTGCACAGGCGATATTTCCCCTGCCGTTCAGCATCAGTGCATCGGTTGCGCCTCTGCCGACAGCTTCCCGCCGCGCCAGAATGTTGTCGCCGTAGTTCAACGACTTGATCCGCGATAACGGAGATTGTTCGTTGCGGCGCGTGACCTGACACACGATCATCCGTTGCGCAGCTGGTTTCGCCGCAGGCGCGCAGGTGATCAGCAGCGTCGGGCGATCCGGGTTGTCCGACACCCACAGTCCGCGTTTTGATGTCGGCCCGCGCGTCAGCGTGATGCGAATGGCGCTTTGTGGACAAGCGGCCTTCTCCAGCAATTCGACCACGGCGCCCATGATTACCTCGTCGTCGTAAGCGACGAACAAGCCGAGTTGATCGGCTGTATCTTTCAGGCGGCGCAGATGATCTTCAAACCACAGCGGATGATTACCGGTTGCAAGCAGCGTTTCAAAAACCCCGTCAGCCAGCGTGAAGCCGCGATCGGTGATCGACAGCATCACATCGTTTTCGTCCCCAAAAACACCATTGCACCACACCGCTGTCATGACGCACGCTCCGCGGGTACCAGCCGATACAGATCTTCATCGAACCGCCCGAACGCAGCCGTGACGAGCGTCCTGATCGACGCCTTCGCTTTTAACAGCATTTCGTCGTATTCGGCCTGCGGCAGCGAAGCCGCCACGACGCCACCTCCGACCCCGATATGGAAGCGGCTGCCCGTGGCGATGATCGAGCGGATCACGATGCTCAGATCCGCCGTGCCGTCGTCGCCGATCCAGCCAAGCGCACCAGAGTAGATACCACGCGGACGCCGCTCGAGACTGTCGATAATTTCCATGGTCCGCAGTTTCGGCGCGCCGGTCATCGATCCGCCTGGAAACGCGGCCTGCAAAAGATCCACGAATGTCAGGTCTGGCCGCAACTCGCCGACAACGGTGCTGACAAGCTGGTGCACAGTCTCGTAAGTTTCAACATCGAACAGCCTGGCGACCTTTACCGTCCCTGTCGCGCAGCAGCGCGACAAGTCGTTGCGCAACAGATCGACGATCATGGCGTTCTCGGCTTGGTCCTTCGCGCTGTTGCGCAGCGTCTCGATTAGCGCCTGATCGCGCGCGGCATCCGGATCGCGCCGGATCGTACCTTTGATGGGCTTGGTTTCAACGTGGCCCCGCGTGTCCGCTGACAGGAACCGTTCGGGCGACGCGCTGAGCACGGCGCCGCCGGGCCACTTCAGAAACGCCGCGAACGGCGCAGGGTTGATCTTTCGCATGACGCGATAGACGCTCAAGGGATCGATCTCGGCATCGCAGGTCAGTTCGTTGGTCAGACATACCTGATAGCTCTCGCCCTCGGTGATCGCCTTGAGACAGCTTTCCACGCTTGCAATGTATTCTGACTGCCCCTGCGCCATCACGAATGTCAGCGGCGGTTCCATCTTCCCCGTCGCGGGTTCGATTGTCTCCGCGCCCCTGCGCGCAATCTCCAAAAGCGTCTCTTCGATCCAGCGTTCAGCACGCTGTTGTTGATCGATATCGTCGACGGCGCAGACGTAGCCTTTGCGCTGTGTATGATCGATCGCGACAAAACGATCGGCGTGGATCAAAAGCACATCGGGCGTCTGTGCATTCCGGATAACGTGCGAGCCGCAATCCTGCTGCAGTTCGTAGCCAAACCAGCCGACATAGCCACCGGCAAACGGACAAGGCGGCGAAGTCTGCGGAAGCTCCAGGGCCTTCTCTTTTAGATAGGCGAAGATCGTGCCCGGTTCTGTTCGTTGGCCATCGGATGTTTGGATGCTGACCGCCGCTTCCGCACAGCGATAGCTGATTACAGACGCATTTGGCCCCGATGCGTCGCCGAAATACGACCATTGCGACAACCCATCCGTGACAAGCGAACTGTCCAGCCAGAAGGCATGAGACGCATTGGCATGGAGCGCTGTGAAGACGGCGTCGGCATCGATTGTCTGCGGCACCTCGCGCCAGAATGCCCTGCGCCGCTCCGAGATTTTTGGCTTCGTCCGATGAAGCGCTTCTGCCACCAGCGCAGGCCGTCGCTGGCGCAGCGTCAGATCCCGAAAGTTCTGAAGAATGCGACGTCCGTGCCCGGTCAGGATCGATTCGGGATGAAATTGAACGCCCCATTGCGGGCGATCATGCCGCGCAATCGCCATCAGCAGACCGTCGTCGGTCCACGCAATCTCTTCCAGCACATTCGGGAGTGGCGTCTGGATCACGAACGAATGGTAACGCCCGGCAGCGAATGTTTCAGGTACCCCGGCGAACAACAGATTGCCGCTGTGACGAACCCGTGAGGCGCTGCCATGAACCAACGCCGGCGCATGCGTGAGCATCGCCCCTGCACTCATGGCGATGCCCTGAAAGCCGAGGCAAACTCCAAGCAACGGCAACGCGGCTTGTTCGATCGCGTCGCGAGACACGCCGAAATCCGCCGCGCGATCGGGCCGCCCCGGGCCTGGCGAGATCACGACGTTGTCGAAGCCGCGCTCCGCCAGATCGCGCCATTCGACTTCATCGTTACGAACGACGACCGGCGGCTCCTGATTGATGTCTCCGATCAGGTCCACGAGGTTGTAGGTGAAGGAGTCGTAGTTATCGATGATAAGGGTTTTCATCGCCGTCAAAGTCGGGCGGGCGCCGGCTCGACCGCCGTGGTTTCCGTGACCCCCGCAGGTGGATCGGGGAACGCCGTCTCCCAGCCGCCGCCAAGTGCCTTGAACAGCTGAACGAGATCGAGCGCAACATTCATCGTGCTGGTGGCCTGCTGCTGCTCGGCCTGCAGCACGGTTCGCTCGGCATCGAGCACCGTGAGGAAGTCCGTCACGCCGTCACGGTAGCGCGAGCGCGCCAGATCGAGTGCCTGACGCGCGTGCTGCACCTGTGCGTTAAGGCTCGCGCGGCGCTTCACTTCGAGGCGATGGGCGACCAGCGCGTTGACGACATCGTGCCAGGCCTGCAGCACGGTCTTGTGGTAGTTGATCGCCGCCTCTTTCTGCTGCTCGCCGCGAAGCTCAAGCGTATTGTGCAGCTTGCCCGCCGCGAAAATCGGAAGAGTCACGCTGGGGCCGACATTATATTGCAGCGAACTGGCACCCTTCCAGAGCTTGGCGAAGTCGAGCGAGTCGAAACCGACCGTGCCGTTCAACTGTACCGTGGGATAGAATTGGCCGATCGCGACTCCGACATCGGCGGTCGCCGCATGAAGCTGATCTTCGGCCGCGCGGATATCCGGGCGGCGACGCGCAAGCTCGGAGGGAACGCCCAGCGGCACACGCGGCGGCGTCACCGGTACGGTGCGCGGCGAACCAAGATCGGCGCGAACCGCGCCGGGCGGCAGATCGAGCAACAGACTCAGCGCATTGATGTATTGCGACTCCTGCTGCTGGAAAGCCGGAACCTGAGCGCGAACACCTTCAAGCTGCGCCGCGGCGTTCTCGACATCGAGCCCATTCTGCAAGCCCTTTTCCTGCCGCTCCCGCGCAAGGTTGAGAACATCCTGCGCGACATTGATGTTGTGATTGGCGATGAAGATCTGCGTCTGTGTCCCGCGCAACTGGATGTAATTGCGGGCAAGCTCGGCAAGACTCGACACTAGCACATCGCGGCGCTGATCGGCTGCCTGATCGACCTGAGCATCGGCGGATTCGACCTGCCGGCGGACTTTGCCCCAAAGATCAAGCTCCCACGATGCGTCGAAGCCGACATTATAATCGTTGATCGGATCGATCTTCGGCGGCGCTCCGCCGGTCAATCCGCCCAGAAGACTGACGATACCATTCTGGCTGTAAAGCTCGCGGGTGTATTTCCCATCGCCGTTCACCGTCGGCAGCAGAGATGCCGCCGCGACGCCGCGCTGGAAGCGGCTTTGCGCCAGCCGGATCGTCGCCGTCTGCAGGTCGAGATTTTCGTTAGCGACTCGCCCGGCAAGCCGCGTCAGGACCGGATCGCGGAAGGCGCGCCACCATGTCGGATCGGTCGGCGGCGGCAGCGGCGCGTCGGGATTGACCGGACCACGATCGCCATAAAAAGACTTCTCCGGCAGATTGGCATCGGGTTGCACGAAGTCGGGTCCGACCATGCAGCCCGCCAGCAACAGCGGCATCGACAACACCAGAAGACGTTTCAGTGACGCACGCATCAGTGTCCGCCTCCGCCTTGCGCGCCGCCGACCTTCGGCGACAGCATGAAGCAGAACGGCACGACAAGAAAAGCGACGATCGCGCAATAATAAAACACGTCCGAATACGCCAGCACGGCAACCTGTGACCTGAACTCCAGATACACGCGCCCGACCGCCATGTCATGCACTGTCGCACCGACATGTCCCATCGCTCGCAGCGCCTTCTCATAAACGGCGACCAGTTGGTTGAACGGCTGATGCAGCGGCGTCGCCCATTGCGACAAATATTCCTGATGAACCTGAGAGCGTTGCGTGATTCCGGCTGTCGCCAGAGAAATGCCGATCGAGCCAAAGACATTGCGGAACATCGAGAACAGCGCCGCGCCATCGCTTCGCAGTTCTCGGGGCAAGGTCAGATAGGCGACGGTTGAGATCGGCACGAACAGAAATGCCAGAGACGCAGTCTGGAAAATACGCATGATCACCAGCGTCTTGAAATTGATCGTTGTCACCAGGCCACTGGAGTAAAACAATCCACAGCCCATGATGATGAATCCAATCGCGATGACGTAGCGGGTTTGTAGCACTTTCATCACCCTGCCGACGATCGGGATCAGGATAATCACCGCCACGCCGCCCGGCGACAGGATCAGCCCGGCCCATGTCGCGGTGTAGTGAAGAATTTGCTGCGCGAATTGCGGAATCAGAACGGCGCTGGCGTAAAGAATCGCACCCACCGCGGCAATCATGATGCACCCCGCGGCAAAATTGCGATCCTTGAACACCTCAAGGTCGACGATCGGCTTTTTAGCGACCAGCAGCCAGCCGATCGCACCCAGAATGCCAATGAAGGCAAGCAGCGCCATGATGCAAATGAAATTCGACTCGAACCACGCGTCGTCCTCACCACGGTCGAGCATGATCTGAAGGCAGCCGAGCCCCATGATGATCAGCGACAGGCCGATATAATCGATACCCCGGCTGCGCTTCTCCTTCTCCCACGGCGGGTCCTCCACCAGAAGGTGGACCAGAAAGACAGCAATCGCACCGACCGGCACGTTGACGAAGAATATCCAGCGCCATGTCACCTGATCGGTGATGATGCCGCCCAGCGTCGGCCCCAGCACCGGCGCCACGATGGTGGCGATGGCGGTGACACCGAACGCCGCGCCGCGCTTGGCCGGCGGAAAGGTATCAAGGATGATCGCCTGCTGGTTCGGTTGCAGGCCGCCGCCGAAGAACCCCTGCATCAGGCGGAAAATAATCAACTGCCCCAAGCTTTGCGAGATGCCGCACAGAAACGAGCAGACCGTGAACATCGCAATGCAGATCATGAAGTATCGCTTGCGGCCCAGCGTGTCGCTGAGCCAACCTGAGATCGTTAGCACGATGCCGTTGGCGACCAGATAGGACGTCAGCGCCCATGTCGCCTCATCGGAGCTCGACGACAGGCTTCCGGCAATATGCGGCAACGCCACGTTGACGATCGTGGTGTCGAGAATTTCCATGAAGGCGGCCAGCGTCACAACCACCGCGATCAGCCACGGATTATGTTTCGGCTTCCAGCTTTCCGCGCTTACCGGACCGCTGGCTGGCGCCTCGCTCATTTTAACGACACCGTCGGCACCACCGAGATACCAAGCGGCAGTGGGATGTTCGGATCCAGTCCGCTATCGATCACGATCTTGACCGGCACGCGCTGAACAACCTTGACGAAATTGCCCGTCGCGTTCTCAGGCGGAAAAGCGGTGAACTTCGATCCGGAGCCGAGCTGAATGCTATCAACATGGCCGTGCAAATCGAGGTTCGGATAGGCGTCGACGTCGATCTGGACCTTCTGTCCCGGACGCATATAGGCGAGCTGGCTTTCCTTGAAATTCGCCGTCACCCACACCTGAGGCGAGACGATGTAGAAAATCTGCTGGCCGGGCGCGGCGTAGTTGCCCTTTTCGACATTGCGTTTGGTGATCCAGCCATCCTGCGGCGCATAAACGACCGTCTTCGACAAATTGAGCCTGGCCTGATCGAGCTTGGCCTGGGCCTGCTCGACCTGCCCTTGCAACTGGTTGACCTGCGCGTCGGTCTGGCCGATGCGCTGCTGTACCGGAGAATTTTCGACCAGCTGAGCGTCAGCGAGCGCAACCTGCGCCTTGGCCTGTTCGAGTGCGGCGGTCGCCGCATCGACCTCTTGTTGCGACGTTGCAGGCTTCGACAGCGATTTCTGGCGATCGTAGTCGGCCTGAGCTTTTGTCAGGTTGGCCTTTGCGTTTTCGAGTTGCGCTTGCGACTGCTGATACTGCGCGGGGAAATTCTTTCGGCCGATAGCCGCGCCGAGCTGTTGCGCGTCGTACTGTGCTTTCGCCGTCGCGAGTTCACCCTCCGCTTGCTCAAGGTCAATCTTGTACTGGCGCGGATCGATATGGATCAGTGGATCGCCGGCCTTGACGAACTGATTGTCCGTTACGTCGAGAGAAACGACGGCACCAGTGACTTCCGGCGCGATGGAAACAGCCCGGCCGTCGGTATAGGCGTCATCCGTGCTTTCCTCATTGCGGGTCATCAGCCAATAGATCAGACCGCCGCCGACAAGCAGCGCACCGACAACAATGGCGATCCGAATCACGGCGGGGCGCCGCTTTTTCCGGGTTTCTTCGCCCTGACGTTGCCTCTGCTGGCTCGCACCATTCGAGCCGCCATTTTGCGCCGGCGGGCTTCCGTCGCCTTTCGACGTATCAACGGTCGAGGAAACGGTCTCATTATTAGGGGTGTCAGGCATCAGCAGAAACTAACCAGATGGGCGGGTGGCATATGCCATTGATGATGCGAGATTATGCGCTGAATCAACAATGCGCCGCAACGCATACGCCACTCACCTCTGCTCTGCGAAATAAGCGTTTCCGCGGAATTTCAAAGCCGGGCGCAGTCTTTAACTCCCCGGCTGTATCTCACAGGCAACACTTCATCGGGCGAAGGTCCTGAAATCAGAAGCCCAGCCGAAAATCGGCCGGGCTTCTAACTGTGTTCCAATGGAACAATCTCAGGCCGCTGCGACCCCGCGTACCTCGCCGGACCCCGGCGGGGGTATCGGCTGTCCCGCATCCGCATATTCGTTCAGCTTGTTGCGAAGTGTCCTGATCGAGATACCGAGGATGTTCGCTGCATGAGTGCGATTGCCAAGGCAGTGCTTGAGAGTCTCGAGAATGAGATCACGTTCGACATCGGCGACCGTCCGGCCGACAAGGGCGCGCGTCACTTGCTCGGCGGCGAGAGTGGCGTGCGCAACCGCCGGCGAGGTCTTGGCCAGATCGAGCCGATCGCCGTCCGGAGACAGAATCGCATCAGCTCCGATCTCGTCTCCCTGCGCCATGAGCACGGCGCGATGAATGGTGTTCTCAAGTTCGCGGACGTTGCCCTGCCAACGGTTGGTCGTGAGCACGCGCTTGGCTTCGGACGATAGCGGCCGCGAAACGGTGCCGTTGGCCTGCGCATATTTCTGAATGAAGTGCTGCGCCAATTCGAGAATGTCGGCCGGTCGATCCCGCAGCGGCGGAATCTTCAGGTTGACGACATTGAGCCGGAACAGCAGGTCCTCGCGGAAAGTCCCCTCGCGCACGGCCTCGGCAAGATTGCGGTTCGAGGTGGCGAGGATGCGGATGTCGACGGGCACCGGCCGTGTCCCGCCCACGCGGTCAATCACCCGCTCCTGAATGGCGCGCAGCAGCTTCGACTGAAGCCGCACATCCATCTCCGAGATTTCATCAAGCAGCAACGTGCCGCCGGTCGCCTCCTCGAACTTGCCGATGCGCCGCGCGATTGCGCCGGTGAAGGCGCCCTTTTCGTGCCCGAACAATTCCGATTCCAGCAGGTGTTCCGGGATCGCCGCGCAGTTGATCGAGATGAAAGGCCGCTTGGCGCGCTGCGAGCGGTTGTGAACGTAACGCGCCAACACTTCTTTACCGGTGCCCGACTCACCTGTGATCATCACCGAAGCGTCGGAGCCCGCGATTTGCTGCGCCAGCTTCACAACCCTGGCCATCGCCTCATCGCGATAGATCAACTCGCGAGAGTCGTTGGCGACGGCGGCCAGAACCGCAGCGATCAGTTCAGGATCCGGCGGCAGCGGGATGTATTCCTTGGCACCCGCGTGGATCGCGGCTACCGCTGCTCGCGCATCCGTGGTGATGCCGCAGGCCACGATTGGTACGTGGATGTGCTCGGCCTCAAGCCGCATCACCAGATCGCGAATGTCGATGGCGACGTCCACCAGCAGAAGGTCGGCGCCCTTGCCGCCCCGTACGACCCGCATGGCGAGTTCAACGTCCTCGGCGTGGGTCACGGTCGCACCGTTGTCCATCGCGATCTTCGTCGCGGTTGTCAGTTGGCCCTTGAGGGTCCCAACGATAAGAAGCCGCATGGTTTGCTCCTGTCAGTGTCCCGCCGTTTGCGGCGTCGGTTCGGTTTTGCGCCTCAGGCGCGTTCAGCCTTAATGATTTCCGTCATGGTCACGCCGAGCTTGTCCTCCACGAGGACGACTTCGCCGCGCGCCACCAGACGATCGTTGACGTAGATATCGATTGCCTCACCCACGCGGCGATCCAGTTCCAGCACGGTGCCCGGTCCAAGCTTCAACAGATCGCTGACATCCATCTTGGAACGCCCCAGCACTGCCGAGACCTGCACCGGAACGTCGAATACCGCTTCGAGATCGGCAGCGACGCGGCCGCCGTGATCCTCTTCGACATAGACTGACAGATCGTCGGACGGCGGCGCGGCACCGTTCAAATCCGGCAACGGCACTTGATGATCATTGTCACTCATGCCTTGACTCCCCCAGCCTGTGTCCGGGCCGCGCCATATAGCGGCCCACCAATTCATCGATTTTTGCCTGCGTGGCCGCCTGGTCCAACGTACAACCGCCGTCGGCCCATTCGATCTTGCAGTCGGCGACTGCAATGTCCGGCTCGGCCAAAATCACGAGCTTGCCTTCAAAGCCATTCCGACGCGCGAGTTGCTCGACATTTTCACGCACCCGGTCGTACAGGGCATCATTGACGCGGATCGCAATATGCGGCGTCGAGGTCAAATGACAGAAACAATCCGTCACCAGCGCCATAATCCCGGCCAGCGGCTCGGCAGCGACCAGTTCGCTGCAGAGCTTTCTTGCGACCGACACCGCAACGTCGACGGCCTCGGTTTCCATCCGATACTCGATGGCCCCGAAATTCGAGGCCAGCGAACGAATCGCGATACCGATTTCCTCAAGCGCCAGCACTGAGCGCCGTTCACTCTCTACCTTCGCTTCGCGCTGCGCCGCATCGAATCCTGCGCGATAGGCCCTGGCCTCCGCCTCGGCGACCTGCTGAGCGATCTCGTGCCGCGAGGGTGCCCGCTCCGTGGTTTTTGGAGCGGCGAAGTCCATATCGAAAAGAAATTTTGCGGGCGCGCCCATCAATACACCAATTCGTCGTCGGCTCTGTTTTTCTGCAGCATGATCTCGCCCTTCGCCGCGAGATCCTTGGCAAGGTTGACCAGCAGTGCCTGTGCCTCATCGACATCGCGCAGACGGACCGGACCGGCCGCGGCCATATCGTCCTGAAGCATCTTGGCGGCGCGGCTCGACATGTTGCCCATGAAGAACTCACGCACCTGATCGTTAGCGCCTTTCAGGGATACACCGAGCTTGTCCTTGTCGACTTGACGCATCAGCGTATGCGCCGAACCGGCATCGAGCTTGACCAGATCGTCGAAAGTGAACATCAGCGACTTGATGCGTTCAGCCGCTTCCCGGTTTTCCTCTTCGAGCGATGTCAGGAAGCGGGTTTCGGTCTGCCGGTCGAAGTTATTGAAAATTTCCGCCATCACCTCATGAGCGTCGCGACGCCGGGTGTGCGACAGGTTTGACATGAATTCGATACGGAGCGTCTGCTCCAGACGTTCGATCACTTCCTTCTGGACCGCTTCCATCTTCAGCATGCGGTTGACGACGTCGAGCGCCATTTCCTCGGGAAGAATGGCAAGCACACGCGCAGCATGCTCCGACTTGAGCTTCGACAGAACGACAGCGATAGTCTGCGGATATTCGTTCTTCAGATAATTGGCGAGAACCTCCTCCTGCACGTTGGAGAGCTTCTCCCACATATTGCGCCCGGCGGGACCGCGGATTTCGTCCATGATGCCGTTCACGCGATCCGACGGCAGATATTGCTGCAGCAAACGTTCGGTCGCGTCAAAATTTCCCATCAACGCGCCGGATGCCGACATCCGCGACACGAATTCGAGCATGAGATCCTCGACGACATTGGCTTCGACGGTGCCCAGCGTCGACATATGCATCGACAATTCGCGCACCTCGTCGTCATCGAGCAACGCCCACACCTTGCTGCCGTATTGCTCGCCGAGAGCGAGCATCATGATCGCGGCGCGCTTGGGTCCCGTCAGAGGCGCCGATGGCGCCATTGCCGGCCGCTGTCCCTGACGGGCGGCAAGCGCCGCGACCACGCCCGCAATCTCCTCGGACTTCGGAGACATCGGCTGCGCGGATGTGAGTACGGGTGCTGGAGGCATGATTGGTTACGCCGGTTGTTCGGTAAGCCATTGACGAATAATCGAAACGGTCTCGTTCGGATTGTGATCTGCCAGTTCACCGACCCGCTGCACGGACTGCGCGTGCACTTGGCCTTGCACCTGCGCCACATCGATCATCGATGCGGTCGCGGCTGTATGGACCGGACCAGACACCTGGGCGATGTCAGGCGCAGCGACCATCGGCGCCGTGGCCATCGACTTCATGAAATCGTCCTCGGCAAGGACCCGCTTGACCAGCGGCCGCACCACCATGAACAGAACGACGAGGCCAAGCACGGACATCACACCGAGCTGGATGAAGTACATCACGTCGTCCTTGGTAAACTGGAACATGCCGAGCATACCGGCCGGTTCGGGCAGAGGGATCGTGGCAGGCGCGTCCGCGAATTGAAGATTGACCACTTCAACCTGATCGCCGCGCTTCTGATCGAAGCCAATCGCTGAGCGGACAAGCGTGCTGATTCGGTCCAGCTCTTCCTGACTGCGGGGCGCGTAAACCATGTCGCCCTTGTCGTTCTTGGTATATCGGCCGTCGACCAGCACCGCGACCGAAATGCGCTGAACGCGGCCGGCCTCCGTAACTTCGGTCTTGGTTGTTCGCGAGATCTCGTAATTATTGATCTCTTCGCTTTTCTTGCTCTCGTCCTTGGACGCGTTCGCCGGGTTCTGCTGCTGGCTGCCCGGTAGCTCATTGTTTACGGTCACCTGACCGTTGTTGTTGGCGTTGGAGGAATTTTCCTCGCGTGTCTGGCTCGAGCGCAGGACGCGCCCCTCAGGATCGAATTTGTCGGATGTTTCGGTCACCTTGTTATAATCGAAATCCGCAGAGAGCTGGACGCGGGCGCGGCCACTGCCGACCACCGACGAGATGATGTTCTCCACCTGGCCGCGAAGCCGGTTCTCATAGGCAATCCGGCGCTCATCGCCGCTGACGTCATCCATGCCGCCTGCCTGAGACGATCCGTCGGCGAGCAAACGTCCGTTTTCGTCGACGATCGATACCCGCTGGGGCTTCAGACCGCTGACCGAGGATGCGACCAGATGGCGGATCGCCCGCACTTGCTGCTGCTCAAGCGAGCCACGCACCCGCAGCACAATGGCCGCGGACGGTTCGGGCGCTTCGCGGGAAAACAGCGGACGCTCGGGAAGCACCAGATGGACGCGCACGGCATCGATACGGTCAATTGACTTGATCGTGCGGGCCAGCTCGCCTTCCAGGGCGCGCAGATGATTGACGTTCTGCACAAAACTCGTGGAGCCGAGTGTGTCGGACTTATCGAATATCTCGTAACCGACCCCGCCGCCCTTCGGTAGACCGCCCTCGGCAAGTTTCACGCGCAGGCGGGTCACCCTGTCCTTCGGCACCAGGATCAGGGCGCCGTCGTTCTTCAATTCATAGGGGATGCTTTGCCGCTCGAGCTCCTTCACGATGCCGGAGGCATCCTCGGAGGCCAGATCCGAATAAAGAGTCACCATCTGCGGAGACGTCACCCGCATGATGACGAACGCAAAAAAGCCGACCAGCGTGAGGGCGACAGCGATCATCGCCGCAAGCCGACCCGCACCCAGACCACGAAGGAATGACAACAGCCCCTGCAAGACTCACCCCAAGGATTCGGCTCGAAAGCGCCGACTGGGCAGAATTTGCCTAGGGATGGTTTCTATATGGTTAACGCCGGTTAACGGCGGTGCCCAAATTGGGACATACCGAAAATCGGCTTCACTTGATGAAGCCGATTTTCATAAAATTTGGAGCTTCCGGGGTAATTACTGTCGGTACTGCTGGATGCGGGTGGTGCGAAGACCCGCCAGACCGTGCTGATCGATGGAAAACTGCCAGGAGAGGAATTCATCAACCGTCAACGTATAGCGGCTGCAGGCCTCTTCGAGAGACAGAAGGCCACCGCGAACAGCGGCAACAACTTCGGCTTTACGGCGGATGACCCACCGTTTTGTACCGGGCGCAGGAAGGTCCGCAATCGTCAACGGGCTACCATCGGGCCCGATGACATACTTCACCCTCGGGCGGTGGGGTTCTGTCATGGCGTACTCACAAACTCACACTGAACTCGTAAGGTGACCCTACCCCGGGGCGCTTAAAATTTAGCTAAGCACAAGTCTTCAATACGATTCTCCTTGAAAACGCCTGTTTTGACCCGGCTGCCGAGCACTGGGCGCGCCCGGTCTCACCGGTCAATTCCCGCAATTATGACGACTTGGCCACGATGCGCTTGATCTGGTCGGTGGTGTAGGTCTTTCCGCCGATCGACAGCAGCGGCGGATTGGCCGTGAGGTCTACCGAATCGACCGTGCCTTGTACTTCGGTCGAGATCGAAACCGGATTACCATTATTATCCTTGGCTGAGACACTCAGCTGATAATCTCCGACTGGCCATTGCGTGCCGTCGCTGCCCTTGCCGTCCCACACAAAACTCGCGCTACCCGACGTGATGTTGAAATTGCCGCTGTAAGCCGTTTGCCCGGTCTTGTCGGTGATCGTGATCACCGCATTGGTGTCCGAGGGTGCGGTCAAATTCCATGTCGCATGACCGTCGAAATGCGCGGTGCTTCCGTCAACGGCAACGTCCTGGCCAACGAACGCCAGCGCCTCGGTCGATTGCGAGCTCTTCTCAAGATTGAGAAGCGAGGTGAGCGAATCGTTGGTCTTCAGCTGCTGCTCGACTTGGGCAAACTGGACCAGCTGCTGCGTGAATTGGTTGGTATCCAGCGGGTCGAGCGGGTTCTGGTTCTGAAGCTGCGTGGTGAGCAGCGTCAGAAAGGTCTGGAAGTTATCGGCAATGCCGGACGCCGGATTGCTCGATGAGCTCGAACTGCTGCTGGAGCTTGAACCCGAATTCGTCGCCGGCGCCGAGACCGGAGGCGTGGTTGTAGTCGCATCAACTGCCATACATCCATCCCCCTTAGATGCTGATATCGACGCCGGAGCTCGAGCCGCGCAACCGGCTGTAGCTTCCGCCGGCAACGCGAGCGACCGGTACGTCTTCCGAAATGATCAATCGGTGCGAATTCTGTTGTTGGCCGCCGCCGTCGTTGCGGTTTTGTGAGGACTGATCGCGCAGGCTGAACTGCAACCCGCTATCGCCAGTCTTCAGTCCGGCATTTTCGAGTGCCTGCTGAAGCCTCGGCGCGTCGTTGCGAAGCAGGTCCAGCGTCGCGGGATGCTCGACCGTCAGGTGCGAGGTCACTTGCCCATGCTTGTCAACGTCAAGCTTGACATCGATCCGGCCAAGCTCGGCCGGGTCGAGCCTGATCTGAAAACTGGTGTTGCCAATCGAGGCCTTCGCCGCGATGTCGGCCGCGATGCCGTTCAGCGGGACCTGCGCGCTCAAGGCCTGAGCTGAAGCTGCAGGACCGGCGTTGATGACGGTGAAATTGCTGGCTTGCGGCTGTTGAACCTGCTGAGGCGATTGCAGATTGAGAATCGACTGAAAATTGGCATCCGGCTGGAGTGTTTGCGAACCTGCACCGCCGTGATCGCGCTGGGCATCGGCAAGCTGCACCGCATCGGTTTTGATCGCGGCTGTCTTGCCGGATTTTGCGGTGGTGTCATTGTCATCCGCTGTCGTGGTCTTGGCGGTCGCTTCGCCGTTGACCTCGGCATCCTGTGCCGGAGCCTGAGTCTGACCGCTTGATGGCGTGGCGTCGGCGAGCTTGGTGGCGGTCTGCGCGTTGACGGGAGGTGCCCCGACGGCCGCTACCGCTTTCGCATTCTCAGTCTGGCCGTCTTGATTCGGTGCCTGTGCCGCGACCAGCGCCGTGATTACCGGAACAGCCGTGATGGCGGCTGGAACGGATGTAGCGGCAATCGCGACCTGTCCGCTGGGATCTGCCGGCTGACCTTGTGTATCCTGCCCACTCGCCACTGCGGCCGCGTCGCTCGCTGTGGTATCGCCGGCAACAGCCGGGGTAGTTGCGGCCGTCGGATTGTCAGCCGTTGCGTCTGCAGTATCCGTCGGCGTCCGGGCGGCGTCAGTTGCGGGCGCCGGGGTTTGTGCTGGAGTTGGATTGGCGCTGGCGGCATCGGAATTGGCTGCCGTGTTTTGCGAGTCCGAGTCGTCGCGACGTTTGTCGTCCTTGTCTGAATCCGAGCGGCTTCGGGTCCGGCTCGGCCTGTCGGCAGCACCGGACTGGGTCGGTGGGGTAGAGGATTTGTCCGTCGGCCGCTGCTGCGACGAGGAACGCTCATTGCGAGATGATGCCTGCGGTTTGGTTTCCTGGGACGCGTCGGCGTCGTTCTGGCTCGCGCTACGGCTGCGCTGGGCTGATCGCGAACGGTCATAGGACTGCGCAGCGTCGGCAGTTGCCGCGCTGGCGTTGCTGTCGACCAGGTCCCGAAAACCACTGGAATCGCTCTTCTGATCATTCCGCGCTGGCGCACGAACATTCGGAACGGGGGAACTGGGGACTGGATCGATCAAAACCTGGGACACGGACTGGCTCTCGCAATAGGTACCAACTCCGTCTCAGCAAGGACCGGGCCACGCGAAATGGAAAAAAATGCAAGCAAAAACAACATTTTATATAAATTGAATAACGCGCCAACCGATGTCATTTCTGCCCGGCGGCAAGTTTTGCCGAATAACCGGCCGGTTTGATTGCTTCAGCTCAGGCCGGACTATAAATAAAGGCTAACGGAAATAACGAAGATACGGCTTCCACCGTCTCTTCTGGACGGTCAGATGCTCAACAGTTTGGACCTAGAAGGATCGCCCGCGTCGACGCGCGTCGTTGTCGCCATGTCGGGCGGCGTCGATTCATCGACTACCGCCGCCTTGCTCAGGGCGGAGGGGTACGATGTCGTGGGCATCACGCTACAACTCTACGACCACGGCGCTGCGACCCACCGCAAGGGCGCCTGTTGCGCCGGACGCGACATTCATGACGCGCGCGACGTCGCCGAGCGCATCGGCATTCCTCATTACGTGCTGGATTACGAGAATCGCTTCCGCGAGTCGGTGATCGACCGTTTTGCCGACAGCTATGCCCGTGGCGAAACGCCCGTTCCGTGCATCGAATGCAACCGCTCGGTCAAATTCCACGATCTGCTCGCGACCGCGCGCGAACTCGGCGCGAAGGCACTGGTGACGGGTCATTATGTCGCCTCCCGCCGGCTGGCTAACGGCCATCGATCGCTTGTCACCGCCGCTGATACCGATCGCGACCAGAGCTACTTCCTGTTCTCGACCACTCAAGAGCAACTCGACTTCCTGCGTTTCCCGCTTGGCGATATGACCAAGGCGCAAACGCGCGAGCTGGCACGGCGCTTCGAACTGCCGGTGGCCGACAAGCACGACAGCCAGGACATCTGTTTTGTGCCGACCGGCCGCTACACCGAACTGATCGAACGCATGCGGCCCGATGCGCTCAAGCCCGGCGAGATTGTCGATCTCCAAGGTCATGTTATCGGCAAGCATGAAGGCGTCATCAATTTCACGGTCGGGCAGCGCCGCGGGATCGGCATCACCGGGCCGGAGCCGCTTTACGTCGTTGGCCTCGATGCCGCCACGCAGCGCATCGTTGTCGGACCGCGGCAGGCGCTTTTGAAAACCAGGATTGCGCTGCGCGACATCAACTGGATCGGCGACGGCGCGCTGAAAGATGCTGCAGCCGACGGCCGGCGGATTTTCGTCAAGGTTCGCTCGACGCGCGCACCGCAGCCCGCGTGGCTGCGGACGACCAAGGACGGCTTCGAGGTCGAGCTTGTTGCGGGCGAGGAAGGCGTGTCGCCGGGACAGGCCTGTGTTTTCTACGATGACGAGGTGGGGCAAGCCCGCGTACTCGGGGGTGGATTCATCACCAACGCATCGAACAA
The DNA here is from genome assembly GCA_019750915.1 of Xanthobacteraceae bacterium. GTDB lineage: Bacteria > Pseudomonadota > Alphaproteobacteria > Rhizobiales > Xanthobacteraceae > Afipia. The sequence continues at coordinate 96,648 of JAIENY010000014.1, forward strand.
CAGCGATCGCCCGCTCGCGCCTCAGGCGTTTGCGCAATCCGCAGTCGTAGGCTGATCGAACGACATGGGCACCGACATCAGCCGTACCGGTGTCGCGAAGGCCTATGCGGCTTGGGCACCGATCTACGATTTCGTGTTCGGCAAGGTATTCGATCCCGGACGTCAGTCGACGATCGAAATCGCCAATGCGATCGGCGGACGTATTCTCGATGTCGGTGTCGGCACCGGTCTGTCGCTTGTCGATTATGCGCCGACAACGCGGCTGTGCGGCGTGGACATTTCCGAACCGATGCTGCGCAAGGCTCAGGAGCGCGTCCGCACGCTGAACCTGTGCAATGTCGAAACCCTGTGCGTGATGGATGCGAAACATCTGGCTTTTCCGGATGGAACATTCGATGTCGTCGTGGCGCAGTATGTGATCACTGCGGTGCCGGACCCCGAAGCGACGCTCGACGACTTTGTTCGTGTGCTCAAGCCCGGCGGCGAACTCATCCTCGTCAACCACATCGGTGCCGAAAGCGGTCCGCGCAAAATATTCGAGCTTGCCTTCGCCCCGCTCGCCCGCCGCCTTGGCTGGCGGCCTGAGTTTCCATGGGGCCGATTGGTGAGCTGGGCCCAGCGCCATGGCGGCGTGAGCCTGCTCGAACGGCGACCGATGCCCCCGATGGGCCACTTTTCGCTGATCCGTTATCGGAAGATGTGATCGACCTTAGGGAACGTGAGCACACGCCCGTGGTTTGGTCCGCATGAAAGTTGTCGCGATCATTGTTGGTTGTTGCATGACGGCGCTGCTTCCGGCCGTAGCCGTTGCACAGGCTCCGCCCGCCCCGGCCACGCCCCCCGCACAGACAGCGCCGCCCAATCCGGACCGAAGCGCGAACTGTATGCCAACCCGCCCCTCCCCGAACCATGACGGCGTTAAACCCGGCACGACATCGGGCCAGAGTTCCGAGCCGCTGGGCGACCAACTGGCCAAATCCGATGGCGTGTTGTGTCCGCCGGCTGGCGTTGACCCGGATATGCATGCCCCAACGCCGAATTCTGGAAATATGCCCGTTATCCCACCACCTGGAAGCCCCGGCGGGGACCAGAGTATTCGGCCGAAATAAACCCTCAAGACTTGCAGGGTTGCTTGACAGTCATTTGGTTGACTTCTTATATGCCGCCGTCCGACGCGACTGCGCCCTTGGCGCAAGACGGATATTGGCGAGGTAGCTCAGCTGGTTAGAGCACGGGAATCATAATCCTGGGGTCGGGGGTTCGAGTCCCTCTCTCGCTACCAAATCCGCCCTAAATTCGGAACGCTTGAAATAGCACAGTGCTCGTCCGATCAAGGGAACCCTGTCTGACGAGGTTGCGCCAACACGATGCAAACCTCACCCCGGCAAAAGCGATAGCCGGATGAACGATCGCTATAGCCCCAGCACGCTCGCGGCAACCTGGTCGAGTTCTTCGGCATAGCGACGACGTGCAAAGCTTTCGTTGAGATAGCCGGTGACAACATCATCAGCGCCCGTCACGGCAAGAATTTCCGCTTCGGCCCTGTCGAATACAGTCATCGCAATCTTGATGTTCATCTCAGGTGAGAGGCTCGTATCGCGATACTTTGCCAAGCGCGAAACCGGCTCTGTGTCGGCCGCGATGTCGAAGTCGCTGGAAAACAAATCGGCAAGAAGAACGACCCCGCAATATTTGTTATCCGCCGTAACAAGAAAAGCCGCCTGACATGACCCCAGCGGATGCTCTCGTCGACATGCCTGAATGGTCATATTGCTTCGAACAAGCACTGGGTCGAATCTCATCAGCCGCTGGACCGTGAGATTTCGCAACCATCCGACGTCGTTCGCACTGCGTATCGTTTCTCCCCGCAGATGAAGACGCCATGTTGAAAACGAGTGACCAAACACAGCGCGCACGAAAACGCTTGTCGCAATGCATGCGGCGAGAATGACGGCCGTGACCTCCAGGCTTCCTGTCATCTCCAGGACAAGAAACGACATCGTCAAAGGACCGCCGACGATCGCAACGCCAAGACAAGCCATTGCGGTAAGGGCACTCGCGGTAGGATCGACAATCAGTCCGAACAATGGATAGCTCATCACGACGGAGAAGAGCTTTCCGATCAACGAACCCACAAACAGCGACGCAAAGAAAAGACCGCCGCGAAATCCCGATGAAAGTGAGATCAGGCACGCCATGATTTTCAAGATGACAATCGTCAGAATAAGAGAGCCGGCCATCTCGCGGGAAAAATCCAACAACATAGCGCCATGGCCCGCAGCAAGGACCTGAGGCGTTACGATTGCCATCGCACCGACACAAACGCCGCCGGCGACGGGCCTGATCCACACCGGAAAGACACGGAAAAGACGCTCGAACCAGGGCACGGCTCGCATGATAGCGATCCCGATGACAGCAGTAACCAGGCCGAGCGCGATGAGCACCAAATACTGACGCACACTGCTGGCGCTGACATGCGGGATGGTGAGAGAGTAAGGTGCGCCTCCAAGCTGACGAGCTGTCAACGCAGCCGTGATGGAGGCCGTTAAAATTGGCGCTGCGCTACTCAGCGAGTAAACTCCGACAATCAGCTCGCAGGCATAGAACGCACCCGTCAGTGGAGCATCGAAAGCAGCAGAGATCGCAGCAGCGGCTCCGCACCCAACCATGATGCGCAAATCGTTGCGGCGCAAATTGAGCATTCGACCGAGCAAGGATGCCAAGCCCGCACCGATTTGAGTATATCCTGCTTCAAGACCGACCGATGCGCCTGCACCATTCGAAATCACGGTTTGTCCGCTTACGACGACGCTGTCGCGCAGCGACAGCCGCCCTCCCCTCAACGCATTGGCTTCGATCGGATCAGTCGCATTGGATAACTTCAGCCGGCGTCGCCACCACTCCATCAACCCGAGAATAAGACCGCCGGCGGCAGGAGCGAGAATAGCGACGACCGGATGAACAACGTCGCTGGCGCTCAGACGGATATCGATAGCGATACCGTAGATCACCACATGCGCCAGCTGCGCAACTGCACTCATTGCCGTGACGGCTGCGCCGGACAGGATACCGATCGCCAACGCAACCGGAATCAGGAAGAACTCATTACTGCGGACTGCAGACCGTATCGCCGCCCCGATACGTCTGACTGTTTTGTTGCTGATTACTCCCTCCGCCGACAAGCGGGCAGAGACAGCCATCCTCGAAAGGCGTTTCATCATAACGATCATTTGGCGGCGGCTGATCGCGCCCGTAACAATTCGGTGGCCAGCCTAGCCGACAGTCGTTCTCCTTTCGTTAAATGACCCGGATAAAAGGTTTATCCCCATCGGCATCGATTTCCACCTCTGCGCCATTGGCGATCGCCAGCGTGATATCCTGATCAAATCCGGACAGCAAAGTCATGCCAGCCAAAGCGGTGCCCTGAACCATAATCGGATTGACGGCGTTGAGCACCAGCGCGGCTGGAACAATCTTGCGTGCGGCCATTTCATAAAGCATCCAGGCAGAAGCAACACCGCCTTTTGCCGCATCAAGGATGAGAATGCGTCCGTTACTACGATTGTCGATCTGGAAGAGATGGAAGAGGATGCCGCAACATACGCCGAAATGATTTATCGATGAACAAGGAAGAGTATCATCGGGGATCGATAGGCGTTGCCGTTCCGATGCGACGTTCCGACAATACTGTTATTGCCACGTTATCAATTCACGCTCCGAGTTTCAGAATGTCCGTTGAAACAGCATTGAGCTATGCGCCGCTACTGAAACAGGCCGCTGCTGAAATTGTAAGCGACCTCGGATTATGAAGTCCGCGCCGTAGAAGCCCTCGGCAGTGATCCTGGTCTTCTGATGATCCGCGCTGGAAGGAAGCGCCACAGGCGTTCGGCGCCTTCGAACAGCGCAGCCTCCGAAGTATCAAAAACAACTTCGGCTCGGCCGGTCATCTGAAGCAAATCACCCTGCTCCCAATCGACGAACACCAGTCCCGCGCGCGGATTGACGAGGAAGTTTCCAAGCGTATTGAAAAACAAATTTCCCGCATAATCGGGAATGGTCAGCGCCCCATTGTTTTCGAGCTTGGCGAATCCGGCTTTTCCACCCCTGTGCGATACGTCAATCCGCCGCACGTCTCGCTGATCGCCAATGTACGAGGCCACAAAAAAACTATCCGCAGATTGAATCAGCCTAGCCGCCGCACCTGTGAGAGTTTCCAGTTCTTCAATTGGCTCCGCGGCGGAGGACTTTGCCGGATCGCGGCTGAATTCCAACGTGCGGGCGTTGATGTAACGCGGGCAGTTGCCGAAAGACTCCATGACCGAGATGCGGAAGCCACCCTCATGGTGACGGCTGATGACACCGTTCAAACGGTTACGGCGGCGCGTCTCAAGCTGAATACCCAGAAGACCGACCGCATCCCCGTCGTTCATCCCGCAATCGGCGGGGTCAGCCCGGTCCCGCGGGATCGATACGTTCAATTGCGAGGAATCCGGCGAGTGCAAAAATCCCGGCTGCCCGGCGCGAACCGTGGCCCATGCCTCGCCGCTTGCGTTCACAGTACCTAGCACGACAAACGGAAGCTCGGCGTAGAAAAGGCGGTGTTGCTCGATCAGATGCGAACGGATGACCCGCCGTCCCATCGCGTCCATCCGTTCGGCAACGCAGGCTTCATGTTGCATGTGCAACTCGCCGGCGTGCCAGGGAGATAATTCCTTGTCAGTAGATGAAGATGACATCTCTCGTCACTTTTTAGATCCACCGATCAGGCCTCGACTTCGAGGCCGGCTTTGGTTTTGCGGAATGGGAAAAATCGCGGCAGCGCCTCGACCCGGCGAAGCCACGCCCTGACGTTTGCGTAAGCCGAGAGATCGACATTTCCTTCAGGTGCGCGATCAATATAGCTGTAGAGAGCAACATCAGCGATGGTGGGCTTGTCCGTTCCCGCGATCCAGGTTCGGTCGTTCAGTTCGTTTTCCAAAACGCGCAGCAGTGCATGAGAGCGATCAATCGCCTCTTCAGCATTGAGCTTGGCGCCGAAAACCGTGACCAGCCGTGCCGCGCACGGACCATAGGCGACCTTGCCCGCCGCCACCGACAGCCAGCGTTGAACGCTTGCCGCTGCGACGGGATCATCAGGACTCCAATCTTCGCCGCCGAATTTCTTGGCCAGGTAGACAAGGATGGCGTTTGAATCCGGCACGACGACACCGTCATCGTCCAGCACCGGCACCTCGCCAAAGCGGTTCAGATCGAGAAATTGCTCGGTCTTGTTGTCGCCAGCCCGGATATTGATTTCGATTGGCTCGTAGTCGAGCCCCAGCAGCGAAAGAAAAAGCCGTGCGCGATGCGAATGACCGGACAACGGACCGTAATAAAGCTTCATTTTGCTCTCCCACAAAACCGATCAGAGACCGACACGATACGCCATGACGAAACGCGAAAAAATTGCTACATTTTACAAAAGTTTATTTCGCCGAGTGAAATAATGGACCGGATTGAAGCCATCAAAGCTTTTGTCACGACTGTCGATGAGGGAAGCCTGACCAAGGCCGCGGCGCGCTTGGGGCGCTCGCCGGCCGCCATGACGCGCGCACTGGCATATCTGGAGTCCGAGGTCGGCACCGAATTGCTTCATCGCACCACACGAACCGTTCGCGTCAGCGAAGCCGGCGAACGCTACGCCGCAGCTTGCCGCCGGATTTTGAACGATCTCGATGAAGCCGGCATGGCCGCGGCAGGAACGCATTCCGCGCCGAGAGGCGTGCTCACAATCACCGCGCCGGTTTTATTCGGGACACGAATTCTGCGGCCGATCGTTGATGAGTTTCTGGAGGAATATTCAGAGGTTCAAGTTCGCTATCTTCTTCTGGATCGCCAAGTCAACCTGACGGAAGAAGGCGCGGACGTCGCCCTGCGTATTGCCCACCTGCCGGACTCGGGGCTCATTGCAACCAGGGTTGGCAGCGTCCGCCGCGTAGTTGCGGCCTCTCCGTCATATCTTAAAGGACGCCCGGCAGTCCGATCGCCGTCGGATCTGACGTCGCATAACTGCATCTCCCTTTTTGAGCTTGGGCGCGGCGAAGTCTGGACCTTTCCACCCAAGCCAGGGACCAAAGCCCATCGCAACGTGCGCATAACGTCGCGCCTGAGCGTCAACACCATCGAGTCGATGGTTCGGAGCGCGGCTGACGGCCACGGTATCGTGCGTGTGCTTTCCTATCAGATCGATCAGGAAATTCGCGATGGAAAGCTGCAGATATTACTCAAGAGCGCAGAACCCGAGCCCTTGCCCGTTCACCTGATCGCCCCGGATGGCCGGTTGGCTCTTCCAAAGGTCCGGGCGTTCATCGATTTTGCCGCCTCCCGTCTCAGGGCGAGATTGCAGACGCTCCTCAAGATGCAAGAACCTGGTCCTATTGCGCCCTAAACTGGAGCAGAACGCTTTTGCACGCCGGTGAAAGCGATGCCGCGTGCGACGCAAGACACTGAGCGATGCGGCCGCCTCCGAGCGGAATGCCGTCGCAGAGCGTACGAACATCTCCTCCGCAAGCGGAGCGCAGAATCATCAACTCCTCGCGGGGCCGCATCGGGCGTAGCGTCGGCAAAGGTGCCGGTACCGGCGTTGCGCCAGGCGGCGCGCCGGTCGCTGGGCCCTCGGACGGAACGGCTGCCGCGGCACCCGCCCCGCCGACGGCCTGCTGACAGCCCTGCGACAACTTCGACTTGTTCTTTTGCAAACAGCTCAGTGCCGCACTCCCGCCGGGCGGGACGCTGGCGCAATTTTTCTGATAGTCGGTGCGGCAGGCGCTGCGTATGGCCGCAGCTTGCGCATCGTTCGGTTTGGCAGGTGCAGGCGGCGGCGCCGTCTTGGCAGGTACGGCGGGCGCTACCGATTCAGCCTTTGGAGGTGATTGAGGGACGGGCGGCGTCTCCGCCTTTGGTGCCGGAACGGCAGGCTCCACCGCGCGAACCGCCGTCTGACATGAGGGCGACAGGCTTGCGATGTTTTTCTGTAGACATTGCAGTGCGGGCAGACCGCCGGGCGGCACACTGGCGCAATGCGCCTCGTAGTCGGAGCGGCATTGCGCCCGGATCGCACTTTTCTGATCGTCGGTCGGCTGCTGGGGAAATCCAGGCCCCGAAGCAAACAGAACAGTCGCCGCAGATATCCAGAATATCGCGCGTCTTGGCGTACTCATCGGAAAATCCCTTCGCAAGGGAGCGGAGCCGCGTTTGATAAAATACAAAGTCAAAAGTATCCTGAAGATATCGTCCTAGCTTTTAAGTTTCGCCGCAAGCAGAATGTTGCTATTGATGAATCAGTGAGAGCGGCATTTCGGAGCTCTCTGTCGAAAAACCTGCGGAATAGGCGTTCGAATGAAGCCTGCGCATCCGGCGGTGGAGACAAGACTTTCGAACGCGCCGCGTATACGGTTCGCGTTCTCCCGGGTTTGCATTGCAATCGTCGGATTTGTCGTGCTCAGCGGATGTGAGCAAAACAGTTTCGTCCCGCCCCCTCCCTCGAAAGTCGACGTCAGCCCCCCGGTCCAGCGCGCGGTCACCCGATATCTTTTAGCGACAGGCAACACCACGCCTTTCAACACTGTCGATCTGGTCGCGCGGGTTCAGGGTGTTCTGGAAGCAATAAGCTATGTGGACGGCGCATTCGTCAAAAAGGGAACGTCGCTTTTCACCATCGAGCCTGACCCCTACAAACTCAAGCTTGAGCAGGCCCAAGCCGCGGAGGCTGGCGCGCAGGCGACGCTCAAGCAGGCGGAGGCCGACTATAACCGGCAGGTGACATTGGTCGGCAAACAGTTTGCCTCGCAAGCAACGCTCGACCAGTCGACATCGGCACGCGACAATGCGCAGGCCAATTTGCAGCAGGCGCAGGTCAATACGAAAATCGCGGCAGTCAATTACGGCTACACCAATGTCGCGGCGCCCTTCGATGGCGTCGTCAGCGTCCATCTCGTCTCCGTGGGCGAACTCGTCGGCGCCGCCTCCCCCACACAGTTGGCGACAATCGTTCAACTCGATCCGATCTATGTAAACTTCACCGTCAATGAGCAGGACGTCCTGCGGATACGGGCGGAAGCTGCACGCAGAGGATTGACGTCGAAGGATCTCAAAGAAATTCCGATCGAAATCGGTCTGCAGACCGAGACCGGCTACCCGCATAAGGGCAAGCTGGACTACGCTGCGCCGACCGTTAATCAATCGACCGGAACGCTGGCGGTGCGCGGCGTTCTCCAAAACGCCGATCGCATCCTGCTGCCGGGATATTACGTGCGCGTTCGCGTCCCGCTGGACCGGCAGCAGGATGCCCTGCTCGTTCCTGACATCGCTCTGGGAAGCGATCAGGCGGGGCGGTACGTCCTCGTTGTCAACAAAGACGATGTGGTCGAGCAGCGCAAGGTGCGGACCGGCCCGCTTGATGGGGGTCTTCGCGTGATCGAGGACGGACTGACGGCCGACGATCGCGTTGTCATTGGCGGCCTTTTGCGCGCGATACCGGGGCAAAAAGTCGATCCTCAACTAAAAAAGATTGAGCAGTCGGCGGCGTCGGCAAACTAGGACCGGCCATGATCTCAAAATTCTTCATTGAACGGCCGGTTCTCTCCAACGTCATCGCGATCCTGATGATGCTGATCGGCGGCGTGGCTCTGTTCAGCCTCGCCGTTGCGCAATATCCGGACGTCGTGCCTCCGACCGTGCAGGTGACGACGCGCTATCCCGGCGCGAGCGCAAAAACCGTGATCGATACCGTGGCGCTCCCAATCGAGCAGCAGGTCAATGGCGTCGAGGACATGCTGTACATGCAGTCCTATAGCGGTGCGGATGGCACTTACACACTCACGGTGACGTTCAAGATCGGAACCGATCTCAATTTCGCACAGGTGCTGGTGCAAAATCGCGTATCGAGTGCGCTTTCATCGTTGCCTCAGGCTGTCCAGTCTCAAGGCGTGACGGTGCAGAAGAAGTCGACCTCCGTTTTGTTGTTCGTAACACTGGCGTCGCCGAAGCGCACCTACGACAGCCTTTTTCTCAGCAACTACGCCACGATCAACATCCGGGATGAACTCTCGCGCCTGCCCGGCGTCGGCAACGTGACCGTTTTCGGTGCCGGCCAATACTCGATGCGCATCTGGCTTGACCCCAACAAGCTGCAGGCCGTGAATCTGGTGCCGCAGGACGTTATTCAGGCAATCCAGCAACAAAGCCAGCAGGTCACGGCCGGACAGGTCGGGATGCCGCCGACGCCTCCGGGCCAGGCGTTCCAGTACACCCTGAACGTCAACGGGCGTCTTGACGACGCGTCTCAATTCGCGGAGATAATCGTCAAGACCGGCAACAACGGCGACGTGACACGCGTTCGCGACGTTGGCAGCGTCGAACTCGGTGCGCAGACCTACAGCCAGATCTTCACCCTGGATAAATTGCCCGCTACAGGCATCGGCGTATTTCTGTCGCCGGGGGCCAACGCGCTTGAGGTTGAACAGGCCGTAAAAGGAAAAATGAAGACGCTATCGGGCGCTTTCCCTCAAGACGTCGAATTCAATGTCCCATTCGATACGACCAAATTCGTGTCAGCATCCATTCACGAGGTTTACAAGACTCTGATTGAGGCCGGTTTCCTTGTGCTCGTCGTGATTCTCATTTTTCTCCAGGACTGGCGCGCCATGCTGGTTCCTGCAACGACGGTGCCCGTCACGATCATCGGCGCCTTCGCTGCTATGGCCGCGCTCGGTTTCACCATCAATTTGTCTACGCTTTTCGCGATCGTGCTTGCCATTGGAATCGTCGTCGATGACGCCATCGTCGTCGTGGAGGGAGCATCCCACAACATCGAGCACGGCATGTCCGGCCACGACGCGGCGATCAAGGCGATGGATCAATTGTTCGGGCCGATTATCGGCATCACGCTGGTGCTGGTTGCCGTGTTCCTGCCGGCCGCGTTTCTACCTGGCATCACGGGGCGGATCTATGCGCAATTCGCACTGGTGATTGCCGCCACGGCGCTGATCAGCGCGGTCAATGCCGCAACGCTGAAACCGACGCAATGTGCGCTGTGGCTTCGTGCGCCGGTCCCACCCGAACAGCGCAATTGGTTCTATCGCGGCTTCAACTCGATTTATGACCGGCTCGAAAAGCGTTACGCTGGTCTTATCCGGGAAATTGCCGAGCACAGCGGCCTTTCCGTGGTCGTCGCTCTGATCCTGATCGGGATCGGCGGTTACGGCCTGTCGCGTGTCCCGACCGGTTTCATTCCTATCGAGGATCAGGGCTATCTGCTCGCGGCCGTTCAGTTGCCGGACGGCGCGGCGCTTGACCGCACTCAGCATGTGCTCGATCAGGTGAGCGAAATATCCGGCAAAACGCCCGGCGTGGCGCAAGTCATCAGCATTGCGGGCATATCCGTGCTCGATAACAGCTCCAGCCTCGCCAACGCGGGCGTGGCCTATATTATTTTAAAAGACTGGGATGAGCGCGGAGCCGGAGAGGATCTGCGATCGCTCATCATCGGCCTGAACCAGAAACTCGGGCAGATTTCCGAAGCTCGCGTGAGCGTGCTGCCGCCTCCGCCGATCCAGGGCATCGGAAACGCGGCCGGATTTGCGATGCAAATCGAACTGCGTGACGGCACGTCCGATTTCAACAAGCTGCAGGCGATCACCAACGCTGTGGTCGAGAATGCCCAAACACAAAGCGCGTTGCAGCGTGTCGGCTCGCCGTTCCGTTCCAATGTGCCTCAACTCGATATCGATATCGATCGGATCAAGGCTCAGACGCTTCATGTTACCACGGATCAGGTGTTTTCGGCGCTGTCGTCATATATGGGATCGTCCTACGTCAATCAGATCACCAAGTTCGGGCGGACATTTCAGGTCTATGTCCAGGCGGACGCGCAATATCGCCTGACGCCCCGGGACATCCAGAATCTGATGGTCCGCAACCAGCAAGGTGAAATGATTCCGCTGGGGACGCTGGCCACCATCACACCGGCGGTCGGCCCGGCCCTCATTAGTCTTTACAATCTTTATCCGTCATCGACCATCGTTGGCTTGCCCGCGCAGGGCTACAGCTCTGGTCAATCGATCGCCCTGATGGAGCAGATCGCAACAAAGACGCTGCCATCCGGCGCCGGGTACGAATGGACGGCGATGTCCTACCAGGAGAAGGCCGTCAGCAATCAAATTTATTACGTGTTCGGGCTGGCCATGTTGCTGGTTTATCTGGTGCTCGCCGGACAGTACGAAAGCTGGTACGCACCGATCTCGGTCATCCTCGCTGTGCCGCTGTCTCTGCTCGGCCCGACGCTGGTGCTCTCGGGCCTGCGAATCGAGAATAACCTCTATACTCAGATCGGATTGATTCTTCTCATCGCCCTCTCGGCGAAAAATGCGATCCTGATCGTGGAGGTCGCGCTTGAGATGCACGTCCGCGACCATAAACCTTTGATCGAATCAGCAATCGAGGCGGCACGAGCCCGGTTCCGGCCGATTCTCATGACATCCTTCGCTTTCATTCTCGGCGTTGCACCTCTGGTGGTCGCCAGCGGCGCCGGGGCAAGCGCACGCAAGTCGATCGGCATCACGGTGTTCAGCGGCATGATCGCCTCGACCTGCCTCGCCGTCCTCTTTGTGCCAGCGTTTTTCGTGGTGGTTCAGCGATTTGAGAACTGGCTTTCCCACCGTAAGGCAAAACCGGCGGCACCTTCGGTCGCCGCCGAGCAGCCGTAGCGATCAGGTCTGCCGAGCGCGATCAGATTCGCTCGCGCGGATTGAGCGCATCACGCAGGCCGTCCCCCAGCAAATTGAACGACAACACCACCAGGAATATCGCTAGGCCGGGCCAGATCGCCATCCACGGGGCGGTGGTCAGGAACCGCTGCGCACTGTTGAGCATACTGCCCCACGACGGATCCGGCGGCTGCTGCCCGAGACCGAGAAACGACAGCGAGGCCTCCGCGATAATCGCGCTGGCCACGGACAAGGTCGATTGCACAAGCAGCGCGGGCATGATGTTCGGTAGAATGTGAAACAGCGCGATACGCCATGACGGGCATCCAATCGCGCGCGCTGCCTCAACGTAATCCTCGACCTTCACGTTGATAACCTGAGCCCGCGTCAGGCGCACGAAAATCGGCGTCGCGGAAATTCCGATCGCGATCATCGCATTCTGAAGACTCGGACCGAGAAACGCCGCCAGCGCAATCGCCAGAATAAGAAACGGGCAGGCTAGCATGGCGTCCGTGATCCGACCGATCAATGCATCGGTGAACCCGCCAACGTAGCCGGCAAGAAGACCAAGCGGCACACCGATCCCGAGCGCAATGCCAACCGAGACAACGCCCGCCAGCAGTGAGGCGCGCGAGCCGTAGATCACGCGCGTCAAGACGTCACGCCCCAGCTCATCGGTGCCGAACCAGTGCGCCAACGAAGGCGCCTTGCGCACCGTGCTCCAGCTTCCCGCGATAGGATCGTAGGGCGTGATCAAGGCTGCGAGCAGCGCCAACGCAATGAACAGACAGACAATGGCGAAGCCGACGATCGCGCCCTTGCGATGCAGGAGACGACGCAACGCGCGTCGGCCAGGCGACTCTGGGGAAGCGCTCTTGACCGTCGTGCCCGGCATGGAAGTCACGGCTTCGGACATCATCAGCCCCTCAGCCGCGGATTGACGATGATGTAAGCGATATCGGCCAGCAAATTGAGAAGAATATAGATCGTGGCGGTCACAAGCACCACGCCCTGCACCACGGCGTAATCGCGATTGAACACAGCATCAACGATCAGCTTGCCGAAGCCGGGGATCGAAAAGATCTGTTCCGTCAGAACGGCGCCGGACAGCAATGCGCCAAGTTCAAGCGCCCCAAGCGTAATGATCGGCGTCAGCGCGTTGCGCATGGCGTGCTTAAGGATGACCACGCGCTCCGACAATCCCTTGGCCCGTGCGGTGCGCACATAATCGCTGCTCAACACATTCAGCATCGCGCTTCGTGTGTGGCGCATCAGGACGCCCGCGATGGCGTTGCCGAGCACGAAGGCCGGCATGATCGTCGATGCCAGACTGGCACGCCAGTTCTCAAACGGCGAGACATACCCTGATGCAGGCAACCACCCCAGTTCGATCGAAAACAGAAAGATCAGCATGATTCCGAGCCAGAAATTGGGCGTCGAGATTCCCCATAGCGAAAAGATGTTGGCCGCGTAATCCCAGAACGTGCCGCGCTTGACCGCGGATATGATTCCCGCTGGAATCCCGATCGACAGGGCAATGACAATGGCCATGAAACCCAGTTGCAGGGTCACAGGCAGTTTCTGCGCAATCAGGTCACGAACCGGGAGACTGCTTCGCAGCGACTCGCCGAAGTCGCCGGACAGCACACCCTTCATCCAGTAAACATATTGAACCGGCATGGGCTGATCGAGCCGATACTGCTTGCGTATCTGCTCGATCACCGCCGGATCACGCTCCTCTCCCGCCATCACCAGTGCCGGATCGCCCGGCAACAGTCGCTGGAGGGAAAAGATCAGGATCGAGACGAAGAATAATGTCGGCACCAGTTGAGCCAAACGCTTCGCGATAAAGCTCAGCATCGGCCTAACCCGGCAGCGGCATCGTTCATCGTTGGCGACAAAGCCATCATTTCAATGTCAGGCCAACGACGCGGATCAAACCATCGGGAAACTGCTTGTAACCCTTCAGCTTGTTGGTATGTGCGATCAGGATCTTGCGATGGTAGAGATAGATGATCGGTTCGTCGTTTTGTACGATCCCCATCATCTTTTCATAAAGCGCCTTGCGCTGCGTCGGATCCGAGATCTTACGGGCGTCCTCCATCAGCTTGTCTGCCTCGGGGTTGGAATAGCCTCCGTCGTTCTGCGGTGCCTTGGTATGAAGGAAAACGTAAGAATTGCCGTCAGGATCGATACGGCCGCTCCAGGGGATCAGGAAGATCTGAAAATTGCCCGCCTGAGCTTCCTTAAACGACGTCGCAAACTCGGTGACGCGAATTTTCAGATCAAATCCCGCTTCGGCAGCCATCGACTGGAGAACCTGAGCGACGGCCTCGGGCTCGGCGCCCTTCGGCAACAACAGATCGACCGGAACCGGCGTCGTCACACCGGCTTCTTTCAGAAGAGCTTTCGCTTTTGCGACATCGCGCGGCCGGATCGGGTAGGCCTTCTGGTAATACGGATGCTCGGGATTGACCCACTGATTGCCGGGCACGAATTCGCCGTTGAAAACGACTTGGTTCAGTGCATCGCGATCAATCGACAGGTCGAGCGCCTGACGTACCTTGTCCGACTGGCTGAGCGGGCCTTTGGCTTTGTCGTTGGAGATGTTGATCGTCATGCCTTCGTAGCCAAGTTCAAGCGCGCTCGACAGCGTGAGGTTCGGATCGGCCTTGATCGTCTTGATATCGGTCGCCAGCACGCGCTCGATCATATCCACGCTGCCCGACTTGAGATTGGCCAGACGCACGGTCGGATCGACGAGCGGCAGGTAAATGATCTTGTCGATATGGATGTTGTCCTTGTTCCAATAGTCCTGGAACTTCTCGAACACGATGCGGTCCTGCTGAATGCGCTCGACGAATTTGTAGGGACCCGCACAAACTGGATGAAGGCCGAACTTGTCCCCCTCCTCCTTCACCGCTTTCGGCGACATCATCATGCCCGAACGGTCGGTCAATTGCGCGACCAGCGGCGCATACGGCGTCTTCAGCACGATCTTGATCGTCAGCGGATCGACAACTTCGACATGGTCGACCGACGACAGCTCCGATTTGCGGAACGATGTCGGCAACGTCATATGCCGTTCCAGTGAGAATTTCGCCGCTTCAGCGTCGAAGGCCTCTCCGTCTTGAAATTTCACGCCCGGCCGCAGCTTGATCGTGACTTCCTTGCCATCCTGAGAAATATCGTACGACAACGCCAACTGCGGCACGATTTTCAGGTGCTCGTCGATATCGAACAGCTTGTCGCAGAACGACGAGAACACGATACGGCCAATGTAGGTGCGGCCCAGCGACGGATCGAGAATATCCGGATCTTCCGACATACCGATCCGCAACACGCTTTCGGCGCGAGCGACGTTTCCGCCCAACAACAACAACGCCGAAAGGGCAACTGCAAAACGCGACAACTTCATCTTGTTAACCCCTGTTGTGAATGGCAGACTTCAAAATCCCGCCCCTGCTTTATCAACACCTTGGATCGATCGATCTTCCGTTCGCTGGCTGAAGGCCGCGAGCAGCCTTTCGACGACCGGCGAAAACCCGCTGTCCCTTGAGGCGATCGCCTCGGGCGGCGGCAATTCAAGCATCCTGTGGCAGGCCGCAAAATGCCCATCTGCGGCAGGCATCAACGCCGGTGGGTCCGTGCGGCACTTGTCGATTGCGAATGGGCAACGTGTGTGGAAGCGGCACCCCGACGGCGGATTGAGCGCACTCGGAATCTCGCCACTCGTCAGCAATGGCGGCCGCCGTGCGGCCGGATCGGGGATCGGCACCGCCGACAGGAGCGCCCGCGTATAGGGATGAAACGGCATCTTGAACAACGACTGGCTATCCGCGATCTCGACGATCTGACCAAGATTCATCACCGCCACGCGATCGGCAATATGCTTGACCACCGCAAGATCGTGCGACACGAAGATGTAGGTCAGGCCGAGCCGGTCTTGCAGATCGCGCAAGAGATTAAGAACCTGCGAACGGATCGACACGTCGAGTGCCGACACCGGCTCGTCACAGACGATCAGCTTCGGTTCGACCGCCAACGCGCGGGCGATCGCAACCCGCTGGCGCTGGCCGCCGGAAAATTCGTGTGGAAACCGGTCGGCAAACCGAGCAGGCAATCCGACCAGCGAAAGCAATTCTTCGACCCGCTTCTGCCGGTCGCCTGGCTTGCCAAGACCGTGCAGGTTGAGCGGCTCTGCGAGGATCTGCCGCACCGTCATTCGCGGATTGAGCGACGCATAAGGATCCTGAAACACGATCTGC
Source organism: Xanthobacteraceae bacterium (assembly GCA_019750915.1). Lineage (GTDB taxonomy): Bacteria > Pseudomonadota > Alphaproteobacteria > Rhizobiales > Xanthobacteraceae > Afipia. The sequence continues at coordinate 112,660 of JAIENY010000014.1, forward strand.
ACTTCGCGCCGGAAGGCGCGCAGCGAACGGGCGTCAAGCGCGAGCACATCGCGCCCCTCGAAAGAAATCTGTCCGAAATCCGGATCGATCAGACGCAGGATCAGGCGGCTAAGCGTTGACTTCCCACATCCCGACTCTCCGACAAGCGCCAGGGTCTCGCCGCGATCCACGCTGAAACTGACGTGATCGACCGCCCTCACAAAAGTCTTGGCACGCCCGAACATGTCCCGCTGCGCCGGGAAATGCTTGACCACGTCTTTGATTTCCAGAAGAGCGCTCATGACAACAGCGTTTCCAGCGGCGCACGAATGCAGCGAGACAGGTGCCCCGGTGAAATCGTCATCATCTGCGGGTGTGCCCGGATGCAATCGTCGATCGCGAATGGACAACGCTCCGCAAAACGACAACCTTCCGGTGGCGCGCTCATGTCAGGCACAATTCCCTCAATCGTCGCCAGATGAGCGACGGAGATTCCAAGACGCGGAATCGAGCCCAGCAATCCGATCGTATAGGGGTGCTGGGGGGTGCTGAACAGTGTCTCCACCGGAGCGCGCTCAACAATCTCGCCAGCATACATCACCGCGACCTCGTCACAGACCTCCGCGACAACGCCAAGATCGTGAGTGATCAGTATGATTGCGGCTTCGCTTTCGGCTTTCAACCTTCGCATCAATTCGAGGATTTGCGCCTGAAGCGTGACGTCGAGCGCCGTGGTCGGCTCGTCCGCGATCAGCAGTTTGGGGTCGCAAGCGAGCGCCATCGCAATCATGACACGCTGACGCTGACCTCCGGAGAGCTTGTGCGGATAGTCATCGATCCGCTTGTCCGGCGAGGGAATGCCGACCCTGCGCAACAGTTCGATGGCGCGCTCGCGAGCCTGCTTTTTCGGGAGAGAGCGATGACGAACAATCACCTCGATAATCTGATCGCCAATCGTATAGGACGGATTGAGCGACGTCATGGGCTCCTGAAAGATCATCGAGAGCCGGTCGCCGCGAAGATCTCGCAACGTGCGATCCGACACGTTGAGCAGATCAAATCCGTCAAACCGGATCGAACCGGAAATCTCGGCGCTGTCTTTCGGCAGAAGCCCCATGATGGCGAGCGAAGTGACGCTCTTCCCGCAGCCGGATTCCCCGACAAGGCCGAGCGTCCTGCCCTTTGCAACGCTCAGATCAAGCGCATCGACGGCATGCGTTCGACGTCCGCTGTCACCGCGAAACACAATACGCAACTGATCGATTTCGATGAGTGAGGCCTCTGAACTCATTTTTCTATCTCGGGCGCGACGCCAACACTTCATGACCCGCTGTGCAAGTTGAGCACAGCGAATTCATTCTGCCAATACACGTGGTTGCCCCCTATGCGCCAGAACCGCAACGCCAACAATTTCAGCTTTGGCGATCATCTTCCGCTGAATTATTGGAACCTGTGCCTATTTTCAAAGCGCGTCAGAGCGCGGACGGATTCGCGCTAGAATCCCAGCGCGCAGCCGTCCTTGCGCGGATCGGATCCGCCCAACAACGTTCCGTTCGTCCAGTCGATCATGACGGCCTGACCGCCACCGATAGGGCGTTCCGGCGCCTGAACCTGAAAGCCTCGACGCTCGAACTCGGCACCGATCGCAAGCCGCAGCGAACTTTCCATTTCCACTTTATTGGTTCCTGGCAGCGGAAATAAACGCGGCAGGTCGATCGCGGTTTGCAGGTCGAGGTCGTAATCAAACACCTTCGCAAGAAAGTGCGCGTGTCCCATCGCCTGATAATGGCCACCCATGACGCCGAACGCCATCGACACGCGGCCCTGCTCTACAACCATTCCGGGAATGATGGTGTGCAGGGGCCGTTTGCGCGGAGCGATCGCATTTGGATGTCCTGGCTTGATGACAAAGCCCTGGCCGCGGTTCTGCAACAGCACGCCCGATTTCGGACCCATCAAGCCGGTGCCATAGGGACTATAAATCGAGTTGATGAAGCTGGCCGCGTTCCGGTCCTTGTCGATGACGGCGATATAGACCGTATCACGATGGTCCGGGCCTTCCAGAACGGGTAGCGGATTGATCGCCCGCCTCAGATCGATCCTGCCGGCGAGCATTTTGGCAAAAGTGTCAGAAAGCAGATAGTCGACAGGAACATCGGCCATCGCCGGGTCCGCCACCCACTGGTCACGAGCGGCGTAAGCCAGTCGCGTCGCCTCAACCTCAATATGCAGATTGTCGATGTCGAGCGGATCGGACTTGGGCTTGAATTGCGACAGGATGTTGAGGATCATCAGAGCGACGATGCCCTGCCCGTTCGGCGGACATTCGTAGACCGAGCGCCCACGAAAATCGGTTTTGATCGGAGTGACATATTCGCCGGCCGCTTCGGAGAAGTCTTCAAGACTGTGAAGGCCGCCGAGGCTGCGCAGGTATGTGACAATATCTTCCGCGACGCTGCCACGATAGAAAGCCTCCGGCCCCTCGCGCCCGATTGCCTCGAGCGTCGCGGCAAGCTCTCGCTGATATTGCAACTGGCCGACCGCCGGCGCCTCGTTGCCAGTCAAGAAAATACGCCGTGATGACGCATCGCCCTTGATCAGATCGCGCTGTTTGTCGATGTCATAAGCCACGCGTGGCGTAATCGGATAGCCGTTGCGCGCCATCTCGATCGCCGGCGCCAGGAGTTCCGAGAGCTGCATGCGGCCGTGATCTTTGATCAACCGCGACCAGGCCTCCACCGCGCCGGGAATTGTCACGGCATGCGGCGATTGCCGGGGGATCGATGTGATGCCCTGCTGAACGAACCACTCGCATGTGGCGGCTGCCGGCGCGCGGCCCGAGCCATTATAAGCGAGAATGTCATCCGATCCGTTGCGGGAATAAAGTACGAAGCAATCGCCGCCAATTCCGGTCGAGCCCGACTCGACGACACTCTGCACGGCGCAGGCTGCGACGGCGGCATCCATGGCGTTGCCGCCGGCCTTGAGCACATCGACCGCAACCAGCGTCGACGCCGGATGAGACGTCGCCGCCATTCCATTCCGGCCCACAGCGAGCGAACGTCCGGGCTTCTCAAAATCACGCGCCATTCTCAAATTTCCATCCTCACGCATTTCGTCCCGCGAAATCCTGGACGCCGTTCATTAGCTCAAACGCGACAGTAAATTCTAGTCGGCCGTAGCGGAAAGGTCAGCTTACGGACGGGCTTACCGCTGGGCACCCTCGCTTGCTAGCCGGAAGACAACGCTGTACCAATCCATGGTTGCTGGGATTTTATCGCCTTGACTCAACAATCGACCCTTATTCCGAGGCAGAACCTCCATGGCACGCTCACGCAAAATCTGCGCGACCTGATTCAGCAGGGCGAACTCAAGCCCGGCGAGAAAATTCCCGAGCGCCTTTTGTGTGAACGGTTTGGCGTTTCACGCACTCCCCTGCGCGAGGCGCTCAAGGTTCTGGCAGCCGAGGGATTGGTGGAGCTGCTGCTTCAGCGCGGGGCAATCGTCGCGCAACTGACGCCGGAGGATATCGAAGAGCTGTTTCCGATCATGGCCGCGCTAGAGGCGCTTGCGGGCGAACTTGCGTGCGATCGCGCCACCGATGCGGACGTCGCCCGTATGCGGGAACTGCACGAACAAATGATCGAAAGCTACCGCGGCGGCGACGAGATCACCTATCTGCGGCTCAATCGCCTGATCCACGAGGAATTCTTTGCAATCGCCCGTAACGAAACGTTGGCGGCGATGTACCAGCAGATTCTCTCCCGTATCCACTCGTATCGTTTCATCGTGCGCAAGAGCCAGGCGAACTGGGAGAGCGCGGTGAAGGAGCACGAGCAGATCATGGAGGCCTTCGGCCAGCGCGACAAGGCACGGCTGGTGCGACTGCTGCGCAAGCATATCACCGGCACGACCGTGCGGATCGCAAAGGAAACGTTGCCGCTGCAGGGCGACGACAAGGGGCGATAAGACTTATCGGCCCTGCCAATCCACGGCAGCCTTGCCTCCGAACGCTGCCACCGCGCGCCGGAAATCCTCGCTGCCATAGCACGCCCGGATCAGATCGCTGATGTCAGGGTTCGCCTCGCGCGCAATAAGGCGCAACGTCTCACGCGTCGCCTTCATGCTGATCGGAGCGTGGCCGAGCAACCGCTCGCATAATCGCGCGACTTCGGCGTCCAGCTGAGTGGCCGGAACCACGCTCTCAAGATAGCCCGTCGGCGCCAGAGCTTCTGCGGTCGGCATTTCGGCCAGAAGCAGCATGCGTTTCACCCAACTGACGCCAAGCGTCGCGGTGAGGCGCCGCAGGTTCGCGGCCGAAAGGCAGTTGCCGAGCGTACGCGCGATCGGGACGCCAAACCGCGCTCCTTCGGCGGCGATCCGGATATCGCAAGCGTTGGCGATCGCGAGCCCTCCGCCGACGGCATAGCCTTCCACGACCGCGATGCTCGGCACGCGAAGGGCTTCAAGCGCATCAATGAACCCGTCGATCTTTGTCTCGTATGCGATGCCATCCTCGCCAGAGTTAAAGGCGCGAAACTGCGTAATGTCGGTCCCCGCAACAAACGCCTTTCCGCCAGCCCCCCGCAACACCGCGACCTTGATCGAATGATTTTCCTCGATCGTGCGGCAGGCATCGACGAGACCGTTATACATCGCCCATGTCATCGCATTGCGCGCCGCGGGCCGATCAAACAACACATGAGCGACATGCCCGTCGACGGTGATGGAAACGCGACCATCATCCGGTTGCGCGGCATCCGTGGTCGAGGTCTGCGTGCTCATGCCGAAAACGCTCCCTGCTTGCGCATGTCCTCAAGTTCGTCCGCGCTGAAACCATTCTCCGTCAGCACCTGATCTGTATGTTCACCAAGAAGCGGCGGATGGCGCCGGACTTGCTGCGGGGTGCCGGTCAGCTTCACGGCAAAGCCGATATTGGGCACCTTGCCTTCCACGGGATGATCGATCTCAATCCGCATCTTGCGATGCTGGCCGTGCTCGCTTTCAAACGCTTCCGGATACGTGTTCATGCGACCGGCCGGAATGCCGACCTTCAGAAGCCGGTCGACCCATTCCTCCGAGGTGTGCTGAACGAAATTCTTCTCCAACTCTTCGATCAGTAGCTCGCGATTGGCAAGCCGCGCGGAAATATCGACAAACCGCGAATCCGCCAGCAGATCCTGCCGGCCGAGCTCCTCGCAGAGTTTCTGCCACAGCTTCTGATTGGTCGCGCCCATCACAAAGTAGCCGTCCGACGAGCGGACGGCCTGATACGGCGCGCTCATGCGGTTCGATGTGCCGACTGGCTCCGGAATGCGGCCGGTGCCCCAATATTCGGACGTATCCCAGATCGAAAACGCCATTGCCGCCTCGAACAGCGACGCATCGATGAACTGGCCCTGCCCTGTGGCCTTGGCCCCGATATAGGCGCTCAACATCGCATAGGTCGCAAATAGCGCGCAGCCGATATCGGCGACAGGCACGCCCGCCTTCACCGGCGGACTGCCGGGATGTCCCGTCACGCTCATCACGCCGGACATCGCCTGCGCCATCAGATCAAACCCGGGGCGATCCGCCCACGGTCCGGTCTGCCCGAAACCCGAGATGCTCACATAAACGAGACGCGGGTTGATCGCAGCGAGCGTTTCATAATCGATACCGAGCTTCTTCACGACACCCGGGCGATAATTTTCGACCACGATATCCGCGGTCTCGGCGAGTTTCAGAAATGCGGCGCGGCCAGAGGGATTTTTCAGGTTCAGCGTGACACTGCGCTTGTTCCTGTTCATGTTGAGGAAGCCCATGCTGTCGTTGCCCTTGAGCTTGAAGCCCATGGCGCCGCGTGTTTGATCACCCGTCTCGGGCGGCTCGATCTTGACGACGTCTGCACCAAGATCAGCGAGCAGCATGGTCGAGAATGGGCCGGCCATCACCTGGGTGACATCGAGCACGCGAATGCCAGCCAGCGGCAGAGGGCGAGACGGACTGGTTGCAGCACCAGCCGTGGGCTTGCCGGGCGCAAGCCTCGACGTCTGATCCGAAAACTGATCCAAGGGCAACCTCCTTCGCTGGCCAATCGTGGCCCTTTTTTTGAGAGACACTCATACCCAATGCAGCCGCCTGCTCGCAAGCGTAATGAATTATGAATTCATTATTCACTGATGAGAATAAGCAAACCGGATGATCCTCGCCGTTCGGTTTAGCGCGCCAATTACTCTGCAGCGACGCCGGAATCGTTTTCGCAGGAACCGGACGGTCAGTTTGACAACGCCTGGAGATACCTGACGGTTCTTCCCGCCGACACCGCCTGTGCGGCGTGAATGATCGCGTTGGTATCGATGTTGTAGTGATGGAACAGATCGGCGATCGTTCCGGTCTGGCCGAAATGTTCGACGCCCAGAGCCTTGACGCGATGCCCCTGGACACTCCCAAGCCACGAAAGCGTCAGCGGGTGACTATCAACAACTGTCACGATGCCGCAGTTGCGATCGAGTTGCGCCAGCATCCGCTCGATATGGCTGGTGGCGATCTGATTTCCCCGCTGCCGTGCGCGTTCGGCGGCTTGGGCCCCGGCATTCAGGCGATCGGCTGACGTCACCGCGAGGAGCGCGACATCGCGGCGATCTTCCGCCAGCAATCCGGCGGCGGCAATCGCCTCAGGCGCTACCACGCCTTGATACGCGATCATGACGGACGTGTTCGGGGTCGGCGGCCGCATCCAGTACGCTCCGAGAATGATGTCGCTGGCCAGCATGTCCGTCATTTGCCGCACCGGCTGCTCCAGCGGCCTTGTCGACAGCCGCAGATAGACCGAGCCGCCAGTCTGGTCACGAAGCCATGTCGTCTCGTCCGGATCGCCCTCGCCGCTCCTCTGCATGTAATCTAAGCCAAACCGCATGATGGTCGCGAGTTCATCGACAAACGCCGGCTCGAACGCACACAAGCCATCCTGCGCCATTCCGATCAGCGGCGTGCCGATCGACTGATGCGCGCCGCCCTCCGGCGCCAGCGCCAGGCCGGACGGCGTCGCCACCAGCATGAACCGCGCATCCTGATAGCAGGCGTAGTTCAGTTGATCCGCCGAACGATAGATAAACGGATCGTACACGGTGCCGACCGGCAACAGCCGCACGCCGTTAATCGAATGCGACAAACCGAGCGCCGACAGCATGAGCATCAAATTCGACTCGGCAATGCCGAGTTCAAGATGCTGCCCGGAGGGACCGAACTCCCAGGCATAGGTCGAGGGGATTCGCTCCGCCTTGAATGTATCCGCCATTTTGTCGCGCGCGAACAAACCGCGCCGGTTGACCCACGGGCCAAGATTGGTCGACACCGTGACGTCGGGCGAGGTCGTGACAATGCGCTCCGCAAACGGGCTGTCGTCGCGCGCGATCTCATTGAGGATCTGTCCAAACCCCATCTGGGTCGAGATGGCCTTGCCGGCGTTCGCTGGCGTCGCGAGCATTTCCGGCACGTCCACCGCTGGCGCGGCGAGCCGCCGCGTTCCTTTCGCAAAAAAGGGAGCGGAATGGACAAATGCTTCAAGCTTTTTCTCATCCAGCCTGCAGCCTTCCCATTTATCCCATTCATGATCGGGGCGAACGCCTGCGCTGTGCTGAAGAATAGACATCTGCGCCGGCGTCATCAGTCCCGCATGATTGTCCTTGTGGCCCGCCAGCGGAAGACTGAAGCCCTTGATGGTGTAGCAGATGAAGCAGGTCGGACGATCGTGCCGCGACGCGTTCTCGAAAGCCTTCAGCAGGCTCGGCATGTCGTGACCGCCGAGATTGTTCATCAAAGCCGCAAGCTCCGCATCCGAGCGTCGCTCGATCAACGTGCTGACTGGTCCCTGATCGCCGATTTCATCGAGCAGCTTCCTTCGCCACGCCGCGCCGCCCTGAAAGGTGAGCGCCGAATAAAGCTGGTTCGGACAACGGTCGATCCAGTCGCGCAAGACCTCTCCGCCAGGCTCGGCGAAGGCCTGTTGCTGCAACGTGCCGTATTTGAGAATGACGACGTCCCAACCAAAATTGGCGAACATCTGCTCGAATTTCTGCCACAGCCCTTCGCGGATCACCGCGTCGAGCGACTGGCGATTGTAATCGACGATCCACCAGCAATTGCGCAGGCCGTGTTTCCAGCCTTCGATCAGCGCCTCATAGATATTGCCTTCGTCCATCTCGGCGTCGCCGACCAGCGCCACCATGCGGCCTTCCGGACGCTCCTTCATCCAGCCATGGTCATTGACGTAATCCTGCACCAGCGAGGAGAACAATGTTTGTGCAACACCGAGTCCCACCGAGCCGGTCGAGAAGTCCACATCGTCCGAGTCTTTGGTCCGCGATGGATAGCTTTGCGCGCCCTTGAAGCCACGGAAATTCCGCAGTTTCTCAACGCTTTGATTGCCCGCCAGATACTGGATCGCATGAAAGATCGGACCGGCATGAGGCTTCACCGCCACCCGGTCCTGCGGGCGGAGTGCGTCAAAATACAGAGCCGTCATGATCGTCGCCAGTGATGCCGACGAAGCCTGATGGCCTCCGACCTTGACCTCACCGGCCTGACGCACATGGTTGGCGTGATGAATGGTCCATGACGCCAGCCACAGAACGCGGCGTTCGAGTTCGGCCAGCATCGTCAATCGATCGTCTTGAGCCGTCATGGGTGGTTTCCTGCCTATCACCGCCAGTGCGGGTTTTTCGAAGGAAAACGATAATCCCAATGGACCGCCATAATTTCTCAAAGTATTACATTACATCGATACTTATTGGTATAATACTTCATACGATGAACCATATTTCGGATTTCATTCCAATGATCAAACTCGATGCGATTGACCGCAAAATCCTTTCGATTCTTCAGGCCGACAGCCGCATCACCATGCAGGATCTCGCCGAACGAGTCGGGTTATCGGTTTCGCCATGCCACCGGCGTGTAAAACTGCTGGAAGAACGAGGCATCATCACGCGCTACAGCGCGATGGTCGATCAAAAGTCGTTGGGCCTGCACGTCAGCGTTTTCATCTCGATCAAACTCGAGCGCCAGAAGGAAGAAGACCTCGACCGTTTCGCCAAAGCCATCTCGAACTGGAGCGAAGTGCTGGAATGCTACCTGATGACCGGCAACCGCGACTATCTCCTGCGTGTCGTCGCCGCCGATCTCGCGTCCTACGAAACTTTCCTCAAGACCAAGCTGACGCGGCTGAACGGCATTGCCTCCATCGAATCCAGCTTCGCGCTCAGCCAGGTGAAATATTCGATCTCGCTGCCGGTCTGAGACCGCTAGCGGCGATACGGCTCACCCAATGTCGCCGGTGCCATCTGGCGGCCGACGAGTCCACCAACCGCCAGCAGCGCCAGCAGATACGGCAACATGATGAGAAACGCATTGGGGATGTCGATACCCAGCGCGGGGAGCTGGAATTGCAGCGCCGTCGCAGCGCCGAACAGCAGGCAGGCCAGCGTGGTGCCGCCGATCTTCCACTTGCCGAAGATTACCGAAGCGATCGCAAGATAGCCCGCGCCACGGGTCATGCCCTCTGTGAAGGTATGGATATCGCCGATCGACAGGAACGCGCCGGCGAGCGAGGCCATGAAGCCCGCGAACGACACACAGCCGTAGCGGATGCGCGTCACTGACAGGCCCGACTTGTCGACCGCCTTCGGCTCCATGCCCGCGGCATGGATAGAAAGTCCGACGGAGGTGTAACGAAGCACCAGCGCGGTCATGATGATAACGGCCACACCGGCATAAAGCAGCCAGACCTGCTCGAACACCGCGCTGCCGATCACCGGAATGTCGCCAAACAACGGCGGCTTGATTTTTGACAGGCCCGGAATTTCCGCCCGCGAACGCGCCCCAAAAATCTCGCGATAGGCCAGCGTGGTCGCGCCCAGCACGAGGATATTGATGCCGATGCCGGAGACAATCTGATTGGCGCGAAGCGTGTTGCTCAAAAACGCCTGTAACAGGGCAATCGGCTGGACCGCGATGATGCCAATCAGAAGACCGATCAGCGGATTGCCGGTCGCCCATGCACCGACAGCCGCAGCAAAGGCCGAGGTCAACATCATGCCCTCAATGCTCATATTGAGGACGCCCGCGCGCTCACTGACCATTTCACCGATGCCCGCAAGCAACAGCGGCGTCGCAAGGCGGATTGAGGAGCCGAGAAAGACTGCGAACAGTTCCCAGGTCATGACCGTCCCCACTTCTCGATGAACAATGTCGCGCCCGCAAGCGTGATCACGATCAGCCCTTGAATCACCATGACCAGCGCCGTGGGCACCGCCGCCACCATCTCCATGTTGATGCCGCCGGAGCGCATGAAGCCGAACAACAGCGAGGCGGCGATCACGCCGGGAATCGAGCCGCGGGACAAAAGCCCCGCCACCAGCCCGTCAAACCCATAGCCCGAGGAAAACCCGTCCTTGAGCGTGTATTGCTCGCCAAGCAGCATCAGCGCACCGGCAAGTCCGCCGAGAGCGCCCGCCGTCGCGAGCGAGATCACGACAATCCGGGCGTAGGAAATGCCCGCGCGATACGACGCGACAGGATTGAGGCCGACCGCACGCAACTTCATGCCGAGCGCTGTGCGGGACAACAGCACAGCGATGACAATCGCAAGCACGATCGTCAGTGGCAATCCGATATGCACTGGGAAGGAATAATCACCCGTGAGCAGCGGGAGTTTCGTTTCGTCGGGAATTTCGAGCGATTCGGGAAGCGTCGCCGAACTTGTCATCGGCTTTCGCAGCAGGGAGGGCGATTGAACGCACCAATACAACAGCCACACGCCGATGAAGGACAGCAGCAACGTACTGATCACCTCGTTCGTACCCGACTTCACTTTGAGAACAGCCGCAATGACAGCCCAAAGCGCGCCGGCGATCACGCCTGCAATCATCGGCAGAATAAATGACAGGCCGAGCGGCAATCCGCTGACGTGGCCATATAATGCGACGGCGGTCGCCGCGATGCCGCCCATCGCGATCTGCCCTTCGCCCCCGACATTGGTGAGATTGGCGCGGTTGGCGAACACGAAGCCAAAGCCGACCAGAGCAAAGACCGCACTGCGATTGAGCGATGCGGCCAGCGCGTAGGGCGATCCGAGCGTGCCGTCAATAAACGCCGAGATCGCATCCGGAACCGAAACGCCGATCAACGAAATCAGGACAAGACCGATCAAGGCCGCGAACACGACGGCGAGGACCGACACCAGCAGCGATGGACTGATTTTAATCGTAAACCTGCAGGGCAATTTGGTGCTTTCGTTCGCTGACGTCATTGATGCTGCCCCGCCATCATGGCACCGATCAACTCGCGTTGCGCCGGATCGGCGCGGCAAGATCCCATGATCCTGCCCCGGTACAGCACCACGATCCGATCAGCTACGGTCAAGAGCTCATCAAGTTCGGACGACACCAAAAGGACCGCGACGCCGCGATCGGACGCACCGCGGATGTGACTGTAAACCGCCGCGACGGCGCCGACGTCCAGCCCGCGCGTCGGCTGCGCCGCCACCAGACAGGACAGATTGCGCAGCGTCAGTTCGCGCGCCAGCACCGCCTTCTGCTGATTGCCGCCGGACAGGCTCGAGAACAGCGACGAAGGTCCCCGTGCGCGCACGTCAAACCTCTGCATCAATACCGACGCTTCCTGCTGGAGAGCCGACCGGTTGAGGAATCCAAAGCGAGTGAATTCGTCGAGGCGGTTGAGATAGATGTTTTCCGACACGCTCATGCCGGTGACAGAGCCGACCGTATGACGGTCCTCGGGCACGATGCCCACACCGGCTGCGGTGATTTCCCTCGGCGAGCGCGCGGTCAATTCAACGGAGCCGAGATGGATGCGACCTTCGGTCGGGAGCACCATGCCAGCAAGAACTGCCGTCAATTCACTTTGACCGTTGCCTTCGACACCCGCGACGCCGACAATTTCTCCGCGATCAACCGTCAGAGTGAAATTGTCCAGCCGCGTGACGCCCTGATGATCCTTGACTGTCAGGCCGTCGATCTGCAGCGCCTCGACCTTGGTTTTCGCCACGGTCTGATCGTGACCAACATGGATGACAGGCTTGATTCCGAGAACGGACGCAGCCGACGTATCGAGCTGTTCGACATTGCCCTGGATCATGGCGCGAACCAGCATATCGATGTCCTCGGCAGGCCGATCCGAGGTAGTAACGATGCGCCCCGCCCGCAACACGCTGACGCGATCGGCGATTTTTTTGATTTCGGCGAGCTTGTGCGTCACCAGCACGACCGCACGGCCGCTCGAAGCAACCCGCCTGCACACATTGAGCAGCGCGGAAATCTCATCCGGGAGAAGAACTGCGGTCGGCTCGTCGAGCACGAACAATGACGGGTCGCGGATCAGGCATTTGACAATCTCGACGCGCTGGCGTTCGCCCACAGAGATATTCTGGATTTTTGCGAACGGATCGAGCGGAAGGCCGTAGTCATCGGCCAGCTTTTCAAGTTCGGCCGCACAAGCCTTGCGATCGAGAATTCCGCTTTGCCGTCCCAGCAAAACGTTGTCGACCACGGTCAGGTCCGGCACCAGACTGAAATGCTGGTGAACCATAGCGATGCCCTGCGACAGCGAATCGGCAGGGTTTGAAGGATGGAACGGTGCGCCGCGATAGCGCATCGCTCCACTGTCCGGTTGATGCACTCCGAAGATCAGGTTGCAGAGCGTCGATTTGCCTGCGCCGTTCTCGCCCAGAATGCAGTGGATTTCACCGGGCCGCAGATCGAGTGAGACATCCGAGATCGCGGTGAAGCTGCCGAACCGCTTTGTAATCGCCGATAGCGACAGCAGCGGTTCGGCAACATCGACCGGGCCTGGTGAGGCACTCGTCATAAGAGCTTAGCCCTTCAGCGTGGTGATCTTGCCGTCAAGCAAGTCTTTCATGATCGCATCAAGCTTTGCCTTCTGTTCCGGCGTCGCATTGCAGATCACCATGCTTGAAGCTTGAGGGCCCATTTTCAGGCCGAACTCCTTGTAGCCCGGTTGCCAAGTTCCGGCGACGGCCTGATCGATCGCATATTGCACCTGATAACCGGTTCCGGTGATCGAGTAAGCGACATAGAGCGGATCGGTACCGCAACGATCGGTATAGCTGCCGATAATGTGGGTGCCCTTCTCCTTCGCAGCTTGCTCCAGCCCGCGCAGACCGAGGTTGAGAATGTGGTAGTGAACGTCCGCTCCCTGCGCGATCGCGGCGAGCGTGGCTTCCTTGGCCTTGGCGACATCGTCGAAATCGCCGGTGTAATTCTCGAAATACTTGATGTTGGCATTGATCGCCCTTGCACCCTTGCCGAATTCCTTGCCGGCGTTGACGATCGAGGGGATTTCAAGACCGCCGACATAACTCACGGCACCCGTCTTCGACAGCATCGCGGCGGCCGCCCCCGCGACATAAGCGATCTCGGCCTGCCTCACGTCATAACCCGCAACGTTCGGCGCGCTTTCACCATCATTGCCGCCCACGATCGAGAACTTCACCTTCGGAAACCGCTTGGCGATCTTGTACACCGAGCCTTGAGTCTGTCCGCCGACACCGATCACCAGATCGTTCTTGCTGGCGAGATTCGTCAGCGCCTGATCCATATCGGCGTAGTTGATGTTCTCGATCATCTGCACCTTGATCTTGTCGCCGTACTTTTTCTCGGCGGCCACCAGTCCGTCATACGACGACTCCATCCATCCCTTGTCCGACTTCGAACCCGGGATGAGGATGCCGACCTTCAAAGCATCGGCAGCTTGAGCGAATGAAAACGAGACAACGCATGCGCCGGCGGCGAGCGCTGTCTTCAAAACTGTACGGCGAAACAACATGAGAACCTCGTGCTGGATGGATCAAATTCGTCCCTAAAAGTTATGTTAGCAATCGTCATGCCAATGATTTTTTTCATTTAACATATTGATGTAGAAGTATTTTTTATGGCATTGCTTCTCATGAAACAAACAAATGCTTACTTCTTATTCAGTTTGCCCGTCCGGCTGTCGGATTCATGGGCAAACATGACCGTTCGTTGCGGCGCATCCTCTGAGTTTGCTTGCAAAATTGAATTGGCAGCGAACTTGCAATCGCCTGAATCAAGGCATGCGCCGCGCGACGAATGACAAAAGAGAGTGGAAGATCGCTGTCAGGCATCGGTCTGACCAGCCATCAAGATCTTCGCGCAGCGCACGACAACCAGAGAGAGCGGCAATGAAAGCCTCTGAGAAGAAACGCGATGCGACCACGGGCGGCCAGCTCGGGTTGGGACATCAGTTCGCGTGGTGGGCGACCGAGAGCGAAGTCAACATGGCGATGCCCGCGCCAGCTCCGGCGCCCATCACCATCTCATGCGCACCTCAGAACGTGACGCTCGATCTGAAGCGAACCGCCATCGTCGTGATCGACATGCAGAACGATTTCTGCGCGCCGGGCGGCTGGGTGGATCACATCGGCGGCGATTTTAGGCCGGATCGCAAACCGATCGAGCCGTTGCAAAAGCTGCTGCCGCCCTTGCGCCGGTCCGGCGTGCCGGTGATCTGGGTGAACTGGGGCAACCGGCCTGATCTGGCCAACATGCCGCCAAACCAGATCCATCTCTATAAGCCAACCGGCATCGGTGTCGGTCTTGGCGACCCCCTCCCCTCCAGCGGAGCGCACGTTCTGGAGAAGGACTCATGGGCCGCTGCGGTGGTCGATGAACTCGCGCCGGAGAACGGCGACTTTAACGTCGACAAATACCGCATCAGCGGATTCTGGGATACGCAGCTCGATAGCATCCTTCGCAACCTCGGCATCCGGTCGATTTTCTTTGCGGGGGTCAACACCGACCAGTGCGTGCTTCATTCGCTGACCGACGCGAACTTCCTCGGCTATGGCTGCCTGCTCGTGGAGGATTGCTGCGCAACGACCTCGCCGGACTTCTGCACCGAGGCGACGATCTGGAATGTCAAAAAGTGTTTCGGCTTCGTGACCAACTCGGAAAACATCATGAGCGCGCTCGATCAGCGCACCGCAGGCTGACGTGTACACGACATTGCCCGATGTGATGTCACAGGCCGACGCTGTCGGAGCGTTCATTCCGGGGCCGCGTCACATGCTACCCCCTTCCTCGCCAGGGGCGCTCGACGGCCTGACGTTTGCCGTCAAGGACTTGATCGATGTCGCGGGTCTTCCAACAGGCGGAGGTAATCCGGATTGGCTGCGAGCTCAGACTCCTGCGGAACGATCCGCCACTGTCATCGACACGCTGCTCGCAGCAGGCGCGGCATTTGCCGGAAAGACCATCACCGATGAACTGGCTTTTAGCCTTGAAGGCGTCAATGCGCATTACGGCATCCCGCTGAACAGCGCATGCCCCGACCGCCTTCCCGGGGGATCGTCGAGCGGCTCGGCCGCGGCGGTCGCGGCAGGCCTTGTCGATTTCGCGCTTGGCACCGATACCGGCGGATCGGTGCGCGTGCCAGCGAGCTTCGTCGGCGCTTTTGGATTCAGGCCGAGTCATGGCGCGATTCCGCTCGATGGCGTGCTTCCTTTTGCACCGTCCTACGACACGATCGGGTGGTTCGCGCGGGATATCGCGACCCTGCAGACGGTAGCCGACGTTCTCTTGCCGAAGACGCCCGCAACACCGGTCCGCCGCCTGGTGTTGATGCGTGATGCACTCAACATTACAGACCCTGCTGTCGCCGCGGAGATACGCACCTGCTGCGACAAACTTGAGGTCAAAGACGAAATTCAGCTATTCGACGGCCACCCCAACGAGTGGCGCGAATGCTACCGGGTTTTGCAGGGAGCGGAGATCTGGCACGAACTCGGCGGCTGGATCAAGAACGTCAAGCCGCTCTTTGGCAAAACGATCGCGCCGCGATTTATCGATGCTGCGTCAATCACGCGAGCGGACGTCGAGCGCTGGGCGCCGGTGCGCGAGATATTCACGATGCGACTCAAGTCTCTGCTATCCGAAGGCGTCGGCCTCGTCATGCCAACGGCTCCCTGCATTGCGCTTCGCAAGGACGCCACCGGGGCGGAAATCGGAGAGTTCTATAGCCGGGCGCTTGCGCTCACATCGGTCGCAGGCCATTCAGGTTCGCCTCAGATCTCCGTGCCCGGCGGTCTTGTCGATGGCTGCCCCATCGGACTTTCCATACTGGCGCTGCCTGGACAGGATCGCGCGCTGATCGAACCCGGCAGCACCTGGTCGAACCTTATGACAAAGAAAACCGACGCATGATGTATCGCGAACCGATCACCACCGACAACGACCGACAGCCCGCGTCACGACGACGCCCGCGCCGATCGGCTGTTCAGAACCGGCACGAGATTTTGCGTGCGGCAGCGGTGGAATTCTCCGCCTACGGCTTCGCTGGCGCCCGCATTAGCCGCATCGTCAAAAAAGCGAAGTCCAACCCGCGCATGATTTACGAACTGTTCGGCAGCAAGTCCGAACTCTATATCGCAACCCTCGAAAGCACTCTGGCCGCCTTGCGCGCGGAGGAGCTTCAGATCGATGTCGAGCATCTCGATCCGATCGAGGGACTGCTGGCGCTGTTCGATTTCATGAACGGTCATTTCGAGCGCGACGGTCAACTCGTCAGCCTGCTGCGCGCTGAGAATCTGATGAAGGCGCGCTACATGAAGAAATCGTCGCCGATACGCGAAATGTCCTCGCCGGTGCTTGCCATGACCACGCGCCTGCTGGCAAGGGGCGTGGCCGAGGGCAAGCTGTCCGGCGAGATAGACCCGTTGCAGCTTTACGTGATGATCGCCGCGCTGAGTCAGTTTCACCTCGCCAACATCCACACGCTGTCGACCATGTTCGAATGCGATCTGTCGGACATGGAATGGCGCAACCAACGCCGCCAGGAAGCGCGACGCATGATCGCGGCCTATTTGCACGCGCGCGGCCCGGAGCAGAGGAAAAAATCATGACCTGGCTCCGGCAAACAGATCTCGTGCTTTTCGCAATGACCTCCAGAGAATCGCAATCATGAACGACACCGAACTCGACGCATATATCGATGCATCCTCGCCCGTTCTCGGTCTCACCATCGAGGAAGCATGGAAGCCAGCCGTTCGCGCTAATCTGAAAGTGTCGCTGAACTTCGCACGGCAGGTGGACGAATTCACTCTTCCCGACGAAAGCGAGCCGGCCCATGTCTACACGGCTTGATTTGAAAATCGACGGTTGGGCATCGGCGTCCGAGATCGCTCAGGCGGTCAACAGCCGCACGATGTCGGCGGCCGATGCGGTGGACGCCTCGCTCGCCAGAATCAGCAAGGACGACGGCATTCTGAACTCCTTTACCGATGTGGTCACGGCCCGCGCGCGGAAGCAGGCGCAAGCCGTTGACGCGAAGATCGCCCAAGGCGGCCGTGGCGGCCCGCTCGCCGGCGTGCCCTTTGCCGTGAAAAACCTGTTCGATCTTGAGGGGATTCCGACCCGCGCGGGATCGAAGATCAATCGCGAACGGCCAGCCGCAGAGCGCGATGCAACGCTGGTCGAGCGAATGGAAGCGGCGGGCGCAATCTGCGTGGGCGCCCTCAACATGGGCGAATATGCCTACGACTTCACGGGCGAGAACCTTCATGATGGCCCCTCACGCAATCCGCACGACACCACGCGCATGACGGGGGGATCGTCCGGCGGATCCGGCGGCGCCGTTGGCGGCGGGTTGGTCCCGCTTGCTCTGGGCTCGGACACCAACGGATCGATCCGCGTCCCATCCTCTTTCTGCGGCATCTTCGGATTGAAGCCGACCTACGGCCGACTGTCACGGGCGCGGTCATTCCCGTTCGTTTCGAGTTTCGATCATCTCGGACCGTTCGCACGCAACGTGCGCGACCTTGCGGTTTCCTACGACGTCATGCAGGGCCCCGATAGCGAGGACCCCGCCTGCGCAAATCGCCCCGCCGAACCGGTGACCTCGCTCATCAACGATGGCATCGGCAACCTGCGGATCGCGGAAGCAGGCGGCTATTTTCACAAGGCGCTGTTTCCGGAGGCCGAAAGCGCGCTGGCGAAGGTAAGGCAAGCTCTCGGTATATCGAAAGAGATCATTATTCCGGAGGCCGCACGTGCACGCGCCGCGGCTTACGTCATCTCGACATCGGAGGGAGCCTCGCTTCATCTCGACCGATTGCGGACCCGGCCGCGCGATTTCGATCCTGCAGTCCGCGACCGACTGCTTGCGGGCGCGATGATCCCTGCCTCTCTGGTCGACCGGGCGCAAAAATTTCGGCGCTGGTATCGCGCGCAAGTTCTCGAGCTTTTCAAGACTACCGATATCATCATCGCACCCGCCACGCCTTGCGTGGCACCGAAACTTGGTCAGACCCATTTCGTGCTGGACGGCGTCGAACTGCCCGTGCGCCCGAATATCGGGATTTACACCCAGCCTATTTCCTTCATCGGATTGCCAGTCGTGGCGGCCCCCGTGCCGCTCGAACCCATGCCGATCGGCATCCAGATCATCGCAGCGCCATGGCGAGAAGACGCGGCGCTGCGTGTCGCCGCCGCGCTTGAAAAAATGGGCGTCGTGTCAGCCAGGCGGCCAACCCAGGGAGCCCCATCGTGATGGAAATCGACCGCCCGGATGTTGTTGCGGAAGTCACCAAGGCCTTTGAGATTTATGAGAGGGCTCTGGTGAGCAACGACGTCGACACGCTCGACGCACTTTTCCGCGACGATCCGCGCACCATTCGCTACGGCGGAACGGAAAACCTCTACGGCTATGGCGAGATTAAATCTTTCCGCGCCGGACGCCCTTCGACGAACCTCGAGCGGAAGATCGCGCGCACCGTCATCACCACCTATGGAAGCGATACCGCGATCGCCTCCACGTTGTTCTACCGAGACAATGCGCGGGGCAAGGTCGGCCGACAAATGCAGACATGGATTCGTTTTCCCGAAGGGTGGCGCGTCGTCGCTGCCCACGTCAGCGTGATCAATGATCCGGATACAGCAACATGACCAGTCATCTCAGAAATTCTGGCTCTCACATCGCACTCTCCCCGAGGGTCGAACCGAAACTCACCCTCGCCGACGAGCTTCGCATCCGCCTCGCCGACGACATCGTTCGTGGCTTTCTTCCACTCGGCGCGACCCTTGACGAGTCGCAAACCGCGCGGCGCTTTCAGGTCTCACGCACTCCGGTCCGCGAGGCGTTTCGCGAACTGGCGGCCAGCGGCCTGGTCGATGCCAAGCCCCATCGCAGCACGCTTGTCGCGCGTCCAGACAGCGAGCGATTGAACGCCATGTTCGAAACCATGGCCGAACTCGAGGCGGTTTGCGCCGGACTGGCCGCGCAGCGGATGACGGTCGCAGAACGGCAGTCGCTACAAGAAATTCATGAGCAGTTGCGGGTTCTCAGTTTCGCGGGCAATCCTGAGCAATTCCATGAGATCAACGAACAGTTCCACAACGCCATCTATATCGGCACCCACAACAACTACCTTGGCGAACTGACCATAGCGACGCGCAAGCGGGTACAACCGTTCCGCCGGGCGCAATTCCGCAATCTCGGACGGCTTCACAAGTCGCAGGCCGAACACCACCACGTCGTCGAGGCGATTTTGCGAGAAGACCGCGCTGCCGCCAGCGCCGCCATGCACGCACACATTGATCTCGTCCATAACGAATACGAAAGCTACGCAGGCTCGACCCTCGAGGGTGAGATGGCCGGGCGGCTTCGTACTGGATGACTGCAGGTTTTGCACTTCCTGCATTTGTTTTTTGCTTATTGCGGGGCACTGTTGGACCCACCGCCATAGAGACGTCCTCGCCTCCCCTTCGAGGTCGGCACCACGAAACAAAATAACTCAGCCGCTATGGGCTGTTAGGGCATAACAAAAGTGCATCGGTACAACAAACCACGGCATCGATGACACAAGCCATCATCTCGATCGTGGCACGTGCCTTGCTAACACTTTGACAGAAGCACTGTAATGGGGCCGTTCGCGTCTCGACACCATCAGGGAGTGTCTCATGCCACTCAAGTCCGCAATGATCGATGCCGAGCCGTTCGCCCTCGAGATCGATCCATCTAAGACGGCCCTTGTCATCATCGACATGCAACGGGATTTTCTTGAGCCCGGCGGGTTTGGTGAAACACTCGGCAATGATGTCAGCCAGCTTGAGCGCGCGGTGAAACCCTGCGCCGCGGTCCTGAGCACGGCGCGCGACCTTGGCATGCTGGTCGTTCACACCAGAGAGGGTCACAAGCCGGATCTTTCGGACGCGCCGCCGGCGAAAGTCGAGCGGGGGGCGCCGAGCCTGCGTATCGGCGATGACGGTCCGATGGGACGCATCCTGATCCGTGGCGAGCCCGGCCACGACATCATCCCCGCGCTCTATCCCATCGACGGTGAATTCGTGGTGGACAAGCCGGGCAAGGGTGCATTCTACGCCACTGCCTTCGGAGACATTCTCAAGCAGCACAATATCGAGAACCTTCTGGTCTGCGGCGTCACCACCGAGGTCTGCGTCAACACGACGGTCCGGGAAGCCAATGACCGCGGTTATCGCTGCATCGTGCTCGGCGATTGCTGTGCCTCGTACTTCCCGGAATTTCACGAAATGGGCCTGAACATGATCAAGGCCCAGGGTGGCATCTTCGGTTGGGTTAGCAACTCCTCGGCAGCCATTGACGCCCTGGCACCGGCGGCGGCATAAACCATCCTCGGCGGCCACGCGCACCGCCGTTTCCATATTTTTGTCGCTACGAAGCGTCTGCGGACTTGCGCTCGCGCGAACCGCGGTTCATCACCTTCTGACCCACCAATGTCAAAAATCGACCAGGACCAGCGGTGAAGCGATATCCCAAACGGATTTGGGCTCTGTCTGTCGTGTTGGCCGGGCTTGCCGGATACGTGGACGCGCTTGGTTTTCTGTACCTGGGCGGCTTCTTCGTCTCCTTCATGTCCGGAAATTCGACACGTCTGGGGATCGGAATTGCGATCAACCTGCACGAGGCCCTGATCGCGGGAGGCCTGATCTTCACTTTCGTGATTGGCGTCCTGATCGGCACCATTGTTAACGCGAAAACCCGCTATCGCATGGCGAGCCTTTGGCTGGAGACGACGCTGCTGTTTGCAGCGGCTGCGGTTCACGCCTTCGGAAGCGACCATCTCGCAATTCCCTTGATGGTCATGGCCATGGGGACCGAGAATACCCTGTTCCACCGCGACGGCGAGGTCAGTATCGGATTGACCTACATGACCGGCACCCTTGTCAAAACCGGCCAGCACCTTGCGTGGGCGATCCTGGGTCAGGCTCCATGGGGCTGGGTGCCATACACACTGCTCTGGCTTGGACTCATCGTCGGCGGCGCGGTCGGCTCCATGGCCTTCATGGCCGTCGGGCTGCAGGCGCTGTGGGGCGCGTTCGCTGCCGCGGTATTCTGCACCATCTGGGCAACCATTCAAGGAATCGAGTGAGGCGATTGTTATGTCAGCGCTCAACGCTGACTTTCGCGACCCGCATCATCTCTTCGGCGCTTTAACCAGCTCAAGGTTTTTCAGACAGTTTAAGCCCTTTAGACAGTTCAAGCCTTGGCCGGGCGGTCGGCGCGCTCAAAAATGATTCCGGGCGGATTTTGCTTATCACCGAGCCAAAAACTTTTTGCAAAAAAAGCGGCCGCGATCGCAAGAACAACAATCGCTACGGCAATCCACGTCCTCTTGTTCACTGATAAGAATGTCAGCCGCATCAGCGTACCCCGACCGCTTTGTGCGCGACATGCCGCTGGGCAATCCACAGCAGTGGAATGAAGACAAGCTCCATGAACAGCATGAACAAAGTTCCCAGCGTCGGCGTCGGTCTCATGGTGAATGTATAGAGATGCGCCAGTCCACCGACAAAAATCAGGAACGACAACGTACTCATTCGCTCGCTGTGCCGTTCGATATGAGGGATCGTCAGCGCGAACATCACGCCCATCGCGGCCATCATGGCCGCCAGAAAACGGAAATAGCTGTCCACCAGTCCGCCGTTACGCCCATGCAGCAGCTCCACACCGAGTGTCACACCGGTAATCCCGGATGCAAAAAGCACCAGGGCAGAAAATCCCACCGCAATTTGTAGACTTGTCCGCTCCATTCGCGCTCCCGGAACCGCGCACTTACCGCGGCACAATTTTGCGCCAATATAGACGTTTCCGGAGCGGGCGCCTTACGGAAATGTTCTTGCAGGCGGAATTTGCCTATACTTGTGTTTCCCGGTTGCCGAGTCGGGTATGACGCACGGCAACTCCATCCGACAACTGATCCATGCCGACATTCACGCCCCATCAGGACCGCGCGCTTTCCGCCGTTGCCGACTGGCTCAAAGCCAAGCCCGGTCGCGGGAGCACGCCACAGATTTTTCGTCTGTTCGGTTACGCCGGAACGGGAAAAACCACACTTGCACGGCACATCGCGGAAGCCGTCGACGGGTCCGTGAAATTTGCTGCTTTCACCGGAAAAGCCGCGCTCGTCATGCGCAACAAGGGATGCGAGGGCGCATCGACCATCCACTCCCTGATCTATCGCACACGGGAGACGGGTGACGAGCAGCCGAGTTTCGAATTGTGGGACGACGCGCCCGCATCGAAAGCGAAGCTGATCGTGGTTGACGAATGCTCCATGGTCGACGCAGAACTTGGGCGCGACCTGTTGTCTTTCGATTGTCCCCTGCTCGTTCTCGGCGATCCGGCGCAGTTGCCGCCGATTCAGGGCGGCGGCTTTTTTACCGCCTCCGAGCCGGATGCCATGCTGACCGAAGTACACCGGCAGGCGCAGGACGATCCCATTGTACGGATGTCGATGGCGATCCGCGAGGGTCGTTCACTTGAAGCCGGACAATTCGGTGAGAGCGAAGTCGTTCGGCGCGACGCGCTCGATCCGGATCGCGTGATGGCCGCCGACCAGATTCTCGTCGGCCGCAACAACACCCGCCGCGCCTACAACATGCGTGTGCGTGAGAAGAACGGCATCGTGGAGCCGCTTCCCGTCGCCGGCGACAAGCTAGTTTGCCTGCGCAACAACCGCAAGAAAGCCTTGTTCAATGGCGGCCTGTGGCGCGTGAAGGCGCGCGCGCAGTCGAAGTCCAAGATTATCACCATGCGGCTGTCGCCTGAGGAGGATTTCGGCGCGAAGGTGACGAAGGTTTCCGTGCGCGGTGACTGCTTCACCGGCGGCGTTGAGGAGCTGCCGTGGGAGCAGCGCAAACCTTATGATGAATTCGACTACGGCTATGTGCTGACCGTTCACAAGTCGCAGGGCTCGCAATGGGACGACGTGGTGTTGTTCGACGAGAGCTTTGCGTTCCAGGAAAGCCGTGCCCGTTGGCTTTACACAGGGATCACCCGCGCGGCCAAGCGTTTGAGCATCGTGATCTGACCCATCCAATGCCCGCCCTACGACCGGCGATCTGAAATTCAACATTACGAAAAATTTAGCCTTTGGGTTTCGTGCTCCCGCGCCCAGCCAAACGGCGTCCGGCTACCGCCGGCCCGCCATCAGACCTTGGCAAATACTCCGAATTGTAGACACTCGGAGCCATATAACCTGCCGGCGCAGGCCGTTCCGAGTAACAGTCAAGACGCTGCTGCGTATTAGGAATATCGGGCGAAAGGCTCGTTTCAACTCCAGAGGACATCACCATGGCAGTCTTCACATTTGGTCGTGTTACAGTCGCCGCGCTCGGCACCATTGCTGTTCTTGCACTCGCTCCTTTTGCGGCGAGCGCTTCTTCCGAAGAGCCTTTCATCATTCCTCCGCCGAAAGCTGACCTGAGGTCTGACGCCTCGTCCAGCAACCTGAAGTCAATCGTGCTTGCCGGCGGATGCTTCTGGGGCGTGCAGGGCGTGTTCCAGCACACCAAAGGCGTTAGCAACGCCGTGTCGGGCTATGCCGGCGGATCAAAGGACACCGCAGGCTATCGCGAGGTCTCGACCGGCACGACCGGGCACGCCGAAGCGGTGAAAATCACCTACGATCCGAAGGAAGTCAGCCTCGGCAAACTGCTGCAGATCTACTTCTCGGTCGTTCACGATCCGACAGAGTTGAATTACCAGGGTCCGGATCACGGCACGCAGTATCGTTCGGCCATCTTCACCTCCTCCGCCGAGGAGAAGAAACTTGCCGAGGATTATATCTCCGAGCTTAACGCCACCCACGTCTACAAGAAGCCGATCGTCACCAAGATCGAACCGATGACCGCCTTCTACGCGGCTGAAAACTATCATCAGGACTACCTGACGCTGCACCCCTCCCAGCCCTATATTGCTTACAATGACATCCCGAAAGTCGAGAACCTGAAGAAGGTGTTCGCTGAAAACTATCGCGACAAGCCGGTGCTGGTGCGCGAAACGGGGGTAACCAACTAAATCAGAGGGCAAGGACAGGCAGAATGACAATAACGAAAGCGCCAGTCGAAAAGCTGAAAAAGTCGGAGAGCGAATGGCGCTCGGAGCTGACACCGATGCAGTACGCAGTCCTGCGCGAAAAGGCCACCGAACGCCCGTTCACCGGCGAGTATGATCACTCCTTCGATCCCGGCACATACGTCTGTGCCGGGTGCGGTCAGTCGCTGTTCTCTTCGGAGGACAAGTTCGATTCTGGCTGCGGCTGGCCGGCATTCAGTGCGCCGGTCGTGGGAGGCCATGTCGACGAAGAGCGTGATTTAACCCACGGCATGGTCCGTACCGAGGTCCTCTGCTCCAAGTGCAGCGGTCACCTGGGCCATGTTTTCAACGATGGACCCGGGCCAACAGGCCTTCGCTACTGTATCAATTCGGCGGCGCTGAAGCTGGATCCGAAGTAACCGTAGTTCCGGCACAGATAGCCTAAGTTATTGATTTTTGGGCCTTCGCGCGTGGCAGCGTTGCGAAGGCCCATTCACTTTATGCCGAATCATGGGTCGCAATCCGGGCTGAAAAGGCCTATATTGACGGGTAATGAAAAAGCGCGGCGTGTTGCCACAGCTGCGGGACAGGGACGATCCCTCAACTCTTTGCGTCAGAAAGGCCGAGAACTATGGCGGCATTCAACTTCAACACTGAAGCCGAACTCTTTCCTGCTGCGATCCGCAAGAAAAAGCGCGCAGGATTTGCTTATCGCCGGTTCGGCACCGCGGCCGAGGCTGTGCAGTTTGCAATCGAGCAGCTTCCGCCGGATTCGCTTAATGGCGCCTATCTTCAGGTTGACGAGGCCCGTTTCGATCAGAACGGCATTCGATCGCTCTATGAGAGCAGCGAATTTCCGCTGCCGCGCCGTCCCCGCGCTGAGAGAGCCGAAGAAGAGACCACCGACGCCGCCTGATCGCGGGGCCTGTCTTTGTCCTTCAAATAACATTGAATTCTAGCGGGGCTGCTTGTTCATCCAGCTCCGCAGGATGCGGACGTTTCGCATATTGGCGCGAAACAGCACATCGAACGCATCGCCCACAATCGGCACCATACCAAGTACGCCTTCGACGGCGACATTGCCAAGCATCCGCAGGACGATATGCGCAGGCGCGCCGAGTGCCCGCGCCTCCTTCACAACCCACAACGACAGTGCGGTAGTGAGAAGATCGCCGACGACAGGGACGAGACCGATCAGGCCATCAATGCCGTAACGAACATTCGTGCCAGGCAACACGAAAGCGACATCCATCAGCCGCGCCAATGCATCAAGCCGCGCAAGTCGTTGCTCGCGCGTCAGCGATCCAAAGGAAATACCGCCGAAGATCGTGCGATCGAATCCCTCCGGAAAACGGCCGAACGCAGCGTTTCCCAAGCGTGCCCCGAACCCGTCATTCACCTCATTGCCGTCCTGATCGATGATCAGCGGGCGCTTGCGTGGACGAGGCGATGGATCATCGGCGGGGCGAGAAAAAAACGTATCTGATTTAGCAGTCGTCACAATCGTAAGTCCATTTCGATTCGGTTTTAGCAGACACGCCGGGATGAAATATGGCGAGCATGAGACACGGGTCCATGAGGATAAGTCCCGCGCGCGTCTTCCGGTGCTTTGTTTTAATTGATCCCGGAAATTGTTAACCGTCAGACGGCTTTACGGCCGCCTTCTTCCTCGAAAGTCACGGCGACCGCGGCATTGGCCGAAAGTCGGACACGATTACCCTCAAGGTCTGCAACCAGACCGAGATCGATAAAGTGGTGATGACCCTTGTGCCTGCCCAACCCACTGTCCTCGCGGGTGAGTTTTATGCGGTGACCCTCGACGCGATCGACGTTGCCGACGTGCACGCCGTCAGCGCCAATGACTTCCATATGTTCCTTGATACGTGGATCGCCCATGGGACCATTCTCCTGAACAACGGGATGTGCAGACCCGTTACAATTCCGGATCCCACCACAAGCCAGTTGGGGGTTTCCCCTCCGGTCCGCAAGCCTTGCTGCTTTTCATTGCCGCAAGTTTAGGTCGATCAATACATCCGGTTCCGCGGAACATGATGGCTTCAATCAACCGATCGTGAGGGATTTAAGCGCTCTTGAGCATCAGCGCTTCCGCCGCCTGATCGTCCGCGACCGCGTGCCGGTCACGTCCTTCGGCCTTGGCGGCGTACAACGCGAAATCGGCGGCAACGACAAGTCCATGGGAGGCTTTTCCCATGTCTGGGCGCCATTGCGCGACACCGATCGAACAGGACAGCGGGATTTGCGTCCCATTCCAATAGACGTTGCAGGCACGACCGACCTCGACCAATTGCCGCGCGACAATTTCGCCCTCACGCAATGTTGTGGACGGCAACACCGCGCAGAATTCATCGCCGCCCATGCGGGCCAGCAAATCGCCGGTTCGCAACCGTTCCTGCAAGGCGCGGGCGAAAAGCCGCAGACACGTATCGCCCGCTGTATGACCAAACCCGTCATTGATCAGCTTGAAGCGGTCGAGATCGATCAGCAACAACACAAACGGCTCCAGCGTTCGGTCGGAGCGGGCGCACTCCTCCGTCAGCCTTGCCAGCAACTGCCTTCTGTTGGCGACGCTTGTTAAGTCGTCCACCATTGCGAGCTGTTCAACCTCCGTACGCAATCGATCGATCGCCATCAGCAGGAAACCGAAATTCCACGCAATGGAGAGAAAGACGAGAGCCAGAACCAGGATCGCCTGAGTCGCGCTGAAGCGGACCAGATTGATGTCACCATTGACATTGGTCAGCATCAATACCGCGCGCAACATGATCGCGCTGAGCAGGATTCCTCCGATAATGCCCGCAAGCCGGGCTCCCGGATGTTGTGTGCCCGCTGGCCGCGAAAACACGAGCCGCACCGTCGCGCCAATCGCGATCGATAAACCGGTGGAAAAGACGACCACCCGCATCGGCGCGCTTTGCTGCCAGATGAAGAAGCTCATCCCCAAGAACGACAACACCACAAGACCGACATGCCTCACCCATGAGACGCGCAAATCGTAAAACCTTTGAACGCCGCCGTTGATAAGGGCACAGCATGCAATCAGCATGGTGCCCGCGATGAGCAATGGAATTAGGGGCGAGATAAATTCGCGGAGAACGGATATCGCCGCGCCGAGCGAGGCCAGGAAGGCTGCCGCACCCCAGAAACGGGCCGCCTGAAAATTGGGATAACTGCGGGCGACGTAGAACCACACCACGCCAAGCGCGAAGAAATTCACGGCAAACACAATCCACAGCGTGACGACGCTCAGCATGTGAACACCGCAAGCGGGAGAATTCGACCCGTATTCAACATGTCAGAGATTTGTCCCATAGCCCCAGCGTCAACGTCATGATCCACGCGTTGAACCACACCATGGAACCCGATCATTTAATGGAAGCTGACCGCAAGGCGGCAAAGCTGGACCGTGGTTGGCAATTTATGAAGGGGCGCGTTTGCCGTTTAATAACCAATCCCGCCGATCCCCATCAGTTGCTTTACAAATGGTTGGCGGCAACCGGCTGAACGGCAAAAGCACGGAAGTCATTTATTCCCGGGACAGCATGATTATAGACCCAGAAATTCGCGTACCGCAGAGCTTCCAACATTCCCTGGGTCCGCGGCTTTGGTTACACCTTCCAGATAGAATCTCACGGCTGGCAGCATGTTTCTCAATCCCTCATCCTTGCGCGCGGACCTGCGGCTCACGAGCGGCCTTGTTCTGTTTGCCTTCGTTCTTTGCCACTTCACCGCCCATGCGACGCTTTTGATTTCGCTGCCGTTCGGCCAGGGCGCACTGCGAATACTGATGGCGCCATGGCAGACGCTGGCCGGCACGGCGATTTTAGCAGGGGCGGCAGTCGTTCATTATCTCAATGCATTGTGGTCGATCTATCGGCGCCGATCCCTGCGCATGTCGCGCTGGGAAATCTGGCAACTCATTCTCGGCTTGAGTATTCCGTTGTTATTAGTGCTTCACGTCATCGACACCCGAGTGGCCGAGCTGGCGTTTGGCAACGCGCCCACCTACGCATCGGTTCTTGTCACGATGTGGCTGAAACGTCCGGCTATCGCGGCTCTGCAATTCGCAACCGTGATCGTGGTGTGGACACACGCCTGCATCGGCATCCATTTCTGGCTCAGAACCAAGTCATGGTTTCCCACGGCCGTTGTTTACCTTCGCCCCATCGTGGTGCTCCTGCCTGCGCTCGCGTTGGCAGGCTTCGTCAGCACCGGCAATCAGATCAGGGCCGAGGCGGCGCGTAATCCGGACGCGATACAGATCGTTCTGGACGATGCGAATTACACACAAGGCAGTCGCGACAAGATCCTCGAGATCGTACTTGCCGTCATTGCGATCCATCTGGCTCTGACGTTGCTGCCGTTCGGCGCGCGGAAAATCCGGTCGGTTCTGCGCCGCAGATTAAGCCCTCCGATCCTGACGCATCCGCGCGGCCGCAGCTTGACCGTTTTACCGGGAGCCAGCGTGCTTGAGACCTTGCGCGACAATGGAATTCCGCACGCCGCGGTCTGCGGTGGCCGGGCCCGATGCACGACCTGCCGCGTTCTTGTGACCGAGGGACTGGACGATCTTCCTCCGCCGAGCCCGATGGAGGCGCGCGCTCTGGCGCGCATCAACGCCTCCGCCGAAACCAGGCTTGCTTGCCAGCTTCATCCGGTTGCGGATATCTCGGTGGTCCCGTTATTGTCAGCCGAGGCGACTGCGCGGGATGCGGTGCGACAGGGCGGAATGGAAGGCAACGAGCGTCCCGTCACCGTCGTTTTTCTCGATCTTCGCAACTTTACCCGGCTGAGCGAAGGCCGGCTGCCTTACGATGTACTGTTTCTGCTCAATCAATTCTTTCACGAGATGATCAAGGCGCTCGACACCACGAAAGGCCATTACTCCCAATTCACCGGTGACGGCCTCATGGCGCTTTACGGCCTGAGAGGTGATCCAGCAGAGGGGGCGCGCAACGCGGTGCGCGGCGCCGAAAAAATGCTTCAGCAACTGGAATGGCTGAACACGCAGGTCGGTAGCGATTTGCGCGAACCGCTGCGCATCGGCATCGGAATTCATTTCAGCGAGGCGATCGTCGGCTCAATGGGTCCGCCGAAGTCGCAAATCCTGACGGCGATCGGCGATACGGTGAACACCTGCGCGCGACTCGAAAGCCTGACGAAGGATTACGAGTGCTCCGTGGTCATGTCGCGCGAGGTTGCCGAGGTCGCCGGGATCGACATGGACGGGCATGCACTGCATGAAGCGAGCGTCAAGGGACGGATCGCGAAAGTGCAGTTCTATGCGCTGAATGCCGTCCCGGAAATCATCTAGCCGCCACACCTCAGCTTATCATTGCCCCTGTGCCAGCTTGTCGGCGAAGTAGGCGATGGTCTTGCGATAGATCACCGCCCTGTTCCACTCCCGCATCACATCAAAATTCGCCGAGCCTTCATGGTAATTGCCGCCTGGCTGCCAGCCGTTGGTCTTGAGCAGGTTTGCGGTCGAAGCCAGCACGTCCGGCACGCTGTGGCGCAGATCGACATGACCGTTGCCGTCGAAGTCGACGCCGTACTTGATGTAGGACGACGGCAGAAACTGCGTCTGCCCGATCTCGCCCGCATACGCGCCGATCATGTCGGAATAGGCCAGATCGCCACGCTGGAGAATCCTCAGCGCCGCCATCAGTTCGGTCTGAAAAAGATCGGTGCGCCGGCAGTCGTGCGCCATGGTGGCGAGCACGCGGAAGGTCGGCAGCTTGCCAATGTCGCCGCGGCCGAAATCGCTTTCCAGTCCCCAGATCGCGACCACGATTTCCGGCGGTACACCGAATCGCTGCTGGATGCGCGAGAGCAGCGACGCCTGCCGCAGCAGCATGTCGCGGCCGATCTTGATGCGGGAGGCGGTGACGCGGGTTGAGGCATATTGCTCGAATGTCTTGTTGAAGGTGCCGTGCTGGCGTCGGTCGAAGGCGAGCACCGCGGGATCCTCCTGCACGCTGCCGAGCGCCTGGCTTACCACGCTTTGAGAAATCCCGGCGCCCACCGCTTCGCGGGAAAAGTTCGAAACAAAGGTCCGAAAATCACCGCCGCATTGCGCGGCGAAGGACGGCGTCTGACTACAAACAACAAACCCGAATGCGCCGGCCAGAGACAGAAGACGGCGACCGAAAAAAGATCTCATGTGAAAATCCTCAAATGCCCCGCTCGCGCGATGATGCCATGACGCGGCACGAATCGGAAGCCGACCGATAACGCGGGTGCGCCTGAACGGGTCCATTCGTCATGTATTTCTGTCAAAATTGTTTGACCTCCTTTGCTGCGGCAATCAGTTAAGACGTCCGCCCTCCCTCCATACTTAACCCGTCCGGAGATATCAGACCGTGGCTTACCTCGCTTTTGCACCCCAATCCGTGGCCGTCATCACCGGTGGCGCGTCCGGCATCGGTCTTGCCGCCGCCAAACGCTTCGCTGCGCTCGGTATGGCAATCTGCATCGCCGACCTGGATCAGGAGCGCCTCGACGGCGCTGTCGCCGAGATTGCCGCAATATCCCCGGGCGGATTGGGCGACGTCATGGGTATCGAATGCGATGTCAGCCGCCGCGATCAGGTCGAGGCGCTGGAAGCCGAGGTACGCGATATATTCGGCGGCACAGACGTGCTGATGAACAACGCCGGTATCGAACTGCCGAGCAACGCCATCGACGGGCCGTTCGAGAACTGGCAGCGGCTGCTTGACGTGAACCTGTGGGGCGTCATCAACGGCACGCAGGTATTTGCGCCCGGCATGATCGCGCGAAAGCGGCGTGGCTACATCATCAATACCGGCTCCAAACAGGGCATCACTACTCCGCCCGGCAATCCGGCCTACAATGTCTCGAAGGCCGGGTTGAAGGCGTTCACCGAGGCGCTGGCGCATGAACTGCGCCAGCGTGAAAGCTGCAGCATCACCGCGCATCTGCTGATTCCCGGCTTCGTGTTCACCGGCATGACCGCGCGCGGTCGTATCGAGAAGCCCCAATCCGCGTGGACACCGGAACAGACAGTGGAGTTCATGCTGGAGAAGCTTGCGGCAGACGACTTCTACATCCTGTGCCCCGACAACGACGCGCCCCGCGCGCTGGACGAAAAGCGCATTGCCTGGGCGGCGGGCGACATCATTGAAAACCGCCCGGCACTTTCGCGCTGGCACAAGGATCATGCTGAGGCGTTCAAGGCGTTTTTGGAGAAATAGCGCACCGAGGACTTGCCGCGTTCGCGCAAACAACCAACCGCAAATGGTCGAGCGGGCTGATTGCTAAGGCTTGTCGTTCGTGGGCATTGACGCCAGCAGAAGCGTATCCACCCGTTCGCGGATCCTCTTGAAGTCAGCGAGTGCCGTGCCCACGAGCGCATGACCCGAGATCGCGTTGGTGTGCAGAGGATCCACGTCCCGGCCATCGACCCGCATCTCGTAGTAAAGGTGAGGCCCAGTCGAGAGACCAGTCGAGCCGACATAGGCGATGGTCTGTCCTTGCCGCACATGATCGCCGACCTGCAATCCGCCAGCGACCCCGGCAATATGCGCATAAGTCGTTTCGAACCGGGCGTCATGGCGGATGCGGATATATTTTCCGTAGCCCCATTCGCGATCGATCTTCGTCACCACGCCATCGGCAGCCACCATGATTGGTGAACCCAGTGGGGCCGCATAATCGACCCCTTCGTGAAAACGACGATCGTGAAGGACAGGATGGATACGCCACCCGAATCCATCACCAAGCTTTCCGTTCGCCACCGGCACGCGCAGATAAGGACGCGGCACCGCGCGACCATCGGCATCATAATATTCGGCGCTGGCGTCGTCCGGTGCGAGAAAGCGATAATAGCGGTCGGTTTTTCCTTCTGAACGAACCGCGGCATAAACGACAACCGGTTTGCCCTGATCATCGGACGAATAAAGCAACTCCGCTTTGCCATCGACCGAGGCCGGGGCCGCCATATCGAGATCATTTGCGCAAGCCGCGATCACATCACTGATGGCAGCGCGGGCGATGTGAGCGGCATGCGCGACCGCATAAAGACTATCGCGCAATGCGGAAGGCTGCGACGGCATCGCGGCATCATTGAGCACTTCCGTGCTGGGCTGGAATTCGGGCGGCGGTGCTACGGCCATCACGTAGCCGCCATCATGGGTCAATGCCGCTGCCGTGCCATGCCGTCCGTTGCGGTAGAGGCTGATGCGCAACGGCTGCAGCGAAGTGCGGTTATTGCTGAATTCAACCACAATTTTTTCGCCGCCGCTGAACGATCTTGCCCCGAACAACGTGAGCGGCGTCAACAGCGTTTGAATCTGATGCGCGTCACGGGGATCGACACCGAGGACGCCCAGAATTTGGTCAAGCGTATCGCCCTTTCGTGCGACAATCAGGCGGCGAAGACCTTTAGAGCCGTCATGCTCCGTCTTCGTTACCACCGTGAGATTTATGGGCACGCCATCCGCCACAGCCGACGGTCTCCAGACATCATCGGCGCCCGCCGCAGCATAGGCGCGCGCACGATCCGGGAGGGTTTGCACATGCGATGAACCGAGCCTGATTTCATTGGGAAGCACTTGCGGGCGCGGCGACGGCGCAGACGCGACAACCGGCAGCACTTTTTTGTTTTGCGCGGTGGACTCATTTAGCGGCGCACGCATCAACGGCGCGATGACGTGCGTGAATTGCCTTGTGCCGATTCCGCGATCGTCGATCTGCTCGATGCTGCTTTTGATCGGATCGCGGATATCGGCAATTGCCGCGACCGCAAGCCGGTCGGCACGCGGAAACGCATCCGCATCATCCAGATGCGCCATCATTGCCGCACCCGCGATTCGCACATCCTCTCCAAGGAAGACATGCGCGGACACGATCATCGCCACGCCAGCACCGACAATCAGCAGCAGTTTCGCAACCAGCCACGTTCTCGGAATAACGAAACGATCCGCGAACCAGTGCAACCCGCGATGCAAATCAATCGGCGGCAGATGAAGCAGGGCGCTCACCGACGCGGATGACCGCGCGGCGCCTTGTTCAGATGTCGTCGTGGTGGCGCGAGTCCGCCGTTTCCCCAACGGACTCCATTCCAGTTTCTTCACCCGCCCCGTCCCGCGATCCCCAAATGCCCGCGACGCAGGCTCCGCAGTGTCGTCACAAGAGTTACAACTTGGTCATGGGGCAGTATTGTGGCGCGGCGCACAACGAGATGAAATGTGATCGAAAATACACGCGCGGTTGAAGACCGGTTGCGCGTCTTCTTTCCGATCTGCGACTGACGCTTTGTGCCGCGTTACGAAGCCGATTCAGATCACCGTCCGCGGCCAAGTTTCTTCCAGCGCACGGTCAGGTTTATACCGAAGCCTGCTTTTTACCGACGCACTTCGATCCACGCCGATAATGCCAGCTGGTCACCCCTACTTCGGTGTTTTGAGGCCGGAGCTATTGGCCCATTCTTCAAGATGATCGAACACGTGCTGTTCGCTCGGCCGCGGGGACGGCCTGCCCTGACCGGGGGACGACCGCGACGCAGGCTCAAGCCGGTTGGGTTCGGGTCTTTGAGGAGATTTGCTCATGCGATGTCCGGGGCTGGATGCGACCACCTCAACTTAGGGTCGACCCATCGCGGATTCAAGGTATAACGTATTGATTTTATTATATTTTTCTACTCATTTGGCTTCTGTCAGGCCAATTGTGGAACCTGCCATTCATTAGTCAGTTGAGTAACCAGCACATTTTCATGAGCGAGAAAATGCCGAACCGGGATCTGCGCGGCGAGCGCCTTCAAATCATGCTTTCGCCGGAAGAGCTTTCAATCGTTGACGATTTCCGCTTCCGCCACCGCATGCCGACCCGCGCGGCGGCAGTGCGGGAACTGCTGCGCCTTGGCCTTGCGGCCGTTGCCACCGACGCCGGACCGCGCATGAAATCGAGCAGTTACGGCGTCTTCAACCGCGGGGCGGATGGCCATCGCGATCCCTCCAGCGAGGACGAACTCTGATCGTTCGCGCGGCAATCCCATCGCCCCTGCACCCTGATGCAATTTTCAGACAGCCATTTCGTGGTGCGCAGCAACTTCGGGAGCGAGCGGTCAATCCGCTCGCGTGAACGGGCGCGCGTCGGCCTCCCTGTTGTTGTGACGGCGCGGGCGCGCCCATCGTCCAAATCCATCACCCTCTGAAAACGAGGGCGCACGGAACGCCGGATGCGCGGAGCATCCGCAGCCTCGCGTGCAAAAGTGAAAAGCACACGAGCAAAGTCACCACGAAAGCGCCGGACACATCCGGCGTTCCGCACGCGGTGGCTTTTGCTGGCTCGCTCCGCGATCAGAGCCCCCGGCGGCCGACCCGTGTGTAAAGGGCCACCGTTGTGGAGGGCTTATGACCCGCGCGCTTCGCAAGGAAGCGCGCGGCCCAGCCTCCGGGCGCAAAGGCGATTGCGCCGGGACCACGCGGTTTGGGCCAACATCGACGCGGCGCTGCCGTCAGTCTCAAAGCCCTCGCGAGGTTGCCCTTGCGCGCATTGAAACATCGAACGCCGCGGCGTCGCTGCCGCATCCCGCCCCGCGACAAGTGACGATCGCGAGCCGCCCCTCTGAGTGGGACAGGATGGATAGGAATATAATCTTATTGCAGAAACTGTCAAGTCCCGCAGCAACCGCAGTGACGCCGGATTTCATGATCGCGGCACTCGCGAAGGGCGACTTCACTATTCTCTGCCCGGACAACGACGTGCCACGCGCGCTCGGCGAGAAGCGCATCGCGTGGGCTGCGGGCGATATTGTGGAAAACAGGCCGCCGCTGTCGCGGTGGCATAAGGATTGGGAGGGGAGGTTTAAGGAGTGGGTGGGGTGAGCGATATGAGATCGCAGCGTTTGGCGGCAAATTGCATGAGGCGGAGTGAGATTGAGTTTGGTTTCGAAAGACAGAACTGCGTCCGACCGGGCGCTTTTTTGTGTGTGATGTAGATACCGGTCGCAGAGGTTGCGGGCGACATCATCGGGGGAACCGCCTGTCGCTGTCTCATAAGGCGAGTTCAAAATATATTGCCGTAGTGTACGGTATATATACCGTACACTACTGCAATTTATTCTTTTCGAGGTTTTGGAACCGTATGCAGCTCAATGGTGTGGTGAGCGGTATATATACGGCTCACCACGTCAAATGGAGCCTTTAAGCCCTTATCTAGGATTGCATTTTTTAAAGGATTATTGTATTTTCTCGATGGTATATATACCATCGAGAACAGCATTTATCAAAGAGGTGGTTTTTTGGCTCGTCCCTCTCGCTTAACTATCTCCAAGAAAGATATTTTCGCTGTTTTCGAACAGTCGTCGCAGCGCGTGTATTCGGAGAAAGAGCTTGCACGCCTATTGTCTCAGCATCGTGAGTTTTGGCGCTTGACCGACCGAACCACCGTCGGTCCATTCATTAAATTTCTAGAACAACAGGAAAAACTAGTAGCGCACGAATTTCACTCGAAAAATTACGATAGGAAAGTAAAGCGATACTCATGGGGTCAAGTCTCGCCCTACCAATTGGCCCTATCAATTCAATCGAATGGATATCTTAGTCATTCGACTGCCGTAGCATTGCATGGCTTGACCGACATAATTCCAAAAACGTTTTATTTAAATGTCGAGCAAAGCCCGAAGCCGCCTCCAAAAGGTGGCCTTTCACAACGAGGGATTGATTTAGCATTTTCCCGGCGGCAGCGGCAGTCAGCAATGACATATGACTATGAAGATTGGTCAGTCACTATTTTGAACGGCAAGAATACCCGCAACTTAGGTGTTGAAACCGTTTTCGGACTTGAGCAGGAAACGTTGCTTACAACCAATATCGAGCGAACTCTCATCGATATAGTCGTGCGTCCCAATTATTCCGGTGGGATTTTTCAAATTTTGGAATCTTATAAAAGAGCTAAAGATCGCGTTTCGACTAACAGGTTGGCTGCAACTCTAAAGCAACTCGATTATGTATATCCTTATCATCAAGCGATTGGATTCTTGATGGATATGGCAGGCTATGGATCAAAAAGTCGATTGATGGAAAGAATGGGTTTAAATCACGACTTTTATTTAAGTCACGGAATCGAAGAGCCAGAATATTCAAAAAAATGGCGGCTATTTTTTCCTCGTGGCCTCGATACTAGCAGCTAACTCAACAACGAAGTTAAAGTAATATTCGAAAACTTCATGCTGTCCAGAAATGCTCGTTTGTACTGCTGGCCAATCTTGCTGATGGAATTCTCTGAAGTTTTTGATTTCGCTTAGCAGTTCTATTGGAACACCTTTAGCTTCAAAAACGGCTCCAAGAATTTTCAAATTTTCTGCACTAGTCATATCAATCTT
Source organism: Xanthobacteraceae bacterium (assembly GCA_019750915.1). Classification (GTDB taxonomy): domain Bacteria; phylum Pseudomonadota; class Alphaproteobacteria; order Rhizobiales; family Xanthobacteraceae; genus Afipia. Next base: position 149,396 of record JAIENY010000014.1, read on the forward strand.
CTCAGTAGATATGATCTGCTCAATGTCATAAAAATCCCGAGCGCGAGCTGTTTTATTTCCAAATTCATAGGCGGGCATTTGCTGACATATAGCCCGGAGCTTCTCTGCCACGATCATCTCTAGAGAATAAACGTAGATGACGAAATCGTCTAAATCGCGCTCGACTTTTGCCTCGCAAAACTCGTGAGTGCTGATGTCGATTGAGAACTTTCGTTTATTCAATGGACCTAGCTCTGTAGATTGCCTCCGAAGGCCGTCCTTATCATCTTTAAACTTTTCAGCTAATGCTGCTTCCGCAAGCTTAAACTCGAAAAGATAGCCGCCCCACCAGTCGGGAAGGCCCACCCTTCGCTTCGCAGGCTTTACGCTCAAACTTTCGTCAAAAATGACGTACCCTACAGAACGAAATTCCTTTTTTAGCGCGTCTGAAATTCTTAATTGTGCGCTGTCCACATCTGCAAACGCCTTCTGCAGAGAAAAATCTAAATCGACCGATGCTCGCGATCCGATTTTGTAGACTAATGCAAGAGCATTGCCTCCTTTAAGGACGAGCTCATCCATAAGAACGTCATCGGAAAACAATGCAATCAAAACCCTTCGTCTGACTTCTTCGAGGGAAATAGGCATCTATCGATTCCACTAGGATTTGCTGCACCGCTTGAGAAAACGGCGGGCCTTTCAGCCCGCCGTTTTTGTTTCAACACATAGATCTTCGCTCAATTATCCAAGAAACTCCGCAGCTTCCTGCTTCGTGACGGATGCTTCAACTTGCGCAGCGCCTTCGCCTCGATCTGACGAATACGTTCGCGCGTCACCGAGAATTGCTGGCCGACTTCTTCCAGCGTGTGGTCGGTGTTCATGCCGATGCCGAAGCGCATGCGCAGCACACGCTCCTCGCGCGGGGTGAGCGAGGCGAGCACGCGCGTCGTGGTCTCGCGCAGGTTCGACTGGATCGCAGCATCAATCGGCAGGATCGCGTTCTTATCCTCGATGAAATCGCCGAGATGCGAGTCTTCCTCGTCGCCCACCGGGGTTTCCAGCGACAGCGGCTCCTTGGCGATCTTGAGAACCTTGCGCACCTTCTCCAGCGGCATGCC
>JAIENY010000008.1 GCA_019750915.1 Xanthobacteraceae bacterium
TCCAAGCCGGTGCTCTGGTCGGTGGCCTCGCCGTTGGCATCATCCAGTCGCTGTCGACGTTGGTGTTTCCGATCCAGCTCCAGAATCTCTGTCTGTTCGTGATCTTCATCGCCGTGCTCGCCCTGCGTCCGCAAGGCCTCATCAAGGGGGCATGATCTTGCGCGACAAAAAGCTGAAATTCGCCATCTTCGTTCTGTTCTTTCTCGCAGCCGCGGCGTTGCCGTGGTTCGTCGATCCACGCGGTCACGTTCTGCGACTGGCAGCGATGGCGTTGCTGTTCGCCGCGACAGCACAGGCATGGAATATCGTCGGCGGGCTTGCCAACCAGATTTCCCTCGGCCACGCGGCGTTCTTCGGTATCGGCGCCTATACGTCCACGCTGTTGTTCTTGAGGTTCGGCATCTCGCCATGGATCGGTCTGGTTGCCGGCGGGTTCGCGGCGGCGATCATGGCGGCCCTTTTGTCGATCCCGACCTTCCGATTGAAAGGACACTATTTTGCGCTGGCCACGCTCGCCTTCGCAGAGGTGATGCGGGTGATCGCCAACAGCTGGACCAGCCTGTCGGGTGGCCCTGTCGGGTTGACCGTGCCGTTTCTCGGCACCCAGCCGCTCAACTTCGCGTTCAGGTCGGTGGCGTCGTATTACTGGATCATCCTCGCTCTGCTGCTGGTGGTGTCCGCCGTGTTCTATGTGCTGGCAAACGGCGCCACGGGGTATCGGCTGCGCGCGGTGCGCGAGGACGAACAGGCGGCCGAGGTTGCCGGCGTCGATACCTTCCGCGCCAAGCTGACCGCAAGCGTGATTTCGGCGGCACTGACGGCGATGTGCGGAACGGTGTTTGCGCAGTTCACCTTCTTCTTCGATCCCGATTCAATCTTCGCGCTTCAGGGTATTTCGATCCGGATGGCGATGATTGCGATTGTCGGCGGATTGGGAACCATCGGTGGCCCGATTATCGGCGCGCTGTTTCTGATCCCGCTGGAAGATTATGCCAACGCTTATCTGTCGTCGAAGGCGGCAGGCATGTCGCAATTCGTGTTCGGCCTTATCCTGATCGGAGCGATTCTGGTTCAGCCGCGTGGCATCATGGCTTTCTGGCCCAAGGCGAAGCCGAAGGCCAAGCCGCTTCCGCAAGTGATCGAAGGAAGCCGTCCATGATGCCGTCTCAAATGACAGGACCGGCTTTGCTCGAAGCGAAAGCCATCACGGTGGTGTTCGGCGGCCTGCGCGCCGTCGACGGCGTATCGTTTACCCTGAACAGGGGCGAGATCGTCGGTCTGATTGGGCCTAACGGCGCAGGCAAGACCACGCTGTTCAACTCGCTGGTCGGGTTGCAAAAACTTTCAAGCGGGTCGGTTGTGCTCGAAGGGGAAACGGTCTCCGGAACCAAGCCGCATCGCATCGCGGCGCGTGGCATGACCAAGACTTTCCAGAACGCGGCGCTGTTTCCGGATATGACCGTGCTCGAGAACGTGCTCACCGCTGCGTTGCTGCGGCACGATCTTGCAAGTGCGCGAACGAAGGCCGCGGAGGTGCTCGCTCGCCTCGATCTCACGTCGATTGCCGACGCCGATGTCGCAGACCTGACGTTCCCACAGAAGGCAATGGTGGAGATGGCTCGTGCGCTGGCCACGGAGCCGAAGGTATTGCTGCTCGATGAGGTGATGGCGGCGCTCGCGCCAAGTGAAATGGACGAAGTGATGGCGGTGATCCGTTCGTTGCGGGATCAGGGCCTGACGTTCCTCGTGGTCGAGCATCATATGCGCGCGATCATGGCGTTGTGCGATCGTCTAATCGCGGTGAATTTCGGTCGTCTGATCGCGGAAGGCGCGCCCGCCGAAGTCGCAAGCCATCCGACCGTGATCGAGGCGTATCTCGGTCACGGCGCGGCCGGAAAGGATGGCGCACATGCTTGAGGTGCGTGATCTCAGGGTCTCTTACGGCGGCCCCGACGTGCTCAAGCACGTCTCTCTCGAGGTCAATGCGGGCGAAACGGTCGCGGTTCTTGGCGCAAATACGGCGGGCAAGACGACGCTGCTGCGGTCGATCTCGGGGCTGATTTCGAAGGCGCGCGGCACCATCATGTTTGAGGGCGCGCCGTTGCTTGGACGGCCCGCACATACGATTCCCGCGCTTGGCATCGGTCATGTGCCCGAGGGCCGTCATGTGTTTCCGCGCATGTCCACCATGGATAACCTCATGATGGGTGCTTACGGCGACCGTCGCGCGAATGACATCGACGCGCGCATCAGCCGGGTTCTCACGCTGTTTCCAAGACTCGGAGAACGCCGCACCCAGATGGCGGGATCGATGTCGGGCGGCGAACAGCAGATGGTTTCGATCGGGCGCGCACTGATGGGCAATCCTAAGCTGCTGCTGCTGGATGAGCCGAGCCATGGTCTTGCACCGATCGTGGTGGACGAGCTGCATGGCGCAATCGCGGAAATCAACCGGCAGGGCGTCGCCGTTTTGCTGGTTGAGCAGAATGCGATGCTGGCACTTTCGGTCGCGCACCGCGGTTACGTTCTCGAAGCAGGCCATGTCGTCCTGTCCGACACGTCAGACAAACTCAAAGCGGACCCAGCGGTACGCCGCGCCTATCTCGGCGTTTAGCGAAACTGAGTTCTGAAAAAATTCAAATGCCAAGGAGCATATCATGAAAATCAAGGCCGGTGTTGCCCAGGTGGGATCAGTTCCGTTCGACGCGAATGCCAGTGTTGCCAAGGCAGAAGGATGGATCGCGAAAGCCGGCGCCGAAGGCTGCCAGATCGTTGTGTTTCCTGAAGCCTTCATCTCTGGCTATCCGAAGGGAGCGGACTTCGAAGTCTCGATTGGCGTTCGCACCGCGCGCGGGCGCGAGGAATTTCGCCGCTATCTCGACGGTGCGATCACGGTGCCTGGACCCGAGACGGAGCGTCTCGGTGCGGCAGCGGCAGCCGCGAAGGTTTATCTCGTGATCGGGGTGATGGAGCGAGAGCTCGGCACGCAGTACTGCACCGCTCTCTATTTCGGTCCCGATGGCGCGCTGCTTGGCAAGCACCGGAAGTTGATGCCGACGGCGGGCGAACGCCTTGCCTGGGGTTTCGGCGATGGTTCGACATTGCCTGCGTTCGACACGCCGATCGGCAAGATCGGCGCGGTGATCTGCTGGGAAAACTACATGCCGATGCTGCGCATGGCGATGTATTCCAAGGGCGTTACGCTGTATTGCGCGCCGACCGCGGACGACCGCGAATCGTGGCTGCCGTCCATGCGCCATATCGCGCTCGAAGGGCGCTGTTTTGTGCTGACCACCTGCCAGGTGATCAAGCGGGGAAACTTCCCAGCCGACTATCTCTGCACGGTTTCCGACGATCCGGATACGATCCTGATGCATGGTGGTGCGGCGATTATCGATCCGCTGGGTAAGGTTCTTGCAGGACCGGTGTTCGACGAGGAAACGCTGTTGACGGCCGAGCTTGATCTCGACGAAGTGGATCGCGGAAAATTCGATTTCGACGTGGCTGGTCACTACGCTCGCCCCGATATATTTACGCTGAACGTCAATGAGGCGCCGCAGCAAGCCGTCAGCGTGAAAAAGAGCTGAGGTAAGGGCGGTCGCCCGTTTCCGGGAAAGACCGCCTCATGGATATGGAAGAAAAGCTCGCCCAGATCGGGATCACCGGGAAGCTGTTTAAGCTTTATATCGCCGCCGTTCAGCTCGGGGAGGCACCGGTCCAGGCGGTCGCTGCGCACGCCGGTCTTGCGCGCACGACCGCCTATGACGTCCTCGATCGTCTCGAACAAGAGGCGCTGATCCGTATCGAGGAGCGGAACGGCCGACGTTACGTCATCGCCGAGGATCCGGTCGGCATGCTACAGCGTCTCGAACTGCGGCGACAGGTCATCAGCGATGTGATGCCGCAGATCCGCTCCCTCTATAATGGCGCCAAGGGCAAGCCCCAGATTCGTTTCTATGAAGGCGAAGAGGGTGTCCAAACGGTGCTGTGGGACACCCTGACCTGCCAGAGCAAGTTTCTGCGGGGTATTCTCTCGATGAACGAGTTGATCGAGGCGCCCGGGCTTGCCGAAATGGATGTCTACATCGAGGAGCGGTTGAAGCGCGGTATCGCGCTGAAGGTGCTGCGTTCGCCGAACAAGGATGTCGAGAAAATCTGGCCATCGGGCCAGGAGCAATTGCGTGAACTCCGCTATGCGCCGGAAGGCGTCACGCTTGGCGTGACCCAGTATGTTTACGATAACAAGGTCTCCATCATCTCGTCCAAGCGCGAGAACTACGGTCTCATCATCGAAAGCGAGGACTTCGCGAACCTTCAATCGGTGTTGTTCGAGACGTTGTGGTCGATTTCCACTCCCGCAAAATTCGATACGTCGAACTGACCGCACGGTGTAGTCGAGAGATTTGCTGATTTCTCCGATCGATGACGAGTGGAAGCCAGAAGGCCATAGCTCGCTATTACAGGTTGTCCGCTCGTGATTCGAACGGTGCGGTCACATAACCATCGCGTGTTGAATCGACGCAGTACAACTGATGCGATGCATGCCGGTATCGCAAATTCAGCAATTTCGATTGTTGTGCTTCGATCTTTCGTCAGCGTCGTTGCGACGCCAGGATCGGTCGCTGCTGATGGTGAAGTCAGCGGTAATAGCAACGATCCGAGAACGAATCCGCGTCGCGTCGATTGAAAAACCATGGCGGCCTCTGGTGTGAGGCCATCTCGTATCCGTATATTCGGCGGGTGATGTCAACGGCGAGGTTCAAAAGAGTTTCGCCGTCGCCAAATCTTATCTTTGTCGATCAAGCAGAAAGTCTTACGTATTGCCGCCGTGAAAATATTTTGGTCGTCGGCAGGATTTCCGATCGGTCCTTATAAATATCAATGGAGCGGCGCAGACCAGATACAAAGCGCCTTCACAGTGACGCCTTCCATTAGCGTTTGGTCAGCCTCCGCCAGGGTCCTTGCTCGTCGGTTGTCTTGATGAAAGGTCAGCCGGATTGGATGTCCACTCTCGGCATTGTCCAACCTATGACCAGACTTCGATGACTGATCTCGATGACCAAACTTGATTGGTTCAAATGCAGCGAACCGAATGAACAAACATCACAGCCAGTGACCATCTTGATTGAACCTAACAGATAACGATCACGTAATCATACCAAATACAGCCAACTGATCTCGGTTGAACCATAACCAAGGCCACTATCTGGTCCAGATGATTATACCAGTGAAATTCCAACCAATAACAATAAGAGGAATACCCTCACCATGCAGTATCGTCACCAACAGCAAATTGATGCCATCGCGGAGCACATCATCGAAATCTGCCAGCATCATCCATCAACGAAACACGGCCTTGATCAAGCCTTGATCGATAACGTGTTTATGGTCACGATGAAGCTTGATGGTGTCGATGTACGAGGTCTGGTCGATTTAAGCCACAAGCGACCGTTTGATGTCGACTTGAACGAAAACATTGGTTGGAGAAATTACCAACGAGACATTGGTTCTCGACAAAGAAAGCTGCCTCTGCACCTTTACTTTGATGTCTTTGATCGTTGGTGCCGCTATCTGAATCTGCAGTCGTTTGGTCGGAAGTTTTATCGACCCAAGGAAGACCAGCCCTTGATCTTCGCCTTTATTGATTTTCCGGGATCACGGAGACGAGAACAAATATCGATGGCAGAGCTGCTTTCATTAGGTCGGCTCCATCTCCATGCCATCGTTCCTGCACGACCCGGAAAAGGTCAGCAATGCATCCAGCACCTAAGGCATATGAAGAACGGTTTCGATAACGAGCTGAAGAAATTTGTTGATGTGAACATCCGCCATTACGATCCCGAACAAGGATTATCGAATCTCATCGATTACTGTTCGAAAGGTGCCCAAGCAGTCGATTGTCGTCATGCCTGGGACGATATGCATGAAGTGTTCCCACGAAAGCGTGTAGATAAAATCCAGACCAAGACAAAGAAGATCGTCGCATCGAATTTCGTGTTACCGTCCGCCAATGTTTTGGGTCGTTCACAGGTGATCAGCTAATCTGATGGTATTTCTGTTGGTATTTTTATTTTCAGGCTTTAAGAGTTCCCGTCGTTATTGAGTAAATAAAGCCAATGTGATGGCGCCCCTGCACCATTGCTTTCCCAAGCGTTTGATCTGCACAGATACGCCGCTCTCATTATTGAGCGTTAGTGCTTCCGCTTCGGTTTCCTCACGGCGTGTGAACCCGACTGCACCACGCTTCCCGTTGTGACAGCCGCTGGGTTTTTTGACTTATCGTTTGACGATGCCGATGAGCTTGGATGCGGATTGATTGAATCGCCTTGAGGCGTTCCCGCCTGAGCGAGCGCGGCGCCGGACGTCACGAGCAGACACGCGGCCGCAATGATGAGTTGTCTCATATGATTTCTCCGTTTTTCGAGGAATGCGCTGGTTTGAACTAGGCGGCTTCGGCTTCGGCGTTCACCACGTTTTTTGCGATGGTCGTCAGTGTCGCGTCGGTGGTCTTTTCTTCATCGAGTGTTTCTTTGAGAAGTTTCGCGACCTTTGTGAGCCCGAGCTCGTTGGCCCAGGTGATGAGTGTGCCGTACCGGGAGATTTCATAGTGCTCGACCGCTTGCGCCGCCGCGAGCAAGCCGGCATCGAGCGCTGGCGCCCCTTTATAATCCGACATAATCTCTTTGCCTTCATCAAGGATGCCCATGATGGCGTCGCAGGTCTTCCCTTGAGGTTTGGCGTCGATCTCCTCAAACACCATCTCAAGCCGCTCAACCTGAGTCTCCGTTTCACCCAGATGCTTTTCGAAAGCCGCGCGCAGGTCGCTGCTTTGCGCGGCCTTGGCCATCTTCGGCAGCGCGCTCATAATTTTCTTCTCGGCAAAATAGATATCTTTAAGAGTGTCGTGGAAAAGATCGCTAAGCGTTTTGGCTTTTGACATTGGTTCCTCCGGCCTATTGGTAAGGGTGAGCTCAAGCGCAGACGTCTGTGCGCGCCCCTATGCGGCTTAGTCTGTCCGAGCAAGCCACCAACAATATTGATCTGGACATGTTCCGTGCCGTCCGTCTCGCCGGATCGAACGAGGGCACTCCAAATCTATCAATTGATAAGGCACGAGGTCTCGGGTCCTGCTTTCATGCCGTCTTTGATGAGGCCCGCAGATGAAAAAGACGGCGAATTTGCCCTGGAAAGACGATGAGGTTCAGCTTCTTCGCCAGATGGCCGAAGAGGGTAAATCGGTCTATCGAATGGCCGCGGTTCTAGGGCGGTCCGTTGCAGCCCTGAAGAGGTTGGCCAGCCGCAATGGCATTCGAATTATATCGCGTCGGAGCATTTCCAGGGTCGACACGAGCCAAGGCAGTGAGACTCGGCATTAACGCAGAGGCTGCACCCTCATGTGCAAATACTGAGGATCAAAATCCCCCATCGCGGCGAGTTTGCTCCAGTTTCTGACCATCAGGTTGCCGCCTTTCAAATCAGCGACGCGACTCTTTCGTATCGTTTGAAGGTGCCTGTGAACCGTGATGATCGACATCCCGAGCAACTCTCCGAGTTGCGTTTGAGTAAGTGGAAGCCTGCAATTATTTTCGCTCACGAGGCCGATTGAGTCTGAGCGGAAATAGATTTCCGCGAAAAAATGCGCCAGCCGTCTTATACCAGAGCGACTGCTATTATTGGTGATGGCCTCACGAAAAATGGCGGCATCAATCAGCGTCTCACGCCAGATCGCAAAGCCGAGAGTCGGCCTGTCGCGAAACAGCTTGATGAGCTCCCGATGCGGGATCGAACAAACCGCCGAGTTTTCCATGGCGCAGACGGAATGATCCATTCGGTCGATAAACAAGCCCTGAGCGTCGGGCCAATCACCTTTGATATGAAGCGACAGGTACTGCCGTCGTCCACCCTTTAAAGTGTGGTATCTTGCCAGCGTGCCGCTCAGCACCACTGCGGAGGATCGAGGCTCGTCACCTTGATGGATAAAATCCTCCCCATCGGCCAACTCGCGCAATTGGCACGACAGCTGGCGTATTGCCGTCTCGTCCGCAGCGTCCAAACGTGAATGCTGCTTCAATTTTCGCAGCATGGTCTCGCCCAAGATCATGTTGACCGAACGCGCCTCGATGCGGCGGGTTCATTTATCATTTGATAAAACAAGAGTGAGCGGTTCCATTTACTTTGGCGGCTGTTCCGGCCTTTCGAGGAACCGTCGCTGATCGCGCTTGCGGTGCAGTTTGCGCAATCAAAAGCAAAGTGAGCGTAATGCCGTTCAGAGTTATATTGGCCCGTCTCCACCAGATCATCCCCTTCCTCAATGAAACTCAGTATGAGATCATTGAAAAGGGATTCCGCGACAGTGAACTTAAACAGCCAGCTACGCCAATGAGCGACGCTGAGTTGAGCCGAACGATACGCGAATTTTTGGAATTCAATGCCTCCGCAAAAATCCAAAAATCAGGAGACAAGCAGCCGGAATGAAAGTGATTTCATCTTTTGTTTAGGCGCACTAGCGCTTTGGCGTCTCGAATCTCAACGCTTTCGCGGGAAAAGAAGCTGCGCTTTTTGCTGAAGCGCAGCTTCCGAGCGACCATTGGCCGGAGGTTACTTCGACATGCCGCCCTTGTTCATGCCGTCGCCGTCCTTGGCTTCGCCGCCCTTATGCATGTTGTCCGGTTTCACCCCATTGCTGTTCACGGATGAGCCGGTCGTGCCACTTGTCACGCCTTCATGTCCCGTCGTGCCCGCGGAGCCGCTATTCATACCTGACTTTGACATATCGTTCGAAGAAGGCGTCGCGCTTGGGTTCGGAACGTTTGTGCTGCCTTGCGGCTGCGCACCTTGGGCGAATGCCGCTCCTGAGAGCATGGTGAAGCACGCGGTAGCGATAAGAAACTTTTTCATTGATCTCTCCGTTCGTTTAAACACGAAGAGCAATCGCGCATCGCTACGCCCGTTCCCGCGTCGGCATTCGTCGACCTGAAAATAAGCTTGAAACTTTCGCTATGTTCTTCGCATGGGACGAAGAGTGTTACGAAGTGACCACAGCGCGTATCGCGTTCGTGCTGATCCCAAGCCCCAATGAGAGTCTGAGAATCGCCGCCATCTGCCTAGTCCGGCGAGTGCAGCGGCATGCACAATTGCTGTCCGCGGGCGATAAAATCGAGCGCCTCCGCAATTGCGGTATCCATTGTGCGCAGCGACTGCACTGCGGCGAGGCGATCGGCAAACCGGCCGGGATAGACGAAAAGTTTCTGGTAGAAAGAGCGCATGATCTGCAATCGCTCTTTGGTGAACTTGCGCCGCTTCATGCCGACAATATTCAGGCCCTGAAGGTGGGCGTGATCGCCGTTGACCAGCCCGAACGGAATAATATCCCGGTGTACACCGCTCAGGCCGCCGATCATGACCTGCGAGCCGATGCGGACCGAATCCCGAATGATCGAAAGACCGCCGATGAAGACGAAGTCTCCGATCTGGCAGTTTTCTCCGAGCGTCGTTGACGTCGCAAAGATGACGTCGTTGCCGATGCGGCAGTTGTGATCGACGCTCGAGTTGTTCATGAAAAAGCAGCGGTCGCCGACGCTTGTCACGCCGCCGCCGGCGACAGTTCCGGATTGGATCGTTACGCTTTCGCGAAAGGTGCAGTGCTTTCCGATTTCGAGCCGGCCCGAGTCATTGTTGCCGCTTGACGGCCCGCGCGGTCCTCCCAGCGAGACGAATGGATAGATCGTGCAGTTCTCTGCGATCGTCGTCTGGCCGCCGACGTTCACGTGCGAAATGAGGGTGGAGCCCGGTCCGATCGTGGCTTGCGATCCGATGATGCAATACGGTCCGATCGTGACGTCATCACCAATCACTGCGCCGTCTTCAATGCGGGCAGTCGGATCAATCCTGTTCATTTCCAGCCGCCGCCGATGCACGGTTCACTCCAGTTCCCGCCCGTCTGCTTTCCGGGCGGGTGATTTAGGCTCCGGGCAATCGATGCGCCCGGCCAGCCCCTTGCTTGTTTAAGGTGATGAGGATTGCCGCGAGATAATTCTCCAGAGGACCAATCTCTTCAATCAGTTGTGCCTCGGATATTCCCTGCCCACCCGCAGCCGCGACGAGTTTCTCCGCTAAACGACGAGGGTTTTGCGACGCGCCGACGCTCCCCAGCTCTTCCTTGGGATGCACACTGTTGTGGACCCAGAAATCGATAAAATCGCGGGTGCTGGTCACTCAAGAATCTCGATGATGCGTGTCGGCACCCTAGAGCAGCGAGCGGTCATAAGATAGCTGCTTTATTCGAACACAATTGATTGCTTGCGTTCGCATCCCAATGCCCTATGATGCCGTTATTCGATTTACGGCTCTGCTTTTGTTAAAGCGCCTCCGGCATCTTTCCAAAACATCGCTAAGAATTGGATTGAGCCGCGCGTGTCGCGCGGTGGTGCGTTTTTGCACGCCTGGAGAAGAGAAACATGACGAACGGTACAGTTAAGTGGTTCAACGGCCAAAAGGGTTTTGGCTTCATTCAACCTGACAACGGTGGAAGCGATGTGTTCGTGCACATCAGCGCCGTCGAACGCGCGGGCCTTTCCGGCCTTGCCGAAGGTCAGAAGGTTGCCTTCGAATTGAAGACGGACAAGATGCGCGGCAAGGTCAGCGCAGAGAACCTTTCCGTCCTCTAGGTCGTTAGGGCATGCCTATTCCGCAGATTTGCTGGAAGCGGCCTGATCGAGAAACAAAGGCTGGTCCCACGGATGTACTGGGACGGTCTGCTCAGAGCCTCATCAGAAATGGTGGGGCTTTTTGTTTTTAAACTCTGATGGAGAGATCGTGTCTCATTCCTTCTCAAAAGATTCAGCTGTTCGGCATTCTCCGCAAGGTCCGAGGCGCATCGACGATAAACGAGAGAATGCCTATACGATCGTGGCCCTCTTGCCGGTCGAGATGGACGGAAGATTGCGTTATCGCATTCGAAGCTGTTCAGACCGCACCGAACGCATCGTGACTGAAGAGCAGATCGCTCCTCTCGGCTAGCTCGAAGCGCTGTCGTTCTGCGTTGGCTCCGCCTCTTCACGATGGTTCGCACGAGGAATGCATCTCACCCGGCTGTCGATTTGACTTCGCGGGTGACCCATGCGTTCCTGCCGTAGCCCTTCCGACATCTCAAAGGATTGCCGAATGCCAAAGAGGGCCGAGACTCGATTTCGAGATTTTTCTCTCCCGACGGGAGCGTCGGTGGCGTTTACGATTTCCAACGGCGCCCTGCGGCAAAAATGCATTCTCAGAACGACGTATTTGAAGTCGTCGCACGCCGCCAACTACATGAAGTCAAAGCGCGGCGAGATTGAAAGCCAGGCTCAGGAACATTGGGCCAGCGGGACGATTTCCGAAGACGGTGTGATCTACGTCGATATGGTGCAATCGAAGCAGGTCTAGTGACCTGCTTCTGTCGTGAATCGCCTGTAACGCGTCATTGCTGCCGGCAACGGCCTGTCAGTTGGCAATTCGCCGCAAGATTCATTTTCCGATCGGCGCAAGCAAGCCGGGCGAATTGATCCATCCCTGCAAGTTGGCCGCCGTGTCGCACCGCCGGGCTTTGCGCAGAAGATCGTTTCTCTGCGGCCCATCGGGGAGCGTCAGCGCGTCGAGGCGAGCTTTCGCCGCTTCGCGCTTCAAGCTTTCATTGGTCGGATTTTTGAATGAGCCCATTTGTCTCTCCCTTTTTGGCGGGAGCGAACCGCGCTCTCAGTCACCGATACGTGCCATCAGGTTTGTGGTGATGTCCGTTCGTAACACGCCCGTCGCGAAGGAGATGTCCACAAGTGCACAGACGGGAAAGAAACGCTCATGTCGTTTCGAATAAGCTGAATGCGCCGAGGCCGCAAAAAGAAATGGCAGGAGAGGTTGGGGGGCCCGTCTCCCACCAAGTTTGCGGCGTGCCAAGCTTCTTCCGGAGACTTATTCGAAACGGGATGAATCAGGCGATCCTTTGGATCGCCAGGAATTTCAGCAGATCATCCATGCTTTACCCTCGCCGTCGGCAACAGCGCCCAGTTCCTCGCCTGCAAGGCGTAAACGGTTCATCCAGAATGTCGGATAGCCGAAGGTCTTGGCGCCTACGGCGTCCCAACGAGAAGGATTTCTTCGCGCTGTAGGCCGAAGGCATTAGCGGCCTTCAATTTCTGCAAGGCGGGTGCGACCTCCGGCCATGCTTTCATCTGGTGATAACCTTCCACCAGCGTCTCTCTTTTCTGCAGCGTGAGCTCCGGCGAGGTGCGCAGCCATGTGTACTCGGAGATCTTTGTTCGCCACAGGCCCGTCAACGCCGCGCGCCGGCCGGGGAAAGCTGCTCCATCATTGCGACGATCGGCCGGGGATCGACGCTCGGAAAGCCGTCGACGCTATGGCTTTGATCTTCGGAAGGTTCGGTGATGCCGCTTGCGCCGCTCCGGCGGGTAGCATCATCGCGGAGGCGCGGCTTCGCGGGGTTGTCAGGTACTCAGACGGCGCCGGAGTTATCTAGAACGCCGCCGCGAGATCCTTCGCGCCGGGTTTTGCGCTTTCGCTGTCCATCCGAGCGTCGGTCGCCGCGATCAGCTTGGCGACGGTATTGTTGCGGATCGCGACCGGGTTTCGCTCATAGCCGCCGCGCTGGAAGAAATTCGACGTCGGAACCTGCACGCGCAGACCCTGCGGCATCGACACCATATCGAAGCCGTTGCCATCGCCGGTCAGATTCATCATCTCGAGTTCGGCGGCGCTCAACGGCCGCTCATGCCCTTTGCGCTTTGCAAATTCGACCGAGATCAGAAGTTTATAAGTCTGCAGCCAGGGCCCGATATCGACATCATAGTTGAGCGCGTGAATACCAAGTCCTTGCGGCGTCATGCCGATCCGCTCGTGCGCGTTCCATTCGTCCGGGACCGATTTACTGAAGGCGATCATTTTGCGGACGGTGGCAATCTTCCGCGCCAGCGCTGATCGCTCGGGCTCGGGCGCGCGATGCATCGCCTGATTCAAGCCCTCGATGATGGCATGGCCCTGCTCGGCGAGAAGTTCAACGGTGTTGGTCGTCAGAAGCTGGTTGTAACCGAGCGCGGTCGAGATCGCCCGCGCGTTCGGCCGGCTGAACTCGAGCCCCGCCTGAACGTCATATTTCCCATTGCCGCCCGCTTCGAAACAGTACACACGCACTGCCTGGTCGCGGGTCAGGCCAAGGCGCGATGCGACTTTGGCGTAGGAGCGTTTGAATTCAAGCTCGTTTTGTGGACGGCGCGGGGCAAACGCGAACTGCGATTGCGCGTTGGCCAGAAAATCGCTGGCAACGGGGATGGTGCGCCGCTGCGCCGGCGGCTGGGGCGGCGCGGACGGATCGATCGGCTGCGGCGGCCCGTTATAAACCGGCGGTTGCGCCAGCACATAATGTTCGGCTGAGATCGCCTCGCCGTTGCGGCGCCGTGCGCCTCGCAACTTTCGCTTTTCGGCAATCATTGACCAGTATGCGCCTGCTTCAGCCTCATAGCGATCGCGAGCTGATCTGTAGGCAGCGTATTTGGCGCGGTATTCCGCCATTTGGTGCGGGGTCGCGGATTGGGCTCGAGCGGTTCCGAAAAAAATGCCGGAACACCCACCCATGGCAACGGCACTGCAAACGGTTACACCGCAAAGCAGTAAGACACTGCGGCAAAAGCGGAAATCAATGCGCCCGCGCCGGCCGTGTAGGGTGGAAATTCGCAGCTGTGTCGAATCGTTGGCCATTTGAACAGGTTGACCGCAGCCGCCCACGCGTTCAACCTCGTCGCCAACAATAAGAAAACAATCATAAGAAATCTCTGGGAGGAACTATGAAATTGAAGTTCGTGACGGCGTGCGCCCTTGCAATGGCAGTGTCCGCGCCGGCTGCGCATGCGCAGCAATTCATCAACATTCTGACGGGCGGAACATCGGGTGTTTATTATCCGCTGGGCGTGGCCATCGGCAAAATCTACGGCGACAAGATTCCGGGCGTCAAAACCCAAGTTCAGGCGACAAAGGCGTCGGTCGAAAATCTCAATCTGATCGAGCAGGGACGTGGTGAACTCGCCTTTACGCTCGGCGACTCGCTCAAGGCAGCGGTGGACGGCGACGAAGAAGCCGGCTTCAAGAAGCCGCTGACCAAGCTGCGCACCATCGGCGCAATCTATCCAAACTACATCCAGATCGTCGCCAATGGCGACAGCGGCATCAAGACGCTGGCGGACCTCAAGGGCAAAACCCTTTCGGTCGGCGCACCGAAATCGGGCACCGAACTGAACTCGCGTGCGATTCTGAAGGCGGCGGGCATGACCTATAAGGATCTTGGCCAGGTGCAGTATCTGCCGTTTGCCGAATCCGTCGACCTTATGAAGAATCGTCAGCTCGATGCCACGCTGCAGTCGGCAGGTCTCGGCGTCGCCTCGCTGAAGGATTTGTCGAGCTCTACGCAGATCAATGTGGTGGGGGTGCCGAAGGAGACGGTCGAGAAGATTGGCCCGCCCTTCATCGCCGCCATCATTCCGGCGGGTACTTACACCGGCCAGACGGTCGACGTGCCGACCGCAGCCGTCGTGAACTATCTGGTGACGAGCGCGGACGTTTCGGATGACGTGGCCTACCAGATGACCAAGCTGATTTTCGAAAACCTGCCGGAACTGGCGAACGCGCACGCGGCAGGCAAGGGAATCAAGCTGGAGACGGCCGCGGCCGGAAGCCCCGCGCCGCTGCATCCGGGCGCGATCCGTTATTACAAGGAGAAGGGCATTATCAAGTAGGCCCACTGCGAGGGGAGGTGCGCTCGTCGCGCCTCCCCATAGGCAAAGCCGCGGCAAAGAAACGTGGCCGGCAAAACCAATCTGGGGCAGGACGAAACACGATGTTGCAGGCGCAGAGCACCGAAGAACACGTCAAGGTCGAACTCGACAATTTCGAGCATGGCTTTCCTGACGGATTTGGACCCGGCTGGTGGGGGCATCTGGCCTATGCCGTCGGCATTGTCTTTGCTTCGTTTCAGCTCATGGTTGCCGCCTGGAATTTCCTGCCGAGCCAGGCGGTGCGCGGCATCCATGTCGGTTTCCTGCTGCTGCTGACCTTCGGCCTGATCTCGAATTTTACCGCGAAAACGGACTGGCAGCGCGCGCTTGGCTGGAGTGTCGGCGCCGTCGGATTCTTTTGCGGACTTTATCAGTGGCTTTTCTATGCCGATCTGATTTTGCGCGATGGCGATCCGACCACATTCGATCTTGTCGTGGGCACCGTGCTGGCTGTGCTGATTTTTGAGGGCGTGCGGCGGCTGATGGGCGCAGCGCTGCCGCTGATGTGCGGCGCGTGCCTTTTGTACTGGTTCTTCGGACAGCATCTGCCCGCGCCGCTTAATCACCGCGGCTATGATTTTGATCAGATCGTCACTCACTTATCATTCGGAACCGAAGGGTTCTATGGCGTGCCGATCTATGTGTCGGCCACCTACATCTTCCTGTTCATTCTGTTCGGCTCGTTTCTTGAACGCGCGGGCATGATCCAGCTGTTCACCGACGTCTCGCTCGGCCTGTTCGGGCGCACGCGCGGCGGTCCCGCCAAGGTCGCCGTTGTCGCCTCTGGCATGATGGGCACCATTTCGGGCTCGGGTGTCGCCAACGTGGTGACAGTCGGCCAGTTCACGATTCCGCTGATGATCCGGTTCGGCTATCGCCGCGCATTTGCGGCGGGCGTTGAGGCAACGGCTTCGATGGGCGGCCAGATCATGCCGCCGGTGATGGGCGCTGTGGCTTTCATCATGGCCGAGACGCTGGGCGTGCCTTATTCGACGATTGTAAAGGCGGCGATCATCCCGGCGATTCTGTATTTCGCCTCCGCGTTCTGGATGGTGCATCTCGAAGCGGGCAAACACGGCCTGACCGGCATGCGCAAGGAGGACACGCCGAACGCATGGAAGGCGCTGGTCAACAACTGGTATCTCGTGTTGCCGCTGGCGGCTTTGGTCTACATGCTGTTCGAAGGCTTCACGCCGCTCTATGCGGGCAGCATGGGACTGGCGCTGACGGTGACGCTGATTCTCGGCGCGAGCATCGTCGCGGGGCTTCCGAACAAGATCACCCGTTACGTGTTCTGGATCGGGCTCGGGCTTGTCGCAGCCTCGCTGTTTCGCCATGGCGGCAACATCGATATCCGCTACGTCGCGGCAATCGTCGCCGCGCTGGTGCTGATAACTGCGTTCACCAAGGGCGGAACCGCAACTCTGGTAGCCTGCCGCGATTCGCTGGCGGTCAGTGCCAAGTCGGCGCTTCCCGTCGGCATGGCGTGCGCCATCGTCGGTACCATCATCGGCATGATGACGCAGACCGGTGTCGGCACCATTTTCGGAAGCTGGGTGATCGGGCTTGGTCAGCAGAGTTTGTTCCTCGCCCTGATCATGACCATGCTGCTGTCGATCATGCTCGGCACCGGCATTCCGACGATCCCGACCTACATCATCGTTGCCGCGCTTGCCGCACCGGCACTGGCGCATCTGGGCGTGCCGCTGATCATCAGTCACATGTTTGCGTTCTACTACGGCATCATGGCCGATCTGTCGCCGCCGGTCGCGCTGGCCGCGCTGGCCGCCGCACCGATCGCCAAGGAAAATCCCGACAAGATCGGCTGGGAAGCGATGCGGATCGCGCTCGCGGGATATGTCATTCCCTTCATCGCGGTCTATTCGCCGGCGCTGATGCTGCAAAGTGGCGATCCTCATGCCGTGCAGTTCGGATTTTATGGCGCCGTGGCGTACGCTTTCGTGAAGGCGCTGGTGGCCATCGGTCTGTTCGGAATGACGGCCATCGGTTTCCTGTTCTGCCGGATGACCTTTGTGGAGCGCGTGCTTGCTTTCGCCGCGGCGCTGCTTTTGCTCGGCGAGATCAACTACAGCGATCCGCTCGGTTATGGGCTGGCGCTGTTCGTGGTGTTCTGGCAATGGCGCAGGCGGCCGGCGCGAGGACAGGCTCCGCGTCCGGTATCGACAGGCCCTGCGACCAAGCCTTCGATGTGAGGTCATGTCTTGAGTGTGTGTTTTGCGTCCGCCGGTTTCATCAAGTCGTTATCGGTGGCTGCTTTCACGCTGGCTTGGACTCATTCGGTTGAAAAGATCGCGTGGCAGGAGGACTGGCGCGTGACATCGAACGGGCTTCAGATCGTCGAGGCGCGGGTGAAGGGCTCTGGGGCCGGCATGGAGCCGCCCGCCGAGGCACGTCTTGTGAACGGCTGGTTTCAGTGGTCGCTGAACCGCCCGGCGCAAACGGACGTCGAACTGGCGAATTCGGGCGTGGCGGGCGAATGGAACATTTGCCATGACGATTCTTGCATCACGCTGTCCCAGTTGTTCGGCCGTCCGGTTGGTGTGAGCGTGATCACGATGAGCGCGTGCGAGAGTGAACAGGCCGCGCAAATGGCCGCGCTCCTGCGTGACGCACCGCTATGTCAACAGGCCGACCTGTCACAGCCCGATGCGCTGATCGCGAACTGCAGCACTGTTGCGATTTACGGTGAGGCTCCGCCGCAGAAGGCTGCTGCGCTTGTGACGCGCGGCGACGCGTGGCACGCCAAGGGCGAACGCCGGCGCGCGCTGGATGATTACGATGCCGCACTCAAGCTCGACCCGGCGCTGAGCGCCGCGCGCGATGCCCGCAAGGCGCTGTTTCACGAAATCGAATTGTTGGGAGCGACAATGCCGCTCAAGCCGCACGACAAGAAACGCGGCGGCGGCTGACGCACAAGGAGCGTGCCATGACGATTGCCAGTGGAGGACGTTACGCCGAATTGCACGAACGGTCGCTGCGCGATCCGGAAGGCTTCTGGGGCGAGGCGGCTCAGGAGGTTGATTGGTTTGAGCCCGCGAAGAAAGTCTTCGATCCGTCGATGGGTCTTTACGGGCGCTGGTTCGCCGGTGCTGTCGTCAACACCTGCTACAACGCGCTTGATCGTCACGTGGCGCGAGGCCGTGCCGATCAATTGGCGCTGATCCACGATTCTCCGCTCACCCACAAAGTGACCACGTTCACCTATGCCGAGCTTCTCAAGGAAGTTCAGACGCTTGGCGCGATCATGCAGGATCTGGGGGTCGGCAAGGGCGATCGCGTCATCATTTATATGCCGATGGTGCCCGAGGCGATGATCGCGATGCTGGCCTGCGCGCGCATCGGCGCGATTCACTCGGTGGTGTTCGGCGGCTTTGCCGCGAAGGAATTGGCTGCGCGGATCGACGACGCGCAGCCGAGACTCATCCTGTCGGCAAGCTGCGGGATCGAACCTGGCCGTATCGTGCACTACAAGCCGTTGCTCGACGAGGCGATCCGGCTTTCCGAATACAAGCCGCCCGCCTGCATCGTGCTGCAGCGGCCCCAGCACACCTGTGATCTCGTGTCGAAGCGCGATCATGACTGGTCGGAACTGCGCGAGGCCGCGATCAGGGACGGCAAGCGTGCCGCTTGCGTGCCGGTGCTTGCAACCGATCCGCTTTATATTCTTTACACCTCCGGGACGACCGGGGTGCCGAAGGGCGTTGTCCGCGATAATGGCGGTCATCTGGTCGCGCTGAAATGGTCGATGTCCAACCTGTACGATATCAAGCCGGGTGAAGTCTGGTGGTGCGGCTCGGATATCGGCTGGGTGGTGGGCCACAGCTACATCATCTATGCACCGCTGTTTCATGGTGCGACTTCGATCATGTATGAGGGCAAGCCTGTCGGCACGCCCGATGCGAGCGCGTTCTGGCGCGTGATTTCGCAGCACAAGGCTGTCGCGTTGTTCACCGCGCCGACTGCGTTCCGCGCAATCAGGAAAGAAGATCCAAACGGGGACTTCATCCGCAAATACGACCTGTCGTCGTTCCGTGCGCTGTTTCTTGCCGGTGAGCGCGCCGATCCGCCGACGGTGGAATGGGCCACGCACCATTTACAACGGCCGATCGTCGATCACTGGTGGCAGACCGAGACGGGCTGGTGCATTGCAGGCAATCCAATCGGCGTCGAGTTGAAGACGGTCAAACCCGGTTCGGCGACGTTGCCGATGCCGGGTTATCAGGTCGATGTCGTCGATGAGGCGGCAAGGCCGCTGCCGCCAAATACGATGGGATCCATCGTCATCAAGCTGCCACTGCCGCCCGGCTGTCTGCCGACGCTCTGGCAAAAGGACGAAAAATGCAGGGAAGCCTACTTCACCGAATTTCCCGGCTACTATCGAACCTCCGATGCCGGTTTCAGGGACGACGACGGCTACGTGTTCGTGATGGGTCGCACGGACGACATCATCAATGTCGCAGGCCACCGGCTTTCGACCGGCGGCATGGAGGAAATTCTGGCCTCGCATCCCGATGTGGCGGAATGCGCCGTGCTCGGAATTAAGGATGAGCTGAAAGGCGAGGTGCCGTGCGGCTTCCTGGTGCTCAAATCCGGTGTGTCACGTTCGCGTGACGACATCGAGCGGGAGGTGGTGGCGTTGGTCCGCGACAAGATCGGACCGGTGGCCGCGTTCAAACGCGCCATCGTGGTGCCGCGCCTGCCGAAAACCCGATCGGGCAAGATTTTGCGCGGAACCATGAAGAAGATCGCCGACGGCGACTCCTGGACGATGCCCGCGACCATCGAAGACCCCAAGGCGCTCGATGAAATCGGGGCTGCATTGAAGGATCGAACGCCAGAAAGGGCTTGAGAAAGGGCTTTTCCGGTTCTAGCCATGGAGTGCCGCCCCTGATGAGGGCCTGCGATGACATGGCCGAGGAGCCTTGCGATGAACGAAGACGTCTTCAATGCGAGCTTGAGACAGTTTCTCAAGAAAGTCGGAATCAGCAGCCAGCGTGAAATCGAGAAATCCGTCCGCGCCGCGGTCTCGTCCGGAAAATTGAAGGGTGGAGAAAAATTGCCCGCCACGATGACCCTGACGATTGCCGGCATCGATCTCTCCTATGAGGTGGACGGCGCGATCGATCTTGGCTAGGACCCTGTGCTTATGAAGCATGGTTTGGTGGTTGGGGTGATCGCTGCCGCAGCGCTGCTTGGCGGCTGTTCGCAGTTCGAACGTAACGTGTTGCCGGAGACGGCGGTGACGGACGACGATGCGATCTGCAGGAAAGCCGGCGAGACGGGATCGCCGGCTTATGTCGCATGCCGCCGTGATCGTGACGTCGCAGCGGCCCACGCCTCTTCCACCAATGCCGGCCTTGAGCGCGCTCACAAGGGCCTGGCGGACCAGATGCTGAGCGGCCAATAGCGGCCGATCGTAACTTTCGCGTGGGGATGCCGTAGGAAGGGCATGATGATTGTTCGTTTGAAGAAATTCGCTTTTGCCGCATCGCTCGCCGCCATGGCTGCGGGTTTTTCTCCCGCGTTCGCGGAACAGGATGGTGTCACCAGCCGGGACAAGGTGCTGCGCGATCCCGAGATTGTGGCGCTCGGCAACGACAAGGGCGACATCACCATCGTCGAGTGGTTCGACTATCAATGTCCTTATTGCAAAAAGCTGTCGCCGGATCTGGAAAAGCTCGTGAAGGAGGATGGCAAGGTTCGTCTGGTGCTGAAGGACTGGCCTATTCTCGGTGAGCCGTCGCCTTATGCCGCGCAACTGACGCAGGCGGCCAAATACCAGGGCAAGTTCAAGGAAGCTCATGACGCGTTGATGCGCCATGTCGGGCGACTGACGAATGCCACCATCGAGGAAACGCTGACCAACGCGGGGATCGACGTTGAGAAAGCCAAGGCTGATCTTGCCGCCCACAAAACCGAGATCGACGATCTGTTGAAGCGCAACAACGATCAGGCCGAGGGATTGGGCTTCAACTCCACCCCCTCCTTCATCGTCGGCACCTTTCGCGTTCCCGGTATCCTGACGCCCGAACAGTTCAAACTTGCGATTGCGGATGCGCGCAAGCTGGCGAAAAAGACCAAAGGCAAATAGCTCCTCGCGTTCTTTTTCGATCCGGCCGCCGTGACCTGTGGGATCGCGGCAACACCTTTGCGCGAAGTAATGCCCAGATCTGGGACCTTGACGCAGGTCAACTAATGCGTGTGCCTGGGCGGCAATATTTTTTCCAAGGGCTGCGAATCGTGCGGCCCGTTGGGGAAAACCATGCCTAATTCGTTCGAATCATTTCATCGGTGGCCATCGCCGCCGCCTCGATCTCTACGGCGGTTGCCGCCGATCTTCCGCCCGCGCCCGTGTACAAAGCGCCGCCGGTCGAAAATCTCTGGAATCCGTGGATGATCCGCGTTCGTGCGCTGGGCGTGGTGACCCGCGATTCCGGACATGTCGATCAGGTGCCGGGCTCGGGGCTTGCGACCTCCGATACGATCGTCCCCGAACTCGACATTTCGTATTTCTTTACACCGAATATCGCGGCGGAACTGATCCTCGGCGTCACCCGCAATCATGTGACCGGAACCGGTACGATTGCCGGTCTTGATGTCGGCAAGGCCTGGCTGTTGCCGCCGACGCTGACCTTGCAATATCACTTCACCGGACTAGGGGCCTTCAGGCCTTATATCGGCGGCGGCGTGAACTACACCTGGTTCTTCGATCAATCCTCCGGCGGTGTCGGCCTCGTCGGTGTCACGCAAAGCCGGCTGCATGACACGGCTGCGCCGGTGGCGCAGATCGGCTTCGACTATATGATCGACAGGCACTGGGGCTGGAACGTCGATGTCAAGAAGCTGTGGCTGCGTCCAAGCTGGAGCGGCACCCTCAACGGCACAATTCCCATCACCGGCAAGGTCAATCTCGATCCCTGGCTGATCGGCTCCGGCATCACCTACAAGTTCTGACGAATTCCGGGGGCGGAACGGGGGCTCCCGGGATATGAGCGGCATGTTCGCTCACACATGAAAACGCCGTGCCAGAAGGCACGGCGTTTTTTAATTCAGGCGGCCTGCAAAACGGCCGATGTTAATCCTCGTGGTCGCGCTTCTTGTCGCCGCCGAGCGTCTTGAGTTTGGCGAACACGGCATCGACATTCATATCGTCCTCGTTCCGCGCGGAGGCCAAGGCCTCCTGTTCTTCTTCGCGGCGGGTGGTTTCGGATGCGGGCAGCAACGTCGCCCCGCCGTATTCCTGTTTGGCCGGCTTTTCCTTTGCTGCGCGCTGCACCTCGAAATCAAGTTCGATCTGCGAGCACAGGCCCAGCGTCACCGGGTCCATTGGCGTGAGCGTCGTTGCGTTCCAGTGGGTGCGGTCGCGCACGCTGGCGATCGTCGTCTTGGTGGTGCCGACGAGACGCATGATCTGGCTGTCTTTGAGTTCCGGATGGTTGCGCACCAGCCACAGGATCGCGCTCGGCCGCTCATGGCGACGGGACACCGGCGTATAGCGTGGTCCCTTTTTCTTGGCCGCCGATGGCAGCACGACCTTCGATTCGGCGAGTTTGAGCCGGTAATCCGGGTCCTTTTCACCTTTTTCGATCTCTTCGCGGGTCAACTGGCCGGTCGAAATCGGGTCCATGCCCTTGATGCCCTGTGCGGCGTCGCCATCGGCAATCGCGCGGACTTCGAGGGGATGCATCTTGGTGAAGTCGGCCACCTGGTCGAAGGACAGAGCGGTATTGTCGACCAGCCACACGGCCGTCGCCTTCGGCATCAGTGGTGCGTTGCTCATGGCAAATCTCCTTTGGCGCTTCGCCCGCCTTTTTTGAGGGCGAAGCCGTCGAGTGTCTGAAATGACGGAATTCGCACCTATATAGTCTGTCACCGGCTTCCGGTGCAATGGGACCCTTCATGCCCTTGACAGGAGGGCGGTAGGAGTCCCAAGTCGTGCAACCATAGGCCCTTTTCGTCGAATCCTTACCGGATTGCCGTTCCGCGGCCTGTTTCAATGTTTAAACCGCTGTTTCGGCTGAAAAATGACCCAGGAAACCGAAAAACCGCCGCTCTCGATCGTGCTTTGTTCCCCGCGTGGATTTTGCGCCGGAGTGGTGCGGGCTATCGACACGGTCGAACGCGCACTCAAGCTTTATGGCGCGCCGGTCTACGTCCGTCACGAAATCGTGCATAACCGGTATGTCGTCGAGAGCCTGAAGAACAAGGGTGCGATTTTCGTCGCGGAGCTCGACGAGATCCCGCAGACCCAAGCGCCGGTGGTGTTTTCGGCCCACGGCGTGCCGAAGGCGATTCCGGCGCAAGCGGAAATCCGAAATTTCTTCACCCTCGATGCGACATGCCCCCTGGTGACCAAGGTTCACCGTGAAGCCGCGATCCACTTCAAGCGCGGCCGGGAAATTCTCCTGATCGGCCATGCCGGTCATCCTGAGGTGGTCGGGACGCTCGGCCAGTTGCCGAAGGACGCGGTGATGTTGATCGAAACGATGGAGGAGGCGCGCACCTTCCAGCCCAAGGACGCCTCGAAGCTCGCGTTCGTCACCCAGACCACGCTGTCGATCGACGACACCAAGGAAATTGTCGCGGTGTTGAAGGAGCGTTTCCCGGATATCGACGGGCCGCACCGGGAAGACATCTGCTACGCCACGACCAATCGCCAGCTTGCGGTGAAAAAGGTTGCGCCGAAGGTCGACGCGATGATCGTCGTGGGTTCGCCGAATTCGTCGAACTCGCAGCGCCTGCGCGAAGTCGCTGAGCGCGAAGGCTGCAAGGTTTCCGTGCTGGTGCAGCGCGCGTCCGAGCTCGACTGGTCGAAATTCAAAGGCGTGAAGCGTCTTGGCATCACGGCGGGCGCGTCGGCGCCGGAAGTGATCGTCGAGGAGATCATGGATGCTTTCGCCGCGCATTACCGGCTCGATGTCGAAACCGTCTCGGCGGCGGAAGAAAACGAATTCTTTCCGCTGCCGCGACCGCTGCGAAGCGAAGTCGCTGCAGAGTGACTTGACGGATTAACTTGGCGGAGTGGCGGCTGAGCTTCGATGTGCCCGCCGCATGCCCGCTGGGAGCTTCAAATCCAGAGCCCTGCCGGTTAAGTTGATCGCGACCCTTTGATTCCGGAGTTCGCATCAAGGGTCACGCGAGCGGCGGGCGAACTTCGGAATCGGGACACCACATGGCGGTTTACACCGACGTTGCCGCCGACGAGCTTGCGGATTTTCTTTCCGGCTACGGCATCGGCGATCTGCTGTCCTATAAAGGCATCGCCGAAGGCGTAGAGAATTCGAATTTCCTGCTGCACACAACGCGCGGCTATTATTTCCTGACGCTCTATGAAAAGCGGGTCGCAAAGGGCGATCTGCCGTTCTTCCTCAACCTGATGGGCCATCTGGCCTCGCGCGGCATACGTTGCCCACAGCCGGTGGCGGACAAAAGCGGCGAGACCCTGCGGACACTGGCCGGCCGTCCTGCCGCGATCATCGATTTCCTCGAAGGGGTCTGGCCCCGCAAGCCGAGCGCCGCGCATTGCGCGGCGATCGGTGAATCGCTGGCGAAGCTGCATCTGGCGGGTGCGGATTTCGCTATGACACGCGCCAATGCGCTCTCGGTCGCGGGATGGCGACCGCTGTATGACACCGCGCGCGCGCGCGCCGATACCGTGCACACGGGGCTGTGCGATTTTCTCGACGCGGAGCTTTCGTTTCTCGAACAGAACTGGCCGCGTGACCTGCCGCGCGGCATCATCCATGCCGATTTGTTTCCCGATAACGCGCTGTTTCTCGGCGACAAGCTGTCCGGCCTGATCGATTTCTATTTCGCCTGCGACGATATCCTCGCCTACGACGTGGCGATTTGTCTCAATGCCTGGTGTTTCGAGAACGATCATTCGTTCAACGTCACCAAGGCGAGCGCTTTTCTGAGCGCGTATCAGAAAGTGCGTTGCCTCAGCGCTGAGGAGCGGGGCGCGTTTCCTGTGCTGGCGCGCGGCGCTGCGATCCGTTTCCTGCTGACACGGCTGGTGGACTGGTTGAACGTCCCGCCTGGAGCGCTGGTGCGGCCAAAAGATCCGCTCGAATATGTTCGCAAGCTCCGCTTCCATCAGGGCGTCAGGAGCTTCGCGGATTACAGCGTCACAACGACGGAATCTGTCGGGTGAGCGAGCAGGGCCGTCCGCATATCACGATCTTCACCGATGGCGCTTGCTCCGGAAACCCGGGGCCGGGCGGCTGGGGTGCGATCCTGCGCTTTGGCGATGTCGAGAAGGAGCTGAAGGGCGGAGAAAATCCGACCACCAACAACCGGATGGAGTTGCTGGCGGCGATTTCCGCGCTTGAAGCCTTGAAGCGTCCGGCCGTGGTCGATCTCACCACCGACAGCCAGTATGTCCGGCAGGGAATTACGAGCTGGATTCATAACTGGAAAAAGAATGGCTGGCGCACCGCCGACAAGAAGCCGGTGAAAAATATTGATCTTTGGCAGCGGCTGGATGCGGCGTTGAAAGAGCACGAAATCCGCTGGCACTGGATCAAGGGGCATGCCGGTCATGCAGAGAACGAGCGCGCCGATCAACTCGCGCGCGATGGGCTGGCTGAAAACAGGTAAATTCTTCAGTCGCCGCAGGATTATCTCGTTCCTCGCGTCCTCACTGGTAGAATCCTGAGACGCGAATGCCCGGCGCAGGGCCGGGCATCATGCTGATGCGACTTATAAGTCGAAGCGTGTTGCTGTGCGCTCAGAGCTGCCCGAGCAGCGTGTCGCCGCCCGAGACTTCGACCTTGCCCGGGTTCGCTTCAAGATTGAACGTCTTCACCACGCCGTCTTCGACCAGCATCGAATAGCGCTTCGAGCGGGTGCCGAGGCCGTGTCCGGAGCCGTCGAACTCGACGCCGAGTGCCTTGGCGAAGTCAGCATTGCCGTCGGCGAGATAGATCGCCTCGTTGTTCAGATCGGTATCGCGCTTCCATGCCTTCATCACGAAGGCGTCGTTGACTGAAACCACCGCGATGGTGTCGACGCCCTTGGCTTTGATGGCCGCCGCATTCTGGAACACGCTCGGCATATGCATCTTGTGGCATGTGCCAGTATAGGCACCCGGCACGGCGAACAGCGCGACCTTCTTGCCCTTGAAAACATCGTCAGTGGTTTGAGGCTTCGGGCCTTCCTCGGTCATTACAATGAACTTCGCTTCCGGCAAACGGTCGCCGACCTTGATCGTCATAGGGCTCTCCTTACAAATAATGGTGCTGTCTTAGACGACCTTGCGACGCCGTTCCATGGTTTTAGGCGACCATCAATCAAGGTTGACGTTGAATTCATAGGCCCGTGCGGGATCAGCCAGCGTAAACCGGAGTGCCGCGCCTTTTGGGTCGGCGCCGGGCGGCAGGCCTTCGAGATCGAAAATAAAGCGGCGCAATCCCTTCGGCTGATGGGCTGCGGGTTTCGGGATCGGGAGCGCCCAATCCGGCGAGGGGCCTTCGACGAACAGCGCGACGTCTTTCAGATCGCGTTTGCTGTCCTGTGCCACCACATCCACCTGAACGCCTTTGGCACCGACGCGCTTGACGTCGCTGATCGTGAGCGGAAGCGGGTCACCGACGTTGGCGGGCTTGGGCACCTTGTCGAGAGCGGTGCTCAGAATGCTGTCTTCGGTGCTCGCAACACTGACGAATGGCAGCGAGAGATCCGATTCCACCGGCACGCAAAGCTTCTCGCAGATCGCGTAATTGATGCGCGCATGCAATGTCACCGGTTTGTCAGCATCGTGGACCGCGATGCGAAGCGGAATGATGACTTCATCATGATAGCCGAGCGCGGTGCCGCCGGCGCCATCGGGAAAGGCTTTCGGCGCGGGCCACAACACCGTGACGGCTTCGACATTCTCCGACTTGGAGAAATCGAGTCGGGGCGCCACGCCGGAGTCGCCTGGTGTCCGCCAATACGTCTTCCATCCTTTGTCGAGCCTGACGTCGATACCGCCCAACATGACGGGGCCATTGCGCGATCCCGCAAGCAGCCGGACAGATGTATGCCCGTCAATGATCCATGGCGACGCATCCTGTGCGTAAGCGGCGCTCGACAGCATGCCGAACGTCACAATGGCAAATATTGTCGCAGGGCGAATTAGGGGAACAATGTCATTCATACCGAGTCTTTGAAGGTAGGGAATGGAGAGAGGATTTAACCTTGGAAGCAGGATACGTCGATTGACAGAGGCCACGGTCGATATCAGAATCATACAACATTAAAGAGTCGGGTTGATGGTCGAAAATCGCACGTCCAAAACCGCGAACAAGTCCGGCGAAACCCGCTTCGCTTCCGGTGGATCGGCCCCGACGTACCTTGACGGTCAGCTCTTGATCGCGATGCCGGTAATGGATGACGAGCGCTTCGCGCGCTCGGTGATCTATGTTTGTGCGCATTCGGCTGATGGCGCAATGGGCATCATCGTTAACAGACCGGCGGGCAGCATCGATTTTCCTCAACTTCTTCGGCAGCTCGATATCGTGGACGAGTCGTCCGACATTGAGCTTTCCGATGATGGCGAAAGCGTGAGGGTTCTGCGCGGTGGCCCGGTCGATACCAGCCGCGGTTTTGTCCTGCATTCGTCGGATTTTTCGATTGAGAATGCGACGCTCCCGATCGACGACGGCATCTGCCTCACGGCCACTCTGGACATCCTCAAAGCCATCGCGCAGGGGCATGGTCCCAAGCACGCCATTCTGGCTCTGGGTTATGCCGGCTGGGCGCCCGGGCAGCTCGAGAATGAAATCCAGCACAACGGCTGGCTGCACTGTCCGGCCGATGACGACCTGATTTTCGGTCATGATACGGACGACAAATATCAGCGCGCGCTGGAGAAGATCGGTATCAATCTGGCGATGCTGTCAAACGTGGCAGGGCATGCCTGACCCCGGACAGCGCTGCTGCCGGGACGACTTTCATCATTCCTGAGTGGCGATCGCGCCTTTAGACGGTGATGACGTAGCGGCCGCAGCGGCGCTCGCAGCAGGCATGGGCGGCGGCGGTGCGCTTGCCGCAGTTGTCGCCGTTGCGGATGCGCTCGATGACGCCGTTGCCATGCCGCCGGTCGTCGATGCGCGCAACGAGCGCCGTCGCGGGCGTGTGGGCTCGACCTTTTCGCCGATCAGCAGGCGCGTGGCAGTCGCCGCATCCATCGGTTCGCCAAAAGCGAAGCCCTGAGCGTATTCACAGCCGAGCTGATAGAGTTCGACCGCATCGGAATCGGTTTCGGCGCCTTCCGCAACCACTTCCATGCCGAGGTCGTGAGCCATCGCGACGATCGACTTCAGCAGCGTCGGACGCGTGCCATTGCGCGAGGTGCGAACGAACGACTGGTCGATCTTGATGGTGTCGAAGGGAAAACGCTGAAGATACGCGAGTGACGAGTGCCCGGTGCCGAAATCGTCGAGCGACAGGCCGGTGCCAAGCTCCTTGATCCGTTGCAGCATCTGCGATGCATGTTCCGGATTTTCCATCACCAGCGACTCGGTCAATTCCAGTTTCAGCGAGCCGCGCGCCACCGCCGATCGCGAGAGCACGCCGCGCACGTCGTGAATGAGATCGTGACGCAGCAGTTGCCGCGACGACACGTTGACGCTGGCGAATAGCGGGACGCGCGAGCGCGTCGTCCGCTGCCATGTGCTGAGTTGCTTTGCGGTCGTGTCCATGACGAACAGGCCGAGATCCACGATCAGGCCGATTTCTTCGGCGATCGAGATGAATTCGATCGGCGACATGCGGCCGAGCTTGGGGTGATCCCAGCGTGCCAGCGCCTCAAATCCGCCTATGGAGCGATCTTCCAGGCGAATGATCGGCTGATAAAGGATCGTGATTTCCTGGCGCTCGATGGCGCGGCGCAATTCCGATTCCAGCGTGAGGCGGTCGGTCTTTCGGGCGCGCATGGCGGGCTTGTAAACGTCGATGCGGTCGCCGCCAATGCGCTTGGAGTGATACATCGCAAGTTCTGCATCCTTCACAAGCTCGTCCGTCAGCGGCACCTGCGGATCGCTGAGCGCAAGACCGATCGATGCGGTGAGAAAGATTTCGCGTTCGTTGAAGGCGATCGGTGCGCGGATCGTCTTGCGGATGGTATCTGCGAAGGCGGTGATCTTGGCCGGCTCATGTTCGGAGGTCAGCAGCAGGCCGAACTGATCGCCGGCGATGCGGGCGAGGGTGTCCTGCGGCTTGAGGATGCGGGTCAGCCGCCGCGCCAGCGTCAGCAGGATCGAATCGCCGACCGCGATGCCGACGGAATCGTTCACCTGCTTGAAGCGATCGAGATCGATTACCATCACCGTTGGCCGCAGGTTGGCGGTGGACTTGGAGAAATTCGCCAGCGCATTGAGACGGTCGATGAAAAGCTGGCGGTTCGGCAAGCCGGTGAGGTTGTCATGCACCGAATCGTGGAGCATCCGCTCTTCGGCGTTCTTGCTCTCGGTGACGTCGGACAATGTGCCGACTACACGGGCGACTTCGCCATCGGAGCCGACGACCGGCCGCGCCTTGAGCGCGAACCACATGAAATGGCCGTCCGGCGTGCGCAGGCGGAAGTCCTGGACGAGGCGTCCCCGGCGCTGGTCCAGAACGCTGTCGAGCGCGGCACGGAAGCGGTCCTGATCGAGCGGATGCAGGACCTCGAGCCACTTGGCAGCGGGGCCTTCCAGCGTGCCGCGCTTCAGGCCGAGAAGGCTTTCCGTTTCCGGACTGGTGAACACCTTGTCGGCGGATACGTCCCAGTCCCAGATCAGATCGCCGGAGCCTGTCAGCGCCAGCGCACGGCGTTCGACATCGGAGACGATGCCGGTGGTCGCGCCGCCTGCGGCGAAGGCGTGCTGCATCACGGTGAAGCCGATGAGCATCACGATCAGAACAAGACCGCCGAGCAGGGCCGGGCCGACGATGTCGTTGGTCACCGCGCCCATCACGGTCATCCCGGCCGCGATGGTCCAGACCAGAAACAGGAACCATGTCGGGATCAGCAGCACGGCGCGATCGAAGCCGCGTGTGGAGAGATAGACGATCAGCACAAAACCGACGGCCGCGATCAGGAACAGCGAAATGCGCGCAATGCCGGACGCGACGGCCGGATCGAACAGCGCCAGGCCGACAAGCGAGCCCAGGAAGAGCAGCCAGCCAATGGTGATGTGCGAGTAGCGCACGTGCCAGCGCGAGAGGTTGAGGTAAGCGAACAGGAACACCAGCAAGGTTGCCGCGAGCATTGCCTCGCCCGCCGCGCGCCAGACGCGCTCGGCGTCGGTCGACATGTCGAACACCTTGCTCCAGAAGCCGAAGTCGACGCCGATATAGACCAGCACGGCCCACGCCAGCGCAGCGGCGGCGGGAAACATGATGCTGCCCTTCACCACGAACAGGATGGTCAACACCAGAGCGAGCAATCCGGAAATGCCAATCACGATGCCCTGATACAGGGTGAACGAATTGACTTTGTCCTTGTAGGCTTCCGGCTCCCACAGATAGAGCTGGGGAATCTTGTCGGTGCGCAGTTCCGCCACATAGGTCACGACTGCGCCCGGATCGAGCGTGATGCGGAAGATGTCGGCGGTTGCGCTGTCCTGCCGGTCGGGTCGGTCGCCTGCCGATGGCGTGATCGTCGCCATGCGCGACAGCCCGAGGTCCGGCCACAGCAGGCCCGACGACACGATGCGATAGTGCGGCACAACGATGAGGCGGTCGAGCTGTTCGTCGGTGTTGTTGGTCAGAGCGAAGACGATCCAGTTCTTGCCGCCCTCGCGCGCGCGCACTTCGATGCGGCGAACGATGCCGTCCGTGCCCGGCGCGGTGGACACCTGAATGCGGTCGGTGTCGCTGTGCTGAAATTCCAGCACGCCGGTGAGATCGATCGCGGGCGCATCACTGCGAACGCTGATCGCGTCAACCGCATGCGCAGGTTGAGTGGCACAAAATATCAGGAAGCTGAGCGCAATGAGCGCGTAGCATCTGATGAAACGCAAGGTCGGTCTCCGCGGTCGGACGCCGGAGGTTTCTAATAGCTCGGCGGGAGCGCGATTGATGCCACAAAAGCGAGGTGAATCAAAGGCTTTACAGCTGTGTATCGGCTAGACCGCGAGCACAATTTTGCCAATATGTTGGCTGGTTTCCATCCGGGCGTGGGCTTTGGAGGCGTCCTTCAGGGCAAAGACGTTATCGATCAGCGGCTTGACCTCGCCCAGCGCGATCCATGGCAGCACATGCTCCTCGATCGCGCTCACCATGGCAGCCTTCTCGTCCTTCGAGCGCGGCCGCAGGAATGAACCGGTGTGCCACAGCCGCTTGGCCATGATCTTGGCGACATTGACGGTGGTTTTGGGACCGCCAAGGAAGGCGATCTGGACGATACGGGCCTCGGTCGCCGCAGCATCGTAATTGCGATCGACATAGTCGCCACCAACCATGTCGAGAATGACGTTAACGCCCTTGCCGCCGGTCGCGGCTTTGCATTCCGCGACGAAGTCCTGGGTCTTGTAATCGATCGCAACATCGGCGCCGAGCTTGAGACAGGCGTCGGCCTTGTCTTTCGAGCCGACAGTCACGATCACTTTCGCGCCGTAAGCTTTCGCCATCTGAATGCCGGTGGTGCCGATGCCCGACGAGCCGCCATGGATCAGCAGCGTCTCGTCACGTTTCAGCGCGCCGCGTTCGAACACGTTATGCCAGACCGTCATCACTGTTTCGGGCAATGCCGCCGCTTCCGCCATCGTGAGACCGGGCGGAACGCTCATCGCGTGGCTGTCGGGAACGACGCAGTATTCCGCATAGCCGCCGCCGGAGGTCAGCGACATCACGTTGTGGCCGAGCTGATGGCGCGTTGCGCCCTCGCCAAGCGCGACGACTTCGCCTGCGATTTCGAGGCCGGGCAGGTCACTGGCGCCAGGCGGGACGACATACTTGCCCATGCGCTGCAGAACGTCCGGACGGTTCACGCCCGCGGCCGCGACCTTGACCAGGATCTCGCCCGGTCCGGGTTTTGGCACTTCCCGCTGTTCCGGCACCAGCACCTCCGGTCCACCCGGCGAGGAGATGGCGATCACGGTCATCTGGGAGGGCAACTTGTCCATCGGCTCGTCCTTGGTATGCGGCATTGATCGAAGTGATATGCCATCGAACGGCCGTCAAGTCAGCCCCGTGCCGTCGACTGCGGGACCATTGATGTGGCAATTTGCGTCGCGCTGAACTGATGTGGAGGGCACCATGCCGACTGATGACGACGACATGCCGCGACCAAAAATCGCTCACCAGATCGGACAAGACTTGTCGATGCTGTCCGTCGATGAACTTGCGCAGCGCGTGAGGTTGCTGCGCGACGAGATCACGCGCGTCGAAAATGAGATGACGAAGAAACGCGCTTCGCGCGATGCGGCCGCGAACTTTTTCAAGTCGTGATCACGCGGGCGTGTTTGCAAATGAAGAGTAAATAAATTCACTCATTTACGACGGATTAAGCTTTCGCGTTTATGAATTAGTTGTCCTTGTTTTGGACACCGAGTGGCTCCTGTCCACTCTGTTTGACGCCTCCCTGTTATCAACTTTTAAAAGCCGCCGTTCTTCGGCGGCTCTTTTTTTGTTTCGGCGGAATGTTGCGGAAACCATATACAATTATGACGGCCCGACCCGCTGGACTCTCGGCTGCTGGCGCGCAATGATTTGTTCATCATAAGAACTCTCCAGAGAGAGTCAGAGGCGTAAAGGCGTTAACCATGTCGGATCAGGCGCAGGATGGTCTCATCCTGTTGAGTGAACATTTCACTAATTCACCGGCGTTCCATGCGCTTTTTCGCGATGGGATGGAGCTGGTCGAAGAGACCGCGGCCTATCTCGACGGCGAGGGGCGTACAGAGGCGAAGGTGCTGGAACGCTCCGCGGGACTGACCTATGCGACCGAGAGCATGCGTCTAACCACGCGTCTAATGCAGCTGGCGTCGTGGCTGCTGTTGCATCGCGCGGTGCGTGAGGGCGAGATGACGCTGAATCAGGCCAATCGTGAAAAGACCAAAGTCAAACTAAGCGCAGCGGAGCCGGCCGGCACCGATCTGATCGAAAAACTGCCGCAGCGGCTGCAGGATTTGATCGCGAGGTCGATGGATCTCCAGGCCAAGGTGCGCAGGCTCGATGTTACGATCCACTCCGAACCGCCGAACGCCGCCGGCAATCCTCTCGGTCAGCAGCTCAACATGTTGAAGGCCGCTTTCGAAGGATAAGCCAGAAACAAAAAGCCCCGGCGCGAGCCGGGGCTTTTTGTTTGGGGCCGATGACGGCCTTAGTCTTTCTTGAGGAAGCCCGAAAACTTCTTCTGGAACCGCGAAACACGGCCGCCGCGATCAAGAATCTGCTGCTGGCCGCCAGTCCAGGCCGGATGGGACTTGGAGTCGATGTCGAGGTTCAGCGTGTCGCCTTCCTTGCCGTAGGTCGAGCGGGTCAGGTACTCGGTGCCGTCGGTCATAACGACCTTAATTGTATGATAATCCGGATGAATTTCGGCTTTCATGGCAAATCCTCTGGCGCCCTGCGCCCTTCAGTTCATTGATTTGGGGGACGAATTTGGCCAGCTCTATACCTCACCGGACCGCTCCAGACAAGCAGGGCAGATGGACGATCGGTCATTTGCCAGAGCGCCCGCCCAGGCTTAGGAAGCGTCTCAGCATCAGGATCGGTGGGCATTTGCATGACGATGGTGGAACGCAATCCGGAAGCCTCTGCTGAACCCGTTGTGGTGCCCGCCGCGGCGCTGCATGAGGCGACAGGGAAGGGCGAAGAAGGCGCAAAGTCCGCCCGGTCGCCCCGCTTGCGGCCGTTGCTGGCGTTGCGGCCCTATGTGGCGCGTTATCGCGGCCGTGCGGCCGCGGCGCTGATCGCGCTGATCGTTGCCTCGGTGGCAACGCTGGTGGTGCCGCTGGCTGTGCGCCGGATGATCGACTTCGGGTTCAGTCCTGAAGGCATCGCGATGATCAACAACTACTTCGCGGTGATGATCTTTGTCGTGGCCGTTCTCGCCGCGGCGAGCGCCTTGCGCTATTACCTTGTCATCACGCTCGGCGAACGCATTGTCGCCGATCTGCGTCACGACGTTTTCAATCGCCTCACGTCACTGTCGCCGGCTTTCTTCGACACCGCCCATAGCGGCGAGCTGGTGTCGCGTCTCACTGCCGACACCACCCAGATCAAGTCGGCGGTCGGCGCGTCTGTCTCGATTGCGCTTCGCAATCTGGTGCTGTTTGTCGGCGCCACAGCGATGATGGTGATTTCCAGTCCAAAGCTTTCGATCTCGGTGTTGGTCGCCATTCCATGCATTGTATTCCCGCTGGTGGCATTCGGCCGCCGCGTGCGCAAATTGTCCCGCGGCGCGCAGGATACCCTCGCCGATGCTTCATCCTATGCTTCCGAGCTGATCGGCGCGATCCGCACGCTTCAGGCTTTCACCAATGAATCTCTGGCGGAGGCCCGGTTTGGCAACGAGGTAAACCGCGCTTATGAGGCCGCGCGGGCGTCGACACGCGCGCGCGCTTTTCTGACGGCCATCGTGATCTTTCTGATCTTCACCAGCGTGGTGGTCGTTCTTTGGATTGGCTCTCACGATGTGTCCGCAGGAGCGCTGAGCGCGGGCCGACTGGGGCAGTTTGTTCTTTATGCCTCATTCGCTGCAGCCGCGCTCGGTCAGCTGAGTGAGGTGTGGGGCGAGATTTCGCAGGCTTCGGGTGCAGCCGAACGCTTGTTCGAGATTCTCCGTTTGCAACCCGAGATTAAGGCACCGGCAAATCCGCGCGCGCTGCCGGTCCCGGCGCGCGGCGATATCACGCTCGATAACGTCCGCTTCGCCTATCCGACGCGGACGCAGACCGATGTGCTCGATGGTGTTTCGCTGACGGTTCGCGCGGGAGAAAAAATTGCGGTGGTCGGCCCCTCGGGCGCCGGAAAGAGCACGCTGTTCCACCTGCTGTTGCGGTTCTACGATCCCAAAAGTGGTGTGATTTCGTTCGACGGCGTTCCGATCTCGCAGGTGATGCCCCACGATCTGCGCTCGCGGATCGCGCTGGTGCCCCAGGACACCGCGATCTTTGCCGCCAGTGCTCGCGACAACATCCGTTTCGGACGGCCCGACGCATCCGATGCAGAGGTGGAGCGTGCCGCCGAACAGGCGCATGCCACCGAATTTCTGAAGCGTTTGCCGTTGGGGTTCGATACGCTGCTCGGCGAGCGCGGCGTGACGCTGTCCGGCGGACAGCGCCAGCGCATTGCGATCGCGCGTGCGATTTTGCGCGATGCGCCGCTGTTGCTGCTCGATGAGGCGACCTCGGCCCTTGATGCCGAGAGCGAGACGCTGGTGCAGACAGCGCTGGAAGAACTAATGCAGCATCGCACGACACTTGTGATCGCTCACCGCCTCGCAACGGTGCTGTCATGCGACCGTATCCTGGTGATGGAGCACGGCAAGCTGGTCGAGCAGGGCACTCATGCATCTCTGGTCGCCGCCAATGGGCTTTATTCGCGACTGGCGCGGCTTCAATTCGAGGGCGTTTAGCGCATCAGGGCGCCCACGCCATCGCCTTCACCGGCCGCCGCGAAACCGGGTTGACATCGTCATGAGTGTGGCGAAACCCCTGCCGCTCATAGAAGCGGATGGCGCGGGCATTGTCAGCATTCACCAGAAGCTTGATTCCGTGCGGAGACAGCTCCTTGGCGGCTTGCATCAGCTCGCGTGCGACATCTGATCCCCATGTTTCGGGGGCGACGACGAGCTGGTCGAGATAGCCCGTTGCGTCGACGGTGACGAAACCGACGGGATCGCCGTCCTGTTCGGCGACGATGATATTCGCCAAGGGCACGAGTTCTTGGCGCCATCGTGTTCGCCATGCAGTCAGCCGTGCATCGAAGTCGATCGAGGGATAAGCGTGCTGCCACGTGCGGTGCCACAGCGCGATCAGGCGATCCTCGTCGGCCTCCCGATACGGGCGCAACGTCGTGCTCATCACGAGCTACTTCTCGGTCAGCTTCAGTTCGATGCGGCGGTTTCGCTTGTAGGCTTCGTCGGTGGTGGCGGTGTCGAGCGGCTGGAATTCGCCAAAGCCCGCGGCGACCAGCCGCTGCGGCGACACGCCGCGCGAGATTAGATACTGCACGACGGCGATCGCGCGCGCGGCGGAGAGGTCCCAGTTCGATTTGAATTGGGGACTGTTGTTGATCGGGCGAACGTCGGTGTGACCATCGACACGCAGCACCCAGGGAATTTCGCTCGGGATCTGCTTCTCCAGATCGTTCAATGCTGTGGCGAGCTGGTCGAGTTCGGCGCGTCCTTCCGGCAGCAGTGCGGCGCTGCCGCTGTCGAAAAACACCTCCGATTGAAACACGAAGCGGTCGCCGACAACGCGAATATCCGGCCGGTTGCCCAGAATAGTCCGCAAGCGGCCGAAGAATTCGGAGCGATACCGCGACAGTTCCTGCACCCGCTGCGCCAGTGCGACGTTCAGGCGCTGTCCAAGGTCGGCGATCTTGTCCTGCGATTCCTTGCCGCTTTTCTCTGAGGCATCGAGTGCGTCCTGCAGTGAGGCGAGTTGCCGGCGCAGTGCCGCGATTTGCTGATTGAGAACCTCGACCTGCGCGAGTGCCCGCGCGGAAATCTGCTTTTCGGCGTCGAGCTGTTTGCCTGCGTCGCCGCCGTTGCCGCTGTTGCCGCCCTTGGCCGTCACGCTGTCATAAAGTCCCTTGACGCGATCGCGGTCGGCTTCGGTAGAGGCGAGGCCAGCGCGAAGCTGCGCGATCTGTTCGTCCAGATTGCCGTTGGAAATCTTTTCGAGCGACAGCAAATTAGTGAGCTGTGCGATCTGGGCGTTGAGTTTGTCCAGCGCCTTGTCCTTGCCGGTGACTTCCTGCGATAGATAAAACTGCACGACCAGAAACACCGAAAGCAGAAACACGATCGACAACACCAGCGTGGACAGAGCGTCCACAAAGCCCGGCCAGTAATTGAAACCGGATTCGGTCCGGCGCGATCGTGATAACGCCATGGCTTCAGGATTCCCGCTCGAGGGTACCGGGCGTGCGGGCAATACGCTCGAGCAGTTTCTTGATTTCGGAGTTCTGCTCACCCTGGGCATCGGCCCATTCGCGGATCATCTGCTGTTCGCTGCGCATGTGATGCACGAGGCCCTGGATCGCCTCGGCAAGATTGGCCATTGCAGTGGTGCTGGTGCGGCTCGACCCGATGTCATCGACCGCGGCGCGCAGCCGCTCGATCACCGGGGCGATTTCAACGGACATGCCGCCACCGGCGCCGTCACTGGTGTATTCGCGCACGGTTTCCGCCAGCCAGTCCTCAAGGTCGGTATAGAAACGGTTCTGTGCCTGGCTGGATTGCAGATCGAGGAAGCCGAGGATCAGCGAACCGGCGAGGCCGAACAACGATGACGAGAACGAAATACCCATGCCGGCGAGCGGTGCGGCAAGACCCTCCTTCAACGTATCGAACAATGCGCCGGCTTCGCCGCCGACCTTGAGACCGTCGATGACCTTGCCGACAGATCCCACGGTTTCGATCAGGCCCCAGAAGGTGCCGAGCAGGCCGAGGAAGACAAGCAGTCCCGTCATGTAGCGCGAGATATCGCGGGACTCGTCAAGGCGCGTGCCGATCGAATCCAGCAGGTGTCGCATGGTCTGCTGCGTGATGCTCATGCGGCCCGACCGATTGCTGAGAATGGCGGCCATCGGCGCGAGCAGAACCGGGCGGCGATCGACGGCAAGGCCGGGGTCGGAGATGCGGAAATGATTGACCCACGACACTTCCGGATAAAGCCTAAGCACCTGACGGAACGCGAGCAAAGTTCCGATCAGCAACACCACACCGATCAGTGTGTTCAGTCCGGGATTGGCGAGGAAGGCTGTCCAAACCTGCCGATAGAGAACGACACCGACTAACCCGCAGAGGATGAGAAACACCAACATCCGCACCAGGAAGATGCGAGGGGATGACAGCTTGGTGACGATGACATCGTCTGCGGTCACGGGTTGATTTTTCGCCATGCGATCGCCGATCCTGATTCAAGGGCCACGCTATTGCCTCAATATGGCATGGCGCGGGCCAGAAACCAGCGGCGAATTGTTCTGACGAAAATT
Organism: Xanthobacteraceae bacterium; assembly: GCA_019750915.1. Classification (GTDB taxonomy): domain Bacteria; phylum Pseudomonadota; class Alphaproteobacteria; order Rhizobiales; family Xanthobacteraceae; genus Afipia. The sequence goes on from JAIENY010000008.1 coordinate 37,974, forward strand.
TCGGCGGGATCAGCCGAGAGGCTTGAGGATTTTCACCAGCTCGCGGTGGATCGTCTCGTTGCCGCAGACCACGTTACCGGTCTGGAGCGCGGTATCGCCGCCTTCGATGCCGCTCACCGTTCCGCCAGCTTCGCGGATCATGATGATTCCCGCCGCGATATCCCACGGCTTCAGGTTGCGTTCCCAGTAACCATCGAGTCGGCCGGCTGCCACAAAAGCCATATCGAGCGATGCCGCGCCGAAACGGCGAAGTCCAGCGACACGGTTCTGCATCTCGGCCATCTCCCGCCGGGAGAGTTCGTGGTCGCCGCGCCCGATATGCGGCAGGCCGCAGGCGATGACGCAGTCGTTCAACTGCTTGCGGCCGGAGACGCGCAGACGGGTATCGTTGAGGAAGGCACCCTTGCCGCGCTCGGCGATGTAGAGTTCGTCGTTCGCCGGGTTGTAGATCACCCCCGCGATGATGGTGTCTTCGCGCTGCAGGCCGATCGAGATGGCGAATTGCGGAATGCCATGGAGAAAGTTGGTGGTGCCGTCCAAGGGATCGACAATCCAGGTATGGGTCTTGTCAGATCCTTCGCGCGTGCCACCTTCCTCACCGACGAATCCGTAGCCGGGGCGAGCCTTGCTCAGATCCTCGTACACGATTTCTTCAGCGCGCCTGTCGGCGGCGGAGACGAAGTTGGCCGGTCCCTTGAGCGAGACTTGAAGATTTTCGATTTCACCAAGGTCGCGCTTCAGGCTGCGTCCAGCGCGCCGGGCGGCCTTGACCATGACATTGATAAGAGCGGAATGGATCATCTGTCTCGGTTGGGTATGAATTGGGAGGGCACGGATTTCGGCTGATGGCCGCGCGGGTGCGTATTGGCGTCAAAGACAATGTGCGTCAAGCCTGCAGCGACTAATTGGTCAGGCCGAACCATTTTTTGGCTGCGTCCTCGGCTTTTTTCCTGTCGTCGGCCGGCAAATCGGCAAGCCGCGCGTCGAGATCGGGATCGCTGGCGCCGCCAGTTTTGGCGATCAAATGCCATTTGAACCCCTCGAGCTTGTTGACCGGGGTGCCGACTCCCTCGATCAGGATATGGGCGAGGCGATTTTGCGCGATCGGGCTGCCCTGACGGGCGGCGCGATTCATCAAAGCGATCCCGAGTTGGACGTTGCGCGCCACGCCCGTGCCGTTGAACAGTACGATAGCATATTCAACCTCCGCATCGAGATTGTCGGCGAGCGCGGCCAGGCCGAGCCATCTTGCGGCCTGCACCGGGTCCCGGTCCACCCCGCGGCCGTCTTTGTAGAAGGTCGCCAGCGCGTACTGTGCCTCGGGATTGCCAGCCTCTGCGGCCTGCTTGAACAGTTCGGCCGCGCGCTTGATGTCCTGCGGGAATACCTGTCCCTCAAGGTACAGAAGGCCGAGATTGTAGGCCGCTTCCGCTTTTCCGAGTTTTGCAGCCTGCGTCAGAAGTTTTGCGCCGCCTTCGCGGTCGGCCGGGCCGCCGCGCCCGGAAATCTTCATCATCGCCAGCGCGAACATCGCCTCGCGGTCACCGAGGTCGGATGCCTTCTTGTACCAGTCCAGCGCCTGCGCCTCGTCGCGCTTGACGCCGAAGCCGTTGGAGTAGATTTCGCCAAGCAGCGCCATCGACTTGGGGTCGCCGGCCGCGTTGGCGCGCTGGGTAGCGAGGTCCGCAGCCGTCTTGTAGCGGCCTTCCTGAAACGCCCCGTAGGCGATGTCGGCGCTTGAATTGTTCACCGGCGTTTTTGCATTTTGCAAAGGCTGGGGAAGGGTGCGACTGGCCTTGGGCGTTGCTTTCGGCGCCGCCTTGGACGGCTTGGGAGTCGTTTTCGGCGCAGTCGACAATTGCGCGAACACTGCCGTTGGCCATGAGAGAATGATGACCGCCGCGGCGAGAACATGTGTTGTCTTGCGGATCATACGCGCCATCGCCCGTCAGCCCTGTCCGGCCAGCGCTGTGCCAATGACACGCGCGTGATGTTCCTCAATCGCAGCCTGTGCGCTCTTGAGTGCCTCGCGCGGCCCGCGCGGATCGTCCCAGATGAAATCCGCCACCATGATGAATTCCGCGCCGGATTCGGCGAACAGCCCGGCCTCGTCGAGCGTTGCGGCGTAGCCGACACATGGTGTCTCGAACACCTCCGCCCACCATTGCAGGCGTTCGAAGATCGCTTCGGGCGAGGGGCGCTCGCCGTTCGAATCCGGTTCTCCGAACAGCACGTAGTCGACGCCTGCTTCACCAGCCATCATTGCATCGTGACGGGTGGCAAGTCCGCCGACACCGAGAATGCGATCTGGTTTCAGCGAGGGCTCCGCTTCCCGCATCGCCTCAATGCCCGCGACATTGGCACCGTCGGCACCGCTACGCGCGGCGATTCCGTAAAGATTATCGATCAGCACGGCAGCGTTGGCCTTCTGTGCAGCCGGCGCGATCGCCTTGATGCGTGAGATCAGAGTGCGTTCATCACCTGGAGCAAGCCGCACCAGAACGGCAGCAATATCGAATTCCAAAATCAGAGCCGGAAGTTCTGCCGCGATCGCGGCGGTTTGATCGAGCGGAGGGGTCGCCAGATAGAGGCGCGGTACGGGCTGCGGCTGGGGCGGGGATTTACGTGAGGATGCCATGACGAGCCTGCGGGGAAGCGCCTTTCCGGGAGCACGGTAACGTTGCTTGAATCGTCATCTGCTCCAACTTGTGATTGAGCATGTTTGCGAAAACCGGGATCCGCCTTTCGCAAGCATATTCTAGCACCATACCAATGTTACAAAAATGCGCCGCGGATGCGGCGCATTTCGCATTTCGAAGGTTTGCGGAAGATGATCAAGCGGCCTTTTTGCCTTCAAGATCGGACTTCCATTCGCCCTTGCTCGCGAGACTGTTCATGAGGGCGCGGTGATCGAAGGCGTGCTGCGCTGCCGGTACGTTCTCCGTTTTCCCACACCATGCCTTCTGCGGCGCCGCCTGAAGGGCGCGGCCGTAGGAGAACGTCAGCTTCCAGGGCAGGCCGCCGATCCTGTTCATGGCGTCGAGATGCGCCGTTGCTTCCTCGTCGGACTGTCCGCCCGACAGGAAGGCGATACCAGGCACCGCGGAGGGCGTGGTGTTCTTGAGCAGCCGGACTGTCTTTTCGGCGACTTCCTGCACGGAAGCCTGCTTTGCGGACTTCTTGCCGGAGATCGCCATGTTCGGCTTCAGCACCATGCCTTCGAGCGCGACCTTCTGGTAGTAAAGCTCCTGAAAGGTTTCCTTGAGCACGAACTCGGTGACCTCATAGCAGCGGTCGATGTCGTGATCGCCGTCCATCAGCACCTCCGGCTCCACGATCGGTACGATCTGCGCCTGCTGGCAGAGCGCGGCATAGCGCGCCAGCGCATGAGTGTTGGTGCGGATCGCGGCATAGCTCGGAATGCCCTTGCCGATATCGATCACCGCGCGCCACTTCGCAAAGCGCGCGCCGTTATCGTAATACTTCTTCAAACGCTCCGCGAGCTTGTCGAGGCCAACCGTGATGAGTTCGCCGGGGCATCCGGGAAGCGCTTGCGTGCCTTCATCGACCTTGATGCCGGGAATGGAGCCCGCCTGTTCGATCAGCTTCACAAGCGGCGTGCCATCCTTGGCCTTTTGCCAGAATGTCTCATCGTAAAGGATGACGCCGGAGATGTGCTTGGTCATCGCTTCCTTCGAACGGAACATCAACTCGCGATAGTCGCGGCGGCTGTCTTCCGTGGATTCCACGCCGATGGTGTCGAACCGCTTTTTGATGGTGGCGGAAGATTCATCGGCAGCAAGGATGCCGCGGCCAGGCGCGGTCATGGCGTTTGCGACCTTGTTGAGATCAGCGAGATTCATCGAGCACTCCCCACGAACGGACTAAGATAAAAGGTGAACGGATCATCTGGGTAATTCAAAGACGGCAAAGCCGGTTCCGGCCAAATAACAGGCAATCTAACGTGCGGGATCGAAGCTGTCATTTCACCCGCAGAACCTCGACCCCGGGGAGCGGCTTGCCTTCCATCCATTCCAGGAACGCACCGCCGGCCGTTGAAATATAAGTGAAATCCTCGGCGACGCCGGCGTGGTTCAAGGCTGCGACTGTATCGCCACCGCCTGCGACCGAGATCAGCAGACCGTCGCGGGTTCGGCCCGCGGCATGGCGAGCCGCCTGTACGGTTCCACGGTCGAATGGCGCAACCTCGAACGCGCCGAGCGGCCCGTTCCAGACCACTGTTGCCGCGTCATCGAACGCGGCGCGCACCCGATCGACCGATTTTGGGCCGATGTCGAGGATCATACCGTCAGTGGGGACGCCATCGAGGCCGCAAGCGTGCCAGGGGGCGTGGGCGACGAACTCGTGGGCGACGATCGCATCGATCGGCAGGATCACGGCGCATTTGGCCGCTTCCGCCTTTTCAAGAATACGTTGCGCGGTCGGTGCGAGGTCTTTCTCACAAAGCGATTTGCCGACATTGACGCCCTGCGCGTGCAGGAAGGTATTTGCCATGCCGCCGCCGATCACCAGCGCGTCGACCTTGCTCACAAGGTTCTCGAGCAGGTCGAGCTTGCTGGAGACTTTCGCGCCGCCGACCACCGCGATGACCGGATGGGTTGGTTTTTCCAGCGCCTTGGTCAACGCATCCAGTTCGGCCTGCATGGAGCGGCCGGCATAGGCTGGCAGCACGTGGCCAAGGCCCTCGGTCGAAGCATGGGCGCGGTGCGCCGTCGAAAAGGCGTCGTTCACCCAGATGTCGCCGAGCTTGGCGAGTTCTGCGACGAAAGCCGGATCGTTCTTTTCCTCGCCCTTATGAAAACGGGTGTTCTCAAGGCAGACGATGTCCCCCGCCTTCATGCGCGCTACCGCTGCTTGCGCCTTCGGCCCGATGCAGTCGGGGACGAATTCGATATGCTTGCGGATGATATAGGCCAAGGTGATCGCGACCTGCTTAAGCGACTCCTTCGGGTCCGGCCCCTTCGGCCGCCCGAAATGCGAAAGCAGGATGACCTTGCCGCCCTTTTCCGAAAGCTCGATGATCGTCTTCATCACGCGCTCGAGGCGCGTGGCGTCGGAGACGCGGCCGTTGTCGGTCGGGACGTTGAGGTCAACGCGCAGCAGAACGCGTTTGTCTTTCACGTCCACATCGTCGAGGGTGCGGAATCCAGACATCGCTATCCGTTACGCGGTCAGAGGAGGCGGGTTAAGACGTTCAAATCAGCTTGCCCATCACCGCAGCGGTGTCGGCCATGCGGTTGGAGAAGCCCCATTCGTTATCGTACCACGACAGCACGCGCACCAGGGTGCCGTTCTGCACCTTGGTCTGGTCGAATGCGAAGGTGGACGAATGCGGATCATGGTTGAAGTCGATCGACACGTTCGGATGGCTGGTGGTGCCCAGAATGCCCTTCAGTTCCTGCGCTGCGGCACGCTTCATCGCTTCGTTGATCTCTTCCTTGGTGGTTGCGCGCTTGGCGACAACCTTAAGATCGATCACCGAGACGTTCGGTGTCGGCACGCGGATCGAGACGCCGTCGAGCTTGCCTTTGAGTTCCGGCAGCACGAGGCCGATCGCCTTGGCGGCGCCGGTCGAGGTCGGGATCATCGACATCGCGGCCGCGCGTCCGCGATACAAATCCTTGTGCATCGTATCGAGCGTCGGTTGATCACCGGTATAGGCATGGACCGTCGTCATGAAGCCGGTCTCGATGCCGACCGTGTCGTTCAGGATCTTGGCGACCGGCGCAAGGCAGTTGGTGGTGCAGGAGCCGTTCGAGATCACGAGGTGATCCCTGGTCAGCTTGTCGTGATTGACGCCGTAGACCACGGTGGCATCGACGCCGTCCGCCGGTGCCGACACCAGCACGCGCTTGGCGCCTGCCGTGAGATGCATCGCCGCCTTCTCGCGCGTTGTGAAGATGCCTGTGCATTCCATCGCGACGTCGATATCGAGTTCCTTCCACGGCAGGGTGGTCGGATCCTTGATCGCGGTCACCTTGATCTTGCCAAGGCCGATGTCGATGCTGTCGCCATCGACCGTGACTTCGCCGGGGAAGCGGCCATGGACCGAGTCGAAACGAAGCAGGTGAGCGTTGGTCTCAACCGGGCCGAGATCGTTGATGGCGACAACCTGAACGTCAGTGCGCTTGGATTCGTAAATCGCGCGAAGCACGTTTCGGCCGATGCGGCCAAATCCATTGATCGCGACCCGGACTGCCATTTCATCTCTCCTTCAACGAATAGAAATTGATGAGCTCGGGGCGCGTTTTGCCCCGAATGTCGTCATGATGCAATCACCCGAAATGCCAACGTCCGCGAAGGGTTACCGTCGCGAGCGGGCTTCTGCCGCGTCGGCCACGGCTTGAGCCGTGATTCCGAAGTGATTGTAGAGTTCCTTATATGGGGCGCTTGCCCCGAAACCGCTCATGCCCACAAAGATGCCCTCGTTCCCGATCAGCGCATCCCATCCCTGACGGATCGCAGCTTCTACGGCGACCTTGACCGGGGCGTTGCCGATAATCGCGGCACGCTCCGACTCTGGCGCGTCCATGAGCAGATCCATGCAGGGCACCGACACCACCCGCGCGGCAATGCCGCGCTCAGCCAGCAGTTTCTGGGCCTCGACCGCGAGCGAAACCTCCGAGCCCGATGCGAAAATCGATACTTTGGCCTCGCCCGCCGCAGGAGAAATTTCGTAGGCGCCCCGGGCGCACTTGTTGTCTTTGTCGGCCGTTTTGCGAAGCTGCGGTAGGTTCTGCCGGGTCAGCGCCAGCACGCTCGGCCGGGTCTTGGCTTCGAGCGCCAACTGCCAGCATTCCAGCGTCTCCACGGTGTCGCAGGGGCGGAACATGTTGAGGTTTGGGATTGCACGCAGCGCCGCAAGATGTTCGACGGGCTGATGGGTCGGGCCGTCCTCGCCAAGACCGATGGAATCGTGCGTGAGAACGTGGATCACGCGCTCCTCCATCAGCGCGGCGAGGCGCAGGGCCGGGCGCAGATAGTCCGAGAACACAAGGAAGGTTCCGGAATACGGAATAATACCGCCATGCAGCGCCATGCCGTTCATCGCTGCCGCCATGCCGTGCTCGCGAATGCCGTAGTTGACGTAGCGGCCGCCATAGTTGTTGGCGGAGATCGCCACCATGCCCTTGGTGCGGGTATTGTTGGATCCAGTGAGGTCGGCCGAGCCGCCGACCATTTCCGGCACCACAGGAACCAGCGCGTTGAGCACAGCTTCCGACGCGGAGCGGGTCGCGATGTCTTTCGGCTCGGCCGCGAGCGCGTCCTTCATTTTCGCGACCGTATCGGCCAGCGCCTTGACCGGCAGATCGCCTGTCATGCGGCGCTCGAATTCGGCACGCACGGTTGCGTTCTTGGACGCGAGCGTCTTCGTCCATGCGCCGTGCTCGGCTTTGCCGCGCGCACCGGCCGCGCGCCAGGCGTCGAGGATGTCCTGCGGAATCTCGAACGGCGGTGCGTCCCAGTTCAGTTTTTTGCGTGCGCCGGCGATTTCCTCCGCGCCAAGCGGCGAGCCATGTGATTTTTCCGAACCGGCCTTGGTCGGTGCGCCGAACGCGATCACGGTCTTGCAGGCGATCATTGTCGGCTTGTCGGAGGTCTGTGCGCGGGTGATCGCGTCGGCGATCGCCTTGTGATCGTGGCCGTCGATGCGCTCGGCGGACCAGCCAGCGGCCTCGAACCGCTTCACCTGATCGACCGAATCCGACAGCGAGATCGCGCCGTCGATCGAAATGCCGTTGTCGTCGAACAGCACGATCAGCCGGTCGAGCTTGAGGTGGCCGGCCAGCGCGATCGCTTCCTGGCTGATGCCTTCCATCAGGTCGCCGTCGGAGGCGAGCACATAGGTGTGGTGATCGACGATATCGCCACCGAACTCGGCGGCCAAGTGGCGCTCGGCCAATGCCATGCCGACCGCGGTGGCGATGCCCTGGCCGAGCGGCCCCGTGGTCATCTCGATGCCGGGAGTGATGAAATTCTCAGGATGACCCGGCGTCAGCGATCCGAGCTGACGGAAGTTCTTGATCTGGTCGATCGTCATCGCTTCGTTGCCGGTCAAGTATAGCAACGCATAGAGCAGCATCGAGCCGTGTCCGGCTGAAAGCACGAAACGGTCGCGATCGGGCCAATTCGAATCAGCGGCGTCGAATTTCAAAAACTGCGTGAACAGCACGGTGGCAACGTCGGCGGCGCCCATCGGCAGCCCCGGATGGCCGGACTTTGCTTTTTCCACCGCGTCCATCGCAAGCGCGCGAATCGCATTGGCCATACGGGACGGATCGACCTTGGACGTCATCAGAAATGCTCGGGATATTTGAGGGAAAGTGAGAAGGTGCGGGTGGATAGCACCCCGCATGCGACGAGTCCAAGGGGCCAAAGGGTGCAGACGCGCATAACGGTGCATAGGTTGAATGCAGCGTTGCACTTGAGCGAATCGGACAATAGATTCCGGTATAAATGCTTGTTTGACCGGGATTTTCCGATGGCGCTGGCTGCTCAACAATCCGCGGTTTACCGACAGAGGGCAACTGCCTCGCTCATGAACGACCGCATGCCCAACGCTTTCGCGCAGCCGGAGATCGCGCCGCAGCTGGCTCCGGGGCCCGCGCCTGGTGATATCGAAGCGGCAACGCGGCGCCTTGCCGCCGCACTCGATGGGCTGGAAAGCGCGGTTGACCGGCGCCGGGAATATGATCGCGGCGGCGACGAACTCGCGGCCCGTATTCAAGCGCTCGGCGTCGATCGCTCGCGGCTGGCCAACGAACTCGACGGCACGCTGGTGCGGTCGCGCGAGCTTGAGCGCACCAACCGCGAAATCGCCGAACGTCTCGACGTCGCGATCGAGACGATCCGCTCGGTGATCGAGGGAGAGGGATCGTGAGCCACGTCAGCGTCACCATCAATGGCCGGCAATACCGGATGGCCTGCGAGGAAGGGCAGGAGACACGGCTCCTGCGGCTCGCGGAGGTTCTCGAGAGCCGGGTGACCAGCCTGCGCGGCAAGTTCGGCGAGATCGGTGACCAGCGCCTCACGGTAATGGCGGCATTGACCATTGCAGACGAACTGGCGGATTCCGAGCGCCGCATGCGGGGGTTGGAAGAAGAAATCGAGGCGCTGCGCGAAGTCCGCGTGGTCGCGGCAGATCGCGCGCGCGCGACACAGACCGCTGTCGCCAACGCGCTCAATGCGGCATCCGACAGGATCGAGCGAATGACGCACGAACTGAACCGCCCGATTGCGGGCAATGTTGCGCTCGGCTGAATTGATGACGTGCGGCTGGCGCTGGACGCCGATCATCGCTACATAGATCACGCGAGGCTGTGGCGCGCGTCAGAGCCATTATTCCCCGGGGCCTTATCGATCTCAAGGGAACTGTCCCTGGCCAGATCCGTGGATTTGGTCACATGGTGCCCACCTACTTAGGTAGGTCTCCGGGATCGAGCGCTACAACGGCGACTGCGGCTTCGCACTTTGAATCTCTTGAATTGGGCTCCCCTTGGAACCCTCTTTGGCCGGGTGCGCGCATTCCCGTTTCAAAAACGAAAATCGAATTGCGAACGGAGGCCTTTGCAAGGCGCGATGCGCTGAGCGCGGGCCATCGCGCCGCGGCAGCGCAGGCGATCGCCAGACATGCGGGTTGCGTCGAGATATCGGCCAGCACGATTGTTGCTGGTTTTTCCGCGATCCGTAGTGAAATCGATGTTTCATCCCTGATGCAGGCTTTCGGGGCGCGTGGAGCGTCGCTGGCATTGCCAGTCGCGGTCGAGCGCAACCAGCCGTTGATTTTCCGCGCGTGGACAAAGGAAACGCGGCTGGTGCGCGGCATGTACGGAATTTTCGAGCCGTCATCCGATGCCGAAGAGGTCGAGCCCGACATCGTGCTCGTGCCGCTCGCGGCATTCGACCGCCGCGGGCATCGCATCGGCTATGGCGGCGGCTATTATGACCGCACGCTCAGTCATTTGCGGAAATCGAAAAAAGTCGTCGCCATCGGCGTCGCGTTTGCCGTGCAGGAAATCGACGATGCCATGCGTGATGCGCACGACGAGCCCCTCGATCTCGTGCTAACGGAAAATGAAATCATCGATTTGCGGAGCCTCTGAGAGTGCGAATTCTGTTTGTTGGCGACGTTGTGGGTCGCAGCGGCCGCGCTGCGGTGACGGATCATCTTCCGGGTCTTGTTCGTGACTGGAAGCTCGATCTCGTTGTCGTCAACGGCGAGAATGCCGCCGGCGGGTTCGGAATCACCGAGGCGATCTATCAGGAACTGCTGGACGCGGGCGCCGATGCCGTCACGCTCGGCAATCATTCCTGGGATCAGCGCGAAGCGCTGGTGTTCATCGAACGTGCGCCGCGGCTGATCCGTCCGCTCAACTTTGCGCCTGGCACTCCCGGACGTGGGGCGGCGCTGGTCGATGCCAAGAATGGTCAGCGGGCGCTGGTCATCAATGCGATCGGCCGCATCTTCATGGCGCCCTGCGACGATCCTTTCGCACCGATCGAGCGCGAATTGAATGCCTGTCCGCTGCGCGAGGCGACCGACGCCATCGTGATCGATTTTCACGGCGAGGCGTCGAGCGAGAAACAGGCGGCCGGCTACATTGCCGACGGACGCGCAAGCCTGGTGGTCGGGACCCATACCCATGTGCCGACCGCCGACTGCCGGATCCTGCCGCGTGGCACGGCCTACATGACCGATGCGGGCATGACCGGGGATTACGAGACGATCATCGGCATGGACCGCGAGGAGCCGATCGGCCGCTTCCTGCGCGGCTATTCCTCCGCACGGTTCGTTCCCGGTGAGGGGATCGCAACGCTGAGCGGTGTGGCGGTCGACACTGACGATGCGACGGGACTGGCGCGACATGTCGCGCCGGTGCGGATCGGGCCGGTCCTCGCTCCCGCGGTGCCGGCATTCTGGGGGTGAGTCCGGCCGGGACGAAATGCGGTGGACCACTTTGAAAATCGCCGCGACCGGCCTATAAACCCGACCCCACCTGAACATCGAAGACGACTCTGAACGACCGAGGACAGCAATGGCCGGACATTCCCAATTCAAGAACATCATGCACCGCAAGGGCAAGCAGGATGCGGCGAAGTCCAAGGTATTCGGCAAGCTGGCGCGCGAAATCACCGTCGCCGCCAAGCTCGGCACCCCGGACCCGGCGATGAACCCGCGCCTGCGCGCCGCCGTCATTGCGGCACGCGCCGAGAACATGCCCAAGGACAACATCGAGCGCGCCATCAAGAAGGCGATCGGGGGCGAGGGCGATAGCTATGATGAAATCCGCTATGAGGGGTATGGTCCGGGCGGTGTCGCCGTCATCGTCGAGGCGTTGACCGACAATCGCAATCGTGCGGCCTCCGATATCCGTTCCTACTTCACCAAGGCCGGTGGCAATCTCGGCGAAACCGGCTCGGTGTCGTTCATGTTCGATCATGTCGGCGTGATCGAGTATGACGCCGACAAGGCGTCCGCCGATGCGATGCTGGAGGAGGGGATCGAGGCCGGTGCCGACGATGTGGTGTCGACCGAAGACGGCCACGAGATCTACGCTTCGCAGGAAACGTTCCGCGATGTTGGCAAGGCACTTGAGGCCAAGTTCGGCGAGCCTCGCAAGGCAGCCGTGATCTGGAAGCCGCAGAACAACATCGCCGTCAGCGATGAGACCGGCGAGAAGCTCATCAAGCTGCTGGATCTGCTGAACGAGCACGACGACGTGCAGAACGTCTACGCCAATTTTGAAGTATCCGACGCGCTCGCTGCGAAGATGGCGGGTTGAGCCGGCGGAACGCTTCATCCTCACGCAAGTTCTTGTTGACGCCGCTGTGGCGAAGGGTCATGTCCTTCGCGGGCGGCGTCAATTTTTTTGCGACGCTGCATCACTGGAAATCCTCAAACATGCCAAGCGACAGTCCAGGTACATTGCCGGTAGCGGTCTAGGCGGCTGAGGAGCTTTAAGGCTCACCGACGCTGCTGCTGCCGGCAGATCCGAAGGTGAGTCATGACGAATATCCAAACCGTATTTGACGACGGATTCAATCCGGCTGTAGTCGCCGCCAGCCTGGCCGGTGAGCACGTTGCCGACAAGGTTGACGTTCTCAACAAGCTTGAGCCGGAAGAGGCGGCGGCGGTCCTGACGCTGCTGCCTCGCGAGTCCGCGGTTGAAATTCTCGACAAGCCGGAGCTGTATTTTTCCGCCGAGATCGTGGAGGCGCTGCCGCGCGCCATTGCCTCGCAGCTTCTGGCCGGCATGTCCGCGGACATGGCCGCCGATATTATTCAGCAGATCGAAGACCCGGTGAAAACCGAACTGATGCAGGGTCTCGATGAGGCTTCGCGCACGGCGATCTCGAGTCTGCTGGCCTACCCGGACAACACCGCGGGCGCGATGATGACGACCGAGTTCGTCAGCGTGCCCGGCAACTGGACCGTGGCGCAGACGCTCGAACATCTTCGCCATGTCGAACGGACCCGCGAGACGATCTACGCGATTTATGTGCTGGATACCGTGACACGCCGGCTTGTCGGGGCGGTGAGCCTGCGCCGCCTGATCTCCGGCGAGCCATCGGCGGCGATCCTGTCGCTGGCCACCGATCCGATCACCACGCTGCCGCTGACCGACCGGGAGGATGTCGCGCGCCTGATCGCGCGTCACGATCTTCTGGCGGTGCCGGTGGTCGATAAAATGGGGCATCTGCTCGGCATCGTTACCTTCGACGACATCATCGATGCGATTATCGACGAGAACACGGAGGACGTGCAGAAGTTCGGCGGCATGGAGGCGATCGACGAGCCTTATTTGCAGATCGGCTTCATGAACATGATCCGCAAGCGCGGCGTCTGGCTCTGTCTGTTGTTCCTCAGCGAAATGCTGACCGCGAGCGCCATGCAGCACTTCGAGAGCGAGCTTGAGAAGGCGATCGTGCTCACGCTGTTCATTCCGCTGATCATGAGTTCGGGCGGCAATTCCGGCTCGCAGGCGACCTCGCTGCTGATCCGGGCTTTGGCGTTGCGTGATGTAAGATTGTCCGACTGGTGGCGCGTGGCGCTGCGCGAATTGCCGACCGGTATCCTGCTCGGCGCGATGCTCGGCGCGATCGGGGTGCTGCGGATTATTATCTGGCAGAAATTCGGCTTCTTCGATTACGGCGAGCACTGGGTGCTGGTCGCGCTGACGGTCGCAATCGCGCTGGTCGGGATTGTCACCTTTGGATCGGTCGCCGGAGCGATGCTGCCCTTCGGTCTGCAAAAACTCGGGCTCGATCCGGCAAGCGCCTCCGCGCCATTCGTCGCCACCCTGGTGGACGTGACGGGCCTTGTCATCTACTTCTCCGTGGCACTGATGATCCTGCATGGGACGTTGCTCTGAGCGCGGACCTTTGGCGCGGTTTGGGTTATGATCCGGGCATGACATCTTCCGCGATTCGGATACTCGGCATCGATCCGGGCCTGCGCCGCACCGGCTGGGGCGTGATCGACATTGACGGCAACCGCCTGATCTATGTCGGTTGCGGCTCCGTGGAATCGCGCGAGACATTGCCGCTGTCCGAGCGGCTGCTCGCAATTCATGAAGGACTTGCGCGGGTGCTCGGCGATTTCAGCCCGCTTGAAGCTGCGGTCGAGAATACCTTCGTCAACAAGGACGGCGCCTCCACCCTGAAACTCGGACAGGCGCGGGGCGTCGCCATGCTGACCCCGGCGAAGTTCGGAATTCCGGTCTCGGAATACGCGCCCAATCAAGTGAAGAAGACCGTTGTTGGCGCGGGACATGCCGACAAGAACCAGATTCGCGTCATGCTGGGCGTGCTGCTGCCCAAGGCCGATCCGAAGACTCCGGATGCCGCCGACGCGCTCGCCATCGCCATCACCCATGCGCATCATCGCCAGAGTGTTGCCTTGAAGCTCCGGATCGCGGGCCTATGATCGGAAAGCTGAAGGGCCTGATCGACTCCTACAGCGAGGATTTCGTGATCCTCGATGTGCAGGGCGTCGGCTACCAGGTGCATTGCTCGACCCGCACATTGCAGGCGTTGCCGTCGCCCGGCGAGGCGGCTGTGCTCTCGATCGAGACATACGTGCGGGAAGACCAGATCAAGCTGTTCGGATTCCGCACCGACGCTGAGCGCGAATGGTTCCGGCTTTTGCAAACAGTGCAGGGCGTCGGTGCCAAGGTCGCGCTCGCCGTGTTGAGCACGCTGCCGCCAGCCGATCTCGCCAACGCCATCGCGCTGCGCGACAAGGCCGCGGTGGCGCGCACACCCGGCGTCGGAGCAAAAGTCGCAGAGCGCATCGTCACCGAACTGAAAGACAAGACGCCGGCGTTCGCCAGTGTCGATCCGGCCATCGTGCATCTGTCCGGCGCGATGGATGACAATCGCGCGCCGCGTCCGGTGTCGGATGCGATTTCCGCGCTGGTCAATCTCGGCTATGGCCAGCCGCAGGCTGCCGCGGCGATTGCCAGCGCCGTGCGCGGCGCTGGCGAGAATGCCGAGACCGCGCAATTGATCCGTCTCGGGCTTAAGGAACTGGCGAAGTGAGCGCGTCATGACCGAACCCCGCCTCGTCACGCCCGACCGCCGCGCCGATGATATCGGTGACACGTCGCTGCGCCCGCAGAGCCTGTCCGATTTTGTCGGGCAGGAGCAGGCGCGCAAAAATCTGTCGGTGTTCATCGAGGCCGCCCGCAAACGCAAGGAGGCGCTCGACCATGTGCTGTTCGTCGGGCCGCCGGGTCTGGGCAAGACCACACTGGCGCAGATCGTCGCCCGCGAGCTCGGCGTTGGCTTTCGCGCGACGTCGGGGCCGGTCATTGCAAAGGCAGGCGATCTTGCGGCGCTGCTGACCAACCTCGAGGAGCGGGACGTTCTGTTCATTGACGAGATCCATCGCCTCAATCCGGCAGTCGAGGAAGTGCTGTATCCGGCGATGGAGGATTTCCAGCTCGATCTCATCATCGGCGAGGGGCCGGCGGCGCGTTCGGTGAAGATTGATCTTGCGAAATTCACGCTGGTCGGCGCGACGACGCGCGCGGGCCTGCTGACCAACCCGCTGCGCGACCGTTTCGGCATTCCGATCCGGTTGAACTTCTATACCGAGAGCGAACTTGAGCACATCGTCACGCGCGGCGCGCGCGTGCTCGGGATCGGCATGACCGGGGATGGCGCCAACGAGATCGCTCGGCGCGCGCGGGGCACGCCGCGCATTGCCGGCCGCCTGCTGCGCCGGGTGCGCGATTTCGCCTCCGCGGCGGATGCCACCGCGATCGACCGCAAGATCGCCGACCATGCGCTGAGCGCGCTGGAAGTGGACAATGCCGGTCTAGACGCGATGGATCGCAGGTATCTGACGACGATCGCGATGAACTATGGCGGCGGGCCGGTCGGCGTCGAAACAATGGCCGCGGCGCTGTCCGAGCCGCGCGATGCCATCGAAGACATTATCGAACCGTATTTGATCCAGTGCGGCTACCTGCAGCGCACGCCGCGCGGGCGGTTGTTGACTGGCCACGCTTTCAAACACCTTGGTCTTGCGGAGCCTTCGCGCGATGCCTCGCAGTTCGGTTTGTTCAATCAGGACGACGAGTAACGTTATGAATGATACGACGACATCCGCGCTTGACGGCGCCATTGTGGATGGCTGCCATGTGATGCAGCTTCGGGTCTATTACGAAGACACCGATTTTTCCGGCATCGTCTATCACGCCAATTTTTTGCGATTCATGGAGCGTGGCCGGACCAATTACCTGCGACTGCTCGGTGCGGAACAGAGTGCGCTGTTCGCGGAAGCCAGCAATGAGGCGCCGGGCTTCGCGTTCGTCGTGCGCTCAATGCAGATCGAGTTTCTGCGACCTGCGCGAATGGACGATGTCCTCACCGTCATCACGATGCCGCACGATATCAGAGGCGCGTCGATGACGCTGTCGCAGGAGGTGCGTCTGCGTGATGAGCTTCTGATCGAGGCTAGGGTGAAGGTGGCCTTCGTCTCCGGGGGTCGGGCCAGGCCGATCCCCAAGGCGCTGCGCAGTCTCATGAAGGCCGATCAGGACGGCGCCTGAAAAATTTCCAGGCCGATGTGCGGTGGGGTTGACTGTTTGTACCGCCCGGTACAGATTGTACTTATCGGTACAAACAGCAGGAGCAACGCCATGTCACGCCCGCCTTTTCCGCCTTTCACCCGCGAAACCGCCATGCAGAAAATTCGCGCAGCGGAAGACGGCTGGAATTCGCGGAATCCCGAGAAGGTTTCGCTCGCCTACACCGAGGACAGCATCTGGCGGAATCGGTCCGTTCTTCTTCAGGGTCGTGCGGCGATCGTCGCGTTCCTCGCCGATAAATGGAAGAAGGAGCACGAATATCGCCTGGTGAAGGAACTGTGGGCATTCACCGACAATCGGATCGCGGTGCGCTTCCAGTACGAGTACCACGACGACAACGGCCAGTGGTTCCGCGCTTACGGCAATGAGAACTGGGAATTCGACGAGCAGGGACTGATGCGTCGTCGCGAAGCCAGCATCAACGACATCGCGATCAAGGAATCCGAGCGACAGTTTTTTTGGGAAGTTCCCGGCCCGCGTCCGGCTGATCATCCTGGCCTGGCAAACACGCCCAAGGGCTACTAAGGGCTGCCGAGCCGAGGGCGGCTAAACCTGAAAAGGGTCAAGGGATTTGGCAAAACAAATAGCCGAGCGCGCGGATATCCTGCCTCGATTGGCGGAGGTTTTCCGCGCGCACGGTTATGAGGGGGCGACCCTCTCGCTGCTTGGCAAAGCGTGCGGTCTTGGCAAGGGTAGCCTCTATCACTTCTTCCCCGGCGGGAAGGAGCAGATGGCCAAGGAAGTGCTGGCCGAGATCGACAACTGGTTCGAGGTCAACGTGTTCGCGCCGCTGCTGAAGACGGAAGATCCCAAGCAGGCGGTCGCCGACATGATCACCGCAACGGAAAAATATTTTTGGTCCGGCAAGCGTGTCTGTCTGGTCGGGGTGGTGGCGCTCGGTGTCACACGCGACGTCTTCGCCGAACAGGTGCACAGCTACTTCAAGCGGTGGGGAGACGCGCTCATCTCGGCGCTGCAAAGGAGCGGGCTCGCGCCCGCCATCGCCGAGCGCAAATCTGAGGATGCCATGGTCGTGATTCAGGGGGCGCTGGTAATGGCGCGGGCGCTGAACGATCCTAAGGTGTTTATCCGCGCCATGGCCGATCTGCGTGAGCGGCTTCTGTAACGCGGGTGACGCGCGGTTCGCGCTGATGTAAAAGCCTTTCACATGAGCTGGAATCACAAGGGCCGCCGCGAGGGCGGCTATCATCACGGCAATCTGAAGGAAGCGCTGGTCAAGGCGGCGCTCGAATTGATCGCGCGCAAGGGACCGGCAGGCTTCACCTTCGCGGAGGCCGCCCGGTCGGCGGGCGTCAGCCCGGCCGCGCCGTACCGGCATTTCCGCGACCGCGATGAGTTGCTGGCAAGCATTGCCCAGCAGGGCTTCGAGCAGTTCGAGGCGCGGCTGAATGCGGCGTGGGACGACGGCCGGCCCGATACCATGACCGCGTTTCAGCGTGTCGGCATCGCCTATCTTGCGTTCGCCCGCGAGCACCCGGCGTATTATTCGGCGATGTTCGAATCGGGCCTGCCGCTGGAGAACAATCCGTCGCTGCTGGTCGCCAGCGAACGCGCCTTTGCCGTGATCCGCGCCGCAGCGGAGCGGCTGGTGACATTGGCACCGCCCAACGTGCCGCGTCCCCCCGCGCTGATGATGGCGCTGCATATCTGGGCGATGTCGCACGGCATCGCCTCGCTGTTCGGGCGCGGCGATGCGTCGGGCCGCAGGCTGCCGATGTCCCCGGAAGACCTGCTTGAGGCCGGTGTGCTGGTCTATCTCAAGGGTCTGGGTTTTACACCCGAGAGACAAACAGCCGCAGCTCCCAATCATTAAATTTGAAGTCGCCGCACCGGGCGCAGCTTGACAACCGGGCTTGATGGATTAGCTATGTAAATGTTATTTACATTCACGGCGAGGAGAGCCGAATGACGCAGACTGCAGACTTCGACAGACCCGGGCGGCCGGGTTGGGGTTCGCGCCCTGACGACGGGCGCTGGCATCACAACGAATGGCACCGGCGGTCTTGTCACCCGGCGTCGGTGATCCTCGTGATCGCCGCTTTCATCATCTGGTGGCCGCTGGGACTGGCGGCGCTCGCCTACACAATCGGGAGACGCAAAATGGGTTGTTGGGATCGCGGCGGACCTTTCGCCGAGAAGATGGAGCGCATGCAGTGGAAGATGGACCGGATGCGTGGCCGCATGGATGGCCGCGGTTTCTGGGGTCCGCAAACCAGCGGCAATCGCGCCTTCGACGATTACCGCATGGAGACGCTGCGCCGCCTTGAGGAGGAGCAGAAGGAATTCAAGGACTTCCTTGAGCGTCTGCGTCAGGCCAAGGACAAGGAGGAGTTCGATGCCTTCATGTCCCAGCACCGCCCGCGTCCAACCCCGCCGAACGATCAGCCGCAGGGTTGATCGCCCCAGACCGTGACGCTCGAAACCGCCCGCCTGGCCTCAGGCGGGCGCTTTTGCTTTAGGCATTTCATCTTGAAGTCATGGGGCTTTCTGCCTCTGAAACCGGTTCTGGTAACCTCATTTTAACCACGCCGGGCGTCTGTTGAACGGGCCAAAACGGCGTTTTCAGCCCTCGTTTTGACATGTTGGCAGGGGATTCCTGAAACCGGCCTTGGGGATAAGGCCACCCCACGCGACATGGCATCGATTTTGAACGATCGGCGACGTTGGCGTTTTGGCAGCAGCATGTGGGGTTGCGCACGGTTTGTCGCGCTCCCGCAATCATTTTGGAGATAATGACGTTGAGAGGATCCCGATCATGAATCCAGCCGACGTGGCACAATCAGCCCTGCCGGTGGCCTCCTCCGACGTGTCGCTGATCTCCCTGTTCCTGCAGGCGCATATCGTCGTCAAGTTCGTGATGCTTGGCCTGCTGAGCTGTTCGGTCTGGGTCTGGGCCATCGCGATCGACAAGATTTTTCTGTACGCGCGCACCAAGCGCGCCATGGACCGCTTCGAGCAGGCGTTCTGGTCCGGCCAGTCGATCGACGATCTGTACCGCACGCTGTCGGCAAAACCGACGCATTCGATGGCGGCCTTGTTTGTGGCCGCGATGCGGGAATGGAAGCGTTCGTTCGAGAGCCATTCGCGTTCGTTCGCCGGTCTTCAAACCCGCATCGACAAGGTGATGAGCGTGTCGATCGCGCGTGAAATCGAACGGCTCGACCGCAGGTTGCTGGTGCTCGCGACCGTGGGCTCGGCCGGCCCGTTTGTCGGCCTGTTCGGCACCGTTTGGGGCATCATGTCGAGCTTCCAGTCGATTGCGGCTTCGAAAAACACATCGCTGGCCGTGGTGGCGCCCGGCATTGCGGAAGCGCTGTTTGCGACTGCGGTCGGTTTGATCGCCGCCATCCCGGCGACAATTTTCTATAACAAGTTCACATCCGAGGTGAACCGGCAGGCGCAGCGCCTGGAGGGTTTCGCCGACGAGTTCTCGGCGATCCTGTCTCGGCAGATCGACGAGCGGGCGTAAGTTTTCAACACGACAACGGGCGAACGATCATGGGAATGAGCATGGGAGGCGGAGCAGGTGGAGGCCGGCGCGGTCGTCATCAGCGTGCGCCCGTCATGGCGGAGATCAACGTCACCCCGATGGTGGACGTGATGCTCGTGCTTTTGATTATTTTCATGGTGTCGGCGCCGCTGCTGACTGTCGGCGTGCCGCTCGACTTGCCACAGACCGCAGCCAAAAGCCTCGATCAGGACAAGGAGCCGCTGACGCTCTCAGTACAGGTTTCGGGCAAGATCTTTCTCAACAACACCGAGATTTCCCCCGACGATCTGGTCGCAAAGCTGAAGGCGATCACCGACGCTCGTGGCGGAACCGATGAGCGAATTTACGTGCGCGGCGACACCAAGGCCGACTACGGCACCATCATGAAGGTGATGGGCCGGCTGTCCGCTGCCGGGTTCAAGCGCGTCGCGCTGGTGACAGAGATCGAACAAGGGACGTGACGGTGAAGATCGACCGGACCCTCGCAGCGTCTGTCGCTCTGCATGCTCTGGTGATCGGCTGGGGTCTTGTCTCGTTCTCCAGCAAGGCGTTTGAAACGACGCCGCAGGAATCGCTTCCGGTCGATATCATTTCTTCCGATCAATTCGCCAAGGTCACGCAGGGCATCAAGACCGGCAAGAAGGACAATCCAAAGCCGCTGGCCGAGAAGGTCGCCGATGCGACCCCGCCGCAGGATGATCCGGTGGGCAAGATCGACGACAAGAAGCCGCCGGTGGTGACCGATACCGCGCCTGCGCCGCCGCCGAAGCCCGTCGAAAAGCCAGTCGAGAAAAAGCCTGATCCGCCAAAGCCGGTCGCCGAGGAAAAGCCCAAGGAAGAGACCAAGCCAGCCGAGAAGAAACCCGATCCGGCCAAGGTCGACCCCATCGCAGAGGCGCTGAAGAAGGAAGAAGCGAAGAAGCCCGCGCCGAAGAAGCAGGCGCAGGCTGCGCCGCCCCAGCCGCAGCAACCCAAGCGCGAGCGGGTCTTCGACGAGACCAAGATCGCGGCGCTGCTCGACAAGCGCGATCCGACGCGGCAGTCGATTACGGGCGCGCAACTAAATTCCCAGGCCGCGCTTGGTCTGGCCCATGGCCGCGCCGCCGACAATTCGGCAACCTGGGGCTCGATGTTCAAGTCACAGGTCGAGCGTTGCTGGAAGAAGCCGTATGGCGGTATTGAAGCCCAGCAGATCGAGGCGAGTTTCGATATCCGTCTGAAGAAGGACGGCACCCTCGAGACGATGCCGGTGCCGCTGCCGGGCAGTGGCTCACCCTATTTCCGCGTCTACCAGGAGAGCGCGCGTCGCGCGATTATCGAATGTCAGCCCTATAATCTGCCTGCGGCTTTCTTTGACGAATGGAAATTTTTCGAACCCGTTTTCACCGAACGTAACTCTTGAGCGCGCACGCCAGACGTTTGCGCAGGACCCCGCAGGATGAACCAGGATAAGAAGTCGCCAATGTCCTTCAGCATGACCCGCCGCCAGCTGGTCGGCGGGAGCGCAGCCGCTGCCGTCTCGCTGGGGCTGCCGTTCAAGGCCGCGGCGCAGGTTCGCGTCCAGGTCGACCAGGGCAACTTTCAGCCGATCCCGATCGCGATTCCGAATTTCGTCCCGGGCAATCCGTCGGATGGCGAGGTCGGTGCCGGAATCACGCAAGTGATCACCAACAATCTCAAGCGCAGCGGATTGTTCGCTCCAATCGATCAGGCGGCTTATATCGAACGAATTTCCAGCATTGATGTTTCACCCCAGTTTCCGAGCTGGCGGCAGATCAACGCGCAGGCACTGGTGACAGGCCGTGCGACCCGCCAAAACGACGGCCGCCTCAAGGCGGAGTTTCGGCTATGGGACGTGCCCGCCGCCCAGCAGCTCACTGGCCAGCAGTATTTCACCTCGCCCGAATCCTGGCGCCGCGTGGCGCATATTATTTCGGACCAGATTTACGAGCGCCTGACCGGCGAAAAAGGTTACTTCGACAGCCGCATCGTGTTCGTCGATGAGAGCGGTCCCGCAACCCGCCGCGTCAAGCGTCTGGCGATCATGGATCAGGACGGCGCCAGTGTGCGGTATCTGACGCGGGGCGCGGACCTCGTGCTGACGCCGCGTTTCTCGCCCTCGACGCAGGAAATCACTTATATGGAGTTCGGCGAGGGCGATCCGCGGGTCTATCTGTTCAACGTGGAGACCGGCCAGCGCGAAGTCGTTGGCAATTTCCCCGGAATGTCGTTTGCGCCGCGCTTTTCGCCAGACGGTCAGCGCATTGTCATGAGCCTGCAGCAGGGCGGTAATTCCAATTTGTTTACCATGGACCTGCGCTCGAAATCGACGATGCGCCTGACCGATACGCCGGCGATCGACACCTCACCTTCCTATTCGCCGGACGGGGCGCGCCTGTGTTTCGAATCGGATCGGGGCGGCAAGCCGCAAATCTATGTGATGGCGGCAAGCGGGGGTGCTGCGCAGCGCATTTCGTTTGGCGATGGCAGTTACTCGACACCGGTCTGGTCGCCGCGCGGTGACTACATCGCATTCACCAAGCAGGGCGGTGGCCAGTTCGCCATCGGTATCATGAAGCCGGACGGCTCCGGCGAACGAATCCTGACATCGGGCTTCCATAATGAAGGACCGACCTTCGCGCCGAATGGGCGCGTGGTGATGTTCTTCCGCGACCTTGGCCAAGGCCCGTATCTCTACACGGTCGATATCTCCGGCCGTAACGAGCAGAAGCAGCCGACGCCGGGCTTCGCCTCCGATCCTGCTTGGTCGCCACTATTGTCCTGACGCCACATCAAGAGTGGAAAACGCACGGGAACTCGCAAACAATGGCGAGTTTCAATGTCACGCCATATTTGCACCCTATTAACCATCGCGATTGCTTTACCCGGTCCCGGGGCATTTGATCGGTTTTGGCAACCCCCCATCAAGGTTGACGGAACGTTCGCTTAACCAAGCGGCTGTAGATCGGACTCTGGACAATAAAACGCGAGCGTGGAGGCTCCGGAATGTTTTCTCAGATGCGTATCCTCCAGGGATTCAAATTTGCGGCGGTGCTGGCCGTCGCGCTGTCGATGGGAGCCTGCGCCAACAAGAACGGCCTCGGTGGGGACGGTCTGGCAGGCGCGGCCGCGCCCGGCAGCCAGCAGGACTTCGTCGTCAATGTCGGCGACCGTGTGTTCTTCGATAGCGATCAGACCGATCTGTCACAGCAGGCGATCAACACGCTGGAGAAGCAGGCGCAGTGGCTGCGCCAGTATCCGCGCTACACCTTCACCATTGAAGGTCACGCGGATGAACGCGGCACCCGTGAATACAACATTGCGCTCGGCGCCCGGCGCGCGCAGTCAGTGCGTAATTTCCTGGTTTCTCGAGGAATCGAGGCGAGTCGTATGCGAACCATCTCCTACGGCAAGGAGCGCCCGGTCGCGGTCTGCAACGACATCTCGTGCTGGTCCCAGAACCGCCGCGCCGTCACCGTGCTGAACGCCAGTTCGTCATAAGGTCGGCTCCGGTTTTCCGGTTTGAAACGGCGCCTTCGGGCGCCGTTTTCGTTTGGCTACCGGCAGTCACATTTTTGGCGTAGTAAGTTCGTCATGCTTCGCCGCCCGCGCGGCGGGTCGAAAATCGAAGAACCGGGTCCAGGCATCCAGATTCCATGTCATTCAAGTTCAAGACAATCGCCGGAGCAGGTCTTGCCTGCGCACTGTTTGCCCTGACGTCTTACGCCACGGCGCAGGATTACAATGACGATCCGCAGACCCAGATTGATCGGCTATCCGAACAATTGCGGACGCTGACCGGCCAGAATGAAGAACTGCAGCACCAGAATCAGGTGCTACAACAGCAATTGCAGCAGTTGCAGGCGGGGGGCGCACCCGCTCGGGATGCTTCCGGACGGAACGGTCCGGCGTCACAGCAGCAATCGCCCTCGCAGGGCCAAGTTTATCAAAACCAGCCTTACCCAAACCAGCCTCCGCAGTCCTATCAGCAGGCGCCGATCAACGCACCGTATAACGACAACCCGCCGCCGAACGCGGCATCGTCCGGTGGGCGGCGTGGCGACGCCTTCGATCCGAGTCAAAATCCGAATGCGCCCGGAGTGCCACGGGCTCTCGGTGGCGGACAACTGCCGATCAATCCGAATGCACCGCCGGGCGCGCCGCTGAATCTTGAGGCCGCCCCACAAGGTGGCTATGCCCCGGAACAGCAGGCTCCGCAGCAACCTGCACCGGGCGCTGCGGCCTCGCTGACGACCGCGCCGCCGACGTCCTCGCCGCGAGACGAATTCGATCTTGGTATTGGCTACATGCAGCGGAAGGATTATGGGCTGGCTGCGGAGACAATGCGCAATTTCATCGCCAAATACCCAACTGAGCGGTTGGTGGGCGACGCGCAATACTGGCTTGGCGAAAGCCTGTTTCAGCGCCAGCAATATCGAGACGCTGCCGAGGCATTTTTGCAGGTGACCTCGAAGTATGACAGGTCCGCCAAGGCCCCGGATGCCTTGTTGCGGTTGGGGCAATCTCTCGCCGCGTTGAAACAAAAGGACGCTGCTTGTGCCTCGTTCGGTGAGATCGCACGCAAATATCCCAAGGCGTCCAGCGGCGTGAAGCAGGGTGTCGTGCGTGAGCAAAAGCGGACAGGCTGCTGAACCGGTCTCAGCCCTTGAGGCCCGGCAATTGTTTGCCGGATGGAAGCGGTTGCCTGCCCTTGTGCTTGCGGTATCGGGCGGTCCGGATTCGATGGCTCTGCTCTGGCTCGCCGCGCGCTGGCGACGGGCGCTCAAGAACGGTCCGGAACTGACAGCGGTCACGGTCGATCACGGATTGCGTCCCGAATCCGCCGCCGAAGCCCGTCAGGTCAAGCAACTCGCTAGCTCGCTCGGTATCGTACATCGCACGGCGCGATGGCGCGGCGACAAACCGGCGAGCGGACTGCCTGAAGCTGCCCGCAATGCGCGCTATGACCTGCTTGCGAGGGCCGCGCGCTCTTTATCCGCTCCTGCCATTGCAACGGCACATACCCAGGACGATCAGGCCGAAACCGTCCTGATGAGGCTGTCGCGCGGCAGCGGCATTGCTGGACTCGCCGGAATGGCGCGGTGGTCAAAACGCGAGGACATCGCATTGTTGAGACCGCTGCTGGACGTGCCGAAGGATCGGTTGGTCGCGACGCTCAGGCGCGCGAGTATCAGCTACGCCGACGACCCGACGAATTCGGATGCAGCCTATACACGGCCCCGCCTGCGCGCGTTGATGCCGGCCCTGGCGGCCGAGGGCGCCGATGCGCGAAATCTGGCAAGGCTCGCAGCGCGGCTGGCGCGAGCGAATGCGGCGCTCGAACTGATGACCGACGGCGCGGAGCGCTATTTGCGGGCCAGCGGTTCGATGCCGGTGCCGCGCGCTGATGCCTCATTCAATCTTTCGGCGTTTTTGGAGCTATCCGAAGAACTTCAGGTGCGCCTGCTGATCCGGGCGCTCAGTGGAGCGTCGCAGGCGAGGGTTCCGGAGCTGGGAAAGGTAGAAGCGTTGCTTGGTTTGCTGACCGAAGCGGGCAGCGCCGGCCGGCCGTTCAAGCGCAGCCTCGCGGGCAAGACCGTCGGCATCGAGAAACAGCGCCTGGTAATCCGTCTTGCTCCGCCTCGCCGGCCGGTTTGACGGACAGGGAAACGAAAGGCCTTAACCAAGGGTCCAAAGCATTATTTAAGGCATTATTGGTTTTCGCCCGGAAAAGCCTCAAATGCGGTAAATAGTCGTGGCTAGTTCCCTTGGCATCGGCTCCTGCCACACATAGATTGGGGTCCGACCACTGCGGCCCGTGCCGCTCGGATTTATAAGGCTCGATCGGGCCACGAAGGACATCGGATGAACGCCAACCTGCGCAATTTCGCCCTCTGGGTCATCATCGTCTTGCTGCTTCTGGCGTTGTTTACGTTGTTCCAGAACCCGAGCCAGCGCGGCAGTTCGCAAGACATCTCATTCTCCCAGCTCTTGAATGAAGTCGACGGCAATCGTGTCCGCGACGTCGTGATCCAGGGCCAGGAGATTCACGGCACCTTTACCAACGGTTCGACCTTCCAGACCTACGCACCGAACGATCCGTCGCTGGTCAGGAAGCTATACGACGCCAAGGTGTCGATCACCGCGAAGCCGCCTGGCGACAACGTGCCGTGGTTCGTCTCGCTGCTGGTGTCGTGGTTGCCGTTTATCGCGCTGATCGGCGTGTGGATCTTCCTGTCTCGCCAGATGCAGGGCGGCGCAGGCAAGGCAATGGGCTTTGGCAAGTCGCGCGCGAAGATGCTCACGGAGGCCCATGGCCGCGTGACGTTCGAGGATGTTGCGGGCGTGGATGAAGCCAAGCAGGACCTGCAGGAGATAGTCGAATTCCTCCGCGATCCTGGCAAGTTCCAGCGGCTCGGTGGACGTATCCCGCGCGGCGTGTTGCTGGTCGGCCCTCCCGGCACCGGAAAGACGCTGATAGCTCGCGCGGTTGCGGGCGAAGCCAACGTGCCGTTCTTCACCATTTCGGGTTCTGACTTCGTCGAGATGTTCGTCGGCGTCGGCGCCAGCCGCGTGCGTGACATGTTCGAGCAGGCCAAGAAGAACGCGCCATGCATCATCTTCATCGACGAAATCGATGCTGTCGGCCGTCATCGCGGCGCCGGTCTCGGCGGTGGCAATGACGAGCGTGAGCAGACACTGAATCAGCTGCTGGTCGAGATGGATGGCTTCGAAGCCAACGAAGGGGTGATCCTGATCGCGGCGACCAACCGTCCCGACGTGCTCGATCCTGCGTTGCTGCGTCCGGGCCGCTTCGACCGTCAGGTCGTGGTGCCGAACCCCGACGTTGTCGGCCGCGAACAGATCCTCAAGGTTCACGTCCGCAAAGTGCCGCTGGCGCCGGATATCAACCTTAAGACCATTGCGCGGGGCACGCCCGGATTCTCCGGCGCTGACCTGATGAACCTCGTCAACGAAGCCGCCCTGACCGCCGCCCGTCGCAACAAGCGCATGGTGACGCAGGCCGAGTTCGAAGAAGCAAAGGACAAGGTGATGATGGGTGCCGAGCGCAAGTCGCTCGTCATGACCGAGGAAGAGAAGATGCTGACGGCCTACCACGAGGGCGGTCACGCCATCGTCGGCCTCAACGTCGTCGCGACCGATCCGATCCACAAGGCGACGATCATCCCGCGCGGCCGTGCGCTGGGCATGGTGATGCAGTTGCCGGAACGCGACAAGCTCTCGATGTCGCTCGAGCAGATGACGTCACGTCTGGCCATCATGATGGGCGGACGCGTCGCGGAAGAACTGGTTTTCGGCCGCGAGAAAGTAACGTCCGGCGCCTCGTCCGACATCGACCAGGCCACACGGCTGGCACGCATGATGGTGACACGCTGGGGTTTGTCGGAAGAGCTCGGCACGGTGTCCTACGGCGAGAACCAGGACGAGGTGTTCCTTGGCATGTCGGTTTCGCGCACGCAGAATGCCTCTGAAGCAACCGTTCAGAAGATCGACAAGGAAATCCGCCGTTTCGTCGAAGAGGGGTACAACGAGGCGACCCGTATTCTCACCGAGAAGCGCGCCGATCTCGAAATCTTGGCTAAGGGCTTGCTCGAGTTCGAAACTCTCTCGGGAGACGAGATCACCGATCTGCTGGCCGGTAAGAAACCGAATCGCGAATCGGTGCTGGAGCCGGCAACGCCGCGCACCTCGGCCGTTCCGCCGGCCGGAAAGCCGCGTCCTCGCCCCGACACCGGTCTGGAGCCTCAGCCGCAAGCCTGATTGCTCGAACGATATCGATCTCAAAAGGCCGCATTGTGCGGCCTTTTTTGTTGAGCACGCCGGAGGCAACCGCTCCGATCAAAGGATATTTAAGCATCCGGGGTGGGACGGGCTTGTCAAAAATTTTGAACAGGTGTTCACTCTTTCAAGAGAGGATTTCCGCCGTTCCGATGGTCTATCGCCGCACACAGCAGGTTGTGAAACGTCTGGAAGCGCGTCGTGCCGCGATTCTGGTCGCCGCGCGCGAAGCTGCGGCGGAAGGCGGGATGGCGGCGGTGCAGATTGCGCCGGTTGCCTCGCGTGCGCAGGTCGCTGCGGGAACTGTCTATCGTTATTTCCCCTCAAAGGCCGATCTTATTTCGGAACTGATCGCCGACGTCTCAGAAGCTGAACTCGGCGCGATCCGCCGCGCTGCCGACGCTGCGCCCGGTCCATCGTCGGCGCTGGCGGCGGCGATCACGACGATTGCCGTTCATGTGGTCTCAAACCGCAAACTCGCCTGGGGAATTTTGGCCGAGCCGGTCGACGTCGATGTCACCGAATCACGCCTCATCTCACGCCGCAAGATCGCTGCCGAGATCGAACGCCGTATCGAAGCCGCCATCAAGGCCGGTCATCTTCCCGCGCAAGACACCTCGCTTTCCGCCACCGCCCTGATCGGTGCGCTGCATGAAGCCTTGGTCGGGCCGCTGACATCCGCTTCGCTCGGCGATCCGGGAAAACTGCGGGAAGCCGTCCAGAACATCGCATTGTTCGCGCTGCGTGCGGTGGGAGTGCTCGATGCCCGCGCACGCGGTCTTGTCGTGCAGGCGGTCCTGCCGATCAGGATGGTTGCCGGAAGCTGAGTGCGACTGCCTGGACCGCGGCATAGCCATTGTAGGGATGGCATTTAGGCGCTTTCATCGCAATAATCGGGCAAAGGCCAGTGGCCGAATATCATTTCTGTGGCTACAGATATGTCACTCATATATCTGTTGGCCGAAGAGGAAGCGCTCATGACGATAAAGATGCCCGCCGCCGATGAGGCTGTCCTGGCACGCCGCGACGAAATCATCGCAGCGCTGCAGGGCATCGTACCCGGTGAAGGCGTGATTTTCAGTGATACCGAAATGAAGCCGTATGAATCCGATGCGCTCACGGCCTATCGCCAGCCGCCCATGGTCGTGGTGCTGCCGGAGACAACGGAACAGGTGTCACGCGTTCTGAAATACTGCGGCGAAAACGGCATCCGCGTGGTGCCGCGCGGTTCGGGCACCTCATTGTCCGGCGGCTCGCTCCCGCTCAAGGATGCCGTGCTGCTCGGCATGGGCAAGTTCAAGCGTATCCGAGAAACCGATTTCGAGAATCGTGTTGCGGTGGTCGAACCGGGCGTAACGAATCTCGCCATCAGCCAGGCGGTGGCGCATGCTGGATTTTACTACGCGCCGGATCCGTCCTCGCAGATCGCCTGTTCGATCGGCGGCAATATCGCCGAGAATTCCGGCGGCGTGCACAGCCTGAAATACGGCCTGACCACCAATAATGTTCTGGGTTGCGAATTCGTGCTGATCACCGGAGAGGTGCTGCGGATCGGGGGCAAGACGCCGGAAATGTCGGGCTACGACCTGATGGGCGTGATCACCGGCTCCGAGGGGCTGCTCGGTGTCGTCACCGAAATCACCGTGCGCATTCTGAAAAAGCCGGAGACGGCGCGGGCGATGATGGTGGGTTTTGCCTCGGTGGAGGACGCCGGGCAGTGCGTCGCCAATATCATCGGCGCCGGCATCATTCCCGGTGGCATGGAAATGATGGACAAGGATGCCATTCATGCCGCAGAAGCCTTTGTACATGCTGGTTATCCGCTCGATGTCGAGGCACTGCTGATTGTCGAACTGGATGGACCGCCGGTTGAAGTCGATGAACTGATTGCGCGGGTGGAAAAGATTGCGCGCTCTTGCGGGCAAACCACGCTGCAGATTTCCAATTCAGAACAGGAGCGCCTCTTGTTCTGGGCTGGCCGCAAGGCGGCGTTTCCGGCGGTGGGGCGGATATCCCCGGATTATCTGTGCATGGACGGCACGATTCCGCGGGGCGCACTTCCGGCGGCGCTGGCGGGGATTCGCGAGCTGGGCAAGAAGTATGGGCTGCGCTGCGCCAATGTCTTCCACGCCGGCGACGGCAACCTGCATCCGCTGATCTTGTACGATGCGAATATCGCCGATGAGATGCAGCGCGCGGAGGACTTCGGTGCGGACATTCTGCGCCTCTGCGTCAAGCTGGGCGGCGTGTTGACAGGCGAACATGGCGTCGGTGTCGAGAAGCGCGATCTGATGCCGGAAATGTTCAGCGATATCGACCTCGCGCAGCAGCAGCGCGTGAAATGCGCCTTTGATCCCGACGGCCTGCTGAACCCTGGCAAGGTATTCCCCACCTTGCATCGCTGTGCCGAGCTTGGCCGTGTCCACGTCCATCAGGGCAAGCTGGCGTTCCCCGAATTGCCCCGGTTCTGATTTGCCGCCGCAAACCGTTTCTCTGGAAGGTAATTGATCTTGGATACTTTGAAAGTCCGCGACGCCAAGGACGTTGAGGCGGCTGTGCGCGATGCGATTGCGTCGGAACAGCCGCTTGAGGTGATCGGTCATGGCAGCAAGCGCCAGATCGGCCAGCCGATGGCGACCAATGCGGTTCTGGACCTGTCGGCCCTCAACCGCATCAGCTCCTATGAGCCGAACGAGCTGATCATCACGGTCCAGGCCGGTGCGCCGATGTCGGATGTGATGTCGCTGATCGATTCGAAGAATCAGGCCTTCGGCTTCGAGCCGGTCGATACCTCCGTGCTTCTGGGGACATCCCTTTCCGGCACGGTCGGCGGCATGCTTGGCGCCGGACTTGCCGGTCCGCGCCGGATCAAATCCGGGGGCGCCCGCGACCATTTGCTTGGCGCAACGGCCGTGTCTGGTTTTGGCGATACCTTCGTGACCGGCGGCAAAGTAGTGAAAAACGTGACCGGCTATGACCTTTGCAAATTGCTGGCCGGATCGTGGGGCACGCTGTCGGTCGTCACGGAGATGACCTTCAAGGTGGTGCCGAAAGCGGAGAGCGAGACGACCATCGTGCTGCGGGGCCTCGACGATCAGGCGGCCTGTCGGGCGATGAACCGGGCGCTGGGGTCGTCATTCGATGTATCGGCCGCCGCCCATGTGCCCGCGATCTCCCTTGACGCCGCTTGCGAGGAGTTGTTGCGGATCGGGGCCGGGCCGCAGGCAGTGACCCTGATCCGGCTCGAAGGCTTTCCGGCCTCGGTCGCTGACCGGACGAAATCGCTGACGTCGCTGCTCGCCGATTTCGGTGCGGCCGATACGCTGGCTGGCGAGGAATCGATCGCAGCCTGGGCCGCTATCCGTGACGTAAAGCCATTCGCCGCGAAGGGGCCGTTCGGCGACAGGCCGGTGTGGCGCATCGTGTGCCCGCCCGCCGACGGCGGCGCATTCGGTGAGGCGCTGGAACGTCACGCCGGGGCCGAGATTGTTTATGACTGGGGCGGCGGTTTGATCTGGGCAGCGCTGCCGCCTGCGGCGGATGCGCATGCCGCGTGGTTGCGGCAGCGCCTGCAGCCGATCGGCGGCCATGCCACGCTGATTCGCGCGACAGATGAGGTTCGCGCAGCGGTCGAGGTCTTCCATCCACTGGCCCCCGGCGTCGCTGCGCTGAATCTTCGCGTCAAGAAATCCTTCGATCCCCGCGACATTCTCAATCGCGGCCGTATGGTCCGGACTCACGCATGAAAACCGAATTCTCTCTCGCACAGCTGGCCGATCCGGATATCAAGGAAGCCGACAAGATCCTGCGTGCCTGCGTCCATTGCGGGTTCTGCACGGCGACGTGTCCGACCTATGTGCTGCTCGGCGACGAACTCGACAGTCCGCGCGGGCGCATTTATCTCATCAAGGAAATGCTGGAGCAGGACCAGCAGCCGACGGCGGAAGTGGTGAAGCACATCGATCGCTGCCTGTCGTGCCTGGCCTGCATGACGACCTGTCCCGCCAGCGTGAACTACATGCACCTTGTCGACCAGGCCCGGGTGCGGGTGGAAAAAAAGTACTCACGGCCATTGTCCGACCGGTTGATTCGGTCCTTGCTGGCCTTTGTATTGCCGCGACCGGGCGTGTTTCGCGCGGGTATGATCGCAGCCCGGCTGGCGAAGCCCTTCGTCGGCTTGCTGCCGGGGGGCGCCGCACCGAATCATCCGCCGTCGGTGTTCGACCGCCTTCGCGCAATGCTGGCGCTGGCTCCGATCACCCTCCCTGAGCAGGGCCCCTCGGCTGGGACGGTGTTTCCGGCTCAAGGCCAAAAGCGCGGCCGGGTGGCGCTGCTGCAGGGCTGTGCGCAGCAGGTGCTGGGGCCTCACATCAACCAGTCGGCGATCAGGCTTCTGACCCGGCTCGGCATCGAGGTCGTGCTGGTGGCCGAAGAGCAATGTTGTGGCTCGCTGACGCACCATATGGGCAAGGACGACGATGCGCTGGCGCATGCGAAAGCCAACATCGATGTCTGGGTAAAAGAGGCCGACCGTAACGGTCTGGATGCCGTCCTCGTCACCACATCCGGCTGCGGCACGACGATCAAGGACTACGGCTATCTGTTGCGCGAGGATCCGGCCTATGCGGCCAAGGCCGCGCGCGTATCGAAGCTCGCGCTCGACATCACGGAGTATATCGACAAGCTCGACGTGCAATGGCCCACGCAGCGCAGCGACATCGTCGTGGCCTATCACTCGGCTTGTTCGCTTCAGCACGGACAGAAAATCACGCAGCTTCCAAAAGAATTGCTTTTCAAGAGCGGATTCGTGGTGAAAGATGTACCAGAGAGTCACCTCTGTTGTGGTTCGGCGGGGACGTACAACATTCTGCAGCCGGACATCGCGAGGAGACTGCGCGAACGAAAGATCGCAAACATCGCATCGGTTGAGCCGGATATTATCTCGGCGGGCAATATAGGGTGCATGGTACAGATCGGTTCAATCCGAAATAACGACGGAGCGCCGATCCCCGTGGTTCACACCGTCGAATTGCTTGATTGGATGACAGGCGGTCCCAAACCCGCGCGGGCGGAGATCACGAAGGGCCCCCGCACCGGGGGTTCTTGAACGCCGATCAGGGTATCGGTGAAACCAGGAGGACGGCATGGCCTCGTCGAGCAGCAGGAACTGCGGCGCATGCAGCAGCGCGCGTGCAATGCCCAGGCGCTGTTGTTCGCCCAGAGACAGCAGTCGGCTCCAGTGTTCCGGCTCGTCCAGACGATCCGCCAGCGACGCAAGACCAACATCGCGCAGGATGGAGCCGATCTGTGCGTTGTCAAACGTGCCCGGCAGCGCGGGATAGGCGACGGCATCGGCGAGCGGGCCTATGGGGAGATAGGGCCGCTGCGGCAGCGTCATCAGCTTGGTGCCCGCGGGAATGGAGACCGTGCCTTTGCCGAACGGCCAAATCCCGCTGATGACGCGAAACAGCGTCGATTTGCCGATGCCGGAGGGGCCCTGCAAAAGCGTGTGTTCTCCCTCGCGCAGCACAAGCCTGTCCGCCGTGACCAGAGGCACGCCATCCGGCAGGTTGATTTCGAGGTCCGCCAGTTCGATCTGCGGATCGTTTCCGGAGCGCCGGGTGATTGCGCCCTGTTGTGAGCCAAGCTCCGAAGCGGCGGCGATGGATTTATCGAAACCGTCGAGACGGGTGATGACGGCCTGCCAGCCCGCGATCGAGCGGTAACTGCTGACGAAGAACGACAGCGCGCCCTGCACACTGAGGAAGGCGGATGCCGCCTGAATCAGGCCGCCGAGTTCGGTGCGTTTTGCGAAATAGGCAGGAGCGACCAGCACATAGGGGAACACCTGGACGGCCTGAGAGTAGCTTGAGGTCAAAGCCGTGATTTTCTTGGTCCTGGTCATGATGTTCAGCCAGTTGCGCACGATGTTGTCGATGCGTTGCGACAGCCGCAGATGTTCGGCTTTCTCACCGCGCAGAAGTGCGATCTGTTCGGCGTTTTCGCGGGTGCGGACAAGATTGAAGCGGAAGTCGGCCTCATAGCGCTGTTGCTGGTAGTCGAGGCCGACCAGCGGGCGTCCAACAAGATGCGTGAGCCATGTTCCGACAATGGAATAGGCCAGTGCGGCCCAGACCAGATAACCGGGCAGATCAAAACTCAGGCCGAAAACGTGCAGAGGTGCACTCTCGGAAAGGCCCCACAGGATCACCACGAACGATATCAGGGTCACGACAGAATTCAGCAGCCCGAGCCCGATCGGCAGAAGGCCGGACCCCGATCCGTCATCGATGAACTGCCGGATGTCTTCTGCGATGCGCTGGTCCGGGTTATCGGCCGGATCGCCCGCGAGCTGCATCCCGTAATGCGCGCCGCTGTCCAGCCATCGGGCAAGGTAGTGCTCCGTCATCCATTTGCGCCAGCGGATCTGCAGCCATTGATTGAGATAAAGCTGATAGACGGCAATGGTGATGAAGATCGCTGCCACAACACTGAAATAGATGATCTCGTGGACGAACGCACCCCAGTTGTATTCCTGGAGCGCGTTGTAGAAACGGTTGCGCCATTGATTGAGGAGGACATCGATGACGACGGTGCCGAGTTCGATCAGGACGATGGCGCATAGCAGCAAACGGCCTGCCCATTTGTCTTCCGAGCGGAAATACGGGATTGCCAGTCGCCAGATCACAGCGAGCGTTGGACCGATATTTTTCAAGGGGGGCTCCTGGCGGCGGATGGGTTTGGCGTTTGTTATAGGCGAACGAAGCGCCGATTAAGACTAAAGTTGCGGTAATGTTCGGTTGCTCTGTCTTGTGTGCGACACGTCGCCGCTTTTAGCATGCGTCCAAATGGCTTGATCCGGGGGGCGTCTCGTTGACGGTTGTGGGGCTGCAGCCGGTTCAACCTCTTTCCGTCGTTTCCTGAGATCACGTCTCGGTACTGGCCTGCTACGGGCCGGGCCGCAAATTCATGTGGGGAGTGAGATCGAATGCACTGGGATCAAGTCTATAATCCATTCAACAATCAGGCGTTATCGACGCTGGCGGCGGCCATTCCGGTCGTGTCGCTTTTGGCGATGATCGCGTCCAACAAGGTTAAGGTTCACATCGCGGCGGTCTTGGCGCTGATCATCGCAAATCTGGTCGCGATTTTCATCTTCACCATGCCGGCCGGCCTTTCGTTGCGTGCCTCGCTTCTCGGAATCGTGACGGGTTTCTTCCCGATCGGCTGGATTGTGCTGAACGTCATTTTTCTCTATCGCCTCACCGTCGAAAAAGGTCTGTTTGAGATACTGCAGAATCTGATCGGAGGCGTGACGGAGGATCGGCGGCTTCAGCTTCTGCTGATCGCGTTTTCGTTCGGTGCTTTCTTCGAAGGCGCATCGGGCTTCGGCACACCGGTCGCGGTGACTGGTGCGATCCTGATCGGTCTCGGCTTCTCGCCGCTGGCGGCCTCCGGACTCTCGCTGATCGCCAACACGGCGCCGGTTGCTTACGGCGCGCTTGGTACGCCGATCCAGGGCCTCTCCAGCGTCACTGGCATCGATCCGTTCCTGCTGGGTGCGATGGTCGGCCGTCAGCTTCCGATCTTCTCGCTGATGGTGCCGTTTTGGGTGGTGTGGGCTTTCGCTGGCTGGAAGGGCATGAAGGAAGTCTGGCCCGCGATCCTCGTCACCGGCCTGTCTTTCGCCATCCCGCAGTTCGTTGTCTCGAACTATATCAACCCGTGGATCGTCGATATTGCCGCGTCGCTGATTTCGATGGCCGCTCTGATTGGTTTCCTTAAAATCTGGCAGCCTGCAAATATCTGGAAATCGGCAGCTCTGCGTCAGGCTGACATCTCGGCAGTGAACATGGCACCGCCAAAGCCGGTCGTTCGTCCCAGCACCCCGGAAATCTGGAAGTCGCTAACGCCTTGGATCATCGTTTGCGTCGTTCTGCTGACCTGGGGCACTGACGCTTTCAAGAACAGCGTCAACACCTGGGCGACCTGGAAATACGCGGTTCCTGATCTCAACGGCATGATCAACAAGGTTGCGCCGATCGTTCCGAAGCCGACCGCCGAGGGCGCTGTCTTCGCCTTCACCTGGCTGTCCTATACCGGCTCCGGTATGCTGATCGCGGCGATCCTCTCCGGGTTCATCATGGGATACAGTCCGCTCGGTCTGATCTCGCAATACGCACGTACCATCAGGTTATGCTCGTATTCGCTGATCACGATCTCGGCAATGCTCGCGATCGGAACGCTGACCCGACTGTCGGGCATCGACGCGACGCTCGGTCTGGCGTTTGCCACCACCGGTGTGTTGTACCCATTCTTCGGTACGCTTCTCGGCTGGCTGGGCGTGGCACTGACTGGCTCGGATACCGCGTCGAACGTGTTGTTCGGTAACCTGCAGAAGATCACCTCCGAGCAACTGGGGCTATCGCCGATCCTGATGAGCGCCGCCAATTCGTCCGGCGGCGTCATGGGCAAGATGATCGATGCACAGTCGATCGTCGTCGCGTCGACGGCAACCAACTGGTACGGCCACGAGGGCACAATCCTGCGCTTCGTGTTCAAGCACTCGATCACGTTAGCCTGTCTGGTCGGCGTGCTCGTGATGCTGCAGGCTTACGTCTATCCGTTCACGCTGATGGTGATTAAGTAGCGCGTGGACCGGCTCTGGTTCTACCCCCGCGCCTCGGCGCGGGGGTTTTTATTTGCCGCCGA
Organism: Xanthobacteraceae bacterium; assembly: GCA_019750915.1. Classification (GTDB taxonomy): domain Bacteria; phylum Pseudomonadota; class Alphaproteobacteria; order Rhizobiales; family Xanthobacteraceae; genus Afipia. The sequence continues at coordinate 74,115 of JAIENY010000008.1, forward strand.
TTTGAACCCGGAATTCCCTCGCGATTGTCACAATCTGCCGCTAGAACGCGGGTTTGGCAGATAGACGAGTCGACAGGTTTCACGTGATGCAGGTTTTGAAGTTTGTGGTGGGTGTTGCAGTTTTTTCTTTTATCTCGCTGAATATCACTGCCTCAGCGGCCGCCGAATTTCCCTTCGGACTTGAGATGACGCTCGAGACGCAGCAATTGCCCGGTGCACGCCATGCTCCGGTGATCGAGATTGGCGAGAATGGCGAAGCCAAGCTTGATCTGTGGTGCAAATCAGGACGTGGGCAATTCTCGGTCGCTGCTGACACCGTCATCTTCCTGCCCGGCGAGATGTCGGATACGGCCTGCACGCCCGCTCTGGCGCAGGCCGACGATGCACTGATCGCGGGACTGGGAGGTGTTGCGAACTGGCGCCGTCAGGGTGATTTTGTGTCCCTGATCGGACCCGCCACGTTTCGGTTTCGTCTGAATAGCAACTAGCTGTCGCGCAGAATCAAATCTGCGCACGCGCCGCCGGCCTGGATCACGCCGGTGTAGCCGCCAAACCCTGCATAGGCTGAACTCAGATACAGCCCTTCGACGGCGGTCGCGGGAGATCGCTTCGGCATATTGAACACCGATTCCGGAGGGACCGGCGCGAAGCCGTACACAGCCGCCTCCGGCGCTCCGAGATATTGCCGGATCGATGCAGCGGTATTGAAAGAGGACGCCACCACGGCGCTAGCAAGGCCGGGAAAGTGGCGGTCCAGATGCGCCACGATCGCGCTCTGCCAGCGCCCGCGCTTGGCGCGATAGCTCTCCTGATCAAGATCGGTCCAGTTCGACAACCGGTCGGGCGCGATAATCGACAGCACGTAAGGCGGCGCGGAGACGCCGGAGTCGATTGCCGCGTAATCGGCGATCGCGAGGGGAGGCATTTTTTCAGACGGCTCATCCGCCATCAGCGTTGTCGCCTGGGCGTAGTCGTCGAGCCGGATCATCCAGTCGGGCAGAAGTTGTGTCGAATAGGCCTCGAATCCAAATTCCCGTGGCGGCCTTGAAAGCCCGAGCGTCAATGCGAACACTGAGATCGACGGCGCGCGACCGTCATAGCGCGCGAGGAATGGTTGTCGTAACGGTTGCGGCAACAACGCCGCCGTGCTTGACGGCGCGGCGTTGCTGACCACGCGCGCAGCTTCGGCGGTCTTCGGATCGCTGCCGTCCTTTGCGGTATGGGAAATGCGAAACGTATCGCCGTTCTTTTCAATGCCGGTGACGACCCGCCGAAGCACGGCCTCGCCTCCCGCCCGCTTGATTTCACGGGCCAGCGCACTCGACAGGCGCTGCGAGCCGTTCTGCACATAGCACCCGCCGCTTAGCAACAAGCCGCCTTGTGCGATGGCGAAGAACGGCCACCACAGAGTTTTGGGATCGTCGTGGTAGTAAGACAGATTGGCGGCGATGGCGCATTTCACAGCTTCGTTGTTGCCGAATGTCTTCTGGAGCTTGTCGGCCAGCGACAGTTTCCAGTCGCGAATGGCCGGAAGCAATTCCATCAGTGCCGCGATCAGGTCGCCGGGGTGCTTCAGCAATGCCGCACCTTTCGACAAGGTGCCAGCCGCCGCCGCGATCTGCTCCATCTCGTGCAGCAACGTCCCGATGCCGTCGGCCTCGCCGGGAAAACGTGCAACCAGAGCTTCGCAAGCGGTGGCGATATTATCGGGGACTGTCAGCGGCTGGCTGACCGGGCCTCCCCGCACCTGATAGAGCGCACCGCCCGGCACCCAGTTCAGCGCGTCGAGCACGCCGGCGCGTTTGAGGACATCGTGCTTGGGGTCGCGTGGATCGGCCGGATTGCTGGTCTCATGCAACGATCCTTCGACGAACAGATCGCCGACCTTGTAGCTCGACGCTGCGCCGCCAACCGAATTGCTTTTCTCGATCACGAGCACCTTGCGGCCCGCGCGCGCCAGAAGCGCACCGCTGGTCAAGCCACCGAGACCGGCTCCGATAATAACGATGTCGTATTTCATTGCAGTTGTGTTCACGGATAGAACTTTACGATCGGGCGGCTCATTGTTTCCACTTTGCCCGTTCAGCGTCCCATTGCTTGCCTTTCAGGTCAGCAGTCAGCGCCCGGACCAAACCATCATCGTCGGTGAATGCGCTTTCACCTTCGTCATTTGAGGAGTCGTCGGAAAACGTCAGGTGGGGGCCCTGCGTTTCATCGCTTGTCGTGATCGATGTCGTGCCGAGCCATACGATCAGCCTGTCCGATGCTCCCGGCTTCTCCGGGCCGATCATTGCGGAGACTTCCAGCGTATCGGTGAGGTTGAGAGCGGGCACCGCCGTGTTCGGGCGCTTCACGCTAACAGTCAGTTCGCCCGTCGTATCGTTCCATTTGGTTGAGACGGGCTGGGCGGAAAGCGCTTTCGCCAGGCTGTTGGAGATTGCGCCCGCGAGCTTGTCCCTGTTGAGCTTGTCGCCGTCACGCCATTCAGCCGCCGGCACGAGAATAGAGCGCTCGATGTCGTAGTCACCGGTTGTCCATCCCGCATCGATGACGCCGGGAGAGCTTTTCAGTTTATCGACAAGAGCGCCGGCACGAGCCGGATCGACCGTGACGCGCACCAGCTGTGCGCCGGTGCGAAGAGCGGCGCAATCGGTTGCGAGGCTGTCCAGCGAAAGCTGCACATTGTCGGCGCGCAAACTCTTGATCAGGTCGACAAAGTTCTCGCGCTTCACCTTGATGGCGAGGGATTGCGGGGAGACTTCAGTGAAATCCGCGGGCTTTTCCGTGAGGTTGTCGTCGGTTGCCTGCGATGCCTGAAATTCCTTTTCGTCGGATTCGGAATTGTCGGTTGACGATACCAGCGAAGGCCTGTCGCCGATCGTGATCTTGCCGTCGAACGTCACACCGTTCTTCAAGCCTTTGCGCGTCAGGTTGACGATCACGGCAAATTTGTTTTCCGTTGTCTCGCCGCTACCGGTCAGCTTCTGACCATCGCTTTTCAGTTCAACGACAAAACGGTCCTTGCGGTCCGATGTCAGAGCGACCGAGTAGCAGGCATCAAGCGTGGTCGAGACGATCTTTCCATCCTGCACGGTCTCTTTGATGAAGGCATCGACAGGCAGGTCGCCCAGGATATCGCCGAGGTTTGAGAAATAGCGGGTCTCTGCGGTGCTGGAACCTTTAGCGGGGGGCTTGGCGGTCTGCGCAAGAACCGGAAAACTTGCAGCGAAACCGATCGCTGCGACCGAACAGAAAGCAAGCGGGAAACGCATCGAAGATTGTCCTGCGGGAACGGAGATGGAAGGCCGGCGAAGGTGCGCGGACCATAAAAGAAATGCCCCTGAGAGTCGCGTTTATTCCCGAAAAAATATGCTGTGAAAAGAAATTTCACTGCAATTTCGCGGGGGTATTCGACGGCGGGCCGGCGCTGCCCGGTGGGTGGCGATCTTCAAGATCCAGATGGTCGGGCGGCGGAACGGCCTCCCTTGCGCGTCGACGGATGCGGATTGTCACCGCGTCGGACCGGCTTTGCGAACAAAAACGCGAGGCAAGACCAGGTTGCGCCTCCGGTCGCACTGCAACCATCGATGACATGGGGGTGCCTTCCGGGCACCGGATTGGGGGGGTGATACACGATCAGTTGACCAAGGCCTGGAACAATCGGCGGCCCGGCCTGTAACGAAGTGTGGGACCCTGCCGAATAACCCGGTACTGCTTTTCCGTAACGGAGCGCCCGCATGTTATCCCGTTTTTTCGCTGTCAGTGCCGCATTGATTCTCGGAGCTCCCGTCATGGCCGTGGCGTCGGATCGCCCCGTGGTCGTTGAACTGTTTACGTCGCAGGGATGCTCGTCGTGCCCGCCGGCCGATGCCTATCTGACAGATCTGGTTCGCGGCCGGAAGGATGTTCTGCCGCTGGCCTTCCATGTGACCTACTGGAACCGGCTTGGATGGGTCGATCCGTTTTCGTTCGAAGGTGCAACGCGGCGGCAGGCGACGTACGGCTCTCGTTTCGGCGACGGCTCCTACACGCCCGAAATGGTGGTGGACGGAAAGGTGAGCTTTGTCGGATCGAACCGGTCGGCCGGTGAAGCGGCGATCAACTCGGCCAAGCGTGCCGCAGCAAACACGTCCATTGTCGTCTCGCGCAAGGGCGGGTCGGTGTCGATCAATGTGGGGCAGGGCAGCGGAACCGCGCGGGTCGTTCTGGTCGGATATGATCCGCAACACAGCACCAACATCGAACGTGGTGAGAACAGCGGCCGCGTCCTGGTCGAGTCGAACATCGTGCGTTCGTTCCAGCACGTTGGCGAGTGGTCGGGACAGCCGGTTACGCTGAATGTCACCAGTCCGGTCGGTGAGGAGATCGCCGTGCTGCTGGAAGCCCCGGATGGCAGCATCGTCGGTGCGGCGCGTGCGAGCGCTTCGGCATCCTGACCGGTACGGGTTGATATGATCGGATTTCGTGCTTTGCGTTCAGGCCTGCTCGCGGCTGGATTATGTTTCCTGTCGATATCGCCATCTCTCGCTGCCGCAACGGCGTGGATCGGCGACAAGAGGGGCTCGGTCCGTCTCATCACGGCATCCGACAGCATCAACGGCAGCAGCCTGCAGGCTGGCCTTGAATTTGATTATCCTGAACCCTGGCACGGCTACTGGCGCACGCCAGGCGACGCTGGCATCGCGCCGGTGCTGGATTGGTCAGCTTCGCGGAATCTGAAGGGACAGGTCGTGTCGTGGCCGGCGCCTTCAAGGCTTGTGGTCTCGGACCTGCAAAACAGCGTTTACTCCGGTCATTTCATCCTGCCGCTGGATCTTACGCTGGCCGATCCGCATGGCGCCGCGCATGTCGCCTTGTCGATCGATTATGCAGCTTGTGCTGACATCTGCGTGCCGAAACACGCCGAGCTTGTGCTTGATTTGCGGACAGGCGCGGGCGGGGCGTCGGCGGAAAGCGATTTACTCGCCGCAGCACGATCCGCCATTCCTGGCACACCCGCAGCTGCCGGAATCGAGATTGTCCGCCAGCATATCGAAAGTGACGGCAACGAACGTCTGCTGGTCGTCACGCTGCACAGCACGGCGGAAGCCTTTCGCCGTCCCGATCTTTTTGTCGAAGGCGCGGGCGACGGCCTGCCGCCTGAGCCATCCGCCGCGTTCAGCAACAACGGCCAGACTGTAACCCTGACGACGGAGTTGCCTCCGGATTTCAAGCCTTCGGACCAGACCACACTGACCGTCGTGGACGGATTCCGCACGGCGGAATTTGCGGGGCCCGTGCCTTTGACGGCGCGCTCGCGTGCAACTCCTCCGCCTCATGAAGGTGGATTGCTCGCAATTCTGCTGGTGGCCTTGCTGGGCGGCCTGATTCTCAACCTCATGCCCTGTGTGCTGCCGATCCTGTCGATCAAGCTGTTTGCCTTTGCGCAGCACGCCGGAGGCGAACAGGTTCAGGCGCGCAAAGGCGCGGTTGCGACCGCGCTTGGCATTCTGACGTCCTTCCTCCTGCTCGCGGCGGTGTTGATCGGATTGAAACAATCCGGCGCCGCGCTGGGCTGGGGCATCCAGTTTCAACAGCCGTGGTTCCTTGTTGCAATGGCTGCGGTAACAACCCTGTTCGCCGCGAGCTTTTTCGAATGGCTGCCCATTCAATTGCCGCAGGCGATCGCGCAGATCAGCGGTGGATCGGCGCGCGGCCCTCAGATCGAAGCGTTTCTCAGCGGCGTATTCGCGACATTGCTGGCGACGCCCTGCTCGGCGCCATTTGTCGGTACCGCGGTGGGTTTTGCGTTGACCGGCGGACCGCTGGAGATTCTGGCCGTGTTCGCCTGTCTGGGGCTTGGGATGGCGCTGCCCTTCATGGCCGTGGCGATCGCGCCGCGGCTGGTGACCTGGCTGCCGAAGCCAGGCACGTGGATGGTGCGGCTGCGTCAGGTTCTGGGATTGCTGCTGCTTGGCACCGCCGCGTGGCTGCTTGCGGTGTTGTGGAGCGTCGCAGGCGCGGTTGTGACGGTGACAGTGACTGTCTTGCTCGCGTCGCTGCTTGTGCTGCGCGCGTTTGCAACCCATCGCGCAAGCGACCAGAAATGGCCCGGCATTGCGACGGCGGGACTTGTCGCGGCGGCCCTGGTGGCAGCGTCGCTTCCCGCTTCCGGCGTGACAGGACAGCATGACGAAGCTGATGGCTGGCAGGCGTTCGATCCTGCCGCGATCGATACCCTGGTGGCTCAGGGCAAGACGGTGCTCGTCGATGTGACCGCCAGCTGGTGCCTGACCTGCAAGGTGAACGAACTGACGGCGTTCGCGGACTCGCAGGTGAAAGAGCGGCTTGCTCAGCCCGGAACGATCCGGATGCGAGCGGACTGGAGCCGCCCCAATCCCGCAATCGCCGCCTACATCCAGCGCTTCGGCCGCTTTGGCATCCCGATGGATGTGGTGTATGGGCCTCGCAACTCCGATGGTCAGGCGCTGCCGGAAGTGCTCACGCCGACCACAGTATTGCGCGCACTTGACGATGCCGGTGCGGAGAAAATGAAATCGGCGGACCGCAGGCCATGACGGCGGATTAAACGCGCTGTTCGGGTGTTCTTCCGGCATCAGTGCGACGCTCTGGTTTAATCTTGAAAGGATAGACAGTGACTCAGTGTGGAATCTTTGTGGAATTGAAGGCCCGAGCCGGAAAAGAGGAAGAGGTCGCAGCCTTCCTCAAAAGCGCGCTTCCCTTGGTGGAAGCGGAGCCGGAAACCGTGAGCTGGTATGCTGTCCGGTTCGACCAGACAACATTCGGAATTTTCGACAGCTTCAACAATGAGGCCGGCCGCAACGCTCACCTGCAGGGCCGTGTCGCCGAAGCTCTGTTCGCTCGCGCGGCCGAGCTGTTCGAAGTGCCGCCGAGCGTGCGCCAGCCGGCTGTTCTGGCTTCCAAGCCCTAATATTAAAGCCTCGCCGGCGAGTCCGGGAAATAAAAAAAGCGCGGCGAAAGCCGCGCTTTTTGTTTGTCGGCCTTGATGAGAAGGGCTCAGAAGCCCATGCCACCCATGCCGCCACCGCCGGCAGGCATGGCCGGCGCGGCTTCCTTCGGCAGTTCGGCGACCATCGCTTCGGTGGTGACCAGAAGACCGGCAACCGAGGCTGCGTCCTGAAGCGCGGTGCGGACGACCTTGGCCGGATCGATGATGCCCTTGGCGACCATGTCGACATACTCTTCGTTCTGCGCATCGAAGCCGAACGTTTCGGTCTTGTTGTCGAGGATCTTGCCGACAACGATGGAACCTTCGACGCCTGCGTTCTCGGCGATCTGGCGGATCGGAGCTTCCAGCGCCTTCAATACGATGTTGATGCCGGCCTGCACGTCGGAGTTGTCGTTGTTGATCCGGCCGACGGCCTTCTTAGCGCGCAGCAGCGCACAGCCGCCGCCGGGGACGATGCCTTCCTGCACGGCCGCGCGGGTCGCGTTGAGGGCGTCCTCGACGCGGTCCTTCTTCTCCTTGACCTCGATCTCGGTGGCGCCGCCGACGCGGATCACCGCGACGCCGCCCGCAAGCTTGGCCAGACGCTCCTGAAGCTTCTCGCGGTCGTAGTCCGAGGATGTTTCCTCGATCTGCGCCTTGATCTGGTTGACGCGCGATTCGATGTCGGGCTTCTTGCCCGAGCCGTTGACGATCGTGGTGTTTTCCTTGTCGATCACGATTTTCTTGGCGCGGCCGAGCATCTTCAGGGTGACGGTTTCGAGCTTGATGCCGAGATCGTCGGAGATCAACTGTCCGCCGGTCAGGATCGCGATGTCTTCCAGCATGGCCTTGCGGCGGTCGCCGAAACCCGGAGCCTTAACGGCCGCAACCTTGAGGCCGCCGCGCAGACGGTTCACGACGAGGGTTGCGAGGGCTTCGCCTTCGATGTCCTCGGCGATGATCAGCAGCGGTTTGCCAGTCTGGACCACAGCTTCGAGCACCGGAAGCATGGCCTGAAGGCCAGTCAGCTTCTTCTCGTGCAGCAGGATGTAGGCGTCATCCAGCTCGGCGGTCATCTTTTCCGCGTTGGTGACGAAGTACGGAGAGAGGTAGCCGCGGTCGAACTTCATGCCCTCGACGATGTCCACGTCGGTTTCAAGCGACTTGGCTTCCTCGACGGTGATGACGCCCTCGTTGCCGACCTTCTGCATCGCCTGCGCGATCATCTTGCCGATGTTGGCATCGCCGTTGGCCGAAATGGTGCCGATCTGGGCAACCTCGGCTGACGAAGCGACGGGCTTGGCGCGCTTTTCGATGTCCTTGACCACGGCGGCGACCGCGATGTCGATGCCGCGCTTGAGGTCCATCGGGTTCATGCCCGCCGCGACGGACTTCGCACCTTCGCGCACGATGGCCTGGGCCAGTACGGTTGCAGTGGTGGTGCCGTCACCAGCGGTATCGTTGGTCTTGGAAGCGACTTCACGCAGCATCTGCGCGCCCATGTTCTCGAACTTGTCCTCAAGCTCGATTTCCTTCGCGACGGTGACGCCGTCCTTGGTGATTCGTGGGGCGCCGAACGACTTGTCGATCACGACATTGCGGCCCTTCGGACCGAGCGTGACCTTGACCGCGTTGGCGAGAATATCGACGCCGCGCAACATGCGGTCGCGCGCGTCGCCGGAAAATTTAACGTCTTTGGCTGCCATGAAATTGACTCCGAATTGGAAGGTTGTCCTGCGTCAAGCCCGGCTCATCCCGGTCCTCGACGTATTCGATTGATCTGGTCGTGGATGCCCGGACGGGCACGGCCACCGGAAATGTGGGCGGTATTAGGACAGCACGCCCATGATGTCCGACTCCTTCATGATCAGGAGTTCCGCGCCGTCGAGCTTCACTTCGGTGCCGGACCACTTGCCGAACAGAACCTTGTCGCCAACCTTGATGTCGATCGGGATCAGCTTGCCGGCTTCGTCACGTCCGCCGGGTCCAACCGCGACGACCTGACCTTGCGAAGGCTTTTCCTTCGCATTGTCCGGGATAATGATGCCGCCCTTGGTCTTTTCTTCGGCGTCGATACGCTTGACGACGACTCGGTCGTGCAGCGGGCGGAAGCTGGTCTTGGCCATGATGAATTCCTTCAGCGGTTGATTGACAGAACAGGATCGGACAGCAGGAGCCTCGGTCCCTGAGAAAAGGCCCTTAGCAATCTCGATTTTAGAGTGCTAATGTTTCGCCGTGGGGAAATATGGGTTGGGCCAATCCCTGTCAAGCAAGGCCTTAAAGCCTTGGTGATGTCATTGTATGGTGATCGAACTGAATGGGGACAATTTGCATCCTTGATCGTCAGACGATGGTTGCAGCCGCTTGCCTGTTGGGCGAACGTGGTCCATGAATTCGGCTTGGAGAAGTTATGGCCAATTTGCTCACTCTACGGCATTTCGCCAGCGCTGCCGTGATTTTCGGCGTCGCTGTTACTCTTGCAGGATGCAACAGCTTCAATCTGAACGGCTCGCAGCAACCTTCGTTGGAACCGGCGGTTGCTCCGGAGATCCCTTCAAGTATCCGCCCCGATGAACTGGTCGGGAAGTGGGGTCTTGCCGCTTATCACAAGCCGGAGGACCGCGTGCGTACCGAGGCCGCCGCGAAGGGCCAGTGCAAACAACCCTATGTGATTGGCCGTGGGCAAAGCGGCGGCGTGATTATGCATCTCGCCGATGAAGCCACGCCTCAGGAGCTTCGCATTAAGGGAAGCCAGAGCGGCAAGAGCTACATCGGTCCGGCTGGACCAGCTGGCGGACCTCAGGATCGCGAGATCGTCTCGTTTGACGGCCGCGTGCTCACGACGCAATTCCTCGATCCGGATGCCGCGTCGCGGTATGGCACCATGGTTTATGTGCGGTGCGCGCCGCGGGCGTAAGCAACCCACCCCGCATCGTGCTCAATTTCTTGTGCAGCTCTGACCATTCGGCCAAGGTGCCGGCGTCATGATTTCATTCGCCGGACCGGCCGCGTTGATCGCGGGTCCGCATCGCGCAGTGGTGGTTTTATGCGTGACCCAGATCCTGGGTTGGGGCGCGCTGTTTTATCCACCTGCGCTCACCATGACCTATATCGCGGCGGCTCATGGCTGGTCGTTGCCTTTGGCGCTGTCTGGCTTTTCGGTTGCATTGTGCACATCGGGACTGGCGGCGCCCTATGCCTGTGGCTTAATTGATCGCCACGGCGGGCATCCGGTGATGGCCGCGGGTTCTCTGATCGGAGCGGCGGGGCTGCTGCTTGCGCTGGCTCCACATTATGGAATCTATCTTGCAGCATGGACCCTGATCGGGCTTGCTATCGCATCGTGCCTTTATGATCCGGCCTTCACGACTTTGACGCGGATTTTCGGACTGGCGGCACGCCGCCCCATCACGATGGTGACGTTTGCGGGCGGCCTGGCGTCGACCGTGGGCTGGCCGTTGATGCATTTTCTTATCGAATACGGCGGCTGGCAAAGTGTCTATTTTACCTGGGCAGCGGTCCTGCTGATCATTGTAACGCCGCTGCATTATTTCGCGTTGCCGCGCCGAAAGGCTGCGCCTCCAGCCAAATTGGATGGCAAAGATCATCACGTGACGCCGGCGCGAACGATACCTGCTTCTGGATTGCCGTTCATTTTGATGGCGGCAGGCTTTGCCGGACATGCCTTTGTCCTGTCCGGCACCACGGCGCATCTTTTGCCGATCCTTCAGCGCGGCGGCATCGATTCGGGAACAGCTGTGACCATCGGCGCTCTGTTCGGCCCGTCACAGGTCGTCAGCCGCCTCGCGGATTTCGTCACCAAGGGAACGCTGCATCCGCTCTGGATTGCACGCATTTCGATGAGTGCGATGGCGGTCGCGTTCAGCCTGCTGCTGGTCGTCGGTATTGCTCCGTTGCAGGCCGTGGTGTTTGCCGTGGTGTTCGGCGCCTCAAATGGGGTGATGACGATTGCGCGTGGTGCGTTGCCGCTCGCGACTTTCGGTACGGTGGGTTACGGCAACGTGATGGGGCGGATTTCACGGCCTGGGCTGATTCTGCAGGCATTCGCGCCGTTCATCATCGCATTTGTCGTTGATCGCTGGTCGGACCGGGCCGCGCTGGGAATTCTGATCGCGATCGCGGCGTTTGCGCTGGCCTGCTTTGTCACGTTACGGCGTCCGTGAGTCTCAAAAGCAAAACGCCTCCGATAGTCGGAGGCGCCGAATCGAGTGTAGGCGGCTGGCTTATGGAAACAGCGCGTCGATATCGTTCTGCGAGACGTGGCCTTCATCGTCGGCGAGTTTCGGGCCGTTGAGGAGCTTCGCATCCTCGTCGCGATGATCGACAATCGCGGGCGCGTGGACCTTGATTGCGTCGACACCACCCCAGATGTCCATCATGACATTGATACGGGCTTCGATGAATCGCATCGTGGTCATTACCTTGCTGATGCGCTGGCCGGTCAGATCCTGGAAATTGCAGGCTTCGAAAATGCCGACGACGCGCTCCGAAATGTCGGAGGCAAGTGCCGCCTGCTGCTCGGGTGAATCGACCTTGAGGATGGCGGCGGCGGCCTGATCGATGGCCTCTGCCGCGGCGAGGATCTGATCGGTGGCCTCTTCGGTGCCACCCACGATGGCGCCAAGCTCGCCGGTAACGCGCGACATCTGAGCGCTGCTGAAGCTGGTGTCGTGCAGGACCGCGATCTCTTCCTTGGTGCGATTGATAGCCTCATGAATGAGATCAAGCTCCACCTTGAGCTTTTCGCACTGAATGATCTGGGCGCGGTACGACTCCAGTGTCGCGCGCGCGGCGTTTTCTTCGCTGGCGAGCACATCCGGGGTTTCGGTTTTGCGCCCGTGGGAAATACGGCCCATCTGCTCGCGGATGCCGCGCAGTTCGGTCATGATGCGATCATGCATCGGGTTAAAATCGTTTTCGGCAACATCGATTTGCGGCAACGCGCCGTATTGCAATTCCTCGATGCGAAAACGCTTGCGCTGAGCAGCCATGAACTTCCCCCAATTCCAATGTTCCGACCTCTAGCGCGCGGTCATTTAATAGCCGGTTCATAGGGGCGCTATCGCTTGACGAAATAATGCAACTATCGTCAACGACGATTAACCATGACGGCTTGGTCTTCATCCAAAATAAACGATGCTAAGGACAACTTTGCCTTGCGGCTATCTTGGTGAATCCCGAACCGGGTTTTGTTTACCAAACCTTCCGCGATTTCGATTTTAGTCGGCATGTGAGACGCGCCTTCAGCGCGTTGCGACGAAACAGTACAGAGTACGTCGATGCCGAAACATTCCAAACTCGCGCTAGTCGCGGGCCTACTGCTGCTGGGTGCAGCTTGCCCGATTCACGCTCAGACGGCCGATCGGCCCCTGCGCGTCGCTTACTCAGATCGCTCCAGTCTCGGCGGGGGCTTTATCGAATTCCTTTTCGGGGGTGGCGAACAGCGAGGCGTGATTCGCTCTCCGCAGGGTGGCTACTACCAGCAGGATGGTTTGCCACCGATGGACCCGCGTCAGCAACGTGGCTACGAACCGGATCAGGCAGTGGAAGCCGCGCGTCCAGGTTTCGATCCGAGATACGAGAAGCAACTCGTCGAGTATGACAGCACTGAACCGGCAGGCACGCTGATTATCGATACCCCGAACAAATTTCTCTATCTGGTGCAGGGGCACGGTCAGGCGATGCGCTATGGCATCGGTGTCGGGCGTCCGGGCTTTACCTGGTCGGGCGTGAAGAAGATCTCGGCCAAACGTGAATGGCCGGATTGGACACCTCCCGCCGAAATGATCGCTCGCCGTCCCGATCTGCCGCGGCATATGGAAGGCGGGCCGGAAAATCCGCTCGGTGCCCGCGCGATGTATCTCGGCTCCACGCTCTATCGTATTCACGGCTCCAACGAACCTTGGACCATCGGAACGAACGTATCTTCCGGCTGCATCCGTATGCGCAATCAGGATGTGATCGATCTATACGATCGCGTGAAGGTCGGCACCAAGGTGGTTGTGCTCTGACCCGCATCTGACTCCCAAAAAAAGGCCGCTGCTAGCAGCGGCCTTTTTCGTTCCTGCGGCTGGGTTCAGAGGTCAGGCGTAGTTGCTGTCGTCCGAACCCAAATCGTCGCTGCCGAAATCATCGTGGTTGCCATCATCCGACGATGCAAGATTGTCGTCGTCGTCTCCTTGACCGAACTGGTTCTGGTCGGCGAAGCTTTGGCGGCGATCATCGTTGTTGTTGCCGATGTCGTTGATGCCGGCCTCACGCGACAGTTCGTTGTTGGAGCCGCCGTTATCCCATGGACCACGGCTGCCTTCGTTGACGAGACTCTGGCCACCAAGACCGCTGCCGCCAAGACCGCTGCCGCCGAAGCTCGACCCCAATCCGCGGATCGAGTTCATCAACAGCGAGCCGCCGACCACGCCCGCCGCGGCCGCCGCCGCGGTGCCGAGGAACGACGGGCCGCCGCCTTGCTGTGGCGGAGGAGGCGCGCCGTAACCCGGATTGGCATAACGCGGGTCGCCGTAGGGCGGCTGCTGTGGTGTCGAGTTCCAGATCGGTCCCGCCGCTGCCGGACCCGACGGTGACACGTTCGGAACCGATCCCCGCGATGGAGCAGGACCTGATCCGAAGAAAGATCCGCGAAGTGAATCCAGGAAGCTGCCCTGGTTCTGCGGCTGTTGCTGCGGCTGCTCGTCGGCAAGCTGCGCCTCAAGCTCCTGGATACGGCTGCCGGCGCGTTTCAAAGCGTCGTCCTGCAACAAAGTCATCTGAACCAGTGCATAGGTTGCGTTCGGTGCTCGCCGCAAACCCTGCATGATCGCGGATTCGGCGTCGGTATCGCGGGGTGTCCCTTCGAGTTTCTCCAGCCGGCTGAAAAGATCATCGATCAACTGGCGCTCTTGCGGGGTCATATCGTCCTCCATGCTGCAAAAATGACAGCTGAACGGATGTAGGCCGCCGTTTGCGGCGGGATAAGGAGAGACAAGATTAAATTTTGCAAAGCTGCGGCAAACCGTCCGCTAGGCTGGGTCCAGCGACGCATTGATATCCTTAAGCAGTTCGGCAAAAGCCTCGCCGCTCAGGAACGCAAGTTCGTGTTCGCGCTGGTGGGTCAGCGGATCGAGTGCCACCAGTGTCTCGTCGACGAATCCCGGATGACACATCGCCAGGCCGTGCTGCGGGAGTTGGCCGAGAAAGCCGCGCATCAGCGCCCCGAAATCGCCGCCGCGGGCAAAATCATAGGCGCCGGAGAAGGCCGGATTGTACCGGAGCTGTTCGCGGTCGCACCGCTTGCGGAAGCCCGCACTCAGGCCGTCGAGCAACAGCGCCTTCGGATTGGCGAGGCGCCGGGCCACGGTGATGTTGCGTCCGCATTGGCGGATCAGCGCCTTCGGCGCGATTTCCTTCACCGCGCGGACAAAACCTTCGCGGATCTGCGGGAACAAGTGCACATGCTGATGGCCGTCAATGTGTGTCGGGAGGCGGCCGAACCTCTCCTGAAACAACGCAAGCTGGGCCAGTACTTCGGAATAGATGAATTCGGCATCGATCTGTCGCAGCATCGTCGAGCGAAGCAGCCGCCCCAGCGGCAGGAACATGCCGCCATCCAGCGGACGAAAATGCATCGTCAACGGTGTGAAGGGAGCAGTCAGCGTGACATGCAGTCCAATACTGCAGGCTGTTCCTTCCGAAGATTTCAGCAGCGCCGCCGCCTCGTCCCGTCCGATTGCCGGGCCGATCAGCATGACGGAGGTCGCGTTGATACGGCGCTTCTCGATCAGGTCGCGAATCCCACGGTTGACGCCAGGGCTGATGCCGTAATCGTCTGCGCAAAGAATGATGTGACGGGTCGCCGTCGCGTTCATTCGGCCGCCGTCCGCGAAGGCGAATTGTCCGACACAAGGTCTTCGCGATCATCGGATCGCCTCAAGGTTTGTTCGGCAACGAAATAGATCGGGCGCGCCTTCAGTTCGGAGAGGATTTTCCCGATATATTCGCCAAGGACACCAATCATGATCAGTTGTACGCCGCCGAGCGTCATCACGCCGACCATGAGCGACGGGTAGCCGGGGACCGACTTGCCGGTGGTGAGCGTCTCCCACATGATCGATGCGCCGAACAGCAGCGCCGAGAAAGCGATCAGCGTGCCGAGCAGGCTTGCGATCCGCAGCGGAGCTACGGAGAACGAGGTCAGTCCTTCAATCGACAGGCCGAGCAGGCGACTGATGTTGAACGACGTTACGCCATGGGCGCGGGGCTCCGGTTCGTAATCGACGCGTAACTGGCGAAAGCCGATCCAGTTCGTCATGCCCTTGAAGAAGCGGTTGCGCTCCGGCATCAGTTTCAACGCTGCGGAGGCGCGCGGTGACAGCAGGCGGAAGTCGCCGGCGTCTTCCGGAATTCTCTGGCGTGCTCCCCAATTCACCAGCGCATAGAAACCGCGCACCGCGAAGCGGCGCATCGTCGATTCATTGTCGCGGTGGGCCTTGGCCGTGAAGACAACATCATAGCCGCCTTCCACCCAATGACGGACGAGCCGTTCGGCAAGGTCAGGCGAATGCTGCCCGTCGCCGTCCATGAACAGTACGGCGCCGAGCCGGGAATGATCGAGGCCCGCCATCAGCGCAGCCTCCTTGCCAAAATTACGCGACAGCGAAACGGTCTGGACGTCCAACTGGTCGGCAGGCAGCGAGCGGGCGATGCCGAGCGTCATATCGGTCGAGCCGTCATCGACATAGACGACCTCGCAGCGCAGTCCGTAGCGTTGCCTCAATTTGGAGGCGAGCGTTGAAATGCGGTCGTGCAACTGGGTGAGACCGAGAGCTTCGTTGTACATCGGCACGACGATAGACAGTCCCTGCGAGGCAGCGGGCAGGGCAGTATCCGACAATGTCGAAACGTCAGTACCGAACGTCATGGCCGAACCTTTGACTTCAATCTTCAATATGGCGATTTCGAGCGACCTTCGCCATGGCTTTGAGCGGCAAGGATCGTGTCCATTTTGTGCGGGTCACGTGGCCAGGAAGCGGTCGAGGCAGGTGAAGAGCGGATTGTCGCGGTCCATTACGTAGTCCAGCGAGCCGATGCTGACCGTCTCCGCACCTTGGGTGCGCAGCAGCGTACCCAGCGCGTAAAGCTGGGCCGGCGGGCAATGCAGGGTAAGCATGCCGGACGAAGTCGGGCCGCCGAATGGCGCGACCACGCCGAACCGGTTGCGGATCTCGCCAAGCAGCGCGTCATTGCAGCCCGCGAAACGGGTGCGCACTTCCTTGTATTTTGCAGCGCGTGCGCGTGCCGCAATATGGTCAAGAATAATCCGTGCCGTTTCCCGCGCCTGAGGCGACCAATCGGCTGCGCGCGATGCCACAAGGTTTGCCTGGCTGCGCAGGATCAGGCCATCGTCCAGGATCTTCAGGCTGTTAGCTGCCAGAGTTGCGCCCGTGGTGGTGATGTCCACGATCAGTTCGGCCGCGCCGCTGGCGGGGGCGCCCTCGGTTGCGCCTGCGCTTTCCACGATCCGGTAGTCGACGACGCCGTGACCGGCGAAGAAGTTGCGCGTCAGATTGATATATTTGGTCGCGACCCGCATCCGGCGATTATGCTTGGCCCGGAAGGACGTGGCGACGTCGTCGAGGTCGGCCATGGTGCGGACATCGATCCACGCCTGCGGAACGGCGACAACGACATTGGCACTGCCGAAGCCGAGCGTCTCGATCAGTTTCACCCGCGCGTCGGCGTTGGCGATGTTCTCGCGCACCAGATCCTCGCCGGTGATGCCGAGGTGCGCCTGGCCGCGGGCCAACTGCGCGGCGATCTCGCTGGCCGACAGGTAGACGATTTCGACATTGTCGAGGCCTGCAATGGTGCCGCGATAATCACGCGCACCGCGCGGCTTTGCCAGCGTCAGCCCGGCGCGGGCAAAAAATGCATCGGCATTTTCCTGGAGGCGCCCCTTCGAGGGAACGGCGAGGACGAACGGCGAGGTCATGCTGCGCTCCCCGATTTTTCGAGTGCATCGATCCAGATCGAGAAACCCACCGCCGGAATCGGCTCGGACGCGCCGAGCCGTGTCAGCAATCCGTCATAACGGCCGCCACCGACGAGCGGCTCCTTGCCGTTGCTCTTGCGCCGGATTTCGAACTCGAAGCCGGTGTAGTAGTCGAGTCCGCGTCCGAATGACGTCGAGAAGTGGATGGCCGTTGTGTCGATGCCCCGGGCCGCCATGAAGCCGATGCGGTTTTCAAATCGTGCAAGCGCGGCATCGAGATTGACATTCGCCTCGCCTGTCAGCGTCCGCAATTGCGCGAGCGCCTCGTCCGGCTCGCCGGAAATCTTCATGAAGCGTTCGATCAGCGCCAGCGTTTCGCGCGACAACGTGCCGCCGGTCAGTGTGGACTGTTCAAGAAAACGGTCGGCGATTTCGGCGACGGTGCGGCCGCCGACATTTTCGGTGCCGGCAATCGACATCAGGTCGGTGACGAGTGCGAGCGCTGCCTTGCGGTCCGAGCCGGCAAGCGCGGCCAGCACGCCTTCGTACTCGCTCTTGCCGCGCGCCTGCGCCAGCCGCTCGACGTCTTCGGTGAGGTTGCTTTTGCGGTTGAAACCCTTGATGAGCCGCCGACGCCACACCGGCGCGAGCGCGAGCGCGTCCAGCAGCGCGAGAAACAGCGCCACGTCGCCCATGCTGGTCTCGACATCAGCGATGCCGAAGGTGGAGGTCGCCTCAAGTCCGAGCGCCAGCATCTCGGCGTCGGCTGCCGTGCCGTCTGGCCGGCCGAATGATTCGACGCCGGCCTGAACGAATTCGCTGTGTTGGCCCCATCGATAACGGAACACCGGCCCCAGATAACAGAAGTTCGCAGGCGACCCGGCCCGGGACGAGGCCAGATAGTCGCGTGCGACTGGAATCGTGAGGTCCGGACGCAGGCACAGTTCCTCGCCCGACGCGTCGGTTGTCAGATACAGGCTTTTGCGGATGTCTTCGCCTGACAGGTCGAGAAACGGCTCGGCCGGCTGCAGGATGGTGGGCGCAGCCTTTTCGTAGCCCGCAGCGGCAAAGGCCGACAGCAGACTATCCGCCCGTCCGGCGGCCCCGGTCACGGTAGAGGCAGTCCCACTCATGGAAGAATCCGTAAAACGATCAATTTTGGCAGCCGTTTAGCATGGCAGGCGGCCGGTTTCGACCCGGAAACGCAAAGTGGCTTAACAGGATTTTTAACCGTTTAGGGCCGTCAGCGGCCCCAATCGCCCCGTGTCGCCTGCACCAGGGCCAGCGCGGCGACCGCCGCCGTATCGGCACGGAGGACACGCGGACCGAGTGAGATGCGGACAAGCATCGATTGTTTGAGCAAAAGTGCGCGCTCCTCTCCGGAAAAGCCGCCCTCCGGGCCGATCAGGACATCGATGCCGGATTGCGATTCGTCTTTGAGCGCCGCGAGGGGGTTGGCGACCTCGGCAGCCTCATCGCAAAAAACCAGCAGGCGTTTGCCGTCTCTGTCTGTAAGCCAGCGATCGAGCGCAGCCGGCTCGTCAACCGAGGCAATATCGAGAATACCGCATTGCTCCGCCGCCTCGATCACGTTCGCTCGCATCCGCTCGATGTTAACCCGTGACACCTGTGTAAAGCGCGTCATGACAGGGCGTAGCCGTCCGGCTCCCATCTCCACGGCTTTCTGCACCATGTAGTCGAGCCGGGCGTGTTTCAGCGGTGCGAAAAGCAATTGCAGGTCGGGCGTAACGGTCTGGGGCCGGGTCTGCTGCTGGACTGTCAGCAGGTCCGCACGTTTTCGGCCCGCAACTTCCGCGCTCCATTCTCCATCCCGGCCATTGAAGACAAGCACGGCGTCGCCAGCGGCAAGCCGCAGGACATTGCCGAGGTAGTTGCTCTGGTTCCGGTCGAGCGGGAGCGCGGCGCCCGCGCCCAAGGGGGCATCGACGTACAGGCGGGGACTGTTGAAATCATGCTGGGTCATGCGGGAGCATGTTTAGTGCAATGCACGCGGGAAGGGAAAGCTGTTCCGATGACAGCAATTCTCCCCCTGAATAGCGCCGGACGCCGCTTAAATGCCTGATTCGACGGGTTGTTAAGATGATCTTGCGATCGTAAAAGCGTGGCCATCACACAATCCGCAGCTGGGAGGAGAACAGTGGTTCTATATCGTCTGATGTTGCCGCGTTGGACGCTTGGCCTCGTAACGATTTGTGCGGTGGCCGCCGGTGGGCCGCGGATTGTATCAGCTCAGGTGGCGTTTCCAGCACCCTTGCCAGGCCAGGCCGCTCCGGCGGGGCCTTCGCCATTTCCGCCCGTCAACGGCGCCACAGGCGCCCCCTTGCAGCCCCTGAATGCGCCGATCGCGTTTCCATCGAATGGCGCCGCCCCCACCGGACAGGCTTTCTCCGGTGCTCCGCCTCAGGCCGGATTTGGAGGCGGTGGCGGCGGCGGTGGCAGCAGTCAGGAATGTGTGAAAGAGTTTTTGCCGCTGCGCCAGGATACGGAAAAGAAGGGCGAATATCTGCAGGCGCTCAGCAAGCGAAAGCAGAAGACCGCTAAGGACGCTTGCAAAGGCTTCACGGCGTTTTCCGTGGCTGAAGCCAAGATGATCAAGTTCGTCGAGGCGAATGGGCAGCGATGCGGAATTCCTGCCGACGTTACCAAGCAGATGAAGGAACAGCACAAAGGCACCGAAAACGTTCAGGCCAAGGTCTGTGCGATCGCCTTGCAACAGGAGCAGGCTCCGCAGCGGGGCCCGGCATTGAGCCTCAGTGAAGCTCTGGGAGCCTCAACCGATGTGCCGGAAGCCAGGCCGACCAAACGCAATGGCGGCAGCACCTTCGACACGCTGAACGGCAATGTGCTGGCGCGCTGAGGTTTTATATCGGCAGGATGCTGCGATGACAGCCCGCCGTTCGGTGTCATGACCGACCTCAGCGCCCCGGTCGCTGATTCCACCGCCAACTGGGTCGACACCCACGCGCCGGTCTGGGCACGTCCATATTTGCGTCTGGCGCGAATGGACCGGCCGATTGGGTCGTGGCTGCTGTTGCTGCCCTGCCTCTGGTCGGCGGCGCTCGCCGCGAACATGGCGAGTGACAATGCGGCGTTGGCGCCGACTATTGCGCTGTTCGTGATCGGCGCGTTCGTGATGCGCGGCGCGGGATGCACGTGGAATGACATCACCGACCGTGACCTCGACGCTATGGTCGAGCGCACAAGGTCGCGACCGATTCCCGCCGGACAGGTTTCAGTCAAGCAGGCACTGGCTTTTCTGGTGCTGCAACTCGTGACTGGCCTCATTGTTTTGTTGCAGTTCAACCGTTTTGCGATACTGACCGGCATCGCCTCACTGATTGTCGTGGCAATTTATCCGTTCATGAAACGGGTGACGTACTGGCCGCAAAGCGTGCTCGGCCTCGCGTTCTCGTGGGGCGCGCTGATGGGATTCGCGGTCATTCTTCGGCAGATCAATGCGCCGGCGCTGCTGCTTTATGCCGGCACGATTTCCTGGGTAATCGGCTACGATACGATCTACGCGCATCAGGATGCGGATGACGACGCGCTGATCGGTGTCAAGTCCACGGCACTGCTGTTCGGGAAACGAACACAGGCGATGCTTTCACTATTTTATACGGTGGCGGCGGCTCTGGTCGGCTTGGCGCTGTGGCGAGCTGGTGCCGGCATATGGTCCTATGTTGGCCTCGGCGCGTTTGCAGCTCATCTGGCACAGCAGATCGTGCGTCTGAAGATCGACGATCCCACTCTATGCCTGCGCTTGTTCAGGTCGAATCGCGATGCGGGACTTTTGCTGTTCGCCGGCCTTCTGATCGATACACTGGCGCGTGTCTGATCAGTGGCGAGCGATGATCTCGGCCTCGCCACGGTGAATCACCGGCTCGTTTGAAACATAGCCGGTTTTGCGGCGAGCAAGAAATCGCGGGCGCCGGATTCGAATGACGTTGTGCCGCCTGCGGCGCGGAGCGGGAACGATCCCGCCATCCTCGTCGATCTGCGGGAGCGCAAAAAGGCTGCTCCATGCCGACCATTGCTGCTCGAGTTCGTGGTCATCTTCGGTCACGAGCAGCGGCACTGAAAGGGAAGGATCGCTGTGCGCAAGCACGAGAGCGTGGGCTCCCTCTGTCTCACGGCGCGCGATGCCGAGAAAATCATGAATGCGAAGCTGCAACGTCATCGTCATTCCGCGAACCACGCGGCGCACGACAACGCGCTCGCGATTGATCTCGATATGCCGCGAACCGCCATCGGCGCGAGGATCTTGCGCGATGAAGTTTGCAGGCAAAGAAAGAGGGTCGAGCCGCAGATCGCGGCTCGACCCGGCGGGTGTCCCGCCGACTCCATATTGACGCCTCACGGCTTTTATCTCCCCGCCGGGATTATGTTCCCGGTCGATGCGTGGAGAGTGCCAGAGCGGTGTCCGGATTCGCTTAAGAAGGCTGGTTAATCGGATGTTGCGCCCGTAATGATGATTGTCATGCTTGATGAGAGGTTGGCCGGCATGATTGACAAGTGGTTGCGCCGATCCCGAAATTTTGTAGCGAACGCTGTGCAAAGCGCTTGAAGTCCGTATAAAACAGGCACATCTGTTGAGTTTAAAGGTTCGCCCGCAAGCGTCAGGATTTCGTTCGTGAACTCTTCACCAAATATCGCGCCATCCGCATCTTCGAAATCCACCGCGCCAGATTTACTCGATCAGACAGCGTTGAGAGAATTGGCTCAGCGCCTTGTCGATGCCGCCAGGCGCGCCGGAGCGGATGCGGCGGATGCCGTCGCAGTGCGCGGCGTATCACAAGGGGTCGAAATCCGTGACGGGCGGGTTGAGGAATCCGAACGATCGGAAGGCGATGATGTCGGCCTGCGCGTGTTCGTCGGAAAACGCCAGGCGGTCGTTTCCACCAATGATGTCGGTGGAGACAATGTCGCAAGGCTTGCCGAGCGTGCCGTGGCGATGGCGCGCGTCGCACCGGATGACGCGTTTGTCGGCCTGGCGGATCCCTCGCTGCTGGCCACGCAATTTCCAGATCTTGATTTGATCGATCCGCATGTCCCCTCGCTCAATGAACTTGAGCGGCGCGCGAGAGAGGCTGAGGAAGCGGCGCTCGCAGTCAAAGGGGTTTCGAAATCGGGTGGTGCATCTGCATCGTCAGGCATCGGCGGCATGGTGCTTGTTACCAGCACCGGCTTTCACGGCTCCTATCTTCGTTCGAGCCAGGGGCTGTCGATGATGGCGATCGCAGGTGAGGGCACCGGCATGGAGCGTGATTATGATTTCACCTCCGCAATCCATGCCTCTGATCTGGCGTCTCCGCGTGACATCGGTCACAGCGCAGGCGAGCGGGCTGTCGCACGCGTCAATCCGCGCAAGGTGGCAACCTGCAAGGTGCCGGTGGTGTTCGACCCTCGTGTCGCCAATTCGCTGGTCGGCCATCTGGTCGGCGCCGTGAACGGTGCATCGATCGCACGCAAGACGAGTTTCCTGAAGGATCGTCTCGGCCAGCAATTGTTCGACAAAAGCATCCGCATCATAGACGATCCGCTGCGGGTGCGTGGGTTGCGGTCGCAGGCCTTCGATGCGGAGGGCGTGGCGGTGAAAAGAACCGCGATCATCGACGAAGGCGTCCTGACTACTTGGCTGCTCGATTGCGCGACGGCGCGTGAACTCGGATCGACCTCGACCGGGCATGCACATCGCGGCGTATCGTCGTCGCCGTCACCCGGACCCTACAATCTTCATCTGGAGGCTGGTGAACCGAGCCCTGAGGAGCTGATGTCCGACATCAAGGAAGGTTTTTACATTACCGATCTGATCGGATCCGGCGTCAACGGTGTCACAGGCGACTACAGCCGTGGCGCGTCGGGCTTCTGGATCGAAAACGGCAAACCGGCTTATGCCGTGAGCGAGGTGACGATCGCCGGTCACCTGCTTGAAATCTTCAAGTCGATGCGTCCCGCAAACGACCTGACATTCAAGTATGGCGTCAATTCCCCGACTGTGCGCATCGAGGGACTGACGATTGCCGGACGCTGAGACAGACTGGTCGCGTGAAGCTGCCTTGCTTGCGGAAACGGTTCGCGAGGCAGCGGTGCTAGCCATCGGACTATTCGGGACAAATCTGCAGACATGGACCAAGGGCGTGTCTTCGCCGGTTTCGGAAGCCGATATCGCGGTGAACGATTTTCTCGAACAGCGACTGCGATCCTTCAGACCGGACTATGGCTGGCTGTCAGAGGAAAGCCTGGATGACCTCGGCCGGCTGGAAAAGTCCCGGGTTTGGGTGGTTGATCCGATCGATGGAACCAGGGCTTACATCAACGGCCAGCATGACTGGTCGATCAGCGTTGCCTTGGTCAATGAGGGACTGCCTGTCGTCGCCTGCGTCTTTGCACCGATGACGGACGAGTTCTTTTTTGCCCGACGGGGTGCGGGCGCGACCATGAATGCCGATCCGATCGCCGCCACCAAGGGAACCGGCCTTGATCTCTCACGGATCACCGGACCGAAATCCATTCTTGAACGTATTTCACCGATTGCCGAGGGGACCAATTCTCATCCGCGGATTGGTTCGCTCGCCCTGCGGCTATGCAGGGTTGCGGACGGGTATCTGGATGTTGCCGTCGCTGGAGGAAACAGCCGCGACTGGGACAATGCGGCGGCCGATCTAATCGTCCATGAGGCCGGGGGTACCCTGACAGAACTGAGTGGGGAGCCGTTGCGGTACAACCGATGCAATGTCACTCATGGGGTTCTGATCGCGGCCGGAGCTGAACGGCACCAAAGGCTGATTCAAGCTCTGAACAGCAAGCCGGTTTTTTAATGCGGGTTGGGTGATTTGATGCTTGAATTTAGCATCAAGTCTGTGTTTTTTGGGGTCCATCATGTCAGATTCCGCACCGCAACTGCTCCATCTCGTCATCGGCGGTGAAGTCTCCGAACTCGGTGGTGTGACCTTCAAGGATTTATCCCAGGTCGAGATCGTTGGGTTGTACCCCAATTACGCGGCAGCCCAGCAGGCCTGGAAGGCAAAGGCGCAGCAGTCGGTCGACAACGCCCATATGCGGTACTTTGTCGTGCATATTCACCGCCTGCTTGACCCTGGATTAGAGCAAAAGTCCGGACATTGACCTTCTCGCTTCGCAAATTAGGCCGTGCCGCCTGGGTACAGCGGACCGCGGGATTTATCGCGGCTGAATTTCTGCGCCTCGTGTGGCTGACCAACCGATTCAAATACAATCCGTCCGATATTTATGAGATCGCCGAACAGCATATGCCGGTGATTATTGCGTTCTGGCATGGGCAGCACTTCATGATGCCGTTCCTCAGGCGCAAGAATTACCGTGCGAAAGTCCTGATCTCCCGCCACCGCGACGGTGAAATCAATGCTGTTGCCGCCGAACGCCTTCATGTCGGGACAGTGCGGGGATCCGGCGATCACGGCACTGAATTTCACCGCAAAGGCGGCGTTTCGGCATTCAAGGAGATGTTGAGCGCGCTCGATGAGGGGTACAACATGGCGCTCACGGCGGATGTGCCCAAGGTCGCGCGTAAGGCCGGCCGCGGCATCATCATGCTGGCGCGCGAATCGGGACGCCCGATCATGCCGGTGGCGATCGCCACGACCCGGTTCAAGCGGCTGAAGAACTGGGACCGCACCGTTATTCATTTACCCTTCGGCCACGGCATCATGGCGGCGGGAAACCTCATCCATGTTCCGCCGGACGCGGACAATGATGCCATCGAGAATCTTCGCCAACAGCTCGAGGTCGATCTCGACGCGGTGACCCGCTACGCCTATTCAGAGATTGGACGACCGGACGAGGCATGAATGGCTGACCGCCTGCCGATGACACTGGGTGTTTACCGGCGAGCGGCAGCTCTGGCGGCGCCGCTGACCGGCGTCGTGATCGGTCGGCGGCTGAAACAGGGCAAGGAAGATCCCTCGCGGGTGGCCGAACGGCGCGGCCTAGCGGGTGCTGTGCGCCCGGAGGGGCCGCTGGTCTGGATTCACGGGGCCAGCGTCGGCGAAATTCTGGCAGTGGCAGAGTTGATCGAGCGGCTGCGCGCACTGAACCTGAGGGTTCTGTTGACATCCGGCACCAAGACCTCCGCTGAAATCGCGGCGAGGCGTTTTCCCGCCGATGTGATCCATCAATTCATTCCCTATGATGTTCCGTCCTTCGTCGATCGGTTCCTCGATCACTGGAATCCCGGGCTGGCGCTGTTCGTCGAATCTGATCTGTGGCCGAACCTGCTGCTGTCCGCATCACGCCGGCGCATTCCCCTCGTCCTGATCAATGGCCGGATGTCACAGCGTTCCTTTCCGCGCTGGCAGAAGGCGTACGGCACGATCTCAACGCTTTTGTCGTGTTTCGATCTGTGCCTGACGCAATCGGATCTGGATCACGATCGGTTTGCAGCGCTCGGCAGCCCGAATGTCATAACCTCGGGCAACCTGAAGCTCGACATCAAGGCGCTGGCTGCTGATCCGGTCAAATTCATGAATCTCCAGACGGCGACCAAGGATCGGATGGTTCTGGTCGCGGCTTCCACGCATCCGGGCGAGGAGGAGCTTATCGTCGACGCGCATCGACGGCTTTCGGCCGGCAATCCTTCGCTGCTTACGGTGATTGTGCCGCGTCATCCACAACGCGGCATCGCCATTGCGCAAATGATCGCGTCCATGGGCTTACGGGTCGAATTGCGCTCGCGCGTGGAGACGCCGTCGCCCGGCACCAAAATCTATGTTGCGGACACGATGGGCGAACTCGGCCTGTTCTATAGGCTGGCGCCGGTGGTCTTCATGGGCGGCTCGCTGGTGCCGCATGGTGGCCAGAACCCCATTGAGGCGATCAAGCTGGGCGCGGCCATCGTGCATGGGCCGCATGTTTTCAACTTTACGGACATCTATGCGACGCTCGACGAGGACGGCGGCGCTCAGCGCGTCGAAGATCACGAGCAGTTCGTCAAGGAACTGGGCTATATGCTGGCCAATCCGATCGCACGTCATCGTGTGACGGTTGCGGCGGAGCGGGTGGTCGACCGGCTCGGCGGCGCTGTCGACAAGACCATGAACGCTCTGGAGCCGTATCTCCTGCAGATGCGGCTTGAGCAGGGCAAGGCCGATGCGTGAGCCGGCCTTCTGGTACGGCCGTTCGTCGGCGTTGTCCGCCCTACTGTCTCCCGTTTCTGCCATCTACGGTTGGTTATCGGCGCGGCGCATGAGGCGAACCGGCCAGCGGGTCGGAATTCCGGTGATTTGTATCGGCAATTATCATCTGGGTGGCGCGGGCAAGACGCCGACGACGCTAGCCGTCGCGCGGATTTTGTGCGACGCGGGTGAGACGCCTTTTGTCGTCAGCCGCGGCTATGGCGGCGAATTGCCGGGACCGGTACGTGTTGAGTCCGGTCATCGCGCGTCGGAGGTCGGCGATGAACCGTTGATGATGTCCGCGCATGTTCCTGTTGTTGTCGCGCGCGATCGCGTAGCCGGGGCGCGGCTGGCGAAAGGTGAGGGAGCGAGCGTGGTATTGCTCGACGACGGATTCCAGAATTCCTCGTTGATCAAGGACGCTTCACTGATCGTGATCGATGGCACCAGGGCACTCGGAAACGCGAAAGTCTTTCCCTCGGGGCCGCTGCGCGCGCCGCTCGCTCCGCAAATTGCAAAAACCGAAGCGATCATCGTAATCGGCCACGGCAGCGCGGCTGATGATGTCGTGAATGCCGTCATTTCGCGCGGTGGTCTCGGCTTGCGTGCGTCCTTCCAGCCCGCCGCGCAATCGCTGGCTGGCTTGAAAGGCAAGCCACTGCTTGCTTTCGCCGGCATCGGGGATCCCGAACGGTTTTTTGCAACTCTGCGCGGGCAGGGGCTGAACGTCGTCAAGGTGAAATCTTTCGCCGATCATCACCGCTTCACACCTGCCGATCTGGCCTTGCTTACAGCAGATGCCGCGCAAGACGGGCTTTCTCTCGTGACGACTGAAAAGGATATGGTGAGGATCTCAAGCGATCCGGCGCTCGCAAACAAGGCTAAAGACGTCACATCATTTGCAGTTGGCTTGCGCATCGCCGAGGACGACGCGCTACGCGCATTTCTTCACAGCAGCCTTGCGAAGGCACGCTCAAGCTTCTGAAACGAGCCGTTATGCCTTGATGGCGCCGGGATAGAGCCGCTGCATGACCGCCTGCGGCGAGGTGTAGGCTTCCTGCCGGTCGACGTTCCAGTATTTCAATTCGTCGAGCGGGATATGTTCACCGGTGACGGCGCACACGACGTAAGTGCCGGGCGAGAGCACGCGGAAATCGCCGTCGAGATATTCGACTTTGGCTTCACCGTTGCCTGAGGGCCCAAATCTGTTCAGCATGGATTGTCCTGGCTCGCAGCCGTTCTCGATTATGACAGGAATATATAGGGGCGGCGCGGGGGTTCAAACCCGCAGCTCGCAAAAGCCGCCTAGAAAAGATCGCCCTGGACCTTTTTCGCGGTCGCCGCTTGTTTGGGCGGTGATTTTGTCCTTTTCGGCACGGCGTCGGGGTGGCTGCCCGCGACTGCATCGATGCGACCGTCAGCGAACTCAATACTGATGTGTTCGCCCGAGCCGACCTGGGCCGCATGATGCAATGGCAGTCCGCTCTCGTCCCGAACCAGCGCAAAGCCCCGCGACAGCACGCTCTTGTACGACAGCGCCGCCAGCATCTGCGCGCTATGTCTCAGCCGCGTGCGCCGCAATTCAATCGCGTGCTGTGAGCACCGCTGGGCGCTGTCAGCAAGGCGCGCCACCCGATCGCGTGCGCGTTCGATCTGCGTCTTCAGCGTATTGAGGGTAAGACGGCCGCTGACCATCGACAGGCGCCGATCGAAGATATGCGTATTTGCCCGCAACGCACGTGGCAGGTGCGCGCTCGCGCGATCCAGACGCTGGCGCGGAATTGCAAGCAGGTCCTGCGCTTTGGGCAATGCGCGCGCGGCGCTGCGCAATTCGGAGCGGCGATGTTCCTGCCCGCGCTGCCAGCAGGCAAAATTACGCCGCGCCAGATTGGAAATTTCAACGGCGAGTTCGGCGCGCACCGGCACGGCCATTTCCGCGGCAGCTGTCGGCGTCGGCGCACGTTTGTCTGCGGCGAAGTCGATCAGCGTGATGTCGGTCTCGTGGCCGACGGCGGAGATCAGCGGGATCATGCTGCCCGCGGCTGCGCGGACAACAATTTCCTCGTTGAACGACCAGAGGTCCTCGAGCGAGCCGCCGCCGCGCGCGACGATCAGAAGATCAGGGCGCGGGATATCGCCGCCTTCCTCCAGTGCATTGAAGCCTTCAATCGCAGCGGCGACCTGTTCGGCCGAACCTTCGCCCTGCACGCGGACCGGCCACACCAGGACGTGGCGCGGAAAACGATCTTCCAGGCGATGCAGGATGTCCCGGATCACAGCGCCGGTCGGCGACGTGATGACGCCGATCACCTCGGGCAGCCAGGGCAGAAGCTGCTTGCGGGCCTCGTCGAACAGGCCTTCGGCGGCGAGCTTCTTCTTGCGCTCCTCCATCAGCGCCATCAGCGCGCCGACGCCCGCCGGCTCTAACGCCTCGATAACAATCTGGTACTTGGAGGAGCCGGGATAGGTTGTGAGCTTGCCAGTGGCGATGACCTCAAGCCCTTCCTGCGGCTTGAACCGCATTCGCCCGTGCACGCCCTTCCAGATCACCGCCTCGATCTTCGCGGTTTCGTCCTTCAGCGCGAAATAGCAGTGGCCGGAGGCATGAGCGCCGCGAAAGCCGGAAATCTCGCCGCGGACCCGGACGTGCTCATAGGCGTCCTCCACCGTCCTTTTCAGGGCGGAAGACAGCTCCGAAACCGTATATTCCTGTGAATTTGGCAGGGCCTTTGCGGTTGCGTCCATCACCAATCGAATCTGTTGCTGCTAGGAGTCGTCATGATAAACCCTTTTATCACCTCATAAACCGCGGTTCGACCTTCATCACATGAATATCCTCTTGATCGGTTCCGGCGGCCGCGAGCACGCGCTGGCCTGGAAAATGGCGGCATCTCCGCTTGTCACCAAATTGTGGTGCGCGCCGGGCAATGCCGGTATCGCCAAGGAGGCGGAATGCGTCGCATTGGACGTGACGGACCATGCAGCGGCGATCGCATTTTGCAAGGTCAACAAGGTCGATCTGGTAGTGGTTGGTCCGGAGGCGCCTCTGGCGGCCGGGATTATCGACGATCTCACCTCTGCCGGCATCAAGGCGTTCGGGCCAAGCAAGGCGGCCTCGCAACTCGAGAGCTCCAAGGGCTTCACCAAGGATATTTGCAAAGCGTATGGCATTCCGACGGCCGCTTATGAGCGTTTTCGCAACGGCGAGGATGCGAAGGCCTATATCCGCAAACGGGGTGCGCCGATCGTTGTGAAGGCCGATGGCCTTGCCGCTGGCAAGGGCGTGGTGGTGGCGATGACGCTCGATGAAGCGCTTGCCGCCGTTGATGCGCTGTTCAATGCGCCGGGCGCTGAAGCCGTGATCGAGGAGTTCATGGAGGGCGAGGAGGCCTCGTTCTTCGTTCTATGCGACGGCGAACACGCGTTGCCGCTCGCAGCCGCACAGGATCACAAGCGCGTTTTCGACGGCGATACGGGACCGAACACCGGTGGCATGGGCGCATACTCGCCCGCACCGGTTTTTACCGACGAGGTGCGCGCGCGCACGATGTCCGAAATCATCCTGCCGACGCTGCGCGCGATGAAGGAGCGCGGCATGCCCTACAAGGGTGTGCTGTTCGCGGGCCTGATGATCACGAGAGATGGTCCGAAGCTGATTGAATATAACGCGCGGTTCGGCGATCCGGAGACGCAGGTGTTGATGATGCGGCTGATGTCCGATCTGGTGCCCGCGCTTCTCGCGTCTGTCGAAGGACAACTCGCGCATTTCGATCTGCGCTGGTATCCAGACTCCGCGTTGACGGTGGTCATGGCGGCGAAAGGCTATCCCGGCGACTACGTCAAGGGCACGCCGATCGACGGCCTCGACGAGGCCGCGACAATCGATGGTGTCGAGATTTTCCACGCCGGAACCAAAGCCGACGGAAGCCGTATTCTCGCCAATGGCGGGCGGGTGTTGAACGTGACGGCGATGGGCAAGACCGTGACCGAGGCGCAGCGGCGCGCCTATCAAGCGATTGATCGCCTCAGATGGCCGGGAGGTTTCTGCCGCCGGGACATCGGCTGGCAGGCCATCGCACGCGAACGATCGACCAGGGCTTAGCCAGAGGCAACGATGACCGATCTCGCCGATCTTTTTCCCGGTTTTGCCTCAGAGTGGATCGACACCAAAGGCGGCCGGATTTTCGCGCGGGTCGGCGGCGACGGGCCTGCGCTGTTGTTGCTGCACGGCTATCCGCAGACGCATGTGACCTGGCACAAGGTAGCGCCTTTGCTGGCGAAAAAATTCACGCTCGTGATCCCCGATCTTCCGGGTTATGGCTGGTCCGACGTGCCAAGGACCGACGCCGACCACACGCCGTTCACCAAGCGGGCGATGGCGGACGTGATGATCGAGGTGATGGAAAAGCTCGGTCACGCGCGGTTCGCGCTGGCGGGCCACGATCGCGGCGGACGCGTCGGCTATCGCCTTGCGCTCGATCATCCGGGGCGGTTGTCGCAGCTTGCCGTGCTCGACATTCTGCCGACTTACGAATACTGGGCCAACATGAACCGCGAGTTCGCGTTGCGGGTCTATCACTGGTCGTTTCTGGCTCAGCCCTACCCGGTACCGGAAACACTCATTCAGGCGACACCAGACCAGTATTATCGTCCGATTTTCATGGCCTGGGCCAAAAAGGGCGTTGCCGATCCGTTCGACCCGCGTGCGATCGCGCATTACCTCACCGCGTTTCGCGACCCGCTGCGGATTCATGCCGCCTGTGAGGATTATCGCGCCGGGGCGTACGCGGATTTTGATTTCGACAAAGCTGATCATGAGGCGGGCAACAAGATCTCCGTTCCGATGCTGGCGCTATGGGGTGGCACCGGCATCGCGTCATCGGCCAACAGTCCGCTCGATACCTGGCGAAAATGGGCGACCCGCGTGAGCGGGCAGCCAATCGATTCCGGTCATTTTCTGATGGAAGAAAATCCAACCGCGACGGCCGAAGCCCTGCTCGGCTTTTTCAACGGACAGAGCTGATGGGACTTCGTGAAGCCAAGCGCGAAGATATTCCACGCATCATGGAATTGCTGATGGACGATGATCTCGGCCGTGGCCGCGAGGGCGACCTGAGCGATCTTGGGCCTTATCACGCAGCGTTCGATACGATCGTGACTGATCCGAACAACGCGCTGTATGTCTGGGACGAGGACGGACGGCTCGCCGGGTGCCTGCAGCTGACCTTCATTCCGGGGCTTTCCTACAAGGGAGCATGGCTGGCGCAGGTGGAGGGCGTTCGTGTCGATGCGTCGCTGCGTGGCCAGCACATCGGAGAGAAGATGATGCAGGCGGTGATGGAGATTTCGCGCCGGCGTGGCTGCCGCACGCTGCAGCTCAAGACCGACAAGCGCCGGGTGGACGCTCACCGCTTCTACAAGCGGCTCGGATTCATCAACTCGCACGAAGCGTTCACGATGAGGCTGTGATCAGCGGCACGCCTTGAAGAAATCGCGCAGCATGTCCGCAGACTGAGTTTCACCGACGCCCGAATAGACGTCAGGAACGTGATGGCACGTCGGCGAGGCGAAGAAGCGCACGCCGCTGTCCACCGCGCCGCCCTTCGGGTCGAGCGCGCCGTAATAGAGCCGGCGGATACGCGCGAACGAGATCGCGGCCGCGCACATCGGGCAGGGCTCCAGTGTGACGTAGAGGTCGCAATCGGTCAGCCGCTCGCTGCCGAGTTTCGAGGCAGCCTCCCGGATTGCCAAAATTTCAGCATGGGCGGTGGGATCGCGGTCGGCCAGGGTCCGGTTTCCGGCCTCGGCGACCACCAGGCCGTCCCGGGTGATGACGCAGCCGATTGGCACTTCGCCGCCGTCGGCGGCCTTCCGGGCCTGTTTCAGGGCCAAATCCATGAAACTTTGTGCCGTCATCTCTCGTTTCCTGCGACGAAGTCTGTTAAGAGGGCATCCTCAACACACCGGTTGCAGGACGCTGCGCCCTCGTCAGCGAGGATGCGCCCTTGTTGCGATCCGGCTTTCCTGCGCGCTGCGCCGCCTCTTTTGTGAGTTCCTTCATGCCCCGCGACAACGACAAAAACAACAACCGCGGGCGAAGCCCAGGCGGCAAGCCGCCTCGGGGCGGTCCGGATAGACGCGGTGGCCGCTTTGGCGATGAGCGCCCGTCGCGAGCATCGGCGCCGCGCGGAGAGCGAAAGTTTGGCGACAAGAAATTCGGCGATCGCAAGCCGGGTGAAAAGCGGACTTATGCCGCAAAGCCCTATGCCGGGAAAAGTGAGGGCTTTCGCAAGGAAGGTCCGCGCAGCGATAGTCCGCGTCCCGCTCGTTTCAATCGCGACGATCGCCCGCAGCGCGACGACAGGCCGAGATTCGATCGCGGCGAAGGCCGTACGTTCAAGCCCCGTGAGGATCGCGCCGAGGGACGTTCGTTCAGGCCGCGTGAGGACAGGGGCGAGCGTCCCGCCCGCGCGCCGCGCAAGGAGTTCGGCCCGCGCGACGGGGAAAAGCGTTCGTTCAGGCCTCGCGAGGATCGCGGAGACCGCCCCTTCAAGCCGCGTGAAGATCGTGCTCCGCGTGGCGAGCGCAGTGACCCGCGCCCGAGCCGCGCTGGAGGTTTTGGCGACAAGAAGTTTGGCGAGAAGCGGCCATATTCGACGCGTGGCGAGGGTTTCCGCAAGGACAGCCCGCGCAGCGATAGCCCGCGTCCCGCCCGTTTTAACCGGGACGATCGTCCGCAGCGCGATGAGCGTCCGCGTTTCAACCGTGATGATCGTGGCCCGGCGCGGGGACCGCGCAAGGACTTCGCTCACGGCGCGGATCGCGGGGCCGACAAGCCCTGGCAGAGCCGCGCGCCGCGCAGCGACGATGCAAGAGGCTTTGACAAGCCGCGCGGAGAGCGCGATTCCAGCGATCGTCCGCGCTTTTCCCGCTCACGCGAGGACCGTCCCGACCGCAATCGCGAGGGGTTTGCCCGTCCTCGCTTCGAGCGTGATCGCGATGATCGCGCGCCACGAAGCCGCAGTGACTGGCAGGAGCACCCGCGCAGCGAGCGCAGCCGCGAC
This sequence comes from Xanthobacteraceae bacterium, assembly GCA_019750915.1. Lineage (GTDB taxonomy): Bacteria > Pseudomonadota > Alphaproteobacteria > Rhizobiales > Xanthobacteraceae > Afipia. The sequence goes on from JAIENY010000008.1 coordinate 107,304, forward strand.
GACCGGCCGCGTCGCGACAACGAGAATGACAGCAAGATTTTCGTCAAGCGGCCTGCCTTCGGCGGCCGAGGCAGTTACCGCGATCGTGACGAAGACCGCCGCGCGCCGCGCGAGGTGCCGAAGAAAGAAAAGACCGGCGAACGCATCGCAAAGCTCGTGGCGCGCGCCGGCCTGTGTTCACGCCGTGACGCGGAAGAGTGGATCACGCAGGGCCGCGTCGCGGTGAACGGGCGAGTCATCAACTCTCCGGCGCTTGACGTAACCACGCGCGATGTCGTGACCATTGACGGCGAGCCGCTGCCGGAACGCGAGCGCACCCGGCTATTTCTCTACCACAAGCCGCGCGGCCTGATGACGACTCACGACGATCCGGAAGGCCGTCCGACCGTATTCGACAATCTGCCGGAAGGCCTGCCGCGGCTGATCTCGGTCGGCCGGCTCGACTTTAATACTGAGGGCTTGCTGCTGCTGACCAACGATGGCGGGCTATCTCGCGCGCTCGAACACCCGGACACCGGCTGGCTGCGGCGCTACCGTGTCCGCGCTCACGGCGACGTGACGCAGGCCCAGCTCGATCAATTGAAGAACGGCATTGAGGTCGATGGGGTGAAGTACGGTTCGATCGACGCAACACTCGAGCGGGATCAAGGATCGAACGTGTGGGTGACGTTTGCAATTCGCGAAGGCAAGAACCGCGAGGTCCGCAACGTGATGGCCCATCTGGGTCTTGAGGTGAACAGGCTGATCCGTATTTCGTACGGTCCGTTCCAACTGGGTGAAATAGCCGAAGGCCAGGTCGAGGAAATCAAGAGTCGCGTGTTGCGCGAGCAGCTCGGCGAGAAGATCGCGACGATGTCGGGCGCGGTCTTTGACAAGCCGGCCCGCGAAGAAGCGACCGTGCAACTCGGCCGTGACGGCACGCCGCTGCGTCCCAAGTCCGTGAACAAGAAATTCAAGCGGGCGCTGATCGAGGACCGCAAGGGTCGCACCGTGGTCGTTCAACGCAGCGGTAGCGACGAAAAGCGAGCGCAGAACGAGGACGAGGCCAATGGTTATGGTCCGCCGCGCCGGCCCAAGCGCGGCTATCACGGCAAGCGCGATCTGACGCCGCGAGACTAAGCATGCGTGTTGTCGGGGGACGGCTGAGAGGCCGTAACATCGCCTCGCCATCGTCGAACACAATCCGTCCGACGCAGGATCGCCTGCGCGAGTCGGTCTTCAACATCCTGATGCACGCCTACGGCAACCCGATCGAGGGTGCGCGCGTGCTCGATTTGTTTGCCGGCACCGGTGCGCTCGGCATCGAGGCGATCTCGCGCGGTGCCGCATTCACGCTGTTTGTCGATAACGGCGCGGAATCACGGGCGTTGCTTCGCAACAATGTTGAGTCGCTTGGGCTTGGCGGTGTCACCAAAGTCTATCGCCGCGACGCGGTTGCATTAGGCCCCGTGTATCCGATGGAGCCGTTCTCGCTGGCGTTTCTTGATCCGCCCTACGACAAGGGACTGGCGGAGAAATCGCTGGGCTCGATGCGTGAAGGTTTGTGGCTCAAGCGCGATGCGCTGGTCGTTGTCGAAGAGGCAAAAGCTGCGGGTTTTGTGGCGCCGGAAGGATACGAGGAGCTGGAGCGACGCGACTACGACGACACCGAGTTTGTGTTCCTGAAGGCCGCGGGCAGCTAGCGCCGTCCGAACAACTTCTCGATATCCGAGAGTTTTAGTTCGACATAGGTCGGGCGGCCGTGGTTGCACTGGCCGGAGTTCGGCGTTTCTTCCATCTCACGCAATAGCGCATTCATTTCCTCTGGCTTGAGGATGCGACCGGATCGTACCGATCCGTGACAGGCCATGGTGGCTGCGACGTGCATCAGCCGCCGCTCCAGCGGCAGGGCCTCGTCCCATTCCGCCATGTGATCGGCAAGATCGCGCAGCAAGGCGGCCGCGTTGGTCTTGCCGAGAAGGGACGGTGTTTCGCGAACCGCGATCGCGCCAGGGCCAAAAGACTCGATCGTCAACCCGAATTTTTCGAGCTCATCGGCGCGTCCGACAAGCTGTTCGACGGTTGCCTCGTCCATTTCGACGATTTCGGGGATCAGCAATATCTGCCGCTGCACGCCGTTTCTTTCCAGCGAGGCTTTCAACCGTTCGTAGACGATGCGTTCGTGCGCGGCGTGCTGATCGACCACGATCAGACCGTCACGGGTCTGCGCGACGATGTAGTTCTCGTGAATTTGCGTGCGCGCCGCGCCCAGCGGACGATCGAGCAGATCGCCGAGGGGCGTCTCGGCTGGCCGTACGTCGGCGCTTGGCGCACCGGTATCGAACGCGGCCTGAGCGGCGGCTTCCGCAAAGCCGGGTGTTGCAGACCCGCTGCCGTAAGAAAGGGCCGTGTGCCGATCAATCGGCAGCGGCGCACTGGCGGAACGGCGCCAGTCATAACCGGTGCGTGGGACGCTGTTCGGTCGGAACGCCATCACGGCCGCACCATCGATATTCGCGGCGGTGCGCCGGCCCTCGCGCGAGAGGCCATCCTTCAGCGCGTGAACGATGAGCGCGCGCACGAGCCCGGCGTTTCGGAAACGCACTTCGGTCTTGGCGGGATGCACGTTCGCGTCGACTTCCTGAGTGTCGAGCGTGACGAACAACGCCACGAGAGGATGACGGTCGCGCGGCAGGTAATCGGCATAGGCCGCGCGCACCGCGCCGAGGATTAGCCTGTCGCGAACCGGGCGGCCGTTGACGAAAAGATATTGGCCGAGTGCGTTGGCGCGAGTCAGCGAGGGGGCGGCGGCATAGCCTTCGACACTGACGCCGTCACGTTGGGCGCTCACGGCAATTGCAGCTGCGCGGAAGTCAGCGCCGAGAATGTCGCCAAGCCGGGTGAGCTGTCCTGCGGCACCGGGCAGTGCCGCCGCCCATGTCACCGGAGCGCGTTCTTCGCCCGCGAGCGTAAAGGCGATATCGGGACGTGCCATGCCAAGACGCCGGACCACCTCGCGGATGGCTTCGGCCTCGGTGCGGTCGGTCTTCAGGAATTTCAGGCGTGCGGGCGTAGCATAAAACAGGTCGCTGACATCAACGCGTGTGCCGCTGTTCAGCGCCGCCGGCATAATGTCAGATTTCTTACCGGCGTCGACGTGCAGGCTCCAGGCGTGCGGTTCGCTGGCGTGCCGGGTCGTGATCCCGAGCTTCGCCACCGAGCCGATCGACGGCAGCGCCTCGCCGCGAAATCCCAGCGTCCGGATGCGAAGCAGATCCTCCTCGTCGAGCTTCGACGTCGCATGGCGCTCCACGGCAAGGGCCAGGTCGCCGCGCGTCATGCCGTGGCCGTCGTCGGTGATGGTGATGCGCCGCCGGCCGCCGCCGTCCGTGAAAATGTCGATCCGCGTCGCACCGGCATCGATTGCGTTTTCCACTAGCTCCTTCACGGCGCTCGCAGGACGCTCCACCACCTCGCCGGCGGCGATGCGGTTGACGATCTGCTCTGGCAACTGACGAACGGGCATGAAGGGCGACTCGCGTAAGCTCGGATTTTATCCGCAGAGGCTGAAGAAGGCACGGGTTGGCGCGCGATTTATCCCGCAATTCGCCATGCTTTTGTAAGTTGGCCGGACGCCGCAGCTCGCTAAAACGCCCTAATCGTCATACCTGGAACTGCGACCTGACTTGATGTCGCTGCGGCGCTTCTTGCCTTCGAGGCGCCGCTTCTTGGAGCCAAGCGTCGGCCGCGTTGGCCGTCGTGGCTTGGGCCGCACCGCGGCGTCGCGCAGCAACCCCAGAAGCCGTTCAATGGCGTCCGCACGATTGCGCTCCTGGGTGCGGAATCGCTGCGCATGCAGCACCAGGACGCCGTCCTTGGTCATTCTTTGCCCGGCCAGGTCATGCAGCCGCGCACGCATATCGTCCGGGAGGCCAAGGCGGTTGGTGTCGAACCGGAGCTGTGCCGCAGTCGACAGCTTGTTGACATTCTGACCGCCGGGCCCCGAGGCGCGGACGAACGTGATGTCGAGATCGTTTTCGTCGATGACGATATCGCGGGTAATGCGCAGCATCCGGAACGCCTAGCACGTTCCGGATGCCCCGGCATTACCGGTGTGGCGGGGTCTCGGACCTTGTCCCTTGACCTAATTCTTGACGGTCGGCTCGGACTTCGGCGGATTGGCGGCTTCCGCGGGCGGGCGGCCGACGCTGACGGTCAGCAGGTTCTGGCTCCAGATTTTCTTGGCCATCCGCTTGGTATCGTTCAGCGTCACCGCATCAATGATGCTTGCGCGCTTGTCGAGGTAGTCGATCGGAAGACCGTCATTCTGATATTGCACCAGTACCGAGGCGTATTTGGTCGAAGAATCCAGCGCCAAAGCTTGGGAGCCTTTGAGGTAGGACTTTGCGGTATCGAGTTCGTCCTGGGTGAGGCCGTTGTCTGCGATCCGCTTCAGTTCCGCCGCGATCACATCGGTGGTTTCGATCGCCTTGTTGGCGCGTGTCGCGGTGCTGCCGAAGAAGATGCCGGTCTTGTCCAGCCACCACAGGTTTTCGGACACCGAGTAAACCAGCCCGCGCTTCTCACGCACCTCGTGATAGAGCTTCGACGACAGCGAGCCGCCGCCGATCACGTGGTTGACGATATAGGTCGCCATGAAATCCGGATCGCTTCGCTTCAGGCCCGGACCGCCGAAGATGATGTTGGTCTGCGGGACGTCGAGCGGAACGAAGACGTTTTTGGCCGAGGTGTTGAGGCTTACGTCCGGCACAGGATTGCGTTCACCCTTCGCAGGGAGCGCGCCGAACGTCTTGTCAAGCAACGTGCCAAGCGAAGCTGCATCGATATCGCCGACAACACCGACGGTGAGGCCGTCTCTGGCGAAAATCTTGTCATGGTAGGCACGAAGATCGGCCGCCTGAATCGCCGGGATGCTTTCAAGCGTGCCATTTGCCGGATGTGCGTAAGGATGACCGGCAAAGCCGATCTCCCAGAATTTCCGGTTCGCGATCGACCCCGGCGTGACGGATTCGCGCCGTAGCAATGAGAGCGTCTGACCTCGGACGCGATCGAGCGGGTCGGCATCGAAGCGCGGCGAGGTGAGGGCAAGGCGAAGAAGATCGAATGCCTCGTCGCGATTGTCCTTCAGCATTTTCAACGAGCCGTAGACATAATCGCGGGAGACCGAGAAATTCATCTCGATGGCGCGGCGTTCAAGCCGTTCGTGATAAGCCCCGGTATCGAGGTCACCGGCACCTTCGTCCATCATGTCGGACATGAAGCTCGCGGTGCCGGGCTTGTCGGCTGGATCCTGCGCGCTGCCGCCCTTGAACGAGAATTGCAGGGCGACCAGAGGCACCGCGGAGTCCTGCACCAGCCAGGCCACGATACCGCCGGGTGAAACCACACGCTGGATTTTCGCCGCTGCCTGCGCGTTAGAACCGGCGATTGCTACGAAGGCGAAGGCGGCCGCGCCAACCAGCATGTGCCGCGAAGTCTTGAACATGGTCATCACGAGCGCTTCTCCTCGCGCTGGGTGCGCGTGTCCTTGATCAGATAGCCGGTTGCGGAGCGAGTCTTGTCGAGCCATTTCTGCGCGGCTTGGTTGACCTGTGTCGAGGTCACGCCGCGGATGCGATCCGGCCAGCTTTTGAGATCATCAAGGGTCAGCCCGATTGTCAGGGCGGCGCCAAACCAGCGCGCCATGGTGCTCTGGCTGTCCTGGGCATAGACGGCTTCGGCAATCAGCTGCGTCTTTGCGCGTTCAAGATCTTCTGCGGGGATCGGGTTCTGCGCGATGTTGGCAATGACCCGATCGAGCGCTTCTTCGATCTGCGGAAAACCGATACCGGGTCGCGGCGAGACGGCGATACCGAACTGCGTCGGATCGAGCGCCGTGCTTTGATACCAGGCGGTCGCGCCAACTGCGATCTTCTGATCGACGGCGAGTGAGCGGAACAGATAGGCGTTGCTGCCGCTTCCCATCAACTGCGCGAGAACTTCCAACGCCTCGCTTTCGCCGGCCGCGGCGGTAACCGCCGACGGAACAAGATAAAGCCGCCGCATGCTCGGTTGCTCGACGCGGGGATCGGCGAACGTGACGCTGCGCGCCGCAATCGGCTGCGGCTCTTGTGGGCGGATGCGCTTCTTCGGGATCGCGGGGTTCGGCTGCATTTTGCCGTAGGTCGCCTCGACCTGAGGACGAATGGCGTCCGCCGTGACGTCTCCGGCAAGAATCAGGATGGCGTTATTCGGGGCATAGAAACGCCGGTAGAATTCAAGAGCATCCTCGCGGTCCAGCTTTTCGATTTCGGCGTGCCAGCCGATCACGGGCCGTCCATAGGGATGATTGAGGTATAGCTCAGCCATGATCTGCTCGGTCAGGCGGGCGTCCGGGCTGTTGGCGACGCGCATGTTGTATTCTTCCAGCACAACATCGCGCTCGGACAACACGCTCTGGTCCTTCAGGACAAGGCCGGTCATGCGATCGGATTCGAAATCCATCATCAGCGCTAGTTTATCGCTGGGAACGGTCTGAAAATATGCGGTGTAGTCGGTGGTTGTGAACGCGTTCTGGTTGCCGCCGATCCGGGCCACGGTTTCGGAAAATTCACCGGCCGGATGTTTGGCGGTGCCTTTGAACATCAGATGTTCGAGAAAATGAGCCAGGCCGGATTTACCGGGCGTCTCGTCCGCAGAACCGACCTTGTACCAGACCATTTGCGTGATCACCGGCGTACGATGGTCAGGGATTATAACGACCTGAAGTCCATTCTGCAGGGTGAAGGACGAAGGTTGAGAGCCAGCCGCAACCGCGCCCTCGGCGAAAGCTGGCGCGGCTTTCAGCCATGGCAGGGCGCTGACCGCCGCAAAGCCCTGGATGACGCGGCGACGCGAGACATCTTTATGGAAATTCATGGTTGCACTCAGCCGATTGAGGTCCGGCAGACCTTGCGCTGGATGGCACGCCTGAACATCTCGCATTTTCGAGGCGAGATAAAATGACAAATCATTTAGGTCAGCCGAGGCTGATCTACCGCGTAGGGTCGCCCTTGTCGGTAATCGGGTTGTAAGGCTCAACCGTCTTGCTCTTGATCGGGCCTGCGCCATAAGCGTATTCAGACGATGGCGTCTGATATCCGGCCGGCGGCTGGGTCAGCGATTCACGCGGCGGTTCGGCGACGAACGTTTTCGTTTCGGCCTTTTGCTGACCGAAAATTTTCGAAAACATGCCGTTGTTAAAACCCAGTTCCGAAGGGCTCAACCGGTAGATGTTCGAGTTGTCGATACCGGGGTTGTCGTCCGCAGTGGTGATCGTCGTTTTCTTCTTCGAAGGTTTTCCGGCAAGTTCACTCGGCAGAAGCGGCCGCTTGACCTCATCCCAGTCCGGAGCCGAGCGTTTGCTTTCCTCGATGGCTTCTCGCCGTGCCTGAACGTCCGGGTCCTTCGGCCAGTTCGCCACCTTCGGAGTCGATTCCTTGGCGGGCGGCGGGAGGTCGATCTTGGAAGGGACCACCAGCGGCGAACGCTCGCGATAATGGATGCCCTTCTTGTCGTCCAGCGACTGGCCGCCTATTCCGCGCAACAGATCGCCGATCAGACGTTGTTCGAAAGATTCGTCGGCTCGCGGATCAACGTCTTCGTCGTCACCGGCATGGGCCATTGTGACGGATGATAAAATCGATATGGCGCAGGCAACTCCTGCGAGCTTCAGGGCGCACAACAAGGCCGGGGTGCGATTGGCTTCGGTTCGGCGCAGGGTGGTCATTCGCGATCCGTCCATATCCTCGTAAAATCCAGTGGACACAGCAACTTACGTATCCGGACCTCGAATATCGATATTTATCGGGGCGTTTTTACGGCGGCTGGTCCCGCAAAGGAGTCATACATGAGGCCGACGACACCAGCAACGATGGCTGCGTCAGCAAGGTTAAATACATACCAGCTATAGGTTTTTCCCGCGATCTGGAGGTGGAACAGGGCAAAGTCCACCACCGCCCCGTAAGCCAACCGGTCGATTGCATTGCCGATCGCACCGCCGATGATGAGTCCCAGCGCGGCTGCCGCGAGACGGGTCTGGGACCGGGACATCCAGATTGCGAGCAGGATGACGGCAACGACTTTCACCGACAGCAGAACGACCTGGCCCGTGGCGCCCGTATCCTGAAACCAGCCGTAGCTGATGCCAGTGTTCCAGGCGAGTACAAGATCGAAGAAAGGCGTGACGGACACGAACCCCCGCGCTCCAAGCTCGAAGACATGCAGCAGCCACAGTTTTGAGGCCTGGTCGGCGACAAGTGCGGCGACCGCCGTGATCGTCCCGATGCGCAGGAACGGACTCACGCGTGCAACGCCTTCCATTCCCGGAGCGCCTGAGCGTCGCGGGGGGTGACGTCAGGAAATTCCGGGTCGTCACCGACCGTGGGCAGGATTTTCCATGACCGCGCGCATTTCTTCCCGAAGGCTTTTTCCACCACAACCGCAACACCCGCAACGTCGCTCAAGGTGAAGGCTCCCTCCGGCGGCACGGCGTTGCTGACCATCGCGTTCGAAGTGATGCACACTTCCGCGATATCGACATCGGCGAGAATGCCGAGCAGCGTCATGTCAGACACATAGATCATCGGTGAGGCTTCAAGGGAGGAGCCGATGCGTTTGGCCGCGCGTTCGATTTCCAGCGCACCGGTGACAACGCGCCGCACATTACGGATCGTCTCCCATTTCTTCGCCAGTTCGTCGTCTTGCCAGGCGGGCAGCACGGTCTGAAATGGTTCGAGATGCACGGAGGCAACGGCATCGCCGTAGCGAGACATCCATGCCTCTTCGGTCGTGAAGCTGAGGATCGGCGCAAACCAGGTCACGATGGTGCGGAACAGATAGTCGATCACTGTGAGCGAAGATTTGCGCGCAACGGAAGAGGCAGGGTCGCAATACAACGTATCCTTGCGGACGTCGAAATAGAACGCCGAGAGTTCGGTGTTCATGAAGGTCGCCAGCGTCGCGATCACGTTTTTGTAGTCGAAGTTCGCATAAGCCTGCCGCACCGCGCGGTCTGCCTCGAACAACTCATGCAGCATGAGACGTTCAAGCTCCGGCATGTCGTCGGCCTTGATCCGGTCTTCGTCGCGGAAATGGGCGAGACTGCCGAGCATCCAGCGCAGAGTGTTACGCAGCTTGCGGTAAGTCTCGATCGTGCCTTTCAGGATTTCCGGCCCGATTCGCAAATCGTCCGAGTAGTCGGACTGCGCAACCCACAGGCGAAGGATATCCGCTCCCGACTGCTTGATGACGTCCTGCGGCGCGGTGGTGTTGCCGAGCGACTTCGACATCTTGCGGCCGTTCTCGTCCAGCGTGAAACCATGCGTCAGCACGATGTCGTAGGGGGCGCGTCCGCGCGTGCCGCAGCTTTCCAGAAGCGAGGAGTGAAACCAGCCGCGGTGCTGGTCCGAGCCCTCAAGATACATCACGGTATCATCGCCGCCATCGATCCTGCGCTTGATGCCAGCGAGGCCCGGAAACTGCTGCGCGTCCTCGAGCACGAATGCGTGCGTCGAGCCGGAGTCGAACCAGACGTCGAGAATATCGTCGACTTTCTTCCAGCCGTCCTTGGCGAGATCTACCAGAAAGCGCTCGCTCGCGCCTTGCGCATACCAGGCGTCCGCGCCTTCGCTCATGAAGGCTTCGGTAATGCGCAGGTTGACGGCTTCATCTCTGAGAATCTCCACCGAACCATCGCCGTTCTCGCGGATGAAGACGGTGATCGGCACGCCCCAGGCACGCTGGCGCGATACCACCCAGTCCGGCCTGCCCGAGATCATGCCGGTAATGCGGTTCTGGCCTTGTTCGGGGACCCAGCGGGTGACTGAGATCGCCTGCAACGCGCGATGCCGCAGGGTGTCGCCTTGCTTCGCCTTGCCATTGTCGCGGATGTCCTGATCCATCGCGATGAACCATTGCGGCGTGTTGCGGTAGATCACCGGCTTCTTGGAACGCCACGAATGCGGATATTGATGCTTGAGGCGGCCGCGCGCCAGCAGCATGCCGCGCTCGATCAATGCCTTGATGACGGCTTCATTGGCGTCGCCCTTTTCGCCCTTGGCGTTGAGAACGTGTCTGCCGGTGAAGCCCGGCGCCTGTTCAGTCAGCGCGCCGTCGGCGTCGACGGTATAGGGGATGACACTGGAGATGCCGCGCGCTTCAAGCTCGCGCGCATTCGCGGTCCAGATGTCGAAGTCCTCGCGGCCATGGCCGGGCGCGGTGTGGACGAAGCCCGTACCCGTGTCGTCGGTAACGTGATCGCCGTCGAGCAGCGGCACGGTGAATTCATAGCCGCCGTTCAGCCCTTTTAGAGGGTGTTCGCACTCAACCGCATCGAGGATATCGGCGGAGATATCACCGGTGCGCTCAAAGGCCGTCACCCGCGCCTGCTTGAAAACGTCTTCGGCGAGCTTGTCGGCAAGAATGAGCAGATCACCGGTCTTCGCCCAATTTTCCGCGGGTGCATCGGTGACCTTGTACAGGCCATAGGAGATTCTCGACGAAAAGCTGATCGCGCGGTTGCCGGGAAGAGTCCATGGCGTGGTGGTCCAAATCACGACGAACGCCTTGGCAAGACGTCCAAACGCTGCCTTCACCGGAAACTTCACCCAAACCGTATCGGATGTGTAATCCTCGTATTCGACCTCGGCTTCAGCGAGCGCGGTTTTTTCCACCACGCTCCACATCACCGGCTTCGAGCCGCGATAAAGCAGGCCATTGGTCGAGAATTTCATAATCTCGCGCGCGATCTGCGCCTCGGCGGCGAAGCTCATCGTCATGTAAGGATGAGCCCAGTCGCCGATCACGCCCAGCCGCTTGAATTCCTCGCGCTGGATGTCGACCCATTTTTGCGCAAACGCCCGGCACTCGTTGCGGAATTCGTTGATCGGCACCGCGTCCTTGTTCCTGCCCTTGGCGCGGTATTCTTCCTCGATCTTCCACTCGATCGGCAGGCCGTGGCAGTCCCAGCCCGGTACGTAGTTGGAATCGTGGCCCAGCATCTGCTGGCTCTTGGTCACGAGATCTTTCAGAATCTTATTAAGGGCATGGCCGATGTGGATGTTGCCGTTGGCGTAGGGCGGCCCGTCGTGCAGCACGAATTTGGTACGGCCCTTGGACTGGCGCCGGAGCTGCTCGTACAGACCAATCTTGTTCCACCGCGCCAGAATGTCCGGCTCGCGCTGCGGCAGGCCCGCGCGCATCGGAAAATCCGTCTGCGGCAAATAAAGTGTCTTTGAATAGTCCACGCCGTCGTCCTTGGAGGCGGGCGCGTCGGTTTTGAGCTTTTCGGTCATGGCGAGGTGAATACGCGTTTTCCGGCCAGTGGGAAACGGGTTCGGAACGATAAAATGGAGGCGCCAAACGGCGATTTCGGGGCCGCGGTTCAGGTCCTGGTTTGAATCCCGCCTCTGTTTTCCTTTAGCCGATGGATCCGAGCCTGGGAAAGGCATGGGGAGAAGCCGCCAGTTCGGCACGGGCGCGGGCGGCGTCATCGTTCATTTGAACAATCAGATCATCGACGGATTCGAACTTCAGCTCCGGGCGCAGATACGCGACGAAGGCGACATCGAGCGTTTCGCCATAAAGATCGCCGTTGAAATCGAACAAATAGACCTCGAGCAGGGGAGCTCCGTTGTCGAAGGTCGGGCGGCGGCCGTAACTGGCGACTCCCTCGAACCGTTGAGGGTCGCTGCCGCCGCCACGTCCTGTTCTCACGGCATAAATCCCGTGCTTCAGATCGACATGAGGATGGAGTTGAATATTCGCGGTCGGGAAGCCGAGGTCACGGCCGCGCTTTTCGCCGTGAATGACTTCGCCTGTGACGAACCAGGGCCCCTCGAGCATGGCGGTGGCGTCGGCGACACGGCCTTCCGCGAGAGCCGCACGAATTGCGCTGGAAGAGATCGGTTGTCCCAGGAGATCGACGTGGGATTGAATATGGACTTTGAGGTTCAGCCGCGCAGCCTCGGAGACGAGCATGGCGGGCGATCCGCCGCGGCCTTTGCCGAAGTGAAAATTGTCACCGACCGAAATGCCGCTGATGCCGAGACGCTGAACGAGTTCATCGTTAATGAAATCCTGCGCCGTGGTGGCCGCGCGGTTCGCTGAAAAATCCAGCACGATCGCCCCGTCCAGCCCGGTGCCTGCGAGGAGGCGAAGCTTGGCGTCTTCGCCGGTTAGCCTGAAATAGGGCGCCTGCGGTATGAAGAAGCTGCGCGGGTGAGGCTCGAAGGTCAGCGCAAATGCCTGTCGGTCCGCTGTTTTCGCCATTTCGAGAGCTGCCGCGATAACGGCGCGGTGTCCCAGATGGACACCGTCGAAATTGCCCAGCGCAACGACAGCGCCTTTCGGGATGGCGCTTTCGGGCGTATCGTCTCGGATGATCTGAAAGGGTGTTTTCGTCATGCGGCCAAACGGAAAGGATGATGGAAGTGACCGGCACGGCTGTTGGAAGTCAAGGCGGTCGAACGGATTAACGGGCTGTTTAAGGGGCCAGTGTTAGCTGTGCATAGCTGGGCGCAAATGCCGGCGCAAAAAGACGCGAATCTCTAATGACTGAGGAAGCGCCCGGTTGCGGGCGCCTGGGGAACTGAGCGATGGCTATGGACTTGTCGATGCCGGTGTTGGTGGTGGATGACTACAACACCATGATTCGCATTATCAGAAATTTGCTGAAGCAGCTCGGCTTCGAGAACATCGACGACGCCAATGATGGCTCGGCCGCGCTCGCCAAGATGCGCACAAAGAAGTACGGCCTTGTGATCTCGGACTGGAACATGGAGCCGATGACCGGGTACGATCTGCTCAAGGAAGTACGCGGCGATCCGAACCTTGCGACCACGCCTTTCATCATGATCACGGCCGAATCCAAGACCGAGAACGTGATTGCGGCCAAAAAGGCTGGTGTGAACAATTATATCGTCAAGCCCTTCAATGCGGCGACGCTGAAGACCAAGATTGACGCGGTCTTCCCGGATTGAAACGAGCTGACCTCTCGTCCTGAAAGGCCGGCTTTGCCGGCCTTTTTATTGCTTACCACTTCAAATCCCGCATCACCGCAGCCGGCGGCTTGGCGTCGCCGAACAAGCGGGTCGAGGTAACGGAATCGATTTGGTGAAGATCGGCGAATTCCGCCGAGTGAATGCCCCGCGTGATGAAGATACAGCGCAGTCCGATTCCGTTCGCGCCGAGCAGATCGGTCCGCACGGAATCACCGATCGCGAGCATGCGATCAAGAGGCGTCGATTTCTCCCGGCGCTGCGCCGCAAGTTCGATCGCCCGGTCGTAGGCGGGCCGATGCGGCTTGCCGTAGAAAATGACGTCGCCGCCGAGCTCGCGATACAGCTCTGCGATCGCTCCGGCGCAATAAATCAGCCGGTCACCGCGCTCAACCACGATGTCGGGATTTGCGCAGATCATTGTCAGATTTCGCTCGCGCGCGGCAAGCATCATGTCGCGATAATGCTCGCCGGTTTCGACCTCGTCATCGAACAGGCCGGTGCAGACCATGTAATCGGCCGCCTCAAGCGGCGCGAAGGCGACGTCCAGATTATGATAGACCGGATTGTCACGTTCAGGTCCGATTTGAAACACCGCTTCTCCAGGCCGCGAGGCGACATAGTTGCGCGTCAGATCGCCGGACGACACGATGTCGTCGTAGGCATCATCGGGAACATGGAGACGACGCAGCTGCCGCTGAACGGAATCGGCAGGGCGCGGCGCATTGGTCAGCAGCACCACGGTGCCGCCCTGTTTGCGGTAAGTGCGCAACGCCTCGACCGCTTCGGGGAACGACACTACTCCGTTATGGATCACGCCCCAGATGTCGCTGATGACGACATCGATATCGGACGTCAGATCGCGCAGGCTGTTTGCAAAGGGTATGGTGGTCATGGCTTTCGGCAGACGCTGGAACGGCACCTCAAAGTGCGCTTTCCACTGCCACGTCCTGACGGGGAAAGAAAGTGCCGGAAGGATACGGTGTGGTGGCTCGCAAATCCGCGTTCCTTTGCGAACCGGAACCACTCTAGAATCATATGTCTCTGGTGCCTTCCGGAGCGTGCGCCAGACCCCGTCGCATCATAGCCCTTGAATTCGGGCTGTTAGCTTTGCGCGATCCGCCGTGCGAGGGCGGCCGTCCCGGTCAAGCGGGGGTCGGTTGCGGCAGGCAGTGTGCTTGTCTGAGGTCGGCCCGCCACGGCTCTGTCAGTAGGAGGTTCTGCAGTTGATTGCGCGCCGGTGCCATCGGGACGCAGCGGACGCGGCGCCGAGAACAGGAAGCCTTGTCCGAACCGCACATCGTAATCCAGCAGGTCCACAACCGCGCGCTCGCCCTCGATTTTTTCCGCGATCAGATCGATGCCGAAACGGCCGAGCAGGCTCGAGAGGTCTGCGGCGTGAATATCGGCGGCAGAGAGTTGTTTCTGGTCGAGCAAAAATTGTCCGGGCACCTTGATGAAGCGCACGCCACGGTCGGACAGTTCACGGCCATCAATCCGCAGATCGGTGACATTGTCGATCGAGAACTGGAAGCCAAGCCGGCGCAGCGCGCCCAGATGTTCGCTCTCGATCGGACCGAGCTTGCGGAAGCTCGCATGCTTGAATTCGAGCACCAGCGAGGACGCCAGTGCGCGATTGGCCTCAAGAAACTCGATGCACTGTCCGAATACGTCCGGATTGCCGAGCGTCACCCCGGAGATATTGCAGAATACGCCGACATCCTTGCTGCGGACCTGCAGCCTGCGCAGAACCTGCACGCAGCGGAACAGCACCATGTAATCGATCCGGCCGATCAGACCGCTTGTTTCAGCGGTCTCGATAAACTGACTTGCGGCGATGACGCGATCGTTGTCGTCGCGCAGCCGCGAAACCGCTTCATAAAACCGCACCTTGCGCTGAGGCAGCGACACGATCGGCTGCAGATACAGATCGATTCGATTGGACTCGATGGCGTTTCTGACCGCGACCAGGACCTCCGCATGATTGGCCGTCGATTTCGTTTCCGTGGCCTGCGAGCGAAGCGCTGGTTGAGAATCCTGGAGCGGCGCCGCAGCAGCCTGCCCGATCAGGTCGGGCGCCATTGAAAGGGGGGGCGACACCCGATGCGATGCCGCCAGCGCGGAGACGGAGGTCAGGAGTTCGTCGTGAGCCGCGACCGAGGTGGCGAGGTTCTTGATAATGCCGCCAATCTCGCCGATTTCCTCCATCACCGCGTGAACGCGATCCTGCGCGGCGGCATCGGTCGCGCCCAGCCTGGTTTCGATCAGCGACATACGCCGTCCGAATTCTGCAACCTGGCGTGCGAGGTCGGCGGTGCCACGGGACAAATCGGCGATCTGGGTGCCAACATCGGTGCGATCACGCAGCCGCATCGATACCGCGTTATACAGAATAAGGAAGGTGAGAGCGGCCAGGGCGACGAGGCCCGATTCCGAAACGTTCAGGCCGGTGGTGGAGTAGAGGATCAGCCCGATCGAAGCCGCGATCAGCACCATGCAAATGGCGATGAATATCGTCGATATCCGGATCATGTCGCGCCCACCCCCAAGTGAGCGCGACTTTATCATCAAGTTTGATTCGGCGTGAAACGTTCTTTGCAAACCGACTGTTGAAAGCTGTTCCGCTTATGCAACCGCACGGATGACGCGCGCCACCTTGTCGATGATCTCGCCGACCTGGGCTTCGGTCACGATCAGCGGTGGTGTCAGCGCAAGGGTATCGCCCGCGACGCGCAACATCAGGTCATGATCGAAAAACGCGCTGCCCAGTGCTTCCATGCCGCGCAGCCCGGGGGCGTTGTTCTTGGTGGCAAGGTCGATGCCGGCGGTGATGCCAACGGTGCGGATATCCACAACGTTCGGCTCATTTCTCAGCGTCATGACAGCGTCGGCCCACATCGGCTCGAGTCCGCGCGCCCGCTCGAACAGCTTTTCTTCGCGGTAGAGGTCGAGCGTGGCAAGTCCGGCGGCGCAGGCCAGCGGGTGCGCCGAATAGGTATAGCCGTGGAAGAATTCCACGATGTGTTCCGGCCCCTTCATGAAAGTGTCGTGGATGTCGCCGCGGATCAGAACGCCGCCCATCGGCACTGCGCCATTGGTGATGCCCTTGGCGAATGTAATCATGTCGGGCAGCACGCCGTAGCGCTCGGCGGCGAAGGCATAGCCGAGGCGGCCGAAGCCGGTGATGACCTCATCGAAAATCAGCAGGATGCCGTACTTGTCGCAAATCTCGCGAAGGCGTTTCAGATAGCCCTTCGGCGCCACCAGTACGCCGGTTGAACCTGCCATCGGCTCGACGATCACTGCAGCGATGGTCGAGGCGCCGTGGATGCCGACTATGCGCTCGAGCTCATCGGCGAGGTGCGCGCCCCATTCGGGCTCACCCTTGGTGAAGGCCTGTTTTTCGCGATCATAAGTGGTCGGCAGGTGATCGACGCCGGCGAGCAGCGATCCGAACAACTTGCGGTTATTGACCAGGCCGCCAACCGAGATGCCGCCGAAGCCGACGCCATGATAGCCGCGCTCGCGGCCAATCAGGCGGGTGCGCGCCGCATCGCCCTTGGTGGCGTGATAGGCGAGCGCAATCTTTAGCGCGGTATCGACGGCTTCTGAACCCGAGTTGCAGAAGAACACATGATCGAGGCCCTTCGGCGCCAGTCCCACGATACGGCTGGCGAGTTCGAAGGCCTGCGGATGGCCGAACTGGAAGGGCGGGGCGAAATCGAGCGTCGCAGCCTGCTTGGCGATCGCCTCGCTGATGGCCGGGCGGCAATGTCCCGCGTTCGAGCACCACATTCCCGCTGCGCCATCAATGATCTGACGGCCGTCGGTGGTAAAATAATGCATGTCCTTTGCGCCGGCGAGCATCCGTGGCGTTGCCTTGAACGCCCGGTTCGCCGTGAACGGCATCCAATAGGCGCCCAGATCGTTCGGGGCTGTAACTGACGAGCGAGGCTGTTGAATATTCAAGGCACGTTCCTTCCGGCGGCTAGCACGATTGCCTTCTCTAGCAGGTCGGTCCTCGGAGCGGAATGACAAGCGCGATGCGTGAAATAACGGATGGGTTATCCATCCTTATACACCACCATAAATTGTCATTAAATTTATTTGCTCTTAAAAGTTGTGTGCGCGAAATGCGCCAATGCAAAAGATCGTGCAAGACATCACCTGGTTTCGCAAAGCTCGCAGCGGTTCATCGGCCGTCGAGTTTGCGCTGATCGTGCCGGTCTTTCTGATGCTGGTGTTCGGCATCATACTGTTCGGCGCATATCTCGGGCTGGTGCACGACGTCCAGCAACTGGCGGCGGAGGCAGCGCGTTCCTCGGTTGCAGGGCTGAGCGAAGCCGAGCGCAAATCTCTGGCCAACAGTTACGTCACGGTCAACGCGGCGAGCTACCCGCTGATCGATCCCTCAAGGCTCAAGGTCAACGCTGCGACCTCACAAACCGACGCCAATGTGTTCGTTGTTGCGGTGAGTTACGACGCTGCCGGATCGTTCATCTATTCGCTTCCGTCATTCGTCGGCTCGCCGTCGTCAACCATCGTCCGCTCCGCCGCCATTCCGCGCGGCGGCTATTGAATGGGAGGACAATGATGTTGCGGCTGGCGCGGCGTTTTTCGACAGATGATCGGGGCAATATCGCGCTCATGGGCGCAATCTGCATGGTGGTTGTCGCAGGATTCGCGGCATTCGGTGTCGATCTTGGCACGATCTTCACAGACAAGCGCCGCGTCCAAAGCGCGGCCGATCTCGCCGCCATCGTCGCGGCATCCGATCTTGCTCATGCCCCTAGCGCTGCTGCGGCCACGGTGTCCAAAAACAACTATCCGCCGGACTCGCTCGTGGCTGTCGAGACCGGCGTTTATCAGGCGGACGCCTCGCTTGCGCCGCAGCAGCGCTTCACACCTGCGGCCACGCCGGCCAACGCCGTGCGGATTACCATGCAAACGAAGACGCCGCTGTTCTTCGGGCGCGTCCTGACCGGCGACCAGTATTTCACGCTCAAGGCGACGTCGGTCGCGAGCACCACACAACTGGCGACATTTGCGATCGGCTCAAGGCTCGTGTCGCTCAATGGCGGGCTGCTCAACGCGCTGCTCGGTCAGTTGCTCGGCACCTCGCTGTCGCTGTCGGTGATGGATTATCAGTCGCTGGCCAACGCGCAGGTCAATCTGTTCGATTTCATGTCGGCGCTGGCGACGCATGCGAACCTCACCGGCGTCAGCTACGATACGCTGCTGCAATCGAGTCTGAAAATCGGCGATGTAATCGGCGCGATGCAGGCCACCGTGGGCGGCCCGGCGTCGAGCGTTCTTGCCAACGTGGGAGCTTCACTGTCGGGCGTCACCACGCAAGTGGGGCTGTCGAATCTGTTCGATCTTGGTCCCTATGGTGATCTACCCATCGGCCAGCAACCGAGAGTCGCGGTCAATGTCGATGCTTTTGATCTGCTGTCGGCCGCCGCGCAAATCGCCAATGGCACACATCAGGTGGCAACCGGCGTCAATCTTGGACTTCCGGGGATTGCCAGCGTTACGCTGCAGGTCACGATTGGAGAACGTCCTGTCGGTTCGAGCTGGATTGCGGTCGGAACGGCGGGTGCAAGCGTGCATACGGCGCAAACCCGGATCTATGCGAAGATTCAACTGATCGGGACAGGGCAGGTTTCGGTGGTCAACCTTCCGGTCTATGTCGAGGTGGCTTCGGGAACGGCGACGTTGAACAACGTGAGCTGCGGCTACCCCGACATCATGACGTCCGCCGCGCAGCTCGGTGTGTCGCCGGGGATCGTCGACGCATGGATCGGCAACGTCACTTCTTCGGAGATGACGAATTTTTCCACCAAGCCCAATCCGCCGCCGGTGACCATCGTTGATCTCGGAGCGATCAAGGTGGCGGCGCGGGCGCATGCGGCGATGGCCAATTCCTCGCCGACCAGGGTCAACTTCAGTTATGCGGATATTCTGGCGCAGACCAAAAAAACCGTGAATACGACCTCATTCACCTCGTCGCTCACGTCGAGCCTTTTGAATGACCTGTCGCTGACCGTCATGGTGGGTCCGCTGGCGCTTCCGATCCCGGGGCTCGGCCCGCTGGTGACCGGAATAATCAGCGGCGCCACCGGGTCGATCGATGCGCTGTTGGGCGCCATCCTGCAAACGCTGGGCGTCGGCCTCGGTCAGGCGGATGTCTGGGTGCCGGGTATCCGCTGTGACGGCGCGGTGCTTGTGAATTGATGTTGCCGCTGGTACCTACCAGCCCATGTCCGACAAGAAACCGAAAAAGCCCCAGAAATTGCGCGCGCGCCTGCCGCGCGGCCTCGTCGATCGCACGCCCGCCGAGATCGCGGCGACGCGCCAGATGGTCGAGAAAATCCGCGCTGTCTACGAACGCTACGGTTTCGAGCCGGTGGAAACGCCTGCGATGGAATACACCGACGCGCTCGGCAAATTCCTGCCCGATCAGGATCGACCGAACGAGGGCGTGTTCTCGTTTCAGGACGACGACGAGCAATGGATATCGCTGCGCTACGATCTGACCGCGCCGCTCGCGCGTTATGTCGCGGAAAATTTCGACACGCTGCCCAAGCCCTATCGGTCTTATCGCAACGGCTATGTCTATCGCAACGAGAAACCCGGCCCCGGCCGGTTCCGCCAGTTCATGCAGTTCGATGCCGATACGGTGGGCAGTGCGTCGCCCGCCGCCGACGCTGAGATGTGCATGATGGCCGCCGACACCATGGAGGAGCTTGGCATCCCGCGCGGCTCCTATGTGGTGAAGGTCAACAACCGCAAGGTACTCGATGGCGTGCTGGAAAGCATCGGCCTCGGTGGCGAGGAGAATGCTGGACGTCGCCTCACAGTTTTGCGTGCGATCGATAAGCTGGACAAGTTCTCCGTTGATGAAGTTCGCAAGCTCCTCGGCCCGGGGAGATGGGACGGTGGTGAAGAGGGCAAGGGCGATTTCACGAAGGGTGCTGGGCTGAGCGAACGAGCAGCCACGGCGGTGCTCCAATATGTGGCTCCAAAATCACCCACAATTCAAATTGCAGGGCACGATGAAAAGTCCGGTGATATCCTGACGACAATGCCTGATGACGGTGTCGAAATTTCTTTGAATGAAAAATTCAGAGAAGGGCAAAAAGAGCTAAACGAAATACGGTTACTAGTTGAATCGGGCGGCTATCAATCGGATCGAATTCTTATTGATCAGACTGTCGTGCGCGGCCTCGAATACTATACCGGCCCGGTCTACGAAGTAGAGCTGCTGCTCGACACTAAAGACGAGAAGGGCCGTCCGGTGCGGTTCGGCTCGGTCGGCGGCGGTGGGCGCTATGACGGACTCGTGTCGCGCTTTCGCGGCGAGCCGGTGCCCGCGACAGGTTTTTCCATCGGCGTGTCGCGCCTGCAGGCTGCGCTCACGATGCTCGGCAAGATCGACACCACGCCGGACTACGGTCCCGTCGTCGTGCTGGTGATGGACCGCAATGAGATCGCTCAATATCAGAAATTCGTCGCCACGCTGCGCAATGCGGGCATTCGCTCCGAACTCTATCTCGGCAATCCGAAGAACAATCTCGGCGTCCAGTTCAAATATGCCGACCGCCGCAACTCGCCATGCGTCGTGATTCAGGGTGGCGATGAAAAGGCGAAGGGGATTGTGCAGATCAAGGATTTAATTCTTGGCGCGCAGGTGGGTGGTGATGCCGCGGACCGTGAAGCGTTCCTTCAGAAGCAACAGGGCGAGGCGCAGGTTGCGGTGGCAGAAGCCGACCTCGTTGGCGCGGTCCAAAAAGTTCTCGCGCGGCACAACGTCGTCTGGGGCTGATTACTGCGGCATCATCGCGCGCAGTTTCTGCATGTCCTTGATGTTCATCTTGATGCCGCCGGGCATGATGATGTCACCGGCCTTCTGGCCTGCGGCGCATGATCCCTTCCAGGTCGCGTTCATCACCATGGTGTGCTCGGACGAAGCGCCGGCGGGTCCGCCAGGGCGGTTCGACGACACCTTGATCGTATAGGCCGAATTGAAGTCCCCGCTGATTTCGGTGTGCGAGGTCGAAGCGGTTCCGGCGATATTGCAGGTCGCATCGATGGTGAAGCCGGTCGCGGTTTTCTGGATGTCCTGCTTGTCGCACATGTTCTTGCCGACCGGGCCGAACGATGTCCGCATCTCCTTGTCGGTGGTCTCGTCCGTGCACTGCTGGATGGTCGGCGAGCCCATCTGACTGCCGACGATCTGGATTTCCCAAAGACCGGGCTTGCGGTTCGGCATGTCGACGTCGGCGAGCGCCGCCGGAGATATCGCCGCAACGAGGCTTGAAAGTCCGGCAATGTGCACAAAGCGGATCATTGCCGGAGCTCCTCGTTCAGTAGGCGGCGCGCAACGGCCGCTGCGCGCTGCCGGGTGGAACCCAGACACAAGCAAACGAGATGTAGCCGCCGTATTGCGCCTCGACGCCGGTGAGCTTCACAACCTTGCCGTAGCGCGCGCAGTGATCGACGGCGATGGCCTTGACGTCGCTTCCCTGCATATAGAGCGAATAGGCGATGATGCCGCCGGTATCATTGCCCTTGAAAGGGGGCACCCAGCTGGCGCGCGCCGGCAAGGCCGCCGTCACCGCCGCAAGAGCTGCCGCCGCGATCGTCCATTTCATCGCCGTTCGCATTCTCTGCTCCATCAATTTTCAGGGAGTTTAGCCCCCTCCCGGCGACATTGAAAGGATCGGGCACAGGATGCGCGGGCGTTGTTGCCAGGTGTTGCCGCGCTGCACTTGACCGCCGCAGGGGATCGCGGCACCGTCCTGCCAAAGCAATCGGGCCTTTCATTTCATGCGCATGTTCTTCTCGCCCCGGATTTCCGCCCTCGCCGTTGTGTTCGGTGCCGTTCTGGGCGCCACCGCCATGGCTGGCAGCGCGAACGCGGCAAATCCCCTGGAATTGAACTTCTGGCTCTCCGGCCCCCGTTATGACGGCAACATGGGGCAATGCGAGAGCGCGCTTTCTGCGATTTCGGCGCAGTTCGCGCAGAAGGAAGGCCGGTTCTGGAATTCGGATTTGCGAATCACCGGCTTTGCCGATGTGCGGGAAGTCGCCTATCGGCCCTGGGAGGGACCGAATTCGGCATACAACGCCATTCCGCGCCGGTTCTGTTCCGCCAGTGCCATGTTGAACGACGGGCATCCGCGCATGGTCCATTACTCGATCATCGAGGATGGCGGCTTTGCCGGAACCGGCCTCGATTCCGGGGTGGAATGGTGCGTTGTCGGCCTCGACCGCAACTGGGCCTATAACCCCCGCTGCCGCTCGGCAAAGCCCTGATAATTCCCGCCCGGCGATCTTCGCAGCCGGCATCCAATATGTTCTTGTGACGTTCCTGGCGCCCCGATAGGTTCGCGCGCGGATGGGGATGTTGCGATGGTCAGTTCTTCAAGGATTTTGATTCGGCTGCTCGTGCTGTTTGGCGCTGTGATGTTGGCGAGTGCGGCCTCCGCTCAAGATCGCCGGCAGAATGCTCCCGGCGATTTCGATTTCTATGTGTTGTCGCTGTCCTGGTCTCCTTCGTATTGCGAAGCCGCGCGCGAGCGCGGCAACACCAGCCGCAGCACCCAAATCCAGTGCGGCGGGCGTCCTTATTCGTTTGTCGTGCACGGCCTGTGGCCGCAATACGAGCGCGGCTTTCCGGACTATTGCGAGCAGCCCGCGCCGCGGCTGGGCCGCAACATCATGACGTCGATGCTCGACATCATGCCTGCGCCCGGCCTGATCTATAGCGAGTGGGACAAGCACGGCACCTGTTCGGGATTGGGCGCGCGCGGCTACTTCGAGGCCATCCGCAAGGCGCGTTCGGCGGTGAAGATTCCACAGGACTTCATCGAACTTTCCGATCCGAAAACGGTGGCGCCCGGCGAGGTCGAAGATGCCTTCGTCAAGGCGAACCCGGGATTGAGCACCAGCGCCATCGCGGTGACCTGTGAGGGCAAGCGGCTCAGCGAGGTGCGGATATGCATGAGCAAGGATCTTCAGTTTCGCGCCTGCGAGGAGATCGATCGCCGGGCGTGCCGCCGCGACCACATCGTAATGCCGCCATTGCGCGGTGGCTAAAACGGCAATTTGGGCGATACTTTCGCCGTGCAATGTCGTAATCGGCTGCGATGAATTACAGACACGCTTTCCATGCCGGCAATTTTGCCGATGTGATCAAACACATCGTGCTGACGCGAATCCTGACCTATCTGCATCAGAAGCAGTCGGCGTTCCGTGTCATCGACACCCACGCCGGCGCCGGTTTGTACGATCTGACAGGAGACGAAGCGAGCCGGGGCGGCGAATGGCGCAGCGGAATCGCGCGCGTCATGCAGGCCCGCTTTACTCCGCAAGTGGCCGATCTTGTCGCGCCGTATCTCGACATCGTTCGCGCGTTCAATCCGCAGCGCGATCTGGTCGCCTATCCCGGATCGCCGTTGATCGCACGGGCGCTGCTGCGCCCTCAGGACCGGCTCGTCGCATGTGAGGTTGAGCCCGGCGCACGCAAGCAGCTTCTTTCCAGTCTTTATAACGACACCCAGGCGCGGGTCGTCGATCTCGACGGATGGACGGCCCTGCCTGCCTTCGTGCCGCCGAACGAACGGCGCGGGGTGGTGCTGATCGATCCGCCATTCGAAGACAAGGACGAGTTCTCAAAGCTGGCGCAACGGTTTGCCACGGCGTTCGCGAAATGGCCGACCGGCGTCTACGTGATGTGGTATCCGGCAAAAGATCGCCGCAGCACCGACGAACTTGCCCGGCGCGTAGCCGTGAGCGTCGGAGAAAGCGACAGAGGCGATGGAGACTGTTTGCGCGTTGAATTCAGTGTTGCGCCGCAGTCGGCGGAGGCCGGTCTTGTCTCGACGGGGCTTTTGATCGTCAATCCGCCCTGGACCTTGGCGTCCGAACTGCGCGCGACCCTCGCCGAACTCGAAAAGCCTCTGGGGCAGGGCGGTGCCGGACGTTATCGGGTCGAAACGGTCCGCCCCTGACCCCTTTGCCCGGTCGCCCTATTTTCAAAAAACCTTCATAAGACCGATGGTCAAGCGCCCGCCGTGGTGCTTAGCATATCGTTGGGAAGATCGGCACGAAGAGGCCGGCGATGCTCGGAGGGCTTTTCCCAATGGCAATGACAGGGACTGTTAAATTTTTTAATGCTGAGCGCGGTTACGGGTTCATCAAGCCGGACGACGGAGGACGTGATGTTTTCGTCCACATCACGGCGGTCGAACGGGCGGGCCTGAAAAATTTGGCCGAGGGGCAGCGCATCACCTTCGAAGTCGAACCCGACAAGAAGGGGAAGGGCCCCAAGGCTGTTGATCTGGTTGTGTCGTAGACTATTGCCGAAGCGAAAATCCCGGGCCATGCCCGGGATCGAGTTTGGTTGATGCCGTGGTTGCGATCAGAAGTGATAGTTCAGGCCGATGCGAACGGTGCTGAAGCTGTAGCCGTTCGGCACGCCGGTCAGGACAAAGTTGTGGCTGTCGAGATCGACGTAGAGATACTCGGCCTTGGCCGACAGATTCTTTGTGATCATGAATTCCGCGCCGATACCTGCGGCCCAGCCGGCGGAGGTGTTGCTCTCCGAGAAGCCGGGAAGTTCGGTTTTCAGAGTGCCGAAGGCCAGACCGCCGGTGCCGTAAACCAGAAGGTTTTGATTGAAGGCGTAGCCGATACGGCCGCGAAGGGTGCCGTACCAGGGATTTGAAAACTTCCAGGCAGCGAATGTGTCGTCGGCGCCGGAAGCCTGAAGGTCGGCTTCAATGCCGATCACCCATGGCGTACCGAATTGCCAGTTGTAACCACCTTGAATACCGCCGCTGACGCCTGATGGATTGGCGCCACCGCTATGGCTGACACTGCCCCAGTTGTAGCCGACGTTCACGCCGAGATACGGGCCCGCCCAGCTATAGGCATCGAGAGGCTGATTGACGGTGTAGGGCGCGCGATAGCTGAGATCGGCCGCCTGTGCGGACACCGCGCTGCCAAGCAAAACAGCAATTCCGATGACCTTCTTCAACATCTCGATCTCCCCCGCACGCACGGAACTCAACTGTTCACGCCACGGCCGAACGGCCGCGTCAGGGCGGGAATCGTGGTTACGAAAGTCCGCCCTTTATGAGTAGGATTTATCGAGAATTTTGGGTTAAACACTTCTTAAAATCGGTCCCGGCGCGCTGGATTGTTGTTAAGAGAGTCTTACCGATGCTGGCCTCGGTCGCTCACCATGACTAACTAGGGCCCATGGATACCGACGATCGTGAAGGATCGATGGCGCCAGCGGGGCGATCCGTGGTCGCAAATGATCCTTCATCCAAATCTCCAACGCTTCCCGCGCATGGCGAACATCCACGGACCTCGGGTTCCGATGACGTGCCGCCGCAGGACATCGATCTTGCCGCCGTCAACCCTGAAGAGGATGATGAAGCGCGTCTTCCGGAACCGATGGAGGAAGATGCCGATCTGATCGGCGACGGTGGGCTCGCAATGGGCCGCGCCGCGATTTCTCATGCGGTGAAACACGCCCCCACATCAGCCGGCGTGTACCGAATGCTGAATGCAGCGAACGACGTTCTTTACGTCGGCAAGGCCAAAAACGTCCGCAAGCGTCTGTCCTCTTACGCTCGCCCGACCGGACATCCGGCGCGGATCGCGCGCATGATCGCGGCGACCATCTCGGTGGAGGTGATTTCGACCGCGACGGAAACCGAGGCGCTGCTGCTCGAGGCGAATCTCATCAAGCAATTGCGGCCGCGCTTCAACGTGCAGCTTCGAGATGACAAGTCGTTTCCCTATATCCTGATCACCGGCGATCACTGGGCACCGCAGATTCTCAAGCATCGCGGTGCGCAGACCCGGCCGGGCCGTTACTTCGGACCGTTCGCTTCGGTCGGCGCGGTCAACCGCACCATCACAGCGCTGCAGCGCGCGTTTCTGATCCGCTCATGCACCGACTCGTTTTTCGACGGGCGGTCGCGGCCCTGCCTGCTGTATCAAATCAAACGATGCTCTGGCCCCTGTACGGGCGAGGTCGATTTTCCCGGCTACACCGAGTTTGTCCGCGAGGCGACCGAATTTCTCTCCGGCCGCAGTCGCGCGGTGAAGAAGCAGCTCGCCGATGAAATGGAGAAGGCGTCCGCCGAGCTGGAATTCGAGACTGCAGCATTATACCGCGACCGTCTGGCGGCACTGTCCGCCATTCAGTCGCAGCAGGGGATCAACCCGCGCACGGTGGAAGAGGCTGACGTGTTCGCGATCCATCAGGAGGGCGGCTACTCCTGTGTCGAGGTGTTTTTCTTCCGCACCGGACAGAACTGGGGTAACCGCGCCTATTTCCCCCGTGCCGACAAGACACTGTCGGCGGGGGAGGTGCTGGGCTCGTTCCTGTCGCAGTTCTATGACGACAAGCCGCCGCCAAAGCTCGTTCTGCTTTCCCATGCGATCGAGGAAGAACAACTTCTGGCTGACGCGCTGTCGGTGAAAGCCGGTCACAAGGTCGAGGTCTCGACGCCCCAGCGCGGCGAGAAAAAGGAGCTTGTGACTCACGCTTTAACGAACGCGCGCGAGGCGCTCGGCCGCAAGCTCGCGGATACTGCAACGCAAACGAGGCTGCTCGAAGGCCTCGTCGCCACGCTCGGTCTGCCGCAACTGCCCAGGCGGATCGAGATTTACGACAACAGCCATATCCAGGGCACCAATGCGGTTGGCGCGATGGTGGTTGCGGGCCCCGAGGGTTTCCTGAAGAATCAATATCGCAAGTTCAATATTCGGTCCGACAATCTGACGCCCGGCGACGACTACGCCATGATGCGCGAGGTGTTGCAGCGCCGGTTCAAGCGATTGCTGACCGAGGCGCCGGAGGACACTGCCAAACGCAGCAAGGACGAGGACACACCGCAAAAGCCCGATCTTGTCATCATCGACGGCGGCATGGGCCAGCTCAACGCCGTGCGTGCGGTCTTTGCCGAGCTCGGGGTCGAGGGGGTTTCGCTGATGTCGGTGGCGAAGGGACCCGACCGCGACGCGGGCCGCGAAACGCTGTTCATGCCGGAACGCCAGCCGCTCAAGCTCGAGCCGCGCGATCCGGTGCTGTATTTCATCCAGCGGCTGCGTGACGAGGCACACCGATTCGTGATCGGATCGCACCGCAAGCGCCGGACCAAGGACATCCGTGAAGCCGGATTGCAGGAAATTCCCGGCATCGGCCCCGCGCGCAAGCGGGCCCTGCTGCATCATTTTGGGACTTTGAAGGAAATCGAACGGGCTTCGCTGGCCGATCTTGGCAGGGTTCCCGGGGTGAGCGCCGAAAGTGCGCGTCGGATCTATGATTTTTTTCACCCGAACCGTTCATGACACCGTCTCTGATGCCTATTCAAAGGCCCATGCATCGACCTATGCATTCCTTCGGTGTTGACCTTCGCCGCCGCACAGTATTGGTATCGACCTTATGTCGAGCGTGACAACCAGAAAGCCCATCAAGCACACGATGGCGCTGCCGAATATCCTGACCTACTCGCGGATCGCAGCGGTCCCGATCGTTGTCGGCTGCATGTATGCACAGTCCCTTGGCGGCGGCCCGTTGTGGTTGCGCTGGGTTGCGCTCGCGGTCTTTATTGCGGCGGGAGTGACCGACTTCTTCGACGGATATTATGCGCGGGCCTGGAATCAGCAGTCCGCTTTCGGACGGATGCTGGATCCCATTGCCGACAAGCTTCTGGTCTCATCCTGTCTGCTGATGCTGGCGGCGGATGATACCATCAAGGGCTGGTCGCTTTGGGCCGCGATTGTCATCCTGTGCCGCGAAATTCTCGTCTCGGGATTGCGCGAATACCTTGCCGCGTTGCAGGTCCGAGTTCCGGTGTCGCGGATGGCAAAATGGAAGACCACCGTGCAACTCGTCGCCATCGGCTTTCTGATCGCGGGCAAGGCGGGCGAAGCCATCCTGCCGTCGACCGTCCTGATCGGGCTGACACTGCTGTGGATTTCAGCCATCGTCACGCTCTATACCGGCTGGGATTACTTCCGTGCCGGCATCCACCATCTGGTCGGAGAGGACTGATGAAGGTTCTCTATTTCGCATGGGTCCGCGAGCGGATCGGCAAGGCCGAAGAGGTCGTCGATCCTCCGCCTGCGGTGAAAACCGTCGGCGACCTGATCCTGTGGCTGAAGGATCGCGGAGAGGAATACGCCAACGCTTTCGCAAAACCGTCAGTCATCCGGGCGGCGATCGATCATACTCATGTGAAGGCGGATACGGCGATCGCCGGAGCCCGCGAAGTCGCGTTTTTTCCGCCGATGACCGGCGGCTGATCCGAAACGGCGAGGGTGCCATGACAATACCGGTCACCGTTCGCGTACAGCATGACGATTTCGACGTCGAACTCGAAACCAAAATGCTGACGGCCGGCCGCACCGATGTCGGGGCGGTTGTGAGCTTCATCGGCATCTGCCGCGGCGGCGGCGATGATCTCGAGATTTCCGAAATGACGCTCGAGCATTACCCGGGCATGGCCGAAACCGAGATCTGGCGTCATGCCGATGAGGCGCGCAAGCGCTGGCCGCTCACCGGAGTGACCGTCATTCATCGTTTCGGCACGGTGACGCCCGGCGACAATATCGTTCTCGTGCTGACGGCGTCGGCACATCGCGAGGCTGCGTTTCGGGCTGCCGAATTCCTGATGGACTATCTCAAGACCAACGCCCCATTCTGGAAGTCCGAGAAGCGCGTGTCGGGCGAAGAGCGGATATGGATAGATGCGACCGCGCATGATGATGCTGCGACGTCGCGATGGAAGAAGTAGAAAAAGCCGATGGCCAGATCAACCAAGACGACCGCGAAGCGCAAAGCTGCTTCGCGTCCCCCTATCGCGCGTTCATCAGCGGCGCCAAAAGCCAGTGAGCTTCACACGTTGCTGGATTTCCTGCGCTATGCAGTGAGCCGTTTCAACCAGGCCGAGGTGGTGTTCGCGCACGGGACAACCGACCCGGTGGCGGACGCGGTGTTCCTGGTGTGTGAGGCGTTGCATCTGCAACCTGATCAGTTCGACGCTTTTGCATCGGCGCGCGTGACGCAGGCGGAAGCGAAGAAACTGCTGGGTCTGATCGAGCTGCGCGTGAAGACACGCAAGCCGACCGCGTATCTCGTCAATAAGATCTACATGCGCGGTCTGCCGTTCTTCATCGACGAGCGGGTGATCGTGCCGCGCTCGTTCATCGGGGAACTGTTGGATACGCATTTCAGTCCCGAGAGCGAAATGTCCTTGATCGAAAACCCTGCCAATGTCTCGCGCGTTCTCGATCTGTGTACTGGATCCGGCTGTCTGGCGATCCTGGCGGCGCAGACGTTTCCGGATGCCGACGTCGACGCCGTGGACATTTCGAAGGACGCGCTCGCCGTGGCCTCGATCAATGTTGCAGATTACGGTCTGGAGGACCGGCTCACTTTGTACAAGGGCGATCTGTTCGCGCCGCTCGGTGACGCGCGCTACGACGTGATCATCTCGAATCCGCCCTATGTCGATGCCGATGGCATGGCCGCCTTGCCGCCGGAGTGCCGTCACGAGCCCAGGCTTGCATTCGATGGCGGCGAGGACGGTATCGACATCGTACGACGGATTATAACGGAGGCGGCCGCTTACCTGACGCCGGAGGGCGGGCTGTTATGCGAGGTTGGCCGTTGCCGCGTGGCGGTCGAAGATGCATTTCCCAACCTGCCGCTGCTCTGGCTCGACACCGAGGACTCCGAGGGCGAGGTATTCTGGCTGCCAGCCGAAGCCCTGTAGTGTTCAAGAACCGTCGGGAGGCGTTGGATGTCCGCAGAACGTTTTCTATGTGAGGCCATCGTTCTTGCGCGGGACAATGTGCGCCGTGGCGGCCGACCGTTCGGAGCGGTTGTGACCAAGGACGGGCAGGTGATTGCAACAGGCGTGAACGAGATTCTGTCGACCGGCGATCCCACCGCCCATGCCGAAATCCAGGCAATCCGCGAGGCGTGCCGTGTGCTGGGAACGCTGCGCCTTGATGGCTGCGCGATCTATGCAAGCGGACACCCCTGTCCGATGTGCCTGTCCGCGATTCATCTGACCGGTATCAAGGACGTCGCATATGCGTACTCTCTCGAGGACGGAGAGCCTTACGGCCTGACGCATAAAGCGATCTATGCCGAACTTGCACGGCCGATCAGCGAGCAGAAATCGCTGAGGACAACTTATCTGCCGGTTCGGCAGGCGGAGCAGGAAGATCTCTACGAAGAGTGGCATAAGGCGCAGCCGCGTTAATCGCCAGTTTAGAGACGTTTTTCGTCAAGTTCGCAAGGAACCATGCTGTTCGACCCCGATCAGAAAGCGCACTCGCGCGTAGCTTGGCTCGATGAGTTTCAGGCGACGCTGACGCTTGGAGCGCCGCTGGTGCTTACCAATCTCGCGCAGATCGCACTCACAACAACGGATGTGATCGTATTGGGACGGCTGGGACCGGAAGCGCTTGCCGCGGCGACCCTCGGTGCGAACCTCTATCTCGGTCTGCAGATATTCGCGATCGGCATCGTGACGGCAACATCACCGATGATGGCGCAGGCGTTCGGGCGCAGATATCGCGTCGTGCGCGATGTGCGGCGTACGTTCCGCCAAGGATTGTGGAGCGCGATTCTCCTTTCGCTGTTGGCGTGGTTGGTGCTGTGGCATTGCGAGCAGATACTGTTTTTGTTCGGACAAGATCCGCAACTGGCCGCTGCCGCACAGCCTTTCGTGCGCGATCTGCAGTGGGGCTTCCTGCCGTTTCTTGGCTTCGTCGTGCTGCGCTCTTTCATGTCCGCCTCGCAGCGGCCAATGTGGGCCTTGGCCATTACCGCAGTGGCGATCCTGTTCAACGTCGCGGTCAACTGGATTTTGGTGTTCGGGCATTTCGGCGTTCCCGCGCTGGGACTGAGGGGGTCTGGCATGGCGACGTCGTTGTCGAACACGTTCCTGTTCGTGGCGACGGCCATCGTGCTGGTGACGAACAGGAAATTCCGCCGCTATCACCTGTTCGGTCGTTGGTGGCGGCCCGATTGGCCTCGTCTTACGACGTTGTGGCGCATCGGCCTGCCGATTGGCGCCACGCTGGGCTTTGAGGTTACGGTGTTCAATGCCGCCGTGTTTTTGATGGGGCAGTTCGGCGCCACAGCAATCGCGGCTCACTCGATCGCGATACAGATCGCGACCGCGTCCTTCATGGTGCCGCTGGGCCTTGGACAGGCTGCGACAGTGCGTGTCGGTCGCGCTTACGGGGCCAATGACCGTCATGGTATCGCGCGCGCCGGTTGGACGGCCTTCGCGCTGGCAATATCGTTCATGGCAACGATGAGCGTTACGATGATGGTGGCGCCGCATCTGTTAATCGGCGTCTTCATCGATGCTGGCGATCCGGCAAACGCCGCCGTCGTCCGGATGGCGACAACCTTTTTGTTTTGTGCCGCGGTCTTTCAGATCGCGGACGGTGCGCAGGTGGTCGGTGCCGGCATGCTGCGAGGGCTGCAGGACACCCGCATGCCGATGGTCTATGCGGCCCTTGGATATTGGGGCTTCGGCATGTCGCTGAGCCTGTTTTTCGCGTTTTATGTAGGGCTTGAGGGACTCGGCATCTGGATCGGTCTCGCCGCGGGCCTTGCAATCGTCGCCTGCATGATGATCGCGCGCTGGATCAGGCGTGACCGGCTGGGACTGGTACCCGGCCGCTAGCCTTCCGGCAGAAAAAAGGGCCACGCACGCCGCTGTGCATGGCCCGCAATGCCGTGAAGTCGTCGATTTACGCCGAGACGATCACAGAGCCTTTTTGATCCAGGCGTGCGTGTCGGCCGTGCGGCCGTACTGGATGTCGACTAGCTGCTTGCGCAGGCCCATCGCGACAGGGCCGGCAACTGCGCCGTTGATGAGAAAATCGCCGCTCGCCGAACACACTTTGCCAATCGGCGAGATCACCGCCGCCGTTCCGCAAGCAAAAGCCTCTTTCAGTTTTCCGCTGGCAGCATCGGCGCGCCATTGATCGATCGAGTAGGCTTCCTCGCGCACACGCGCTCCGGATTCCTTCGCCAGCGTGATGATCGAATCCCGCGTGATGCCCGGCAGGATGGTGCCAAGCGGCGGCGTCAGCAGCGAGCCGTCGTCGAACACGAAGAAGACGTTCATGCCGCCAAGTTCCTCGATGTAGCGGCGTTCGACCGCATCGAGGAACACCACCTGATCGCAGCCGTGATCGATGGCCTCAGCCTGCGCTCGCAGGCTGGCGGCGTAGTTGCCGCCGCATTTGACGGCGCCGGTGCCGCCGATTGCGGCGCGTGTGTAATTCTCCGACACCCAGATCGATACCGGTGCGGGGCCACCCTTGAAGTAGGATCCGACCGGCGATGCGATGACCGCGAAAATGTATTCCGCAGATGGCTTCACGCCGAGAAAAACCTCATTGGCGATCATGAAGGGCCGCAGATAGAGGCTGCCCTCGCCACCCGGTATCCAGTCGCGGTCGATACGCACGAGCTGCTCGACTGCTTCGATGAACACGGCCTCAGGCAACGGCGCCATGGCCATCCGTTTGGCGGAATTCGAGAAGCGACGGGCGTTGGCGTCGGGACGAAACAGGTTCACGCCGCCGTCGGCGCGCCGGTAGGCCTTCAGGCCTTCGAAGATCTCCTGCGCATAGTGCAGGACCGCGGTGGCCGGATCGAGCGCGAAGTTCGCGCGGGATTCGACGCGCGCGCCATGCCAGCCCTTTTCCTGGTTGTAACGAACCACAGCCATATGGTCGGTAAAGACCCGCCCGAACCCGGGGTCAGCGAGCTTTGCTGCGCGTTCTTTCTCGGGTGTCGGATTCGCCGCGAGATGCTTTTCGAACTCCAACAAAATCGCGCCATCGATTTTATCGAACGAAACTCCCATCGATATTCTCCCGCTTTTGGTTCAGTCCACGCGGCGGCGGGCTGGTCGATTCAGGTCTGGTTCTTAAGCCGAGCGACCCGAGGGCCGGTTTCCGTTTTGGCGGAGGCGTGAAGTCCAGTATGTTTCGTGGAATGTCGGCCGGACAATCGGTAGATTGATCTGGCTGCATTGAAAACCTTCAAGCCTTACGAAACGACGGTCAGTACCGAAAATTTCGCTAAGGGTACATCTTTTGTAATGTAAAAACAAAATATGTCAATATGGTTGACATAAATTTGCATACGTCGAAGGACGAACCTGGAACCGCTGACCGGTTCTGCCAGGCAGATGTTCGCTGGGACATCATTGAATTGTTGTTTTTCGCCTACCGCGACTTTGTTGGTGACGCTGACCATGTTCTGGAGGAATTCGGCTTTGGCCGGGCACATCACCGGGTTCTGCATTTTGTGCAGCGCTATCCGGGGTTGAAGGTCGCCGATTTGCTCGAAGTGCTGAGGATCACCAAGCAGTCGCTGGGGCGCGTGCTCAAGCAATTGATGGACGAGGGCTACATCATCCAGCAGGCCGGGGACAGCGACCGGCGCCAGCGTCTTCTTTTTGCCACCGCGAAAGGCGAGGCCTTGGTCGTCAAGCTGGCGACACTCCAGACCACGCGGGTCGACCACGCCCTTCAGGGGACCGGTCAGCCGGGTGGTGAAATTGTTCGCCAGTTCCTGCTCGGGATGATCGAGCAGAACGATCCGGACAAGGTGCTTGAGGTGATACTGAAATCAAGCCGCCGAGATATGAAGGACAAGCGGTGATTGAGACTGCAACAGCGCCGAAGAGGAAGCTAGCTGACGATGCGCCGCACCTCTTGCTGGTTGATGATGATCGCCGAATCCGCGATCTGCTGTCGCGATTTCTTGGCAATGAGGGCTACCGCGTTACGACCGCCAAGAGTGCGCCGGATGCGCGGGCCAAACTCGGCGGGCTGAATTTCGATCTTCTGATCCTGGACGTGATGATGCCGGGTGAAACTGGTTTTGATTTCGCGCGCACGCTGCGCAAGGATTCCAGCGTTCCGATCATCATGCTCACCGCGCGTCATGAAGCGGAAAGCCGGATCGAGGGTCTGCAGATCGGGGCCGACGACTATGTGGCAAAACCGTTTGAGCCCCGGGAGCTTCTGCTTCGCATCGCCAATATTCTCAAGCGAGCCGCGCCGGTCGTGGTGGCTCCGCTGGAGTCGGTGGCGTTCGGTCCTTACGTCTACCATCTGGAGCGAGGAGAGTTGCGTCACGGCGATGAGGTGGTGCATCTGACCGATCGCGAGCGTGAAATGCTTCGCATCCTTGCAAGCTCGCCCGGCGACACTGTTCCGCGCGGCGCATTGACGGGAGACGCCGCCAACGGCAATGAGCGCGCGGTGGATGTGCAGATCAATCGCCTGCGTCGCAAGATCGAGCGCGATCCGGCCAATCCGCTTTTTCTTCAGGCCGTTCGAGGCATCGGCTATCGCCTCGTCGCGTCGCCATAGCGTGGCCCCGCCATGAGCACGCTCGATACTGGCATTTCCCTGATCCGGACCGCGTCGCGCGGGATGTCGACCTTTAACGGTTGGCTTGGGCGCAGCTTCAAAGAACTGATGCCGAAAGGCCTTTATGCGCGTTCGCTACTGATCATCATCGTGCCGATGGTCATTTTGCAGTCGGTGGTTGCCTTCGTCTTTATGGAACGGCACTGGAATACGGTGACCAAGCATCTGTCGCAGGCTGTGGTGCAGGACATCGCCGCGCTGATCGACGTCTACAAAACCTTTCCGCAGGACAAGGATCGTCTCAAGCTGCGCAACATTGCGCAGGACCGGCTCGGCCTTGTGGTCGATTTCCTGCCCTCGAACGATCTGCCGCCGCCGGGACCGAAGCCGTTCTTTTCGCTGCTTGACCAAACTCTGTCGCGCCAATTGAGCCGCCAGATCGCCCGGCCGTTCTGGATCGATACGGTCGGACGTTCGAACCTCGTCGAGATTCGAATTAAGCTCGACGATACCGTGATGCGAATCTACGCGCAGCGCAGCGCGGCGTACGCATCGAATTCGCAGATCTTCATTTTCTGGATGCTGGGAACGTCCGCTATTCTTCTGATCGTGGCGGTCTTGTTTCTGCGCAATCAGATCCGGCCGATTCTGACGCTGGCGGACGCGGCGGAGAATTTCGGCAAGGGTCGCGATGTCGATAATTTCCGTCCCCGTGGCGCGCGTGAGGTGCGCAGAGCGGCGCTTGCCTTCGTGGAGATGAAGCGGCGTATCGAGCGCACCATGGATCAGCGCACCACCATGCTGGCGGGCGTGTCGCACGATCTGCGCACGATTCTCACCCGCTTCAAACTCGAACTCGCGTTGCTTGGCGATGCGCCCGAAGCCGAGGGCATGCGGAAGGACGTCGATGAAATGAGCGCCATGCTGGAGGATTACCTGGCGTTCGCGAGAGGAGACAGCGGTGAGCAATCACGACCGACCGACATGGCGCAGGCACTTGAGGAACTGCGAAGCGACGCGGAGCGGCATGGACATGCCGCAACGGTCTCATTCGAGGGCGAGCCGGTCGTTACCGTCCGTCCCGCCTCGTTCAAGCGTTGTCTGGCCAACCTCGTCTCCAATGCGGCGCGTTATGCGAACGCGATCGCCATCAACGGCTATCGCGACAACCGCTGGCTGACCATCACCATTGATGACGATGGCCCAGGCATTCCGCTGCACTTGCGCGAGGAAGTGTTCAAACCGTTCCTGCGGCTCGACGATGCACGGAACCAGGATGAGGGCGGAAGCGGCCTTGGGCTTGCGATCGCCCGCGACATCGCCCGCTCCCACGGCGGCGAGATTACGCTGGGTGACAGTCCGCTCGGAGGACTTCGCGCGGCGGTGAGAATTCCGGTCTGATCAGCCTGCCAGTTCTTTGGATCGCTTTGCGGCCGCGGCGACCGCACGCGCAAGCAACGGCCTGAATCCGTCCTTGTCCATCAGCACCGCGAGCGCGGCGGCGGTTGTGCCACCGGGTGAAGTCACGTTCTGGCGTAGCGTTTCGCTGCTCAGGTTCGAGCGGTGCAGCAGCTCGCCGGAGCCTGCGATGGTCTCACGCGCAAGGCGTGTGGCGAGTTCAGGCGACAAACCAGCCGCGACCCCCGCACCCGCCAGTTCTTCGGCGAGCAGGAACACATAAGCTGGGCCGGACCCTGATACCGCGGTAACGGCATCCATCAAACCTTCGTCACCGATCCATTCGACAAGGCCTGTCGCTTGCAGCAATGCGTCGGCCGCATCGCACTCGGCTTGAGTGACGTCACGGGCGGCAACAGCGACGGTCATGCCGCGTCCGATCGCGGCCGGCGTGTTGGGCATCGCGCGGATTGCCTTGCCGCCGCATGATTGAGACAGCTTCGCCAGCGGCACGCCTGCCATGATCGAGATGACGATGGTGGATGGGTTGAGGAGCGATTTCAGCGCCGGTGCAACTTCAGAGAACATCTGCGGCTTCACGGCGACGATCAGAACGGACACGTCGCCGACCTCGGATGGTGCCGGGTTCAGACGCAGGCCGTCGGCAACGAGTTTGGTAATCTCGTTTGACGGGGCCGGGTCGATGACGGCGAGTTTGGAGGGGGCGATGCCTTGCGCGACCCATCCCGACAGCATCGCTCCACCCATCTTGCCAGCCCCCGCCAGAACGATGGAGCCACGCAGATTGCTCAATGGATTGAGATTGCTGAGTGACACGATCCTTTACCCCTCTCGCACAGCCCTTGGTGTGTTCGGGTTTTAGGGGCTCGGTTCGCCGGCAACAAGGGTGCTTATGCCTCTCCGACGGTGTCGAACATCGCCGCCGATATTGCCTCGGCCGCCGTCTTTCCGCTCCACACCACGAATTGGAATGCCGGGAAATAGCGCTCGGATGCCAGAACCGCGGTCTCAAACATCAGTTCGCACTGCGTGTTGGTGGCCGAGATACCACCCGGAAGCAACAGCGCCTGACGGTACATGATGACGCCGGTCTGCGTCCAAAGATCGAAATGCCCGATCCACATTTGTTCGTTGATCGCCGCGATCAGCCGTTGAACCTCGTTGCGGCGGCCGACGGGAATCTTCATGTCGAAGGCGCAAGCCAGGTGCAGAGCGTCGATTTCACCCATCCAGGTGAAAGACACCTGGTAGTCGGTGAAACGGCCCTTGTACCCGATGGTGATCTCGTCTTCGCCCGAGCGTTCGAAAGCAAGATCATTCGAGGCGGCAATTTCCTCGACCACGTTGAGGGGGCTGTTCTGCGAATCGTGATTGATGTCCAAAAGGGACATGCGGGCTTCCATCCTGTGAGATTATGCACGCGGAACAAGAGCAAAAGATTGGTGGCACGATCACCACAAATCCGACTGCGATGCTGCATGACTCTTACAGGGCAACAACGTGTATCGAACGTGCGCAGGAATTGATCAGTGATTTGCGACTCGGGCGCAATGCGCGGCCTGGTCATTCCACAGGCATTCAGAAAAATTTAATCGATATCAACAGGATGGATGAGAACAAACCGGAATCAAATTCGGGCCTTGGCCAGTTGCGAGCGCAACAGGCACGAGGCAAATCCGACGAGGCAATCAAGGAAAGGGGAAAAATCAGTCGAACAGGCTGGAAACAGACTCTTCGGAAGCGGTGCGGTCGATCGCCTCGCCGATCAGGTTTGCGATCGAAACCACGCGGATATTGTGCGCGCTGCGGATCGCTTCGGTCGGCTGGATCGAGTCGGTAATGACCAACTCTTTCAGTTTCGACGAGGTGATGCGGGCGACTGCCCCGCCCGACAGGACGCCATGGGTGATGTAGGCGTAGACGTCCTTTGCGCCGTTAGCCAGCAGGGCCTCGGCCGCGTTCACGAGCGTGCCGCCGGAGTCGACGATGTCGTCGACCAGGATACAGGTGTACCCGGAGACATCGCCGATCACGTTCATGACCTCGGATTCGCCGGCGCGCTCGCGGCGTTTGTCGATGATCGACAGCGGCGCATTGATGCGCTTGGCCAAGCCGCGGGCGCGGACCACGCCGCCGACGTCCGGAGAAACGACCATGGCGCTGGTGAGATCGAACCGCTCACGGATGTCGCGAACCATGACCGGCGCGGCATAAAGGTTGTCGGTCGGAATGTCGAAGAAGCCCTGGATCTGTCCGGCATGAAGATCGAGCGTCATGACGCGATCGGCACCGGCATGTGTGATCAGGTTGGCGACCAGTTTCGCCGAAATCGGGGTACGGGGCCCTGCCTTACGATCCTGGCGGGCATAACCGAAATACGGGATCACCGCAGTGATCCGGCGTGCCGACGCGCGGCGCAGGGCGTCTGTGATGATCAGGAGTTCCATCAGGTGGTCGTTGGCAGGATAGGACGTCGACTGAAGAATGAAGACGTCGGAGCCACGGACATTTTCCTGAATCTCGACAAACACTTCCATGTCGGCAAAGCGCCGGACGATGGCTTTTGTCATCGGAACATCGAGATAAGCGGATATGGCTTCGGACAGGACCGGATTGGAGTTGCCGGTGACGAGCTTGATCGATCCGTTCTTGGCGGAGGCCTTGCGGGGCGTCTCGGTGGATACGCTCGTCAACATATTGGGTCCTTTATGTCGCGGGGGTGATAACAAGTGCGCACCGCCGCTGGCAATATAGCCCCTGCAATTTTCCCGCCGAAATGACGGAACTGGCGTGCCTCGTTAACGGGCGCTGAAGGCGAGGGCAGTGGTTGTATCGGTTTCCGTGGCCGGCTGGGTCTGCAGCTCGGCGATGCCGGGGCTCGCTGGCGCTGCCGACGGCGTCGGCTCGGAGCGGGCCGGCAGATTTCCCGTGATCAAATTGGTCAGGCCGGCCAGTCCGGCATCCGAGATACGTCGGAGCACATGGTCGTCGGCGGCGTCCCAGGCATCTCGCCCGGCTTTCCCGGCTTGTTCGGTACCACTGAGACGAAGCGCACGGCTTTGGTTCACGTCGTAGACGTCCCAGACCCAGGCAATGGATGCGTTGCTGGTGCCGCGCTTGATCTGGGCCGCATAATATCCGCGGACCCGGTAGGAGGCCTGCGTTTCACGGGACACCACCGAAATGTTACGGGTTGCGCCCTCGCTCTGAAGGACCTGAACCAAGCGGTCGAAGACCTGCGGCGGCGGACCGTCAACGGATTCAAATGCGACGGTTGGGCCGAAACCGGACGCCGCGACCGTTGGACTTGGTCCCTCGGCCGTGCAGCCCGCAGCGAGCATTGAAACGACGCCCAGAGCCAGCCATCGAAGGCCGCGCCGCCTAACCCAACCCATTGCATTGGTTGAGAAATTCATGGATGCCGCGATTGCCCCGCCGAACGCTTCATCGCGTCCGGGGTCAATCGATATCGTTAAAATCCATTAACGTCTAGGGCGGCGAGGCTATGGTTTCAGCACCAGCGCATGGATATTGCGCCCGTAGTCGCCCTCTTTGCGGTGAACCGAGCGGCGATAGCTGAAAAAACGCTGATCCGCGTAGGTGTCGAGCGCGACATCGTCGATGTTAACTATTTTGGCCTTTTCCAGCCGGGCTCGTATGTAAGAGGCAAGGTCGAACATGGCGTGGTTGGGGCGTTCGGCCGCAGCGAAATACGTCCTGTTCGCCGCGTCGGCCTGAGCGAAGCGGGCGACGAACTCGTCGCCCACCTCGTAGCTCGGCTGCCGGATCAACGGTCCGATGGCGACCGTGATATTGGCGCGCGTCGCGCCGAGCCCCTCCATCGCGGCGATCGTGGCCTCGATCACCCCACCGAACGCGCCTTTCCAACCCGCATGGGCGGTGCCGATCACGCGCGCATGCGAATCCGCAAACAGCAGCGGGCCGCAGTCGGCGGTGGTCACACCAAGGGCGATGCCGGGTGTCTTGGTCACCAGTGCGTCGACATGCGGGCGTGCGTCCGGCGCCCAGGGCCCGGTCACCACCGCGACATCCGCAGAATGGACTTGATAGGCGGTCAGGAAATGCGTGGGCGGGACACGCAACGCCGCGGCCATCCGTGCTCGGTTCTCGGCGACGTGAGCTGGATCGTCCTTTGATCCGAGACCGCCGTTGAGGCTCTCATAGATACCGGTCGAGATGC
Organism: Xanthobacteraceae bacterium; assembly: GCA_019750915.1. GTDB lineage: Bacteria > Pseudomonadota > Alphaproteobacteria > Rhizobiales > Xanthobacteraceae > Afipia. The sequence goes on from JAIENY010000008.1 coordinate 147,396, forward strand.
CGCCTTCACGGGTGAAAAAGGCGTGATCAATTCCGGGCAGTTCTGCCAGCAACGAAGATGCAAGGGTCACGCGACGGTCTCGCTCGGGTGATTGGACAAAGCGGCGAGGGAGCGGATCGAGGGATGCGATATCGCGAGGACCTTGAACAGCGATCCCATGCTTTTCGGCCCGGTGCCGACCAGGCGTTTCAGTGCATTGGCGATGTCGTTGGCCCCTTCTGCGGTCGCATGCTTCATCAGCGTCTGCGCGCGCGTTTCGATGCCGAGACGATGCAGGAACGCGCCCTGTTCGACCGGGCCGTGAGTACGCGTGTCCATCAACTGTGCCGTTTCGGCAAGCGCCTGGAAATCGATGTGAGCGGTGATGTCACAGGCGCCCGGTGCTTTGAGAGGATCGGCAAACTTGTGCTGTGAGACCGCCTGAAGAGTGTCGCCGGCATCACTGCGGCCGTGGCCGTAATCGATGACAAGCGCGGCGCCGCCGTAGTCGCGAACGCGGCGCGCGACTGACATGACTTCGAAGCCTTCCCGCCATTCGAAAATCGCGCCATCGGGCGCGGCGCGAACATGCGGAGGCAATGAAATCTCGAAGCGCGGCGACGGATCGGAGGCAGTCGTGAAAACGAAAATGTCGTCGTCGACATCGACCATGCGTTCGTGCCAGCCGTCGTTTTTTTTCACCATCTGGTGAATGGGCAGAGCATCGAAATATTCGTTGGCGAGGATAATCGCCGGGCCAGGTGGGACTTCATCGAGCGAGGCGTGCCACTGAGCCGGTCTTGCGTCGGCGAGGGTATCGCGCTGGATCGCGCGCAACGATGGACTGACCTCGACGAGGTGGACATCGAGCGATTCATAGAACGCCGGCAGGATGCGCAAGGCGCGCAGTGCGTCTGCCATCATGGTACCTCGTCCGGGACCGAGCTCGATTAACTGCACCCGCTCGGGCATTCCCATCTCATTCCAAACCGAGGCCGCCCACAAGCCGATCAGTTCGCCGAACATCTGGCTGATTTCCGGGGCAGTGGTGAAGTCGCCACCACGGCCGAACGGATCGCGGGTGACGTAATAGCCGAAATCAGGATGCGTCATGCAAAGCTGCATGTAGCGCCACACCGGCATCGGACCGGCCGTTGCGATCAGTTTGCGCAGATAAGTCTCGAACGGAGAATAATCGCTCACGCCGCCTCACTGTGCCGTGAGCCGCGCTGCAATGCGACGCCGATGAAGATCAGGCCTACGATGATCATTGGGATTGACAATAGCATCCCCATTGTCGTGCCGCCCCACAGAAATCCGAGCTGGGGGTCGGGCTCGCGGAAAAATTCACCGGTAATGCGTGCAAGACCATAGCAGGTCGCAAACGTCCCGATGATAAGGCCTGGCCGTTTCAGCGCGCCGCGGCGAACCATGATCGCGAGCAGGATAAAAAGCACGATGCCTTCCAGCCCCGCTTCGTAAAGCTGGCTGGGGTGGCGAGGGACCGGTCCGCCGGTCGGGAAGATCATCGCCCAGGGCAGTGAGGGATCGGCGGAACGGCCCCATAGTTCGCCGTTGATGAAGTTGGCGATGCGGCCGAGGAAGAGTCCGATTGGTCCGACCGCACAGGTTACATCGCCGAGCGACAGCACCGGAATTTTTCGGTTGTAGCCGAATAGCAGAACCGCGGTGACACAGCCAAGGAAGCCGCCGTGAAAAGACATCCCGCCGTTCCAGACCTCGAGGATTTCAAGCGGGTGGGAGAGGAAGTAGCCGAAGTTGTAGAACAGGACGTAGCCGGTTCGTCCGCCCAGAATAATCCCCAGTGTCACCCACAGGATGAAATCATCGAAATCGAGCACCGTCATCGGCGCCTTGCCACCCCATAGGCGATCGTTGCGGATGATGCTGCGGGCATACATCCAGCCGGCGATGATGCCGCCAATATAGGCCAGTGCGTACCATCGAACCGCCAGCGGCCCGATTGCGATGGCGACTGGGTTGAAAACCGGAAACTGCATCAGCAGAAATGGGGCGAGCAGGGCGGCGAGAGGCAGGAAAAACATGGGCTGTTCGAATCCCTGCGGGAGGGGTCAGGTTGCCCGCGTCTTGCGGTTCGGGCGGGGTGAAGTCAAGCACGGGCCTTAACCCAGAAATGTGAAGGCATCGCGGCTCGTCTTGCGCGGGTGACCGGCTATCCCCATTGTGTTAGGGGAGATCGAAACTGCTCGACAGCGGAGACACAGATGACCCAGACCAGCAACCGATTTTTCGACGATGTCGCGCGCCTGATGAACGATGCGGCCGGTGCTGCTCAGGGCGTCAAGCGCGAGATCGACTCGGTGGTTCGCCATCAGGCGGAGCGCCTTCTGAACGATCTCGACCTCGTCAAGCGCGAGGAGTTCGAGGCGGTCAAGGATATGGCCCGGCTGGCGCGGGAGGAGAACGAGGCCTTGAAGGCGCGGATTACCGCGCTCGAGGCAAAGCTCGGCGGCGGTTAGGCGCCGGGTTCAAACGCCGAGAGCAATCGGACGGAACGCCTGCAGGATCTGCTGGTCGATCTCGTCTTTCATGTTTTCCATCGCGGCGAACGCATCGGCATGTGACATGGCCGGGCTATCCGGCCGTTCTTCGACCAGCATCGAAAAAATATCGATGATCGTGATCATGCGCACGATGTCGGTAATTTCCTGGCCTGCGATGGCTTCGGGATAGCCGGTGCCATTGAGAAGCTCGTGATGATGCAGGACCACATCGAGCATTTCGGGCGGGAAGTCGCCTTGCGAGCCGAGCGTGTCGAAGCCGACGCGCGCATGGGCTGACAGAATGCTTTCTTCCTCCGGTGTCAGCGGTTCGATCTTGTCGAGGATCGCGGCGGGTACGAAAGCCTTGCCGACGTCATGAATGAGGGCTGCCCGCGCGAGGCGGCGCTGATCGGAATCGCGCATGCCCAGATGTTGGGCGAACGCGACCGCAAAACCCGTGACAAAGAGCGAATGGCGGAAGGTGCGCGAATGATGTTTGTTGATCGCGATCAGCCATTGACGCAGGCTTGAGCCGCGCAGCGATTTCAGGATCTTGTCTTCGGCCTGCGAGATATCCTTGAAAGTGAGAGGCACGCCGGCCGGCAGCTTGTCGAATATCTTCACCAGCACGTCCTGAGCAGCGCTCACGCCGTCATTCAGGATTACACCGGCTTCGATCTCCTCTTCGCGCTCGGGAAACGACATCGCAAGGCGCTGCTGGATGGCGCGCGCGTCAAACGGCCAGCGGATGGTGTCTGTGGCACCGAGCGACCATGCCTGTGTCGACTCGCGATGCAGGGCGTCGGACAGCACAAACAGCCGCGGGACATCCTCATAGGCTTTGCTTGTGAGCTTGCGACGAACCATCTGGACGCTGGAGAGGGACGACAGGTCAATGTCGACGACGACGCCGGCGTAGTTGCCGGCGGGATCCTCCGGCATGTCGTAGGTCGACATCTGCTCGACCTCGCCTGCTTTCACCAAAATGGCTGCCAAGTCCTCGCTTCGATCCGCCCTGTCGGATGCCAGCAGCACCCGGCGATTTGCAAAAGACCGTTTTGCAAGATTCATAATGTTCTTCCCGCCCGTCCCGTCCTGGGTGAACCGCCAAGGTTCTTCAGTGGCATAACTCAAAGTTCCAATAAAACCGTTTCCGAACCCTTCAACTTTTCCAGAATTGTTGGTGTGGGCGGCACGAATTCAAGGAGATGCGGTTTTTGGCCGTCTTTCCTTGTGTTTTTGGGTGTTTGCGGTTAATAACCGCGCCTGTCTGCGGCCCCCGCACCCCTGGAGGCTTGCCGTAGATTGAAACCGGGCCGCGCTGCGGCCCTTAACTTTTGAGAAAACAAGGACTTAACAAATGGCGACCGTCAAGGAATTGAAGGCGACCGCTCGTCCGAAGGCCGGCAAGGGGGCCGCTCGGGCTGAACGTCGTGCTGGCCGCGTGCCGGCAGTCATCTATGGTGACAACAAGCCCCCGCTCACGATCTCGCTCGGCGACAAGGATGTCCGCCAGAACATTTTCGCGGGCCATTTCCTCACTACGCTGTTCAACATCGATCTGGACGGCCAGAAGCACCGCGTGATTCCACGCGACTACTCGCTCGATCCGGTCAAGGATTTTCCGCTGCATGTGGATTTCCTTCGTCTGGGCGAAGGCGCGACGATCCGCGTCAGCGTGCCGTTGCACGTCAACGGTGCTGAACTTTCGCCTGGCGTGAAGCGCGGTGGTACGGTCAACATCGTCAATCACACGGTCGAACTTGAGGCGGATGTCGAACACATCCCGCAATTTATCGAGGTCGATGTATCCCAGCTCGAAATCAACAACTCGCTGCATCTGAGCGACGTCGTGTTGCCGAAGGGCGTGAAGCCGGTTTCACGCGATGACGTGACACTCGTCACCGTCGTTCCGCCATCGGGCTATGGCGAAGAAGCCAAGAGTGGCGCGGAAGGCGCAGCGCCAGCGGCTGGTGCGGCTCCTGCGGCCGGTGCGGCGGCTTCTGGTGCGAAGGCGCCGGCTGCGGCCAAGGCTCCTGCAGCTGCCAAGGCGCCCGCTGCCGGTGGCGACAAGAAGAAGTAAGCGACCACCTCGTGGAGCGGATTTGACATTCGCGAACCGGTTGACTGGTTTCGTGACGTGAATGTCAAATCCAAAGCTCCGCGAGAAACTGTCACTCTCTGATGTCCTTTTCGAATCCCAAGTTCATTCGGAAGATGCGGCAAGATGAGACGAACTTCGGATTCGGGACACTAGCGCCATGCGCCTCTTCGTCGGACTGGGCAATCCCGGATCGAAATACGAAGGCAACCGGCACAATATCGGGTTCATGGTCATCGACCAGATTGCACGGCGTCACGGTTTTTCACCGTGGCGCCGTCGCTTTCAGGGCGAAACCTCCGAAGGCTCGCTGGACGGTGAGCGTGTGATCCTGCTCAAGCCGACGACTTACATGAACGAGTCGGGCCGGTCAGTTCAGGAGGCGGCCAACTTCTTCAAGCTGGGCGAGAGCCAAATCGTGGTGCTTCACGACGAGATCGAACTGCCGCCCGCCAAGGTGCGGGTCAAGGTCGGCGGCGGCATCGCTGGACATAACGGGCTTCGTTCGATCTCCTCACATGTCGGAAACGAATATCGCCGTGTGCGACTCGGCGTCGGTCATCCTGGTGTGAAGGAACTGGTTCACATCCATGTGCTGAACGATTTTGCGAAAGCGGAGCGGCCATGGGTCGAGGCTCTCTGTGCGATCGTCGCCGATAATGCCGATCTCTTGGCCAAGGGCAAAGATTCGGCGTTTCAAAATAAGATCCATCTTGCGATGGATGCGAGGGGTTTTGGATCGAAAGACGACGGCGGCAAGGACGTCGCCGGCGGATAAGAGGACATCATGGGATTCAAATGCGGTATTGTCGGCCTGCCGAACGTCGGCAAGTCCACGCTGTTCAATGCGTTGACGGAAACGGCAGCGGCGCAAGCCGCAAATTATCCGTTCTGCACAATCGAGCCGAATGTGGGCGCGGTGGCGGTGCCGGATCCGCGTCTTGAGAAGCTGGCCGAGATCGCGAAATCGGCGCAGATCATTCCGACCCAGCTGACCTTCGTTGATATTGCCGGCCTCGTGAAGGGCGCTTCCAAGGGTGAGGGGCTCGGAAACCAGTTTCTGGCAAATATCCGCGAAGTCGATGCGGTGGCACACGTCGTGCGCTGCTTCGAGGATTCCGACATCACACATGTCGAAGGCAAAATCGCGCCGCTGGCGGATATCGAGACCATCGAGACAGAGTTGATGCTGGCCGATCTCGAAAGCCTCGAAAAGCGGGTCGACAATCTCGGCAAAAAAGCCAAAGGCAACGACAAGGATGCCAAGGAACAGCTTGATCTCGTCGAACGCGCGCTCAAGTTGCTGCGGGACGGCAAGCCAACTCGCGGCATGGAACGTAAGCCTGAAGAAGAACGCAACTTTAGGATGCTCGGTCTTCTGACGTCGAAGCCAGTACTCTACGTCTGCAATGTCGAGGAGGGCTCGGCCGCGACGGGTAACAATTTCACGCAGCAGGTGTTCGAGCACGCGAAGAAGGAAGGCGCGGTCGCTGTCGTCATCTCGGCGAAGATCGAATCCGAGATCGCAACGCTGTCACGCGAGGAACGTGTCGATTTCCTCTCGACGCTGGGCCTCGAGGAAGCGGGCCTCGATCGCCTGATTCGCGCGGGCTATGAGCTTCTGCATCTGATCACCTATTTCACTGTCGGTCCCAAGGAAGCCCGTGCATGGACGATCACCGTCGGCACCAAGGCGCCCGGCGCGGCGGGCGTGATCCATACCGATTTCGAAAAAGGCTTTATCCGAGCCGAAACCATCGCCTTTGACGATTACATCAAGTTCGGCGGCGAAGCTGGCGCGCGTGACAACGGAAAACTGCGGCTCGAGGGCAAGGAATATGTCGTCGCTGACGGCGACGTGATGCATTTCCGCTTCAACACCTGAAACCAAGCTCTGCTGAGCCCGGTCTTCCGTCCGGGCCCAAAATCTTTCCCGCGCTTTCAGTTTTCTCAATATGACTGCTGGTCGTAACGATGATCTTCATGATCCTGGTTGCGGATCGCGCCAAGATGCTCGTTGATGCGGAAAACGATCAGAATAAGTTCAGCGATGATGCGGGAGAAGATCACGCCAGCCACGACGCCCGCGATCGCCATCAGCACGGTGATGAAGCCGCCGAAGGGGCTGATAGCCATCTGCAGAAGGCCCGTGAAGATGCCGGAAATGCCCCCCAAAATCACAAGCGCGATGACAAGCCAATAAAACGTCTTGATGATGGTGGGTGTTATGAAGCGATCCCACTGAAGCAGGTCTTCGAATCGAAGCATGCTATTCCCCCGTCGTTTTCCAATTGTCTCATGATCGGCCGCCGATAAAAAGACGAAACGTGTCCCGATCGTCCAGTGCACGCCGAGCGCGAAGCTGGCGCCCCCCGAGGCCACTAAAAAAGCCGCGTCCCGGCGGGCGCGGCTTTAAATGTCCTCGAACCGCTGAAAGCTATTCCTCGGAAGGCCGCTTCCACTGCGCGAGGCTGTCGGCGATCATGCGCGTGGATTTCATTGCGGTCTGGCTGAGCTTTGCGAAGCTTCCGAGTTCGCGCTGCACGCGTTCGCCTTCCTGATGCATGAAGGCCCGGAGTTCCTCGAGTTCACCAATCAGATTGTCGATTTCATTCGAGGTTACGCCGGCGACGCGCTGAATCAGCGTATTGACGTTATTGACGGTCGCTTCGGCGGCGGCGTCGGGGGTATCGGAGTTGAGAATTGAAGGTGTCTTGCGCAGATAGGCAATATCGTTGCGCACGAAGTCACGAATGCCAGCTTCCACATCCGCCACGGCAAATTCGGCTTCGGTCTGCTGATCGTTTTTTTCGGGTAGCATAGCGTTCATCGGCTTTCTCCTTGTCGCAAGATGCGACGCGCGGATTATCCCCCGCACGACGAATTCACGACGCTATCAGTCCAGCCGATCGTGACCATAGCGAGGCTGTACTGGGGCAGTTTACATGAGTTTTTAAGGTGAAGAATCTGTTGAGAACGAGAGTGTGCTACCAATTGTATTTGTAGCCGGCAGTCAAGCTTTTGCTTGCTGAGCCGTCCGCTGTTTGGCTGAGCGCACCGGTGATGCTTACGCCGCCGAACAATTTCTGTTCGGCGCCGATCCGGCGCAGCCATTTGTCGTCAATGGTCGACAGGCTCTCTCCGGCGAGCAGACTGGTGCCGGTGTCCTTGAGTTCGAGTTTTGCCGAACGATCGAACTGCTCGGCGCTGTTGGTCGGTCGCCCGGTTGCACCCACCAATGGAACCGCGCTCTCGATCACGTTGTACGTGCCTTGAATCGTGACAGCATAGGATTGGCTTCCAAGCGGGACGATCTTGCTGATCGTGGTGCCGACCTTGCTTTGTTCAGACGATGGGTCCAGCCGCGCGTCGATCGATGTCTTGTCCCACAGACCGAAGCCCGGCGCGGTCGCGCTGGCCCATGCGCTGCCTGTGGATTGGAACGACGGGCTGTCGCCGATCGCCTTGCGCGCCAGAACCTCGCCCGCCGTGAGCGGCGCATTGTTGGCGACGTTCAGATCGGCACCCACTTGGGTGTTCCAGAACGGCGACACCGAATCCTTGACGGTCACAGCGGCTGCGCCATCGTTGTTGACTGTGCGATTCCAGTTCGCACTTGTGCCCGATTGCGTGATCGGCCGCGCCGTCCTGATGGCTTTGTCGAAGGCGGGCAAATTCGAAGTGTCGAGTTGACTCCAATCAAGCGTACTCGGATCGGGAAGAGGTGATGATGCAGGCGCCGTTTCCGCTTGTTCCTGCGCGAAGACAGGAGCGCCGGCGGTCAGGTTCGCCAGCACGCCAACATAGATTGCTGCACGCAGCCAACCGGGTAGCGGAGATGTCATCATGTAGCGATTCATGGTGTCTCGGATGGGTCGTAAATGTTGCTTTGCACGACCTGAAACGATGCCGGTTAATAACATCTTTAGCTGGCCGCTTCGAGCTCAGACTCGCATCACCTGCGCACATGTTTTTGTCATTGCGATCGTCGCAAAGATGCCGCAATCCGCGCGAAGCGCACGATGATTCATTGCGGAACTCGAAGGAGTCGTTCTTCCCGTCTATCTAGTAAGCGCTCAGGAGGTCGACCTTGGCATTGGCCAGGACCAGACGGCGGGCAAGAAGCGCGGACAAGTTGCGCATGATCTGTAAGCTGATCTCCGGATACAAGGTGCGATAATCGGACAAGGTCTCGATCGGGAGTTCAAGACAGGTCACCGGCGTATCGGCCCAGACGTCGGCTGTTCGTTCTCCCTCGAGAATGGCCATCTCGCCGAATGCCATGCCCGGTCCGAGCGACGCCAGCCGCACGCCGCTGCGCAATTTGACGCTGACCATTCCGCTTTGCAGAAAGAACACCGAGGTCGCCTTCTCTCCGCTCTTGATGATGCGCTGGCCGGTATCGAAGCTGCGCGGCGTCGAGAGTTTGGCAAGCGCCTCGATCTGTGCGGGAGGAAGATCGGCCAGCAACGCCTGTTCCGAAAGGTGGGCTGTTTCCTTTGGTGTGATGAAGCCGCCATAGCGATAGATGACCTGGTCTTCCGCCCACTCAATGCCGTCGTCGAGCAGGCTGAAGCGTCGAAGCCTGGTGTGCTCGCCGGCATGTGCCCGGACCGCATCGGGGACGGCCGATTGATCATCGAATCCGGTCAGAACAGTCGTCACGCCCGTATTGCTGAGAATACCGAGGTTGACGCCGAGCAGTCGCAAACCGGCTTCGGTGATGTCCGGTACCCGTCGAAAATCGATGATGAGAAGCGAGGCGCGGGGCGGTTCGTTCGACAGTCGCCGCGTGATGTAATCGATGGTCGCGAAATTCAACGCGCCAACCAGCTCCAGCACGCGGATGTCGTTGCGTCTCTCCTCAAGAATCTGCTGTTCCTGCGGCGGGCGGTTGCGTCGCGATGTGATGCCGGAAATATCATAGTCCGCCATGACACAGGTGCGCACGTCCGCGCTCCGATTCATCATGTGAAGGTCGAAGCGGCTTGAGAGCGCCTCGCATACTTTCAGACCGCGCACGCTATTGCCGTGGCTGTCAAGACAGGGTGAGAAGGTCCCAAGACCAATCTGCGAGGGCAGAGCGGCCATGATGCCGCCGCCAACGCCGCTCTTGGCCGGAATGCCGACGCGATAAATCCACTCGCCGGCGTAGTCATACATGCCGGAGCTGGTCATCACCGAAAGCGTCTTGGCGACCACATGAGGCGTGATGACACGGATTCCGGTCACAGGATTGATGCCGCGGTTCGCCAGCGTCGCCGCCATGATCGCTAGGTCGTGTGACGTCACGAGAATAGCGCACTGCCGGAAATACGTATCGAGTACGGCATCGACATCGCCGCGCAGAACCGAGTGATTGCGGAGCATCCAGGCGATCGCGCGATTCCGGTCGCCCGTGACGCGCTCCGATGTATGCACGGCATCGTCGATTTCGAGTTTGCGGCCGGCGAACTGGCTCAGCTTGTCGTGGATGTGCTCGAATGCGGAGGCCCCCTCGACATCGAAGACAAGGCCCGAGCACGCGATCGCGCCCGCATTGACCATCGGATTGAATGGCCGGTTGTCGGATGTCAGGCGGATCGAATTGAATGCGTCGCCGCTCGGTTCGACGCCGATGGCGGCCTCGACGCGCTGCTCTCCGACCATTTCCAGAGCGAGCGCGAACACGAACGCCTTGGACACCGACTGGATCGTGAAGGGGACGGCGCTGTCGCCGACATCGTAGACATAGCCGTCGATGGTTGCGACGCTGATGCCGAAATGCGCCGGGTTAGCCTTCTTCAACTCCGGAATATAGTCCGCGACCTGTCCGGATATGTCTCCCGCGAATGTCTCGTGACATTGCTCCAGAAATCGTTGCAGGGGCGGAAGCGTCGCGTAGCCGATGCTGTCACTATTTTGGAAAAGAATTTTGTCCACAAAAGAGCTCTGATGCTGTTGATCTAAAGGCATCCATCAAGCAAGCGGTGTGCCACGTCAGGGGATACCGGTCCGGCGGGGGCCCGCCGCATCGCGGCTTGTCGTCGCAACGACTCGGTCGGAATCGCCGAAGTACGGCCTCGATATTTGCGATTCCGTGGCCTAGAACTGATCACTGGAAAGATATCTGAGCCCCCACCTCGCCCGACAGGGTCGAGCCTACCAAGGCTGCCAGTCAAGACATCGAGGAACCGCTCCGCGCCGCTCTGCGTTGTCCATCGAACGATGGAGTCACACCATGGCCCGATATCTTCAGCCCGTCCCCAAAAAGAATTGCAGTCATGCCGGCTCGGGCAGCGAACCGCGCGTGTCATTTGATACGACCAAGGGCCACCGGAACGACGAAAAGCACAAGATCGACAAGCAAGCTGCGCATGGCAATCTAAAGCAGAACACAAGCAACAGGCGGTCAGGCTGAGTTTGCAGCCAAAGAGTGCGCGGACAGGTATGTCCCTTGACGATGCATTCCCCCAATGGACGCCGCGAAGCAGGCAGCATAAAGTTTCCGTATGAGAGCGATTGCAGTCCTGACCAGCGGCGGGGATGCGCCAGGCATGAACGCAGCCATCCGCGCGGTGACACGTAGCGCGCTGGCGCGCGACATAGCGGTGTTCGGAATTCGCGAAGGCTGGCAGGGATTGATCGACAACAGGCTGATGCAACTGAGCGCGCGCGATGTCGGCGGCCTCATTCACATCGGCGGGACATTCCTCGGTAGTGCGCGATCAAAGGATTTTCGCGACCCGACCGGGCGCGCGAAGGCGCTTCGCAATCTGGAACATCGCGGGATCGACGCGCTGGTGGTGATCGGAGGCAATGGATCGCAAACCGGATCGGCTGCGCTGCACGGCATGGGCTTTCCGGTTGTCGGCGTAGCTTCGACCATTGACAACGATCTTTACGGCACGGACATCACCATCGGCTGCGACACCGCCATCAACGTCACCGTCGAAGCGATCGACCATTTGCGCACCACGGGCTCCTCGCACACCCGCGCGTTTCTAGTCGAGACGATGGGCCGCAATTGCGGCTATCTCGCCATGATGGCCGGCCTCGCGGGCGGCGCAGAAGTGATCTCGACTCCAGAACACGAGGTGTCGGCCTACGAGATCGCGGAGCGGCTGCATGCTGCCTACGAGCGCGGTAAGACCCACGCGATTGTCGTGATCGCAGAGGGCGTCAAGCAGAACGCTGCGCAGATCCTGGAGTATTTCGAAACCAACCAGCGCACCGTCGGTTTTGAATTGCGGACGACAACGCTTGGCCATGTCGTGCGCGGTGCGCCGCCCACCGCATTCGACCGGCTGCTGGCGACGCGGCTGGGCGTCGCGGCGCTTACGTCGCTGGCGGAAGGTGTCTCCGGCGTTCTGGTTGGCGAACAACGCGGAGAGATCACGCGCACGCCGCTGGTCGAAATCGCCGGCAAGACCAAGCCGATCTCGACCAATTTGATTGAACTCGCGCGGGTGCTGGCGAAATAGATCTCGCGTGAGGTTGAGCCTGATCTGAAATTCCGCACGAGCGTGACTATATCTTATCGATGAACACCAAACCTCATTTGACAATTGCCCGCGCCAAGCGTCCGGCGCCAATTTTTGTTTGCCGCAAATGTTTGAAGCGCGCCGATGACGGCCGTGACATTAAGCGTGCGCTAAAGGCTGGTTTGAAGGAACTGGCCGAGGAGCGCGGCGAGAGGCCTCCCCGCGTGGTGATGACCGATTGTTTCGGTCTCTGTCCCAAGCGGGCTGTTGTCACGGCGAGCGAAGCGACGCTAAGCCGCAACGAGTATGTGCTGTTGCCGGATGAGGACGCGGCGGGGGAAGCCGTTTCGCTTTTGACCGCACGCAAAATATAGCGGCGGAAACTATCGCGGCGATTTGCAGTAGGTCGAATGCTGTCGCGATCAGGCTTTCTTCGCCGTTCTGGATTTCTTGGCTGTCTTCGTGTTCTTGACGGCTTTCTTTGGCGGGTTGGCCGGCGCTTCGGCTTTTTTCACCGGCGTTTTCGGCGTGGCGGCAGCGTCCACAGCCTGCCGGATCGCGCGGGCGTAGCTATAGGCGGCGTTATCGGCAGACATCTGCAGCCGCTTCACGGTGGCGGTGCCGATCTCCAACGCTTCCTTGGCCAATCGCCGGTAGCGCTGCTTGCTCCCGGCGTCCTTCGCCTTCGCGGCCAGTGCGTTATATCGATCCTTGCGGCTTTTGACGGCGGCCATCAGGCTCTTGTGCTGCTGTTTTGCAAGCTTCCGGATCAATGCATCCAGATCGACATCCGCCATCGTCAACTCCCAGGGTCAAGCGAAAGACGCCTAGCAGGTGGGGGACAAATTCACAATCATGGAAGAGCCTTTCGCTCCCGCGCAACATGTCTTAAGAGCCTGCGCAAATCGAATTTTCTTCGCGTGGTGCCATGATCCGTCTCGACAATATCGGCAAACAGAACGGCCATCAGATCATTTTCATCGAAGCGCAGGCAGCGCTTCTGAAAGGTGAGAAAATCGGTCTGGTCGGCCCCAACGGTTCCGGCAAGACCACGCTCTTTCGTCTCATCACCGGCCGTGAACTGCCCGACGAGGGGCAGGTGGTGGTCGAGCGCGGGGTCAGCATCGGTTATTTCAGCCAGGATGTCGGTGAAATGACGGGACGCTCCGCCGTGGCCGAGGTGATGGACGGCGTAGGTCCGGTCAGCGAGGTGGCCGCCGAATTGCGTGAGCTTGAAGCCGCGATGGTCGATCCCGAGCGGGCCGACGACATGGATCAGATCCTCGATCGTTACGGCGAAGTGCAGGCGCGTTTCCAGGATCTCGATGGCTACGCGCTCGATGCGCGTGCGCGCGAGGTGCTGGCGGGCCTGAGCTTCACGCAGGAGATGATGGAGGGCGACGTCGGCAAGCTGTCCGGCGGCTGGAAGATGCGCGTGGCGCTGGCGCGGATTCTGCTGATGCGGCCAGACGTGATGCTGCTCGACGAACCGTCGAACCATCTCGATCTCGAGAGCCTGATCTGGCTCGAGCAGTTTCTCAAGGGCTATGACGGCGCGCTCCTAATGACCTCGCACGACCGCGAATTCATGAATCGCATCGTCAATAAGATCATCGAGATCGATGCGGGCACGCTGACCTCCTATTCCGGCAATTATGATTTCTACGAGCAGCAGCGCGCCATGACTGACAAGCAACAGCAGGCGCAGTTCGAACGCCAGCAGGCGATGCTGGCCAAGGAAATCAAGTTCATCGAGCGGTTCAAGGCGCGCGCCTCGCACGCCGCGCAGGTGCAGAGCCGCGTGAAGAAGCTCGACAAGATCGAGCGCGTCGAGCCGCCGAAGCGCCGCGAAACCGTGTCGTTCGATTTTCCGCCCGCGCCGCGTTCGGGCGAAGATATTGTCACGCTGAAACGCGTTCATAAGGGTTACGGAAGCCGACGCATTTATGACGGACTGGACTTTCAGGTCCGCCGCCGTGAACGCTGGTGCGTGATGGGCATCAACGGCGCGGGCAAATCCACGCTGCTGAAGCTAGTGGCCGGTGCTTCGGACCCGGACGAGGGCGATGTTACTGTCGGTTCCAGCGTCAAGATGGGCTACTTCGCCCAGCATGCGATGGACCTGCTAGACGGTGAGCGCACGATTTTCGAGTCGCTGGAAGATTCATTTCCGCAGGCAGGGCAGGGCTCGCTGCGCACGCTCGCGGGCTGCTTCGGCTTTTCCGGAGATGACGTCGAGAAAAGATGCCGCGTGCTGTCCGGGGGCGAGAAGGCGCGTCTCGTGATGGCGAAGATGCTCTACGAACCGCCGAACTTTCTGGTGCTGGACGAGCCGACCAACCATCTCGACATGGCGACCAAGGAGATGCTGATCACGGCACTGTCGCAATATGAGGGTGCGATGCTGTTCGTCTCGCACGACCGGCATTTCCTCGCTGCGCTCTCCAACCGCGTGCTGGAACTGACGCCTGACGGCATCCATCAATATGGCGGCGGCTATGTGGAGTATGTCGAGCGCACCGGGCACGAAGCGCCGGGAGTAGGGTAGGGGACCTAAAAAGAGGTGATACAGTTCACCTCTTTTTCCACCCGCCGCGTTTTCCCGGCGCGCCGCCGGTCGAGCGAGGCGCGGCTGGGTCGCGGATGACGCCGCCGAATTCGCTGCCGCCTTCGCGCATCGATTTTGGCTTGAAAATGCGGCTTTCGGTGCCCGGTCCCATTTCATCGAGCGTCGGCTTGCGCGGGCGCTTCGCGCCGTCGCGGTCGGGTTTCACCTCATGCCAGGTGGCGATGCCCATTTCATCCAGATCAGGCTTATGCACCCGTGACTTACTCTGTTTGGGCGGCAGGTTGGCGCTGTCGCCATACTTCTTGCTGCCGCCATAAGCGCCGGCGGTTTTCGTCACCGCGCGCTGCTTGGCGGTGGGATCGTCCACCACAGCCAGTTCTGTCGCGCGCAGACGCTTGACCTCGTCGCGCAGCCGCGCCGCTTCCTCGAAATTCAGATCGGCGGCGGCTTCTCGCATCCGGGTTTCGAGATCGGCCAGCACCGCCTCGAAGTTGTGGCCGATGGTCACCGCGTCGTCGGCCATGCCGCCGTCGCCGACCTCGACCAGCACGTGGTCGCGCTCATAGACACTGTTGAGAATGTCGCCGATCGATTTCTTCACGCTCTCGGGCGTGATGCCGTTGGCCTTGTTATAGGCCACCTGCTTTTCGCGGCGGCGGTCGGTCTCTGCGATAGCGCGTTCCATCGAGCCCGTCACGTGGTCGGCATAGAGGATCACGTGGCCATCGACGTTACGTGCTGCGCGGCCGATGGTCTGGACCAGTGAGGTTTCGGAACGCAGAAAACCTTCCTTGTCAGCATCGAGGATCGCCACCAGCGCGCATTCGGGAATGTCGAGGCCCTCGCGCAGCAGGTTGATGCCGACCAGCGCGTCGAAAGCGCCCAATCGTAAATCGCGGATGATCTCGATGCGCTCGATGGTATCGATATCCGAATGCATGTAACGCACGCGGATACCCTGTTCGTGAAGATACTCGGTGAGGTCTTCCGCCATGCGCTTGGTCAGCACGGTGATCAGCGAGCGATAGCCCTGTGCCGCCGTGGCGCGGACTTCGCCGAGCAGATCGTCCACCTGCGTGCGTGCGGGGCGGATCGCGACCGGCGGATCGATCAGCCCGGTGGGGCGGATCACCTGCTCGACGAACACGCCGCCGCTTTCGTTCAATTCCCATGCGGCGGGCGTGGCGGAAACGGCCACGCTCTGCGGCCGCATCATGTCCCATTCCTCGAACCGCAGCGGGCGGTTGTCCATGCAGGACGGCAGGCGGAAGCCGTATTCGGCAAGCGTCGCCTTGCGGCGGAAGTCGCCTTTGAACATGCCGCCGATTTGCGGAACGGTGACGTGGCTCTCGTCGGCGAACACCAGCGCATTGTCGGGCACATATTCGAACAGCGTCGGCGGCGGCTCGCCCGGTTTGCGGCCGGTGAGATAGCGCGAATAGTTCTCGATGCCGGCGCAGCTTCCGGTGGCCTCCATCATTTCGAGGTCGAAAGTCGTGCGCTGTTCGAGGCGTTGCGCCTCCAGCAGGCGGCCTTGCGCGTTCAACTGGTCGAGCCGCCATTTCAGTTCGGCCTTGATGCTCTTCATCGCCTGAATGAGCGTCGGTCGTGGCGTCACATAGTGCGAGTTGGCGTAGATCTTGATGAACTCTAGTTCGTCCTGCTTGTGACCGGTAAGCGGATCGAACTCCTCGATGCTCTCGATGGTGTCGCCGAACATGTTCACGCGCCATGATCGGTCTTCATAGTGCGCCGGGAAAATATCGATGGTGTCGCCGCGCACGCGGAAGGTGCCGCGTGTGAAATCGGCTGACGTGCGTTTGTATTGCAGGGCGACCAGATCGGCGATGAGCTGGCGCTGATCGATGCGCTCGCCCTTCTTCATCGCAAACGTCATCGCGGTGTAGGTCTCGACCGAACCGATACCGTAGATGCAGGACACGGAGGCGACGATGATGACATCGTCGCGCTCCAGCAATGCGCGCGTCGCCGAGTGGCGCATCCGGTCGATCTGTTCGTTGATCGAGGAATCCTTCTCGATGTAGGTGTCCGTGCGCGGCACATACGCTTCCGGCTGGTAGTAATCGTAATACGAAACGAAATACTCGACCGCGTTGTCGGGGAAGAAATTCTTGAACTCGCCGTAAAGCTGCGCGGCGAGCGTCTTGTTCGGCGCGAGGATGATCGCCGGTCTTTGAGTGGCCTCGATCACCTGCGCCATGGTGTAGGTCTTGCCCGAGCCGGTGACGCCGAGCAGCACCTGGGTGCGGTCGTTGCGCTGGATGCCCTCGACCAGTTCCTTGATCGCCTGCGGTTGATCGCCCTTCGGCTGGTATTCGGACTTCAGTTCGAAACGCATGCCGCCTTCAGATTTTTCCGGGCGCGGCGGCCGATGCGGAGTCCATATTTTGTCGTCGCGAAATTCCGGACGGCCGTCGCGGATCAGATTTTCCAGCGCGTCGGCGGTCGCTTTCACGCCAAGCGATTCCATCCTGTTGCGGGCGGGGCGGAAGGAATCGTCGTCCTCGACATCGTAGCCGAGCTGTTTCGCCAGTTCGGGATCGAGCGTCGGGATCAGCGCGCTGGTGCCGTAGTTCGTCTGCGGCTTTTCCTCGAAACCACCGGGAGCGTTCGGCGGCTGCGGGTACGGCTGCAATGGCGTCGGGCGTGAGGCATCGGCGTCGAGATTTTTCGGCGTCGATTTACGCGCGCGATGAATCGCGGCCTCGCCGCCGGAGCGGCGATCTTTCGAGTTGTCAGGCGGCTGCTGCAGGCCGGTACCGGAGCCCAGTCCGGCGTCGCCGCGGTTGATCGCCGGATTGAGCAATTCCGCCAGCGCCGGTCCGATCGGCTGCACTTCCGGCCGATGCGCCTTCGATTTGGGAGCCTTGGGAGGCTTTTTTGGAGATTCGGGGGATTTCGCCATAGCGGCAATATGGGGCGCGAGGCAGGTTCGGAAAAGGGCGATTTGCTGGCCGGGATCAGACGAGTTTCATAGGGCTATAACGTCCTGATTGCAGTCCCTTTAAAAAGAATAGGCCCGGTGGGCCGCCCAATGAGGGAGCCGCCTTCGGGCTCAAGGGTAATTTCGAAAAGCTGATTGGCCACGGTTTCCGGAAGCGATTCCAGATCCAGTTCCAGCGTGCGCGAGCGGTTCGTGAGTCCAATGGACTTCGGCCCGACCGAGCGATCCCACAAGGTCCAGACTTGCAAGGTGCGGCCGGGAGGAACGTCGATGGCCTTGAGGGGGATTAGTTCGACCCGTCCATTTGCGAAGGTGTTGACCACGGCACCGGCTTCCTTGGTGGTGTCGTTGACGAGAATCGCGACATAGACCGGCTTGCTCTGCGCCAGCGTTACCAGATCGCGGCGCAACTCCTTCGACGTTGTCAGCGCGCCGATGGCGATCACGGCGAATATCAGCGCGGCGAAACTTCCGGCCAGGCCGGCGGCCCGCCAGAAACGAAGATTGTTCCAGACGGTTGCGCCCGCCAGTGCATTGCGCACGCCGGGCAACGGAGCGATCGCTTCGCTCACCGTAGTCTGCGCGATTCGGTTCCAGAGATCCGGACTGGGCGAAGCCGGTTCGGCCGAGGCGTCAAAGTCCGCCAGCCGTTCACGCCACGCATCGACCGCTTGTGCGAATGCCGCGTCGGTGGCCAAGCGCCGTTCGGCCGCGGCTTCGTCTGCCGCGTCGAGCAGACCCATAACGTAGTCCGCAGCTATGATGTCATGTTCGGCCTGCATGCTCATCCCATGCACTCCTGCAGCGACATCAGTCCCCGACGTACCCAACTCTTGATCGTGCCGAGCGGCATTTTGAGCCGTCCGGCCAGCTCGCCGTGACTCATGCCGTGAACATAAGCCAGCACGATCACATCCCGGCGCGGCCGTTCGATGCGATCGAGGCATCGCCGCAATGCGCTTGTTTCCGGCAGCCGCGAGATCGCGTCATCCGGGATGATGTCCTCCACAATGTCGTTGTGGTCGTAACGATGTTCGTTGCGGTGGATCGTCAGGGCGCAGTTTCTGACGATGGCATACAGCCAGCCGATGGAGCCTCCCCGGCCGGAATCGAAGGTGCTTGCACCGCGCCATATCCTCACAAACGCGTCGTGGACGGCTTCCTCGGCAAGATCCTGCCGGAGGAGAATCCGTCGCGCCACGCCGGTCATACGGGACGACTCGCTATCGTAAATCATCTGTAACGCCTTGCGGTCGCCCGCTGCGCACCGGGCCAGCGCCGCGCTCAACTGCGCGCTGCGTTCTGTGTCCTGCAACGGGTTGTGTGGCCGAGGGTCCAAAGCTGAAACCTGTGTCATGCATTAGGAATTGCATGGTCTTTTTACTCCGGCGTGCGGCATTTGGATGCAGCCGGTTCAAAATAAATTTTGCATCGATGCATCCGTTCGCATTCGCCGCCGGTATCGCCTGTATCGGTCCCCGAATTTTCCATCTGAGGGGTCGACGAAACAGGGAGTTTTGTCATGAAGTTCAACTCGATTTTAACGGCATCCGCTGCGATCCTGCTCAGTTCTGCGGCGGCTAACGCTGCTCAGGTTGCTGCCCTCATCGGCACCGATACAATTGCGATTGTCGATACCGCACAGAAGAAAGCCATTGGTTCCGTCAAGGTCAGCGGCATTTCCGGCGCGCTGGTGGGCATCGATGTGCGTCCGTCGGATGGAATGCTTTACGGCGTTGTCGATGACGGAACGATTGTCACCATCGCCAAGGACGGCAGCGCAACGATGAAGT
The DNA here is from genome assembly GCA_019750915.1 of Xanthobacteraceae bacterium. Lineage (GTDB taxonomy): Bacteria > Pseudomonadota > Alphaproteobacteria > Rhizobiales > Xanthobacteraceae > Afipia. Next base: position 166,791 of record JAIENY010000008.1, read on the forward strand.
CAAAGCTGGACACCATGGTTGTAAAGGGTTTGCCGGTGACGGTGGACTTCAACCCAGTCGCCGATCGCCTGCGCATCATGGCAGCGGACGGCACGAACCTTCGCGCCAATGTCGATGACGGTAAGGTAACCAGGGATGGGGATCACAAATATGCTGACGCCGACATGCACAAGGGCGAGAAGCCGAACATCATCGCAGGCGCCTACACCAACTCGGTGAAAGGCACCAAGGAGACCGCACTGTTCAATATCGATGGCACCATCGACGGTCTCATCAAGCAAGCCCCGCCGAATGACGGCGTCCTCGGTGCGGTCGGTAAGCTTGGCATCAAGCCGACCACGGCTGCTTTCGACATCTGGTCGGACGGGAACGGAAAGAACGAAGCATGGTTGATGGCTGGCGATACGCTTTACAGCGTCGATCTTGCAACCGGCAAAGCGAGTGAGGCCGCCAAAATCTCAGGCGTCAGCGGCACGGTGAAAGATATCGCAATCCTCGGTATGTAAGCCGCCGGGGTTTGACCCTCCAAGGTCTTTTGACGGCCGTGACAGACGGCGCCACGCTTGGTCGCGAGGCGCCGTCATTTTGCTTTTTCGACCAATCACAAAATGGGGAATAGCGGTTGCGTGCTTGACTCTCGCGCCCGGAAAGGTCAGGTGGATGCAATCGCATTGATTTCGCGATCGATGACACTGCGGGATAAAAAGATGATTGATCTCTATTACTGGCCCACGCCGAACGGCCACAAGATCACGATGTTTCTTGAAGAGGCAGGGGTTCCTTACACGGTTCATCCGGTCAACATCAGCAAGGGCGATCAGTTCAAGCCCGACTTCCTTGAGATTGCGCCCAACAACCGGATGCCTGCGATTGTCGATCAGGCGCCTGCCGATGGCGGCAAGCCAATTCCGATTTTCGAATCCGGCGCGATACTGATGTATCTGGGCGCCAAGACCGGTCAGTTTTTGCCGGCTGAATTGCGCAAGCGCTTTGAAGTGGTCCAATGGTTGATGTGGCAGATGGGCGGGCTTGGCCCGATGGCCGGTCAGAACCATCATTTCGTGCAATACGCGCCGGAACGCATCCCGTATGCGATGGAGCGTTACATCAAGGAGACCAACCGGCTTTATGGAGTGTTGGACAAGCGTCTCGCCGATCGCGAGTTCGTCGCGGGCGAATATTCCATTGCCGACATGGCGTCCTATCCATGGATTGTGCCGCACAAGCGGCAGCAGCAAAATCTTGAAGACTTTCCGCATCTGAATCGCTGGTTCGAGGCAATCAAGGCCCGGCCCGCGACGGTTCGTGCCTATGCGATCGCCAGAGAGGTCAATCCGGACAACAAGCCGGTCGTCGATGACGAATCGAAAAAGCTTCTGTTCGGCCAGACGGCGCAGAAGGCATGAGGAAGAACTGGCATGACGCGGCAATTGTTTGAACTTGCAGGCAGCGATCCGTGCCGGGTGTTCAGTCCGTATTGCTGGCGCACGCGCATGGCGCTGATGCACAAGGGACTCGAGTTTGATTCGATCCCGTGGCGGTTCGTCGAAAAGGATGCCATCAGGCCGCATAACTCCGAAAAGGTGCCGGTGCTGATCGACGGCGACAGATCGGTCGCCGATTCATGGGCCATCGCGGGTTATCTTGAGGAGACCTATCCCGATAAGCCCTCGCTGTTTGGTGGCGAGAGCGGGCGGGCGATGGCGCGGTTTCTCAACAACTGGAGTGATATTTCGGTTGGCCAGATTGCGCCTTACATCATCTCGGATATCCACGCGCAACTCGATGCAGGCGACCAGGATTACTTCCGCAGAACCCGCGAGAAGAACATGGGTAAGCCGCTGGAGGTGGCTACAGCCGGCCGCGAGGCGAGGCTGGACGATCTGCACCGCTGGCTGCACCCGCTGCGCATGACGCTGCGTACACAGCCTTATCTCGGCGGTGACGCCCCGAATTATGCCGATTATATCGTGTTTGGCCCGTTCCAATGGGCGCGTGTCGCCAGTCCGTTCGAAATTCTCAAACCGGACGATCTAATTTACGCTTGGCGCGAACGGATGCTCGATCTATTTGACGGCATGGCGCGGCGGGCGCCGGTCGTTGCTGCGGCCTAACGCAAACGGGTTGCCTCAGCGCGCAAACAGTCGCGGCAAATGCAATCTGAGCTGCCGCCCGGCATCGGCAGCCGGGCGGATTCGTCCATACACCAGCAACGCCCGGACGGATCACAGGTGAAGGCGATTCCGCAACGCTCGCAGAGCAGCGCGCGGGGTTGGGCCTGATCGAGCTTCGGTAAAGAATCCCTCATGGCATGAGCGTCTGTCCTGAGCGCTCGGCCGTCAAGCTGATGCACGAACTCATCGCTCGGGGATTTGACGGACCACCCGGGATTCTAGGCGATCTGCGGCGCACCGCGAAGCGCCTCCGCTGTCATGCGGCGAACGGCCGTTTCGGCGTTGCGAGCGATGTGCTTGCGATTGGCGGATACATCATAAGCCACCGGCTCGCCCCAGCTCACCACCACATCGATCGCCCCGGCTGCGATGACACCGAAGAAATGCGGCATCAGGTCTGTCTCGCCATACCACGCCACCTTGTCGCGCAGAGCCCGTCCGATTGGAATCCCGCCAAATCGGACGTAGGCGATTGATACCGGCTGAACGACCACCTGCTTGTGTGTCGCGTCGCCAATCGTGTGATGGACCGCGCCAATCAAAGCCGACCGGAATGGCAGAATGCGGATGCCGTCGCTGGATGTGCCTTCGGGAAACAGCACCACCGCGTCGCCGCCGCGCAGCCGTTCCGCCATCGCGCCCGCAGCCTCTCCGGTTTTATGTCGCCGTTCGCGATCGATAAAGACGGTCCGCTGCAGTCTGGCGAGCGTGCCGAAAATTGGCCAGTTCGCGACTTCCGATTTCGAGACAAAAACGATCGGTGCAACGGCGCTGAGAACCGAAATGTCCAGCCAGGAAACGTGATTGGAAAGAATCAGGACCTCTTCCGCGTTGCTTCGCTTGCCGGTCTGGTGGATACGGACACCCAGTAGTGCGCAGGCGATACGGTGAAAAAACACGGGAACCGAACGCTGGAGATCGTTGTTCAAGGCTCGGCCGATCAGATGAAATGGCACGAGCACAAGGAAGGTGAGAACCAGTAGCGGAAGAATGACGACGGCCCGGATCATGTTTTTTCAGACAGCGGAAAGGTTCGAGTAAATAAGACTATCACAAAAAAAAAGCGGCCCCCATGACCACGTTGCAGAGGAAGCTGCGGGTTGTGGACAGGGACCGCAAACGCGAGACGGTCGACGGGGCATGTCTCGCTTGTGTCCACGCTAGGCGAGGTCTGTTACATCAAGGTGACAGGTCTATTTTTTGCACCCAAATATCGGTGCTGCCACCCGGCGGCCGCTTTCTCGAAGCCATGCTGACAAAGGATGATCCATGCCGACTATTTCGCCCTCCCTGTTGCCCATTCTCATGCTGTTCGGATCGAATTGTTTCATGACTTTCGCGTGGTATGGCCATCTGCGTTTCAAGGAAAGCCCGCTGCCGTGGGTAATTCTTGTGAGCTGGGGGATCGCGTTTTTTGAATATTGGCTCGCAGTGCCCGCCAATCGCTGGGGCAGTGATGTCTATTCGCCGGCGCAACTGAAAACCATCCAGGAAGTCATCACGCTGATTGTATTCGCGGGGTTCTCGACGCTCTATCTCAAGGAGCCGCTCAGCTGGAATCACGCACTCGGATTCGCCTTCATCGCGCTCGGGGCGTTCTTCATCTTCCATAAATGGTAAGCGGTCGCTTCAGCGCGCCATAAGGGTGCTTCTGACTGGAGGCTTGATCTCGCTTTGCTTCGCACTTCCGGCGATCAGAAGTGACGTCATCAGCACGATGGCGGCCGCAAGCGAGGTGACGACAATGACGACGGGTGTCTTCATGGCAGCCTCCAGCGCAGCGAGGAGATCGGCTCTTCAAGCGATCGTCATCACGACGTAGACCGACAGCAGGGCGATGGAGAGCATCAGGCATGCACTCAGGCAAACTGTCGCGCGCATGGCGAGCTCCAGGTCTCGTGACTGTTGCCAGCGAAACGGCGCGGTCTGATCGAACATATCGCGATCCGCAAGGTGGGGTCGCATCATGGCTGTCAATCCTAGGGTCAATCTCAAAGTGTGGCGCGAATCACCACATGTTGAGATGTGACAGAATTTGCAGCTTGAATTTTGGCGGCCGCTGTCCAAAAGGTGGCGGAATAAAGGCGTATTCCATCGCCCCCTTGCGATCTTATGGCAGCTCAGAGGGCTTGGGCAGCGCGGGCTGAGGCGACAGAAACGTCGGCAGCAAGTTTAATCATCGGCACGAAACGCTGCTCGCTTTCGATCCGCCTCAACCACGAGCGAATCGAGGGAAAGCTGGTCAGGTCGAAATCGCACTGCTCGGCAACATGGGTGTAGCCATAAAGTGCGATGTCAGCGACGGTGAGATGCCCCGCCGCGAAATAGTCCCGCGTCTTGAGATGGTTTTCCATCACGCTGAGCGCGCCATAACCACGCTCCATCCAGTCCTCCAGCGCATGCTTTTGCAATTCGCGCCCGCCGCGCACCAGCGCCAGCCAGAAATATGCGGCACCGACACTCGGCTCCAGCGCATGTTGTTCGAAAAAGGTCCATTGTAGCGTTTCAGCAAGATCAATCCTGCCCTCGGGGGCAAGCCGTGAACCGACGGCGACATACCAGAGGATCGCGTTGGATTCGGCGAGGTAGCGATTGGTCGCCACTTCAAGCAAAGGCACTTGGCCGCTTGGATTCTTCGCAAGAAAGTCCGGTGTCCGGCTTTCACCGCGCAGAATATCGACCTCGATCACTTCATAAGGCTCATCGAGCAGGGCCAGCGCGAGGCGAACCTTGTAGCTGTTGCCGGAACGTTGCATGGAATAGAGTTTGTACATTAACGCTTTCGTTAAAAGTAAATGAAGACCGGAGTTTGAGCCCGAAGAATGGGGCGGCAATTGCGGCGGCGCAAGGTCGAACAATTGGAAATAACCGAGACCGCCTGGCACCGCAGCAAATCCGTCGGCCTATCGGGGCGCGGTGTGTCACCGAGAGCCCATCAAACATTTTCAAATTTACGGGCAATCCGGTGAGAACTCGCCGGTGTGGCAAGATTCGTGTCTCCTGGTACGATCGATGGAGATGCGACTTCCGCCGAAGGATGGTCGACTGGCAGAAATTTCTCCACCCAGAACCAGGCGATGGCGGCGATGACGATTCCGGCAAGAACATCGATGAAATAATGACTGCCTTGGATCGGCGTCGCCACGATCAAAGTTATGTTCAGGCCAAGAGCAACCCAGCGCAACACAGGAATTTGCCAAAACGCCGCCGCAAATAATATTCCGAGCGCGGCATGCAGACTGGGAAATGTAATGATCCCCTCTGAGTGCAGGCCGGTCAGAATACGGAATGTGCCGTCGCGAAGGCCGTTGAACGCTGGCCAACTGGTTGCGGAAAGCGGCAAATCGTAATTGTTGGCGGCCGTCGCCTTGATGCCCAGAAACAACCAAGGACCCTCGGCGGGAATGATCGAGGAGAGGGCGATCGTCAGCAGTGAGGTCACCATGAAGGCGCCGACAAAAACGCTCAGCCGCCTAAGACGATTGCAGAAGCTGAGAACCAGCACGGTCGTGATGGTTTGAACGAAAAAACTTAGATAGGCCAACAGCAGGATGTTTCTCAGCCACGGGTGATGTGACACGAAATCCACATAGGTCAGCCAGTCGAGCCCGAGCGCACGATCCAACCCCGAAAGCGTCGCGTCCTGTAGCGGCAGTCCGGCCGATGCTGCGATGTACGACAGGGGCGCGCCGAGCGCCGCGAATGCCACAACGTATCCTGTCCCCATGAGAGCGCAGGACAGCCGGGCGTCCGGCCTGATCGCGCGATAAAACCAGCCAAGCGCCAGCATCGCCGCGGCGCTGACCATCGGCGTGATAAAGGTCATCCATTGGGCCTGAAATCGCCCGAAGGCGACTGAAGTGAGATCGGCTGCTCCGACACCGGTCAGGATCAACAGTGGCAAGCGGTCCGTATAAGGCAGCGGCGAGGTTTGGCGGGTCACTCTCGGTCTCATCGAACTGGGCTGCCCTGTTGTGGCATGGCTGTCTTGTTGACCCGTTAATCCGTCGCACCAAACCCAATGGAACGTTGAAAAATCCGCTATTTTTGCTTGCTGCATCCTACTAACCGCCCTACAACGTGGCCGCCTTGCCGATGCAGGTTTTCCCCAAAATCAGGAGACCATGATGCCGTTTCTGTCCGCTGCGCTTGACCGTGTGAAACCCTCCGCGACGATCGCGGTCACGGATAAAGCGCGTCAGTTGAAAGCGGCTGGCCGGAACGTGATCGGCCTTGGAGCGGGAGAACCGGATTTCGATACGCCTGCCAACATCAAACTGGCTGCGATTCACGCCATTGAGGCTGGCAAGACCAAGTACACCGCGGTCGACGGCATCCCGGAATTGAAGGACGCAATCGTTGCCAAGTTCAAGCGCGAGAACGGCGTCGCCTACAAGGCCAGCCAGATCACGGTCGGTACCGGCGGCAAGCAGGTGCTGTACAACGCGCTGATGGCGACCGTGAACCCGGGCGATGAAGTGATTATCCCGGCGCCGTATTGGGTCAGCTATCCCGATATGGTTGAACTCGCCGGCGGCACGCCAGTGCCCGTGGTCTGTACCGCCGAGCACGGCTTCAAGCTGCAACCGGCTGAATTGGAGAAGGTGATCACGCCGAAGACCAAATGGCTGATCCTCAACTCGCCATCGAATCCAACCGGTGCCGCTTATACCGAGGCCGAGCTGAAGGCCCTGACCGATGTGCTGCTGCGTCATCCTCATGTCTGGGTAATGACCGACGACATGTACGAGCATCTTGTCTACGACGATTTCAAATTTACCACGCTGGTGCAGATCGAGCCGAAGCTATTCGATCGAACGCTGACCGTGAATGGTGTGTCGAAGGCATATTCGATGACAGGCTGGCGTATCGGTTATGCCGGTGGGCCTGAGTTGTTGATCAAGGCGATCGCAACCATCCAGTCGCAGTCGACTTCGAATCCGTCTTCGATCTCGCAATGGGCTGCAGTCGAAGCCCTGAATGGTCCACAGGATTTTATCGAGGCCAACGCGAAGATCTTCAAGGAGCGGCGTGACCTCGTGGTGTCGATGCTCAACCAGGCAAACGGCATTTCGTGTCCGCGGCCGGAAGGCGCGTTCTATGTCTATCCGTCGTGCGCGGGTACAATCGGCAAGGTTACGCCGACCGGCAAGAAACTGTTGAGCGACGAGGATTTCGTGACGGAGCTTCTCGAAAGCGAAGGTGTTGCGGTTGTGCAGGGCTCTGCGTTCGGCCTCGGTCCGGCATTCCGCATATCCTATGCAACCAAGAACAGTGACCTCGAAGAAGCATGCAGCCGAATTCAGCGTTTCTGCGCTAACCTTCGCTGACGATTTTCGAGAATTTCTCACCTTTGTGATTTGCAGATGACGAGCGACGTGGTACTGCCGCCTCGATCTTTCCTTTCTACCTCATCAGACGTATCGTACTCGCGATCGTTTTAGTTGGAGATACATCCATGAGAATCTCTCACCTCGTTGGCGCTGCGGCTGCCATTCTTCTCGCTTCGTTCGCTTCTGCGAACGCCCAGCAGACCCAGATCGGCGTGCTGCGTTGCCACGGTGGTCCGACTGTTGGTGCAATTCTCGGTTCGGCAACTCAGCTGGACTGCGCGTTCTACGGCCCCAGCCGTACCGACGCTTACGTTGCAACCATCCGCCGTTTCGGCATTGACCTCGGCGCGACCCAGCAGACCACGGTTGGCTGGCGCGTGCTGGCCCCGACCCGTCAGGTTGGACCTGGCGACCTTTCGGGTAACTACGGCGGTGTCGGCGGTAACGCTTCGTTCGGCGTCGGCGGCGGCGGCAACGCGCTCGTCGGTGGCTCGTCCAACTCCTTTGCGCTGCAGCCTCTGAGCCTGCAGGGCCAGACCGGCCTCAACGTTGCTGGTGGCATTGTTGGTCTTGAATTGCGCCCGGTGGAGCACGTGGTTCCCCGCAGGCATCGCCGTCATCACTAAGGTGGGCGACTTCTGATTAAACGGGCCTGCGAAAGCGGGCCCGTTTTTTTATGCCCAGCGATCGTAACGAGTCCGGTTGAACTGATCGGGGCGCTGGAGATACATAATGAGGTGGCTCAGTACGGGCCGTCGGGGACATTCAGAGGGATTTCAATGCGTCGTATCTTTGTGGCTTTGTCCATCTACGCGGCAGGTTTCGCTGCCCTGATCTGTGCAGCACAGGCCCAGCAAGGACGGGTTCAGGCCGGAGTGCTGGAATGCCGCGGCGGCCCGAACGTAGGCCTGATCGTCGGCTCGGTGACCAATCTGGGCTGTGTTTTTCGTTCTCCCAACCGTCCGGACGATCTCTACGTAGCGACGGTCACCAAGGTCGGTATTGATCTTGGCATCACCGACCAGACCGTATTGTCGTGGGCGGTGTTCGCGCCGACTGCACAGCTTGGTGTCGGTGATCTGTCAGGAGACTATGGCGGCGTGGATGCGAGCGCAGCGGTCGGCCTTGGTCTTGGGGGCAATGTCATGATCGGCGGCTCGCAGAATTCCTTCGCGCTTCAGCCGTTGAGCGTTCAGGGGCAGACCGGCCTCAGTGTTGCCGGAGGCCTGCAGGGTCTCTCGTTGCGTCCGGGCCGTTGAACGGCCGGATCGCTAACTGAAGGTCCGACCGCGCCGTTCAGCAGGTGTTCGATGCCAAAAGCTGCATGTTTGATCGGCTGGCCAGCGGCGCATTCGCGTTCGCCGCTGATTCATAGGTATTGGCTGAAACAGCTTTCGCTCGATGGCGACTATCGTACTGAAGCCGTCGAACCTGCCGCGTTCGTCGACTTCGTCAGCCATCTCGCTGCGCACGGTTATGCGGGTGCCAACGTTACGATTCCGCATAAGGAGGCGGCGCTTGCATTGTCGCGGCCGGACGCGCGCGCGCGCGCGGTGGGCGCAGCCAATACGTTGTATTTCGACGGGGGCGTGCTGTCCTCAACAAACACGGACGTCGAGGGCTTCATCAATAATCTCGATGCATCGGCGCCGGGCTGGGACCAGACCGAAAATGCTGTAGTGCTCGGCGCGGGCGGCTCATCGCGCGCGGTGGTTTTTGGATTGCTGGATCGCGGCATCACGCGCCTTTATCTCGCGAACCGGACGCGGCAACGCGCCGAACTGCTGGCGCAGCAATTCGGCGGGCGCGTCATTCCGATCGATTGGGACGGGATCGCAGGAGTTCTGTCGCGAGCGGGTCTGTTGGTGAATACGACATCGCTCGGCATGAAGGGACAACCGCCGCTTGAAATCGATATCTCGCGGTTACCTTCCGGCGCGACGGTCGCTGATCTCGTCTATGTGCCGTTGCAGACCGCGTTGCTGAAATCGGCTATGGCGCGACATCTCAAAACCGCGGATGGCCTTGGCATGTTGCTGCATCAGGCGGTGCGTGGCTTCGAGTTGTGGTTCGGTCAACGTCCGCAAGTCACGCCCGCGCTACGCGCCTTGATCGAATCCGATCTCACGGCTGTGTGAATGCTGCAATATTTCCTGATTTGTCGGGTTTATCCGGCGATCGGGAAGCTTGGAGAATCATAATGTTCCTGCCACGTCTGCTAACGGCACTGTGCGCCGTCATTGTTTCCGTCGCTTTTGCATCTGACGCTCTGGCGCAACAGCCTCCGATCTCAAACCGTGTCCGCGGGGAAATTCTGTCCGTCAACGGCGACATATTGATCGTGAAGTCGCGCGACGGTACCAATGTCACGATGAAGATGGCTCCGAAGGCGACGCTCGCCGGCCTCACTAAGATTTTGCTCTCGGACATCAAAGACGGCGCCTATATCGGCGTTACGTCCGTGCCCGCGACGGACGGTTTGCAGAAAGCCACCGAGGTCCACGTGTTTCCCGAATCGATGCGCGGAGCAGGCGAAGGATCCCGGCCCTGGGATACGCAGCCACAGAGCAGCATGACCAACGGCGGCCTCGACAAGATGGTGGAGAACAATGACGGCAGCACGCTGACGGTTAAATACAAAGGCGGCGAAAAGAAAATTCTGGTGACGCCGGAGACCAAGCTCGTGACGTTCGTTCCGGCCGAAAAATCCGATCTCAAGCCGGGCGCGCAACTGATTGCGTTTACTGACCGGACGGCTGACGGCGCGCTGGAAGCCAGCCGCATCACCGTCGGCATCGACGGTCTGACGCCGCCGATGTGATCGGCAGGTGCACCGGCCGTTTCCTTAAACGGATGCGTGCCGGTCATCCATAAGGGTCATGGTTTCAAGCCGCGTTTGCGACTATCATCTGCACCCGCGCAAGAATATTGCGTCCGGGTTGGCGGCGGTATGGACACGATGGCGCCGCCTGGATTTGGCCAGCGCGGATGAGTTCGATGGAGAGGATCATGAGCAATCAGGATCGCAGCCAAAAAACCGGCAAAAAGGCCAAGGACGAGAAACAACGCCTTGAGGAGGAGCTGGAAGAAGGGCTGGAGGAGACGTTTCCCGCCTCAGACCCGGTCAGTGTGACTCACCCGCCATCGCCCAAACAGCCGGGCGGAAAAGATAAATAGGCGGTATAATAGCTAAGTATTTCAGCGACTTGCTGGATTTTTCGGCTGCGGACGGTAATGATTCATCATATATTTTGAAGCAGTTTCAACCGCATAAGCCTTATAACCGGCGCCAGCTGCGGGGGGCGCGGTGCCCTGAGTCGGCGCCTTCCGGGAGTTTGAAGGTTCATGGGGAAGAGAATGGCTCGCAAATATTTCGGCACCGACGGCATTCGCGGCCGTGCAAATGGCCTGATTACGCCGGAGCTGGCGCTGAAAGTTGGACAAGCCGCCGGTCTGGCTTTTCAACGGGGCGAGCATCGTCACCGTGTTGTCATCGGCAAGGACACCCGTCTTTCCGGCTACATGATCGAAAACGCCATGGTTGCCGGATTCACTTCCGTGGGCATGGACGTGTTGCTGCTCGGTCCCATGCCGACGCCTGCGGTCGCAATGCTGACCAAATCGATGCGCGCCGACCTCGGCGTGATGATCTCGGCCTCGCACAATCTGTTCGACGACAACGGCATCAAGCTGTTCGGCCCGGCCGGATTCAAGCTCTCCGACGATGTCGAGAGCCAGATCGAGCAGTTGATGGACGAGAACATCGACAAGCAACTGGCGCAAAGCGCCAGCCTTGGTCGCGCCCGCCGCATTGACGGCGTCCATGACCGGTACATCGAATTCGCCAAGCGCACTTTGCCGCGTGACCTTTCTCTCGAGGGCCTGCGCATCGTCGTCGATTGCGCCAATGGGGCCGCCTACAAGGTAGTCCCCGAGGCTCTTTGGGAACTGGGCGCCGACGTCATTGCCATAGGCGTCGAACCTGATGGCTTCAATATCAACAAGGATTGCGGCTCGACCTCCCCGGAAGCGTTGATGCGCAAGGTCCGCGAGATGCGGGCTGATGTCGGCATCGCGCTCGATGGCGACGCGGATCGTGTGCTCATGGTCGACGAGCGCGGGCATCTGATCGACGGTGACCAGTTGCTGGCCGTCATCGCGCAGAGCTGGAAAGAAGATGGGCGTCTGTCGAAGCCGGGCATCGTTGCAACCGTGATGTCAAATCTCGGCCTCGAGCGCTTCCTTAAAGAGGAAGGGTTGTCCGTCGTCCGCACGCCGGTTGGCGACCGCTATGTGCTCGAGCAGATGCTCAAGCAAGGCTATAATCTCGGCGGCGAGCCGTCCGGCCATATCATCATGTCGGACTTCACAACCACGGGTGACGGCTTCGTTGCCGCGCTGCAGGTGCTGGCCGTTGTCCAGAAGCTCGGCCGTCCAGTTTCGGAAGTGTGCCACCGCTTCGAGGCGCTGCCGCAGATCCTCAAGAACGTGCGTTATCGCAGCGGCAAGCCGCTGGAGAATGCCACCGTGAAATCAGCTATTGCTGATGCGGAGAAAAGGCTGAACGGTCATGGCCGCCTGCTGGTGCGCTCATCCGGAACAGAGCCTGTCATCCGCGTGATGGGTGAGGGTGACGACCGGATCGTCGTCGAGGAAGTGGTGGATTCGATTGTCTCGGCGTTGTCTTTCACCGCAGCGGCCTGAAATCAGTCCTTCGCGAGCTCGCTGCAATCCTGCCATGGTGAAACGTGGCTGGCGAAAAGGCGGTTTGCGCTTTAGGTTGTCGCGCGATTTTATACACGCGCCAGGTATCCATTGAATAAGCCCGTTATTCTTTCGGAAGATTTGACGTCCGCGCCGATCGTGCCGGAGTCGGCTGTGTCCGCCTCGGTGCCGGCCGTGGGTGTGCTAGGCGCGGTCAGCCTTTCTCATTTTCTCAATGACCTGCTTCAGTCCGTGGTGCCTTCGATCTACCCGATCCTGAAGGACAACTACGGCCTCGATTTCGGCCAGATCGGTATGATCACCTTTGCGTTCATGGCGACCTCGTCGCTGTTGCAGCCGGTAGTCGGCATCTACACCGACCGCCATCCCAAGCCGTTTTCGCTGTCGATCGGGATGAGCTTCACGCTGGCCGGCATGGTGCTGCTCGGCGTCGCGCATCATTACTGGGTGATCCTGCTTGCGGCGGCGCTGGTCGGTATGGGCTCGGCGATCTTTCATCCCGAATCCGCGCGGATTGCTCGCGCCGCGTCGGGCGGACGGTTCGGGTATGCGCAGTCGATCTTCCAGGTCGGCGGCAATTTAGGGCAGGCGGCAGGTCCGATGCTGGCGGCGCTTATTGTGGTGCCATTCGGGCAAACCAGCGTGACGTGGTTTGCGCTTGTCGCGGCGTTCGCCATTGCGGTGCTGTGGCGGCTCGGCGTCTGGTACAAGCCGCGCATCAAGCCGCGCAAGGCGATGCAGGCAGAGCGTGGGTCGGTCGGTCTGTCGTCGGCGCGGATAAAATTCGCGCTGACGATTCTGATCGTGCTGCTGTTCTCCAAGGCCTTCTATCTTGCGGGCATCAACAGCTATTACATTTTCTTCCTGATCCATAAATTCGGCGTCAGCACGCAGACCGGGCAGATTTATTTGTTCGTGTTCCTGGCGGCGAGCGCAGTCGGCGTCATGCTGGGCGGACCATTGGGTGACCGGTTCGGGCGCAAATATGTGATCTGGTTTTCGATCGTGGGCGCGCTGCCGTTCACCGTGGCGCTGCCCTATGCCGGTCTTTACACCAGCCTCGTACTGAGCGTGCTGATCGGCTTCGTGATCTCATCGGCGATGCCTGCGATCATTGTCTACGCGCAGGAGTTGATGCCGCATCGTTTTGGCATGATCTCCGGTTTGTTTTTCGGCCTGGTGTTTGGCGTCGGCGGCATCGGTGCGGCCGTGCTCGGTTATGTGGCGGACTTCAAGGGCATCGATTTCGTTTATCAGGTTTGCTCGTTTCTTCCCGCGATCGGTCTGCTCGCGATCTTCCTGCCGCGCTTGAACAACCAAGCCGCCTGATACCTGGCGTCTCAACCTTTCGTTAAGAAACGCGATTCGCGCGCCCTGTTGCGTGCGCCGCTCCGTTTAATTGCATTAAAAATTACGGTTAAGAATTAGGGTTAAGTGGCGCTTAAACATTTGGTGCCATGGTCCGTCTGTGAGTTTTTTTGTGAGGCCTTTGCGTCGTCCCGCCTCACCGGACGAAAGGACCATCGAAATGCGTATTACAACTATTGCCGTTACCGCCGGCGCAATCCTGGCCTCGACCGCCGTCGCCTCGGCTGCCGACTTGGCGCTTCCTCCGCCGCTGCCTGTGCCGGTCGAATTCGGCGGCTGGTATTTGCGCGGCGATATCGGCTTCAGCAATCAGAGTGTGCATCATCTCAGCAACGCGCTGGAAGCAAACCTGACCTCGCAAAGCCAGCACGGTGAATTCAACTCAGCGGGAATTTTCGGACTCGGTGTCGGCTATCAGTTCAACAACTGGCTCCGTGCCGACGTCACTGGTGAATACCGAGGCAACTCGCAATTCAACGGTTATGAATCCAATACATTCTCGAATGCGGGCACCCCCGCTTCTGGCTTCAACAGGTACACAGCCAACAAATCAGAATGGCTTGTGCTGGCGAATGCCTATGTCGATCTCGGCACCTGGTGGGGTGTAACGCCGTTCATCGGTGGCGGTGTCGGTACTGCGAATGTGTCTCTGTCGAATTACACTGACGTTGGTCAGACGACCTCGGGTGGGCCGAGCTCAGCGTTTGCCAGCGCGACGTCAAAATGGAATTTTGCGTGGGCGGCTCACGCCGGTCTTGCTTATCGGGTTACGCCCAGCCTGACGCTGGAACTGGCGTATCGCTATCTGGATTTGGGCAGCGCGTCGACGGGCGACGTGATCGCTTTCGATGGCACCAACAACATCTACAATCCGACGACGTTCAAGCACCTCACGTCACAGGATCTGAAGTTCGGCGTTCGCTGGGCGATCGATCCGGTTCCGGCTTATGCGCCTGGGCCACTCATCACCAAGGGCTGATCGTTCTCTCATAACCGAGAAAACAAACGGCGCGGTTCACACCGCGCCGTTTTTTATTTGAGCCGCGCAGCTTTCTTTTGCGCGCAAACGCACGCGCTAACGAAAGATTAGGGTTAACGGGCGATGATCCAACACGGTTAAGCGTCAGTGTATGGAGCGTTGAAATGCGTCGGGTTGTTGTTGCGACACTGTTGGCGGGGTTGGCGCAAACGGCGCACGCTGCCGATCTCCCGGACTTCGGCGCACTGCGCGGACCGGTCGGGTATCAATCCAACGTCGTCAACTGGCAGGGCTACTACGTCGGTGGACAGGCGAGTTACGGCTCCGCGGATATCGGACTGAAAAACGCGGTCAAAAACCTATTGGGTCAACAGCTGAATAACGTCGATTTGCAAAGCCAGTTCGGGATTTCAAACTGGCCTTTGCTAGGCGACGCATCCAACCAAGGTTCCGGGTTTGGAGGATTTGTCGGATACAACTCGCAATGGGATGACGTCGTTCTCGGTATTGAAGCAAGCTACATACATGGAAAATTCAGCGGATCGTCGATCGGCTCTCAGGGCCGCTCGTTCCAATACCCCACCGATTATTTTTCCACGGCGGATGTCTCGGCTATCGCACGAACTGAGATTACTGACTATGGCTCGGTGCGCGCGCGCGCAGGCTACGCAATCGATCAGTTCCTGCCGTACATTTTCGGTGGCGTAGCGTTGGGTCGGGCAAATACTTACCGAAGCGCATCTGCCACACTCGAATACACATATGTAGGGACGAACGGTCTACCAAACATCGGACCAAATACAACAACGTCATCCGACATCAGGAATGGTCACTGGACTTACGGATATGCAACGGGACTTGGCGTAGACGTCAAGCTGCCCGGCGGGTTCTTCCTGCGTGGCGAGTATGAGTATCTCAAACTTGTCGGTGCTGTGAACAGCAGCGTCAATACAGTGCGTGGCGGCGTTGGCTACTTGTTCTGATCCTCGACCCAGCGAAAACTCTCAGCCCCGCGGCACAACGCGGGGCTTTTGTTTTTTGATCCTCCAGAACTGTTCCGTATTGACGGCGAGGGGAGATTTCAATATCTCCGGCAGCGGGACACCTCCCCCCAACGGGAGGCTTACTATCTGGAAGGATAGACAATGACTGTAGCGAAGCCCGCTCTGCGGCCGAATCGGCCGTATTTTTCTTCTGGCCCCTGCGCCAAGCGCCCCGGCTGGACCCCCGAAAATCTGAAAGATGCCGCTCTTGGCCGTTCGCACCGTGCGAAAATCGGCAAGGCGAAACTCAAGCTCGCGATTGATCTGACGCGCGAAGTGCTTGAAGTTCCTGCCGACTACAAGATCGGGATCGTGCCCGCGTCCGACACCGGCGCGGTGGAAATGGCGCTGTGGTCGCTGCTTGGTCCGCGCCCTGTGACGATGATTGCCTGGGAATCGTTTGGCGATGGCTGGGTCAGCGACGTGGTCAAGCAGCTCAAGCTGAAGGACGTGACCAAGCTCACCGCAGGTTATGGTGACATTCCCGATCTGACCAAGGCTGATCCGAAGTCGGACATTGTCTTCACCTGGAACGGAACGACGTCCGGCGTGCGCGTGCCGAACGCGGACTGGATCAAGGCCGACCGCGAAGGCCTGACCATCTGCGACGCGACCTCGGCCGCATTCGCGCAAAAGCTCGATTGGCCGAAGCTCGATGTCACGACCTTCTCCTGGCAGAAGGTGCTGGGTGGCGAGGCAGCGCACGGCATCCTCGTCCTTTCACCGCGCGCTGTCGCGCGCCTCGAAAGCTACACGCCGCCGTGGCCGATGCCGAAGATTTTCCGGATGACCTCGGGCGGCAAGCTGATCGAAAGCATTTTCGTCGGCGAAACCATCAATACGCCCTCGATGCTCGCGGTTGAGGATTATCTCGATGCGCTGAACTGGGCCAAGTCGATTGGCGGTCTCGCCGCGCTGGTCGCACGCGCCGATGCCAACACCAAGGCGCTTGCTGACTGGAAGGCGAAGACGCCGTGGATTGATTTCCTCGCGACTGACCCGGCCATCCGCTCCAACACCTCGGTGTGCCTGAAGGTGGTTGATCCGGCGGTTACAGCGCTCTCGGTGGATGCCCAAGCGGATTTCGCCAAGAAGCTGGTCGCCCTGATCGAGAAGGAAGGCGTCGGTTACGACCTCGGGGCCTACCGTGACGCTCCGGCCGGTCTTCGCATCTGGTGCGGCGCCACCGTGGATGCCGCCGACGTTGCGGCGCTGACGCAGTGGCTCGATTGGGCTTTTGCAGAGACGAAGGCTTCGCTCGCCAAGGCAGCGTAACGCAATCGCGTTTGTCATCCCGGGCCGTTGGCCCGGGACTTTCAGCCCATATCATCGAACTTGCATACCGGCGCCAAGGCCGGGCGATGCACCGTTTTTAAAGGATCACTCCGATGGCCAAACCGAAGGTTCTTATTTCGGACGCTCTGTCTCCTGCTGCCGTGCAGATCTTCAAGGATCGCGGCATCGACGTCGATTTCCAGCCGGATCTGGGCAAGGACAAGGAAAAGCTCGCCGCCATCATTGGCGACTATGATGGTCTTGCCATTCGCTCCGCGACCAAGGCGACGGCAAAAATTCTCGCCAATGCGACCAGGCTGAAGGTGATCGGCCGCGCCGGAATCGGCGTCGACAATGTCGAGATTCCGGCCGCCACGGCGAAGGGCATCATCGTGATGAACACGCCGTTCGGCAACTCGATCACGACCGCCGAACATGCCATCACGCTCATGCTCGCGCTGGCCCGTGAAATTCCCGCTGCCGATGCCTCAACGCAGGCTGGCAAGTGGGAGAAGAACCGCTTCATGGGTGTCGAAATCACCGGCAAAACGCTTGGCGTCATCGGCTGCGGCAACATCGGTGCGATTGCAGCGGACCGTGCGCTCGGCCTGAAAATGAAGGTGGTGGCTTTCGACCCGTTCTTGTCGCCGGAGCGTGCCAAGGATATCGGCGTGGAGAAGGTCGAACTCGACGACCTGCTCAAGCGTGCAGACTTCATCACGCTGCATACGCCGCTGACCGACAAAACCCGCAACATCATCGACGCCACCGCGATCAACAAGATGAAAAAGGGCGTCCGCATCATCAACTGTGCCCGCGGCGGGCTGGTCGATGAAGTGGCATTGGCGGCGGCTCTGGACTCAAAGCATGTGGCGGGCGCGGCGTTCGATGTGTTTTCCGAAGAGCCGGCCAAGACCAGCGTTCTGTTCGGCCGTTCCAACGTGATCTGCACGCCGCACCTTGGTGCGTCGACTACGGAGGCGCAGGAGAACGTCGCGTTGCAGGTCGCCGAGCAGATGTCGGACTACCTTCTGACCGGTGCGATTTCCAATGCCATCAACTTCCCTTCGATCACGGCGGAGGAAGCGCCGAAACTGAAGCCGTTCATCGATCTGGCCGAGAAACTCGGGTCGTTCGCCGGGCAACTCACCGACTCCGATATCGCCAAGGTGACGATCACCTATGAGGGCGATGTTGCGGAGATGAAGATCAAGGCGCTGACGTCGGCGGCGCTCAGCGGTTTGCTGCGCCCCATGCTGGGTGACGTCAACGTTGTTTCTGCGCCGGTCGTCGCCAAGGAGCGCGGGATGGTTGTCGACGAAGTCGTTCGTGCTGCGGAGAGTGACTACGAGAACCTGATTACACTCACCGTCGTGACCGACAAACAGGAGCGTTCGGTGTCGGGCACGGTGTTCGCTGATGGCGTGCCGCGCCTGGTCGACATCAAGGGCATTCGTGTCGATGCTGAATTCGGCAAGTCCATGATCTATGTCACCAACGAGGACAAACCGGGCTTCATCGGCAAGTTCGCTTCACTGCTCGGCGACGCCAAGGTCAACATCGCGACCTTCCATCTCGGCCGCAACAAGCCAGGCGGCGATGCCATCGCGCTGGTTGAGGTTGACGGTGATGTGCCTGCCGACGTGCTGACCAAGACGCTGACGTTGCCGCACGTCAAACAGGCCAAGTCACTGGCGTTCTAGAAGTCACTGGCGTTCTAGAAGTCGCTTGCGTTCTGGAAGTCACCGGCCTTCTAAAGGCTGCTGACCTTTGAACGCCGGATGTATTGCAATCATGAAAAGTTCGCGGTCGGTCAACGCCGCGGGCTTTTTTTTATGATCCCGACGCCGCGGCTGTTTCGCCGGCGGCACGCGCGGGCGCGGAGGCTTTGCGCGCGGCAAGCATCACGCCGGTCAGGACAAGCGCGTAGCCGAGGAGGTGAAACAGGTGAAGGTGTTCGCCAAGGAGGCTGACCGCCATGGCTGATCCGAACACCGGCACCAAATGGATGAACGGCGCCGCGCGATTGGGGCCAATCAGTTCGATGCCGCGATTATAGAACAGGTAAGCGAGCGCCGACGGGAAGATCACGATGAAGACGCCGACGCCGAGGGTGAGCGCGTCGAGTCTGAGGGAACTGCCCATCAGGGTCTCGATGCCAACCAGCGGTGCGACCATCACAGCCGCAAAGCCAGTGGTGACAGTCATCATCGAAAGCGCATGAACGGGCGGTCTGCGGGGGATCAGGGCCGAATACATCCCGAGCACCACGAGGCCGAGCACGACACCGACATCGCCGATGTTGAATTCGATCTCCGCCAGTGAGGTGAGCTTGCCATGCAGAACAATGACGATCACCCCCAGTAGCGAAATCGCGATCCCGAGCGTCTGGCTTGCCGTAAGGCGGATGCCGAACAGGACCAGCGCCCAGAGCGCGACGAACAGCGGACCGGACGACTGGATCAGCAGCCCATTCAGCGCCTCGGTGTGTTGCAGGCCCCAATAGGCGAAGCCGTTATTGCCGGCAAAGCCTGTGAAGGCCATCAGCAGAAGGAATGGAATGTGGCGTCGCATGACGGGCCAATCCCGCCGCAGATGAGGCCAGGCGAATGGCGCAAGCACGACAAAGGTTCCGGACCAGCGGATGAATGTCAGGGCAAAGGGAGGAATGCGGCCGACGACGTAGCGGGCAAGGACTATGTTTGCGGCCCAGAACAGCGCCATCAACACCAGAAGCAGGTACGGCTGGTTGGCGAGCCACCCGGCAAAAGAGCGGCGTCGGGAGGGCGAAGCGATAAAAGTCATGAAGGTCGCGCTACGAGAAACGGTTTCGTTTGTGCCGGGTTTCCAGGGCAATGCATAGCGACGTTCGCGAATTGCTCCTCTGCGCTGCGTGGATATCGCGAAGTTATGGTGTGTGCGGCGGTTGCCGAACGAAGCGGGCCGGTGATTCTGAGAGCGAAAAAAGTAGACGTTATGCTTCGGACCGGGCGGCGATTGCCGCCGATCCCGCCTTAAACGTTAGACAGGATCGGAAGATTCAGATTTATTTGGGGATATCAATGGCTTGCGCCGTGTTTTGTGGAAGCGTCAACTGGCTGTTTTGCTTGCGTCATATGCCGTCATCCTTTATCGGGTGGTGGCCCGCCAGGCGTGTTCCTGTTCAAGGCGCAGCCATTTCAGGCTGTTTTGCAAAGGCTTAGGATTTTCCGGAAATGGCTGATCGAAATGGCTAACGTTGTTGTCGTCGGCGCCCAGTGGGGTGACGAGGGAAAGGGCAAGATTGTCGACTGGTTGTCCGAACAGGCCGACATCGTCGTACGGTTTCAGGGCGGTCATAACGCCGGCCATACGCTCGTTATCAATGGCAAGACCTACAAACTAGCATTGTTGCCGTCGGGTGTGGTGCGACAGTCGAAACTGTCGGTGATCGGCAATGGCGTGGTGTTCGATCCGCAGGCTTTCGTCGACGAGGTCGATCGTCTGAAATCGCAGGATGTCGATGTATCTCCCGACAACTTGCGCGTTGCCGAGAACGTGACGCTGATTCTGCCGCTTCATCGTGAACTCGATGCCGTTCGCGAGGGCGCAAGCAAGGCGACTGCGATCGGCACGACTCAGCGCGGCATCGGCCCGGCCTATGAGGACAAGGTCGGCCGCCGCGCCATCCGGTTGATGGATCTGGCCGACCCTCAAACATTGCCGCACAAGATCGATCGCCTTCTCTCCCATCACAATGCACTGCGGCGCGGCTTATCGCTTCCTGAGGTCGATGGTGTCGCCGTGCTGAAGGAACTGGTTGAGATCGCCCCCCGCGTGCTGCCGTATGCCGACTCGGTCTGGAATCTGCTTGATCACAAACGCCGCGAAGGAAAACGCATTCTGTTCGAGGGCGCGCAGGGAGCGTTGCTGGACGTTGATCACGGCACGTATCCGTATGTCACCTCGTCCAACACCGTCGCCGCACAGGCCGCGACAGGTTCTGGCATGGGCCCAAGTTCCCTCGGCTATGTCCTGGGCATCTGCAAGGCCTACACCACGCGCGTCGGGCAGGGGCCATTTCCGACCGAGCTGACCGACGGCATCGGTGAGCTGATTGGCCAGCGAGGCCGCGAATTTGGCGTCAACACCGGACGCAAGCGCCGCTGCGGCTGGTTCGATGCCGTCCTTGTTCGCCAGACGGTCCGCACGTCAGGCATCCACGGTCTGGCCTTGACCAAGCTCGATATTCTCGATGGCTTCGATTCCATCGAAGTTTGCGTTGGATATGAGCTCGACGGCAAGGAAATCGATTATCTGCCCGCGGGCGAAGGCGCACAGGCGCGGGTCAAGCCGATTTATGAGACCATCGAAGGCTGGAAGGAACCGACCGCCAACGCACGCTCCTGGGCCGATTTGCCGGCACAGGCGATCAAATATGTCCGGCGGGTCGAAGAATTAGTGGGATGTCCGATTGCCCTTCTTTCCACGAGCCCGGAACGCGAAGATACTATTCTGGTACAGAATCCGTTCGAGGCATGATAGGCGATGAGATCGTGCTGGTCCGAACGACAGTTGTGTTGGGGGCACGCCGGCTGAACAACAATGGCTGATTATTATCCCCTCATAGCGCGAGCCGTGGCCGGTCTCGATCCCAACGCCAGCGGCGAAAGCCGTCGGGCGCTGTACGAGCGTGCGCGAGCGGCGCTGATTGCACAGTTGCGTGGCGTCCAGCCGCCGTTGACCGAAGCCGAGATCACCCGTGAGCGGCTTGCGCTTGAAGAGGCGGTTCGAAAGGTTGAGGCAGAAGCGGCCCAGCGCGCTCGCAGTGAGAGCACCCTCCGTCCGGGTGTCCAGCAGCAGCGGCCACCTCGGCCCACTGAGCCTCCAGCACGCGAAGGTCCGCGCCGCGGAGATGTCTTGCGAGAAAGTGCACGCGTGGCTTCAGCTCGTGTGGCCCGTAATGCTCCGCAGCCTCCCGGTCCCACGCCACCGCCCCGTTCACCGGCACCACGCAGCGATCTGCCTCAATATGATGATCGTGCGAAACGCATTGATCCGGGTTTGCGGGCGGACCCTCCATCGCAAAACGACGATTTAGAGTCACCGGCGCCGTCGCCACGCAGGCCAGCCGCTTCACTGCCGCCAGCCCCTGTTCGTCAGGCGCCACCGGCCGGCCCGGGCACACGTGGGTTTCGCGACGTCATTGCCGAGAGCGATGAGCTTGGCCGGGCTGCCTCGCAGGCCAACCGATCCGCGCGCAGGACTTTTTCGAATGTGGCTTCTCCGACGCCGGAGTATGACCGCGCCGAACCAGACATGGAGCAGCGCAGCGGCTACGTTCCCTATTCCTACGATGAATCTCCGGACGAGGCCGAAGGTTATCAGGGACCGGGTTATAAAGCGCCGCCATCCCGGCAACGTGGTTTGCCGGACGACCGCGCAGACAGATCAAGACGAGGCTTTCCGCTCAAGGGTGCTTTGGCTGCGGGATTGGCGCTGCTCCTGATCGGCGGAGGCATTCTCGGGTACCAGAAATTCGGATCATCGCTCCGCGGACTGTTCAAAGCGGCGCCTGCGACCAACACCCAGACCAGCACCGACACCGGTACTCGTCCCAAGATCACCGATCGGGTGAATCCGTCGGATTCCTCGCAGCCGGTCGCCCCTGTGGCGCAGCGCGCGATCCTGTACGAAGAGGATTCAGTTGATCCGCAGGGCAAGCAGACTGTTGGCACTGTGGTCTGGCGGCTCGTTCAGGTTGCCTCAGGGCCGAACCAGAAGCCGGATACCGCGATCAAGGCGGATATCGAACTGCCTGACCGCAAGGTCAAGGTCTCGCTGACCATCATGCGAAACACGGATCCGTCGATGCCGGCGACGAGCCACACCATAGAGATCGTCTATACGGTGTCACCGGATTTCGGCACCACGATCTCCAACGTTCCTGGGGTCTATGCAAAGTCGCCGGATCAGCCGCGCGGCGTCCCTCTCGCTGCGACCTCTGTCAAGGTGCAGGACGGCTACTTCCTGATCGGTTTGTCGAATGTGGATGTGGATCGGCAGCGCAATATCCAGGTGCTGAAGGACCGCAGTTCGCTTGACGTTCCGATGGTTTATGGCAACGGCAAGCGGGCGATCCTCTCGATCGAGAAAGGCCCGCCGGGCGAACGCGTATTCAACGAGGCCTTCTCGGCCTGGGGACAATAGATCGTGCGTATTATATTGGCCGGCTCCCGCCATTTCGGCGTGAAGACGTTGGAGATGCTGCTCGCGCATGGCGTCGAGGTCGCGCGCGTTGTCGTCACCGATGAGAGCGACAGGCTGGCGATTGCGGCGAAGGCGGCCGGCGTCGAGGTTCTGGTTCAGGCCAATCCGAAGGTCATCGAGGCGTCGGAAATTTCGCCGGGCACCGACCTGATTATCACGGCGCACAGTCATGCGCGCGTGAGCCATGCGGCGCTTGAAGTCTCGCGTCTCGGCGGCATCGGTTACCATCCCTCGCTGTTGCCGCGGCACCGCGGCATCGCTGCGGTCGAATGGACCATCAAGGAAGGTGACCCCATCGCGGGCGGCACGATCTATCATCTCGCCGACAAGATGGATGCCGGCGCGATCGCTGCGCAGGAATGGTGTTTCGTCAAGAAGGGCGAAACCGCGCGCGAGCTGTGGGAGCGCGCGCTGGCACCGCTCGGGCTCAAGCTGATGGCGAAAGTGATTGACCACGCAAAGGCGTTTGGCTCGTTGCCATCCAAGCCGCAGGATGAGCAGTTCGCGACACAGGCGCCGCGGATTAAGGTCGAGGCGAACGCCTGAGATTGCCGCCATCGCGCAAATGAAAATGCCCGGAATCATCCGGGCATTTTGTTGTCTGCGTCACTTTATAATGACTTAGGCGGCGGGCGTTTCCCCCTCGCGCACGGCAAGAGAAACAAGATCGACTGCATTGGTGATGCCGACTGCGGCGTTGCGAACGATCGTTTCTGCCATCTTCGCCTTCGTTGCGGGCGTTCTGTTCTGTTCAGCGATTTGCGCGACTGCGATATTGAGTACTTCGCGCAAGGTAGCGACTGTTTCTGCGTTGAAAGATTCTGGCGGGCGATTGACCATGCACGTCTCTCCTCAGTAATTGCGGGCGGACCATCGCGTTGCATTGAGGCAGTTGTGAGTCACAAAGGGTGTTTAGATCAGGCATACACGCTTGTGAATTCAGAACCATTCAAGTCATCAACTCTTCACACGAACAATCATACCTGTCTTCGGCACGCTTTGTCTTGACGCGGCGCAACGCGCCACATCTTGTCGCGTCGCGGTGTGAATTTTCGCAGCGGGCCGGGGTCAAATCGTCGCATCGGGTTTGATTTTCATTTTCTCTTGATTGCTTTGTGATCCCCAATCACGGTCAGGGAGTAACACAGGATAATTGTTATGCTTTTTTCAAGAACCAGATCTTTATCTTTTGGAATAGGGCTGTTTTCGCTTTTTTCGGGAAGTCCATTGCTCGCCGGTGAGGAACTCAGTCTGTCCTTTCTGGACAAGAATGATTTTTATTTGTCGTCAGCGGGATTCAAGGTGAAATTCGCGAACGATCCCAAGGGAGAGAAGGCGCTGCGCGCGTTGCCGCCGTACCGCTTTGTGATTCACACCGTCAATGGCGTGGCGCACTATCTGTTTGCGGATCCAAAAAGATGCGTCTGCATCTTCGTCGGCGGAAAGGATAACTATTTGTCCTATCGTTCGATCTTGTCGCAGCCGCTGGGCGCGGCTCCTGACAACGTCGCTGCCGACTACAAAACAAACGCGGAAACAATGCTGACCGATCCGCTTGGCGGCGACAACATTTACGATCCGGATTCGCTCGGGGAATATCTGCAGGACTATTACTGAGACAAAAAAAGGCCGCCCATGAAAGGCCGGCCTTTTGTCGGTTATAAATCTGATCGGATCAGTAAGCCGCCTCTAAAGCCGCCTGCTCTTGCCGTGAGACCGCCGACTTCACGGCAGCCTGCACTTTCTCGAAGGCGCGGACTTCGATCTGCCGAACCCTTTCACGTGACACGCCGAACTCGGCGGCGAGATCTTCCAGCGTCATCGGCTCTTCAGCCAGACGCCGCGCCTCGAAGATGCGGCGCTCGCGCGGATTGAGCACGCTCATCGCGCCGGAGAGGGCATCACGGCGATGATCGAACTCTTCGCTCTCCGCCATGATGGCTTCCTGGTTGGGCGAGGTATCGACCAGCCAGTCCTGCCATTCGCCCGGTTCGCCGTCGTCACGGATCGGGGCGTTGAGCGAGGCGTCGCCGCCGAGACGGCGGTTCATATCGACCACGTCGCGTTCGGTCACGCCAAGGCGTTTGGCGATCAGCTTGACCTGATCGTCTGTCATATCGCCTTCTTCCAGCGCCGAAATCTTGCTCTTCGCCTTGCGCAGGTTGAAGAACAGCTTCTTCTGGTTCGCGGTGGTGCCCATCTTCACGAGCGACCACGAGCGCAGGATATATTCCTGGATCGAAGCCTTGATCCACCACATCGCGTAGGTGGCAAGACGGAAGCCCTTTTCGGGCTCGAAACGCTTCACCGCCTGCATCAGGCCGACATTGCCTTCCGAGACGACCTCGGAGATCGGCAGGCCGTAGCCGCGATAACCCATGGCGATCTTGGCCACGAGCCGCAGATGGCTGGTGACGAGTCGATGTGCCGCATCCCGGTCGTCATGTTCGCGCCAACGCTTGGCGAGCATGTATTCCTCTTGCGGTTCAAGCATCGGGAATTTGCGGATTTCGGCGAGGTAGTGAGAGAGACCGGATTCTCCATTGAGAACCGGAAGAGAGGCTGCGCGGGCCATACTGCGCCCTCCAAAGGTTCAGGCCCCCGACAGCGGCGGGCCAGGCAGGCTGCTGCTTTGTCAAAGCCAGCGGAGCTGCATTGTTCCGCGCCGGGACATCTCCGACGCGGGTGCACAATACACCCCCGGAGCCGAGGAAAGGAAGAACAAAACGGCATCACGAGGCGGTGATGCTGGTTAAATATATGTAATCATGCGGCTTTTCCGCGCATCCGCACTTATTTTATGCTTCGCAATCCCTTCTGAAGAAGAAGTAAATCCTCCGGAAGTGCGGATTCCCACGTCATAATTTCTCCCGTGGCCGGGTGCTCCAAAACAAGAAGGTAGGCATGCAACGCCTGCCTGCCCAGAGCAGACGGTGCATTTTGGGCGGCGGAGCCCAGCTGGCTGGCCTTGGTCCTGAAGCCGGAGCCATAAACATCGTCGCCGATCAACGGGTGGCCGACATGGCTCAGATGGACGCGGATTTGGTGGGTCCGTCCTGTCTCGAGCTGACAGGCCAAGAGCGACGCTACCGGCTTGCCGTCGCGCCCGGTGAAGCTTTCCAGCAGTTCCCAATGCGTGATGGCTTCGCGGCCGCCCTGGCGCACGGCCATTTTTTCGCGCGCGTGCGGGTGGCGGTCGATCGGCTGGTTGATGGTGCCACGAGGTCGGTCGGGAGCGCCCCAGACAAAAGCCATGTAGCCGCGCCGCAGAGCACCGGTGCGGCCGTGATCGGCGAATTGCGCCGTCAGCGATTGGTGGGCGCGGTCGTTCTTGGCGACCACCATCAGGCCGGTGGTGTCCTTGTCGATGCGGTGAACGATACCGGGCCGCCGCACGCCCCCGATGCCTGAAAGGCTGTCGCCGCAGTGGGCGATGAGAGCATTGACCAGGGTTCCGCTCTCGTGGCCGGCAGCGGGATGGACAACCAGTCCGCGCTGCTTGTCCAGCACAAGGATGTCATTGTCCTCGTAGACGATATTGAGCGGGATATCCTCGCCCTCCGGCTCGGGCGGAACGGCGGGCGGCACGTCGATTGTGATCGTGTCGCCGGGTTTGACGTGATAAGCGGGGTCGCGCGTCACGGCGTCCGCGACCGCGACATGTCCCGCCACGATCAGCGCCTTGATGCGTGTGCGTGACAGGTCATCGACACGGGTCGCCAGAACGCGGTCGAGACGCTGCGATTTTTCGGTAGCCTCGACGGTAATCTGCCGGCGTTCGCCGGAGGAGTCCGCCTCGCCGGGAAAGTCTGAAGATCCTTGAGCTAAAGAGTTTTGCATGAGTGAACATGTAACGACCGATCCGCTTCCTGAACAGACCGCGCTGATGGCCGCGCGGGTGAAGCGGATGATGCTGATCGCAGGGTTAACGACGGCTCTGGGGATCGGTGCTGTGTTCGTGGCTATCGGTTACAAGCTGTTTCGCGGCGATGGCACCGCGGCGGCTGACGCCACCCTGTTGTTGCCAAAGGGGGCACGGATCGTGGCAACGGCGCCGCTTGGCGACCGTATCGCCGTCACCCTTGATGTTGGCGGCACGACCGAAATCCGCACCTATGATGCGAAAACCTTCAAAATGCTCGGGCGCGCCCGGTTCGCGACCGAGCCATAGCGCGTATCATCGCTTGCGATTTTCGACCAAGGCCGCTATTTCCTGTCGTCACGCTCCCTTCGTCTAGCGGTTAGGACGCGGCCCTCTCAAGGCTGAAACAGGGGTTCGATTCCCCTAGGGAGCGCCAGCATTATCTAAGCCATTGAAAAGCTGAAAACTCTAAGCAATCATGAGCTTAGAGAGGCCGCCTTGCTACACAACCGTAGCCCACAAAGGTGGTCCACAATGGCGGCTTTGAGTTACATGCAGCGACGGGCATCAGGGACATACGAGTTCCGAAAGCGCTTGCCGGAAGTGCTTGCCGGAAAGCCCGTGCCGCGTCACATGCGCGATGCATTTTCCGATCTCATCAATGCGAAGACGCACTGCTTCAAGCGTGAGCTTGTTCGATCACTCGCAACCAAGGACCTGAAAGAAGCGAAGCGGCGCGATCATCAGGAAGCCCTGAAGGCAACCCAGTTGTTCGACGCTGCCGTGAACGCTCTCGCGCCTGCTGCCATCATGGTGCAGCCGGTGGCTCTCGACTTCAAGCAACTGGCTGATGATGTCTTTGCGGACCTCCTCGCGGGCGACGAAGCGGAGCGGACGGCGGGCGACGACCGGCGGTATCTGCAAACACCAGATGAGCGAGCGCAATGGCCTGACCTCGTGGACGTGCCGCCAAGCTCCCAGATGGGAATGTCCGACGATCATGCGCACGTCTACGGCGAATTGCTGCCGGTGTTCGAGGACGAGTTTCGCGCGGCCTACGCACGGCGAGACCCGAAGATCGTCTACGCTGAGACCAACATCGCGCTGAAACAGCGTGGCATCTATCTGAGCAAATCCTCGCCGGAGTTTCAGAAGGCCGCCCTCGTGGTCCTCGAAGCGCACGTGCGGGCCTATGACGCCATGAACAAGCGGCAGCGCGGGGAGATCATCCCGACGCCTGTGCTGGCTGAAAGGTCTCCCGTGGAGTTGGGACCCAGGCTCTCCGAGGCGCTCGCGTCATGGGCTGCCGGTGGTTCGGGACATAATGCCAAGAAGCCGAATGCCAACACGATCACTGAGGCGGAGCAAGCTGTCCGGTACTTCAAGGAGCTTCATGGCGATCTGAGGCTTGGCGATATTACCCGCGAGAAGGCCCGTGAGTTTCGGGATGCCGTCGCCAAGGTGCCGAGCGCCCTGCCGCGCGGTCTGCGCAAGCTGCCCCTGCCGGAATTGCTGAAGCGAGACCTTTCAGAGGGCACACCGCGAGCGGCGACCACCGTGAACAAGATCGTGCAGGTTCTTGGTGGGATTACCTCGCGGGCCGAGCGTGAAGGCTTCCTCGACAAGGTGTCGGGCTTCGTGAACCCATTTGGTAAGGCCATTCGGTTTTCCGTCGATAACTATAAGACGCGGCGCAAGCATTTCGAGAAGGCGGACCTTAAGGCCATCTTCGAGTCGCCGGTCTATGCGGACCGTAATCGGCCAGCCGGGGGCGGCGGGGAGGCGGCCTTCTGGTTTCCGCTGATTGGCCTGCTGTCGGGGATGCGCCTCGATGAAATCGCGCAGTTAAGGGTATGCGATCTACGGCAGGACGAGGATACGCGGCGATGGTACTTCGACATTGATCGGACCGGCGGGCGCTCCACCAAGACCAGTTCGTCCATTCGTCATGTGCCGCTGCATCGTGACCTGAAGCGGATCGGCCTGCTGAAATACCGGGAGGCGCTGCTTGAGGCCGGAGCCAGTTTGGAAAGTCCGCTGTGGCCTGAAGTTGAGGCCGAGGGCGAGCGGACAAGATCATCGGCTTGGTCGAAATGGTTTGGCCGCTATCTGCGCTCGACGTGCGGCGTGACGGATAGCACCAAGGTCTTTCATTCCTTCCGACACACCTTCAAGCGAATGACCCGTGACGCGGGCATCTCCGAAGAAATGCATGATGCACTGACGGGCCATTCTGGCGGTGGCGTTGGCCGTTCCTATGGCAAGGGCTTTTCGCTCAAGCCGCTGACTTCCGCGATGGATAAGGTCGCGGTGCCAGTAAATCTCAGTGAGCTTAAGTGGAGCAACTTACGCTAACCCAGTGATAGACGAGAGTAACCATCGAAAGTGAGCAGCTGTCTCGGCATTTGCAGAGTCGAGCGCACGACTAAAGTCACCTTCTCGGTTTTTCAAAGTCTTCAGTGCTGAATGAACGTAATTTGCTGTAGAAGGGTATCTCGCCAGCGAGCTTATCCCTGCCGATGCAAGCATGCCTCCAACGAAAGCCAAGATATCTGCCAGCCCGTCTTGCCAGCCACCAAGACCAGCATGTTGGACAACCACGTAAACAAGACATCCAAGTGTCGCCAAGAATAACGTTGTTAACCAGCGAGGCGTCATCATGTTTTGATATTCAGAAGGTTTACGCGTGTTGCCGTCGGCTCTGGCCATGCTCTGAGAAAATTCAGCTAAGGCCGATTGGAAGCGCATTATCTGACGAAATGCGATGCCCAGAAGTAATGCGGCTGCGATGCTGTTCATGCTTGTCATCACCCCAAGCTCAATGCTGCGATCGATGTGCATTATAATGCGTCGCACTAAATTGCAACAAGTTGTCGCTTGGGGCCCATGTCAGAGGACGTGCGGCGCTTGGTGGGTGGCAACGTAAAGAAGCTGCGGATAGCAGCGGGAATTACGCAGGCGGAGCTTGCCGATCTTGTTGGCGTGGACAGGGCCTATATCAGCGGCCTTGAGCAGGGCAACCGGAACGCGACCATCGTCAGCCTCTGGCACGTTGCTCAGGCATTAGATGCGCCGATCCGATCATTGTTCGACGAGGCCAAGAAGTCCCGCTGACGGACAGTAGACCCGGTTGTGACCCACCTCGCTGAATCCCGTCCGGTATCTGCCCGGTCATTTCGAGCACGGACT
The DNA here is from genome assembly GCA_019750915.1 of Xanthobacteraceae bacterium. Lineage (GTDB taxonomy): Bacteria > Pseudomonadota > Alphaproteobacteria > Rhizobiales > Xanthobacteraceae > Afipia. The sequence continues at coordinate 196,988 of JAIENY010000008.1, forward strand.
TTAAGCCGCATTGAGATACGACCAACGGTGGCCTTTGGGGGCTGTCCCTACGGGACGATGGCCCGGTTGCCTTCTCTCTCTCTAGCGGGTCTCCTTAAAGAGCCTCTTTGTGTAGGCCTTAAAGCTCAGCCTTGGTGTGTGATGATGGCAGCTAGGGCCCATCACTCGTCAATGGTGCTCCTCCTAGGCCATCATGATGCTGGCCTTGCTGGTGCTCCATCGAGGTCTCCGTGATGCTGGCCTTAGGAGTTGGCCTTAGGGGATTGATGATGGTGGATGCTTCTCTCTATCTGCCTCTTCAAGGTGCTCCTTAAAGGAGGAGTCTATTGATGGCTGCTTCGCTATCATCATCGCTTACGGTTGGAACTTTGCGTTGCTCCGCCAAGGTAACCCCATTTGGTTTCCCCTCCTAGTCCTTTAGCAGAGGCGTAAAGCCGAAAACCCTTATTTTACGGGGCCAAACTCGACTTTGACAAACGCGCGATGCTGCCCGGTGCGGGACCGGAATTCCTGCTCCATCGCGATCTTGGCGGCTTTGGCATCGGGCCTGCCTACGAGCACGGCATCATGGAGCGGCAATGCGGGGATTCCGCTGTTGAACAGATGGGTGATGACGGCGATCAGTATCTCACTTTCCATGAACATGAGTTCAAAGCCGATGCCGGTTCCGAACAGATGGGCAATCGGATGGTGCTTCTGCATCAGGAGCGCCACAGCTTGCTTGAGCGTCATTCCGGGAAACAACCGGCTGCAATCGCGCGGCCAGTGTCTCAGCGTGCCTTGCGTGAACAACAGGGCATTCAGCAGCAGCTTCCAGCCATCGCGTCCCTTGCCATCTCCAGTCACGTTATAGAGATCGCCAGTGGGCTGGGCCGCTCCAGCGCGGACATAGGCCAGACGCGGGAAAAGCTGCTGGTAGTCCACATCCGCCACCGGCTTGCCGCCAATGCGTATTCTTCGGAAGCGATCCACGCGAGGCATCGTCATATGGAAACTACCGGAGAGCCTGCCGCCTTGTTGCCAGCTTTTATTGTTGAACGTCCTTCGAAGCGTCCGCCGGTACGTTGCGATGATCTCGCCGTCTTCGCCAAGCTGGACCAATGAGCGAGCGTCTGCCAACTCAATGTCGGCATCGAGGAGCCAATCGTTGATCCGCTGGATTTGCCTGCGGAGTGTCTTCGTTCTTTGGCTCTCGGGGTAATTCACCAAGTTTGCGTGGCCGTCATCCTCCCGGCCTGACTTGAGGATGAGAATTTCCGGCTCTTGCTCCCGGCGAAAGGAATCAGCTGTCACCTTTGGGAAGTATTTTCCGAGCCCGCCGGTTGCTCTGACGAGGGAAGGGGCCTTGACCGTCTTCGAGATACGAAAGCCCGTCTTGATGCGTTTGAGTAGTTTCAGGCGCTCCATCAGATCAAGCAGACCAAGGAAATGCTGGCCGTAGACCGGATTCCTGTAGCGGCTCGTGCCCCACATCATGTTGTTATCGAGTGGCACGGCAAGCGGAGTGTCGCCACGAAGGAGACCCGCCAAAAGCAGATTGCAGGTCACAGCCTCGACGGCCATCGCGAATTTGCGCCGGTCTTCGTCTTTGCGGGCACGGGAGCGCAGGCCGAGCTTGGATTCCTCTGCGATCAGATGACGCGTGAATCCCTTGATCGCTTCAATTAACGGCGGTGTCCTGGCCCTCAACTGCGGATCGAACCGCATGTGACGATTGCCTTGAGTCATTGTCCCAAGCGTCCGTGCTCGAAGTGACCGGCCTCATGCTTCAACATGTGCGTACCGCGACGCGGCACTCTGATATGACGAGTGAAAGGTTGTCGCTGCAAATTAGCCGCCGCCTGCTGTCCGCAATGCGGGATGGCGACCATGCCGTTTCACCTTCAGGGCAAGGACAGCGGACAGGTGTTTTTCCAGCACCCACTCGCACGGCTTCTCGACGGCCTTTCCGATCAATCTCAGGACCGGCCCAGACGAGCGAGGGAAGGCGTGGAGTTCGGCAACCTTTCTGGAACGGCCGTTTGCGTCTTCAAGCTCCCAGACGCGATGGTAGCCGCTCGCAAGGCGATGGAGGGCCTTTGCGATTTGAACCGTGCGAAATTCCTTCGTCCGGTGTGAGCCTGGGTCTTCCTCGATCAGCGCCGTGACGGCCAGCACAATGGCGACAAACCGCTCCGGCTTGATGCCCGCGACACGGAGCCGCGCCAAGGCGATGCGAGCCCGTCTGGTGGCCGACATGCCTTTCAGTCTTGTGGCAATTTCAGTCGGCCCAGCTTCTTCAAGGAGCAGCGCAAGGTCGGTGAGGGCCTGCTTGATGAACCGATCAGATATCGCCCGGAGCCGGACGTACGAGGTCGCGGCGGCAAGGTATGGCTTCAGTTCGGCAGCACTATAAGTCCCATGCCAATGCGATCCGTGCCGGGCTTTGTGTTCGACATGCTTGCGGCAATGGAAGGCCGCGAGTCCGATGCCTTCCGCCCGCATGGTGGGATTGCGGCAGCCGGGAATGGAGCATTTCTCGACATGGCCCGTTGACGAAAATTGTCGCACTCGGCCGCGAAGCGAACGGCTAGACATTGGGGAAGATTAGTTGAAATTCAGGAGGACTTGCAGGGTGAAATCTACTACCTGAATAGAATTCGCTCTTTAGCGCTTCCTCGATAATGATCAACTCGCGAATTTCGTACTCCTCTTATGGATCGATCCCTGGCACAGCGCTTGATGTCGAGCTTGTGGTGGACGTCGAACATCAGGTGAAGCTGCTCAGGTCCTCATTCAAGCATGTCTCGGGCGGCCAGTTCGGGTTCAGTGCGTTCAAAATAAAGCGCAAGCTCTGGTGGGCAGGAAGGAAACAGCTGGCGGCGCTGAACTCATTGAAATGCAGCGGATTGTGCGGCTCAATGCGGTCGAGATGGAGCTTATCCCTCCAGCCGGTCAGATCGACTAGCCGTTCCTTAAGTTCGGCGCGACTTAGTTCGGGAGCTGTAGTGCTCGCCATCACCTCCTCCATCAAAGCCGTCCGCCATGTGCCGACGTCGATCTTCTTCTCCTCACTTACAGGCTCGTCACGGGACAGCTTGGCGACCCGCACGAGGTGGCCAGCAATGCCTTCCAAGACTGAATGCGCCAGGACCGAGAATTGCTGCATCTTCATCACGGAAACCGTTTCGTGAAGGGTCGAACGGCCAGGGAAAGTTCGCCGCGTCTCCAAATTGAGCAAGAGCAGGGCGCACTCAAACTCAAGCAGCTGCATCCTGTGACCGATGTTGCGTTGGAGCCCGTCAGATAGAACCTCGTCGGGACTAAGTCGCGGCCTGATGCCGCTTAGGTATTTCATCCACTGATCAATCAATGTCGGCTGGACGAAAGAGCTGTCGAAATCCTCGTCCTTTACCGAAGCGGCAATTGCTTGCAATCTCATCTGATTCCCCTTGGTAACCGATCAGCATCTTTCAGCTGGCGCACGCGAAACTAGAAAATATTCGCCAGCCCAATCCAGGCTCATCCATTTCCCGCCCGGATGGCTTCAAGTTCATAGGCTCCGACGGCGACTCAGGGAACACCGAGTTGACAAAATATTCGGTTGTATCTATTTCTCAGGAATTAAATACAGTTATCGGAGCTAACCCATGATCAGAACGCCAAAATCCAGCAAGGCATTTTCTTATCTGCGGACCTCATCGGCAGCGAATATCGGTGAGGAGAAAGACAGCGGGCGAAGACAGCTTCAGGCTATCGAGACGTATGCGAAACGTGCTGGCATCGATCTGGTCGGCAGCTTTTACGATGAGGCCGTGAAGGGCTCCGATCCCATTGATACGCGCCCTGGTTTCGCTGCGATGCTTGAGGCCCTAGAGATGAATGGCACAAAAACCATCATCGTCGAAACCGCGAACCGCTTCGCGAGAGACCTGATGGTTCAAGAGGTCGGCTTTGCAATGCTGAAGGCTCGCGGCATTGACATCATCGCCACAGACAGTCCGACCTCCTTCCTTGATGACACCCCGACCGCCCGCCTCATCCGGCAAGTTCTCGGGGCCGTCTCAGAGTTTGAGAAAGCAATGCTGGTTGCGAAGCTCAGGGGTGCGCGTGATCGCAAGCGTCGCACGGGCGTAAAGGTTGAGGGCCGCAAGTCGATAGCGGAGCAAACGATGGACCGAGATGGTAGGGACGGTTCCGCCACCATCGCTTTCGCCCGTTCACTCGCAAGGTCGCGACCAAAGGGCGGCAAGCGGTCATTGCGTGAAATCTCAGCGGAGCTTGCCGAAGCGGGATACACCTCGCGGACCGGAAGGCCATACGCCCCGACCGCCGTTAAGCTCATGCTTGAGAGAACTTAGGCTGACATCTTAGTATCAAGCGAGGCCTTGCGGTTCGTGGAACGGCGAATCTCGTGAGTCCGAAAAGCAATGGTTATGGAACACTCAAATGCGATGCGTTCGAACCAGCAAAATCAGATACTTCTTGAACGTAAATTTCAGGAGGTTTTCGGAACACATGCGCCGGTGTTAGCCTCAGGCCGCCATCATGTTCGCTACGAGAAGCCAGCACGGGCAAGTTCGCTGAGGGGTGCGGGGGAGAATCCGAAAGCCGATGCCGCGATGTGGCGTCTCGCGTTTATTACCCTACCTCGATGTGAGGCAACGTGCCATCGAGCGTTGCTACAGATGTTACGGAGGGAGGATTCTCGCGCCAATGGTCTTTGAATGAGTCAAGTTGACTCGCTTCACGAGAATGCACAGTCAGAGATTACGTCGAGAAGGGGCGCAATCAGGGAAGGCACGGGGGAAATTCGAAAGCTGCTGCTTCGAGCTCACGTCTCGCATGTGGAACCCTTTGCAATTTCGTCCGGGCCTTAATCCAACGAGACCGCGGCGTCGCTATTGAATCATTCAGCGTGCATTGCGTATCATAAAGAAGGCCGGGCTTTTTCTTTAGTCTCTAGACGGTCGGTTGCGGCCACAATAAGATTTCCGCAGGCGTAGATAGCGCTGGTCACCATCTGAGTGTCTGTCATTTCTCGAATGGCCTGACGTTGCCGCTCGTTTTCCGTAACAGCTAAATAAGCCCTCCGTACTTCGTCCATTTTGATTGTAATCTGCTCATCCTTTAGCGAATGAACCAGCTCGTTTCGGACGTATGTGCAAAGGCTTAGAAGATCCCACATGTTTTGACCGACTTCAGGAGGGTCGATTTTCTTACACTCCTTGATTTTCAGCGCGGTGTAGAAGAAGTGTTGCGGGTCTTTTCCATTCGCTTCTAGAAATGTGCTCATAAAGCCCTCGACGACAATTTGCGCTTTCACCACTGTTAGAATCATATTGTCGATCCGCTCTATATGCTTCTTGGATCGTTCGTGGGCTTGCGCGAATAGTTCATCTTGAGACAGCTTACTGCGGTCTTCCACGAATGCTCTCCCTGCCGATTTCTGCGCGGGAGAGTAGCAGACGCGAGATACAAAGGCTAAGGGCTAGGCGGGTATGATGCAGCAGTGGCTCCCATGCGCGCACTATGCAAACATGACCTTCAACGTCCGTTGACACTATTGTTAGTGGCATCGCCTATGAATCCGAAATGGTACTACTGCTCGGCGAGCCGAAACGCCTCTATGTCTATGGCTTGCAGCGAACGGCCGCCGAAGTCGTGACGATGATCGCCGGGCGCTATGACCGTTGAACTGTACGAAGTGAACTCACGTTACCGCATTCAGCTTGAATGAAATTTCGTATTCGACGAGTCGGACGCCGGAGATTCGTGATGCTGCAAGTTTGAGATCGTTCGTGATCTCCTTCGCAACGATAATGCCGCGGACGGGCTTTGCAGTTTCCATGTTCGCTTCAATCCAACCCATGTAGCGAAGCAATTGACCGATGACGCGATCATAACCTCTGGAAACCTTCAACTCCACAGAGTCTTGGTAGGTTTCTCATAGATCGGCACGGCAGTCCCCCTAGCCCGGATTTTTGGACGTTCACCAATAGCAGCGGCGTCGATATACTAGCCAGCCCGATACGCCTTCAAAACCCGAAGTGAATGAAGACACCGACTTATAAAAATGTTCTTCACTGGATTTGCTCGGGCTACATGCGCGAACTATGGACGAACTGCGAGCGCGTGGAGTCGTCAGAACATCGAACAATCCGACCGGCGATCTTGCGGAAACGCTGTTCTGCAAAGCCTTCGGTTGGCGGCAGGCTGGCAACTCAAACAGATCAATTGATGCTGTTGACGATAAGACAGGCCAGACGTTTCAGATTAAAGGCCGCCGTCTAACTGCTCCAAATGGCTCCCGGCAATTATCTGCTATTCGTGAACTCGATAACGGCGGCTTCGATTTTGTCGCGGCCGTGTTGTTCGACCGTGAATATAAAGTGCTTCGCGCCGCGCTTGTGCCTCATGCAATTATCCTAGGTGGCGCTCGCTTCGTGCAGAGAACGAACAGCAGCAAATTCATGCTTCGCGATGAAGTGTGGAGCGTTGCCAGTGTTCGCGATGTGACCGAACAACTTAAGGGCGTCGTGATCTAGTGGACTGCGCTGCACCTTGAATCGCGGTTGTCACGGCTCTTTCAGCGGCGGCCGGACCAAGCGATAGGCTAGCGCGATGACGAAGATCGTCACCGGCACGACCGCGAGCCACACGCCCACGAATCCATTGGCAGAAAGCGACAGCCCGAACGCGCTGAAAACGAATTGGCCGAGCTCGGTCACTGCACCTTAACCTCCGACCCTGTGCGCCTCGCGCAATCGCTGCCGACGTTCCTCAAGGCGCTGCTGTGCGAGTGGCTTGAGCAGTTCGATCAATGGCGAGAGGTCATGACCCTTGCGCCGTCGGGCTCCCTTCGGGTGCCGATACTTGACCAGAAATCCCTTCTTGCGGAGCGAGGTCAGATATCGCTCGACCGTCCGCTCACCCACGCCCATCCGACGGGCAATCGTTTTAGCGCTCGGAAATGGCAACCGGTCAGGGGCGTACCAGTGCGCCAAGATATGCAGCGCCACATTGAGCTCTTCGCTCGTAAGCCCGAGTTCGCTCTGATGGAACAGCAGCACATCCGGCAACGGCTGGTACCCAGCAGCAGCTACGACGCCGAAGCGGGCGGTGACGCGCCCCCGCTCGTAATCGAGGTCTTCCGGCAGATCGGGAATGGCTTGTTCGTTCATGGGCCACAACAAACCAGAAAATCGAGGGGAGGGATACTCTGCTTCGCTTCAAGACACGTTTCTGGCGGTAAATAGCGGACGAGCCCGGACCCGGCCAGCACATGGGCCGATATCGAGCGGCTTCGGGCTGTGGACCAGACGAATCTTTATTGCGCCAAGCAGATTCTTCTGGACTCTTTATTTCGTGTAATTTAGAGGAAATTACATAGATTTTTTAATACCGCCATTTGAGGCGCAGAAGGAGACACATGATGCTGGACCAAACCAACAAGGAAACCTCTACAGCGAAGGCTGCAAAGCGTCAAAAGTTCGTTGACCTGGCGGAAAGTCGGACTGTCAACGCGATCAAGGCAATCCGCATAATCGGCAAGCTAGGCAACAAAAACGCCTACCAGTTCGATGATTCGGACGTTCAGAAGATCGTCCGGGCACTCAATAGAGAGGTCGATGCTCTCAAATCGCGCATGTCTTCTACGGGCGGTAAAGAGTCCGTCGATTTTAAGTTAGACTGAAATATCAACAACTTGGGGAGGGGTTTATGACAAACGGCCAGATTCGGGACTTCTGTATCGCGCTGCTTCATGCCGAGACCGAAGACGAAGTTGTCGAGTTGCTGAAGAAGCAGGGATACTGGGACAAGCCCGAACTCTGGCGCCACTACGGCGACCTGGAAAACAACTGGGGTCAGGGAGGCAATCAGCAGAGCCTCGCCGAGGCCGCCCTGGTGGAAAAGATCGTCAATTCGGTCGATGCCCGCCTCATCAACGAGTGCTTGGAGCGCGGGGTCGACCCGAAGAGCGCCGACGCCCCGAAAACCATCCGCGAGGCCGTTTCTCGCTTCTTTGAGGGCGGAACCGGCAAGAAGCTAGCTACCGGGGGACTGATCGAAGAGTGGAGCGACGAGAAAATCCGCGAAGTCGCGCAGGGCATCACCCTGTGCGGCACCGGCATCCGCCCGGTCATGAATCTGACGATCTCAGACTGCGGTGAAGGCCAGACGCCTCGGAAAATCCCGTTCACCATTATGTCGCTCAGCAAGAGCAACAAGATGTACATCCCTTTCGTCCAGGGGCAGTTCAATCAGGGCGGCACAGGAGCGCTGCGCTTCTGCGGTAAGCACAACATGCAGCTTGTCATCAGCCGCCGTAATCCGAAGCTGCTTGGTCCTGACCCAGACGATGGTGACGGCAATTGGGGCTTCACCGTGGTCCGCCGCGAGCGGCCCGAGGGCAGCCGTAAGAACTCAATCTTGTCCTATCTGGCTCCCGTCGGCGTCGGCACCGAGCATCCGGAGCGCAAGGGCGACATCCTTTCCTTCTCGTCGCCGACCATGAAACTCTTTCCGGACAAGGAGAGTCCCTACGGCCGCGAGGCCACCTACGGCACCGCGATCAAGCTCTACGACTACAAGTATCTGGGCGAACGCTCCAACATCATCCGGGGCCGCAGTATCCTGAGCCGGCTCGACTTACTGCTGCCGGAGATCGCGCTGCCGATCCGCCTTTATGAGTTCCGCAAGAGCCAGCAGGGCAAATATCTCGACCCCGGTAGCCGGGAGACATCATTGAGCGGTTTGCGGCGTCGCCTCAACAACACGACCAACGTTGAAGACGGCTTCCCGATCCGCATCCCTTTTTCGCCGTCGGGTGAGCCGCTGTTCGCCACGGTCTATGCGTTCAAGCAGGCCGGTACGGCACGCGACGATGAAGACGAGGACGAGAGCGAGACGAAAAAGAAGAAGCTCGGCGGCCTGACCCGCTATCGCAAGCGCGAGGGCGTGCTGTTCGTTCGCAACGGCCAGACGCAGGGTACGCTGCCGAAGGATTTCTTCCGCCGAGACTCTATGAAGCTCAAGACCATCGCCGACGACCTTATGGTGTTCGTCGAGTGCGACCAGATGGGCGACGAAAACCGCGAAGACCTGTTCATGCCCTCGCGTGATCGCCTCACCGAGAACGATTTCAAGGTTGAACTGATCGACATGCTCGAACAGGCTCTGAAGAACGACGAAACGCTTCGGCAACTGCGGAATAAGCGCCAGAAGGAGATGATGTCGGACAAGCTGAAGGACGACAAGCCGCTCGCCGACAAGCTTCAGAACCTCATCAAGAGCTCGCCGAATCTGACGGCCCTTCTTCAGCTCGGCCAGCGCATCACCGCGCCGTTTAACGCCAACCCGACCGGGACGCAGGAGGAGAAGCCGTTCAAAGGCGAGGTGTATCCGACCTTCTTCAAGGTCAAGGGCACTTCATACGGCGAGCAGCACAAGCGCGATTGCCCAGTCAACTATCGGATGCGCTTGACTTTCGAGACCGATGCCCGCGATGACTACTTTAGCCGCCGCATCGAGGGCGGCAAGTTCTCGATTCTGTGGACCGACAAGGCAGGCAAGGAACACAAGGTGTCGATTGTCGGCCCGAATCTCCGCAGCGGGTCAGCGAGCGTCATGGTGACGTTGCCCGAAGCCATCGATGTCGGTGATGTGCTTTCGATGGTCGCCGTTACCGAAGATTCACGCGCTACCTTCAAGAACAAGATCGAAGTGACCGTTCGCCCGTGGGCCGAGCACAACAAGGGCGGCGGCACGAAAAAGAAGGACAAGAAGCCAGATACCAAGCAGGGCGACGAGCGGGAACGGCCGCGTGAGCTCAGCACGCCGAAGATGGACCCGGTATACCGCGACCGCTGGGAAAAGTTCGGCTTCGATGAATACACCGCCATGCGGATGGACACCGAGTACGACGATGCCGAGAACGAAATACCGGTATTCCGCATCAATATGGACAACACCCCGCTCCTGAATGAAATCAAGCATCGCCGTCTCAACGACGAGAACGCCCGCAATCAGTTCATGTACGGTAACGTGCTGGTCGGGCTGGCGCTGTTGCTTCAGGACAAGGATAAAAGCGAGCAATCGCCTGATGCAGCACAGGAGAAGGTCGAAGATAAGATTGACTCAATGTGCCGTGCGTTCGCGCCGTTCATGCTGTCGCTGACGACGCTCGGGCAGGAAGACCTGTCCGATGGCGAACAGATTGACGGGCTTGAGGCTGCGACGGGATAAGCTTTTGGTGCAGCAGCACAACTTCCTTGCTCGCGGGCGTGGCGCCTCGCTGCTCGCTGTACCACCGACGGCTGGGGACTTCGCGCCATAGGCGGCCGTCGCCTTCTTTCTTGAGCTCTGAAAGGAACATTTCTTTCAGGCCCGCTTGCTCCATGGCTTCGAGGTATTTCGGAAGTTGCCAATGCGCCTCTGAAAACGCGAGCATTTGTACGAACACCGTCTTATGGTTCGCAATGGCCGCGACCGACGACATCGTTGCTTTGATATTGGCGAAATAGGTGGCGAGCTCAGGATATTTTCGGTCGCCCATTGTGTAATAGCTGCCCCCGGCCCCATCGAGCTTGTTGGCAATCATGAACGGCAGCGGGACTTCCTTGCCGCCATCCACTTGCCAGCGGTGGTAGAGGACGTGCACGCCCGGATACGGCGGTGACGTTACGACGAGGCGCGGTGCCCGGAGATCGAAGAGCGATGGGTCGTGTTGAAGACCCCAAGCGTTTCGGCGAAGCACCGTGACCGACTGGCGGCCATTCTCTTTCACGGCAGCGCGGAGTTCGCGAGCGCCGCGCAACATCTCTCCCGCGTACTCCATGAGGGAGATGCGGAAATCATCGACTGAGGGTGGCTGTTTGCGGCCGTCGAGCGCCCATTGAGCTGTGCGGAGCACCACACAGCGACCGAAGGCGACCATACGGGGCTTCTGCAACTTCACCGCAGACGCGAGAGCTTGATCGATTGCTTTGCGCAGCCGCCATCGCGACGGGTCATCGAGGTGCTTGTAATAGCCGAGGGCTTCGTAATCCTCGAACGTCACCGATGGCCGGTGAATGTCAACGCGCTGAGGAAGCTTGATGGCCCAGCGTTGCAGCGTGTCCAGCTCGGCTTCGGACAGGATCGTGCATTTCACCGATGCGACAAATTCAGCCAGCGTGCTGATGTCCACGCCAACGCCCTCGCGGCCAGCGGCGAGCGCTTCTACCAGCGTCGTGCCACCGCCAACGTGAGGGTCCAGGACCACGTCGCCTGGCTTGGTGAAGGTCTGGATCGCCGCTCTGGCGAAGACGGGTGAGAACCGGGCGGGATACTTGTAGTAGCCATGCGTCAGGCCGCGCACAGGCGAAGCGTCACGCGCTGCATCGATCAGCGCGGCTTGTGCCTCGCTCGGCAGGTCGAGATAGGAGCGTTTGCCCGATTCATACATCGGTAATCATAAACGGCCTTCTTGGTTAATGCCGCCTTACCGAGAATCGTCCTAGGGCATTGGGGGTCGTACTGGTGTTTTCGCATTGACCCTCGACGCTCCGCTAACTGTCTGCTACACATTATTCGCGGGTCGGCCAAAAAGCCCAGTATTTTCAAGGCTCTTTTATCTTGACTGGTGTTTCCCCTAGGGAGCGCCATTTGCGAACACAGCACTCAGTATCTGTCGCGACGATTCTTAGTTGCCTTTTTCCCGTTTGCAGGTTTCCGGACTGACGCGCGGGCAAGCTGCGGTTGTTCAGCGTAGCCAGTCTTGTCCTGCCGCCGATTTTTCTTCTTGGAGCTTGCTGCCTTGTCAAATCCGGAGCCGCCCTCGCTGTGACCCTTGCCATGGGGCTTCGGTGCTCCCTGGTGAGGGGATTTATTTTTCCGACGGGCGCTGCGGTCAACTTCGTCGTCTTCGCGCCGCGGCTTATGCGATCGCTTTTCGGAGGGTGCATCGCGTTTGGGTGAATCGGCCGACAGATCGATACGGATGCTGTCTTCCTTGTCGGGGCGGCGGATTTTGACGGCGAACGAGTCTGCGACTCGCTCGGAGATTTCAAACTCGGTGCTTGTTTCACCGATAACGATACGGCCGATATCATTCTTGTCGATACCGCCACGGCGGCAGATCATTGGTAGCAGCCAGCGCGCTTCCGCTTTCTTCTGGCGTCCGATCGCGGCGCGAAACCAAACGCCGCCCTCAGCCATGCCGTGGCGTGGCGATTTTGTTTTTCTCAATTTTGATTCGGCGACGTGATCGTCGCCGCGGGAGGGCCGGCCATCCCTTTCCCGACCGCGATTGTCTGGAGATCGGCCAAAACCCTGGCCGGGATCAAGAATGTCCTCAGGCGAAGGAAGCCGCGCCCGATAAAGTCGCGCCAGTGCGGTGGCGATATCTTCGGGCGACCGCTCGGCGAGCAAAGCACGCGCCAGGTCGAGATCATCGGCGGTCGTCTCTTGTGCGAACAAAGCGTCCTGCAGCATGCGTTTTTGATCGAGCTCGCGGATTTCGTCCGCAGTGGGCGCTGTGCCCCAATTGACATCGATGCTTGCCAGATTCAGCAAAACCTCCGCACGCCGTCTGCGTGCGGGTGGCACCAACAGCACGCTCACGCCCTTGCGGCCCGCGCGGCCGGTGCGTCCGGAACGGTGCTGCAAGACCTCCGCATCATTCGGAATGTCCGCATGGATAACGAGGTCAAGGTTTGGCAGATCAATCCCGCGTGCGGCCACATCGGTGGCTACGCAGACTCGCACTCGCCCGTCCCGCAAAGCCTGAAGTGCTTGCGTGCGCTCGTTCTGCGTCAATTCTCCGGATAGGGCGACCACGGAGAAGCCACGCTCCATGAGCGCCGCCTGTAAATGCCGGACTGCATCTCGGGTGTTGCAAAACACCAGAGCGCTTGGCGATTCAAAAAAGCGCAGGACATTGACGACCGCATGCTCAACATCGCCGGCCGCGATCCTGATGGCTCGGTACTCGATATCGGCATGGCCGCCTTCATCACCCCGAACCTCGACGCGAAAGGCCTGTCGCTGATATTGCTTCGCCAGCGCGATGATCCCACGTGGAAAAGTTGCCGAGAACAATAACGTGCGGCGGGTATCCGGCGTGCTCTCGAGGATGAATTCCATATCCTCGCGAAAACCCAGATCGAGCATTTCGTCGGCTTCGTCGAGCACGACAGCCTTCAACTCAGAGACGTCGAGGCGGCCGCGACGCAAATGATCGCACAGCCGTCCCGGCGTGCCGACCACAATGTGAGCGCCGTTGGCAAGTTCGCGCTGTTCGCGACGCGGATCCATGCCTCCGACGCAGGAAACAATGCGGGCATCAGTAAATTGATATAGCCAATTAAGCTCGCGATGGACCTGCAAGGCGAGTTCGCGCGTTGGCGCGACGATCAAGGCAAGGGGAGCGCTTGCTCCCTCAAATCGTTCGGCGCCTTCCAGAAGGTTCTCTGCAATTGCCAGCCCGTACGCGACAGTTTTACCCGAGCCGGTTTGTGCCGAAACAAGAAGGTCGCGGTCGACAGCGGTGTCCGCGAGCACGGCGGTCTGGACCGGGGTCGGCTTGTCGTAGTTGCGTGCCGCCAAGGCCCGAGCGAGCAGCGGACTTGTAGTCAAGAATGTCACGAGATGGCCAATCTTGGTTCGTGTTGACCGGCGGAACACGGACAGGACTCAAGCCGATGAGACCGAATCCGCCTTCCGGACAGATAGATGACGCGGCGCGGACGCGGCGAAGTGAATGAGTTGTATGCTTTAGACCAAGATAGGTCAAAGCACCATGGCTGCGGCGATGTGCAAGCAAGGCGCATCCGTGCCAGTGATTAACCCGCGAGAATCTGGGTGCTTCCGCTGCCAGCTCGCGTGCCGGCCGCGGTGTCACGCCACTGGCGTTGGCGATAGGGCCGGGCGGCGCGGGACCCGGCTTGTGGGCTTATACAGACCTGTAGGCAGCTGGCAGGATGTCGTGCTGACCGAAGAGATTGCGTCGCATTCGCCGCCGCTAATTCTGTCTTGGCACAGGCCGTATGCAGAAGCCGCCACGTGAATGATTATCGCTCGCGGCCGCCGCTAATTTTTTGTAATCTCGAATGGAGATGTCGGCCCGCCTTCACTTGAGAGGATAGATTCCATGTCGTTTCGCTGGGTCGCATTTGCTCTTGCGCTTTTTGCATCGGCTTTGAGCTGGACCGCTGAAAGCCAGGCCCGTCCGCATCCGCGGGGCGGGACCCACCTTTATGTGCTGCTTGGGCTCGGCAACAATTCGCCCGGTCTCGCCGAATTCGGTTACCGGATGCAGCAATATGGCATCCCGACCACGGTGGCCAACCATGGCGACGAACCTTCGCTCGCCCGTCAGGCGATCGAGGCATATAAAAGCGGCCAGGTCGGTTCGATCAAGATCGTCGGCCATTCGCTTGGCGGAGATGCCGCGATCGATATGGCTTCCGAACTTGCCCATGCCGGCGTGCCTGTGCAGCTGGTTATCACGCTGGACCCGGTCAGCCGACCGGGCGTTCCCTCAAATGTGCGGCGCTTCGCCAATTTCGTGCCGCGTCCGGGCGAAGATCATTTTACCATGATTGCCGGCCGGCGGCGCGAGCTTGCCGCCTACGTACTCGGGCGCTGACCGCGGCAGCAGTTATTCGCGATCGGCGGGGGAGGCCTTGGTCGATGGGACATCGGCCGCTGTCCGGTTACCTACATCGCGAAGGAGCGCCTCGATTTTCTCGAAGCCACGAAGGTGAACATCACGCTGGGTGTATGGAATCTCGATGCCCTCCTTACGAAATCGTTTCAGAATTTCGAGGCGAACGTCATTGGGCACACCGCCATCGGCGCCAATATTGCCGACGTGGAAGAACACGGTGAACTCCAGCGCGTCGGCGCCGAAATTGTTCAGGATCGCGAACGGCGCAGGGTTCTTCAATACGCGCTGATGAGCCGAAGCGATCTCGATCAGAATGGCGATGACCCTGTCCGGATCGGCGTCGTAGGACGTTCCAACCACCACTGAAAGACGCGCGGTGAAGCTGCCGTGCATCCAGTTCACGACCTGACCGCTGATCAAGTCCGCATTCGGGACAATCACCGAGACATTGTCGTAAGTCACGATCTCGGTGGCGCGGACGTTGATGCGCTTGACCACGCCCATGCGGCTGCCGACCTCGATGCGATCGCCGACCTTGATCGGCCGTTCGAACAGCAGGATCAGGCCCGAGACGAAATTGTTGATGATCGACTGCAGGCCAAAGCCGATACCGACCGACAACGCACCAGCGATGATGGCGATATTCTGCAAGTTCAGGCCGACATAGGAGAACGCAAGAAGCGCCGCCAACAGGATACCGAAATAACCCACGCCGGTACGGATGGAATTCCGGACGCCGTCGTCCAAGTTAGTTTCCGGCAGAAAACGTCTGTCCAGCCAGTTCTGGACAGCGCGTGTTGCCACCATGCCGATGATCAGCAGGATCACGGCGCCAAGAATGGTAGAGGGCGAAATCGTAATCTGGCCAACCGTGACGCTGAAGAACGCAGAAGATATCGACGACAGCAAATCGTCGGAGCGCAGGCCCCATGTCGCCAGAACGAGAAACGCAGCGACACCGACCAGCACGAGCTGCACAGCGCCGATCAGGAGCGCGGCAAGCTGGCGTATCGCGGGAATGCGCAGCCCCATCGCCTGGCGCAGGAAACGGCCGATCGTGCCGTCGAAGGCAAAGGCCTTGGTAAGAGAAGCCACCGCAAAGTCGCTGAGCAGGACAAAGCCCATCAGCGTGGTGACGACCACGATCATCTCGTTGGCGACAAAGCGCCCGAACGCGACGTAACCGGAGAGCGAACTGAGGACAGCGACAGCGGCCATGATCCATCCGACCGGAATCAGCAGGCGCCACGCCGAACGCTTCCCGGTCGAGACCGTCTCGCCATCATCGATATCGGTTGCTGCCACGATCCGCAGCGCAATCATGAACAGCACCGCCTTGATGATGGTGACAAGTCCCGTGCCGGCGACTGATAATTCCGTGGAGGTATGGATTGCGAGATTGGTGGCGTTGAGGACAGAACTGATGACAATGGCCAGGCCCATCGTTAACGCAACCGGCGTCATCGCCTCCGCCGCGTGGTCATCAATATCGATCAGGCGCCACGCCGGGCGGCCCGCAGCCAGGGTCGCTGTGATGAGGCTGATCAGGAACAGCGCAAATGTAATTCCGATGAAAAGAGCACGCATGATTGCCGCGACATCGGGCGGCAGAAGTCCCAGCCCCATCATGGCCTGATAAAGCACCAGCAAGGCGGCTCCAGGAATTCCGGCGCTGGTCAGCACGATGGTCACTGCAGCCGCGGCTTTGCGATGCGGGCTTGGCTCGGTCACCTCTGGCGGCCGTCTGGTCCATCTGGCTTGCCATCGCCGCCATGGCGAGATGAAATAGCCAAGTAGAATGACTGCGGCGATCGCCAGGCAGATCGCCGCGCGAAGCGGTTGCGAGGCGATCTGCTTTCCCCAGTCCGATAGCAAGCCAATTAACTGGCTTGTCGCTCTGGGCGCAGCGGACGCGACGGTAATCCAGAACGTCGGATTGATCAGGCTGTCGGTACGGCGCAGAATTGAATCCGCAAATAATGTCCGGCGGCGCTCGGTCACCGTATCGATGATCTGCTGAGCCCGGACATTAATGAGATTGGCCTGCTGGATCAGCGCTTGGCGTGCCGTCACTTCGGCCAGCAGTTTTGCCCGCTCAAGCTTGACCTCGTCGGTTTGCGGTGAGGCGGCCTTCGGGTCCGGCGCAAGCTGCGCTGCGCGCGCGTTTGCCTGTTCCAGCCTTGGCGTTACCTCCGTGATAAGGTCACGGGCGCCTTGCTGGACGGTCGTCGCTTCATCGCGAAGCCTGTCCAGTGCCGACACGTCGATGAAACTGATGCGGAGGGTGCCGTCCGTTTCGTCGAGCGTATTTTTCCAGCTTTCGATCTTGCCTTGTGCTTGCGGGAATTGCGGTGGAGGGACATTCGGCAATGCGTTGTCGTGCGCCGGAGCCGGAGCGACAGCCGCAGGCGCAGCTTGCGCGGCCGGGGGCGGACTTGCGTCGGGCGCCGCAGTGGCAGAATGGCTCACTGTGTCTAGAGATGAGATCAGGGCCAAAAGCAGGACGGTGCCCGCGCGAAATGTCATCATCAGTTCACCGATTTCCGATTCTCGTGTCCGCGAAAATACACGCAATCGCGGCGATGGTCTGTCCGAGGGTGATTATTAGGTGGATGGTGACGTGGACGCGGAACCTTCAATCGTTTCCGCGATTGTGATCAACCATTGTCCTTGCTGATTCCTCAGTTGCTCCGCTGCTTTGCCGGCAGCTTTTTTCATCGCCGGTAAATCTGCAATCATCTCAGACACCGCGCTGTCCAGGTCAGCCTGTTTGAACGGCTCCTGCAGCACGATTCCGGCACCTTCGCGCTTGACCTCGGTGGCATAGCCGCACAATCCCGTCACGATGGCGGGGCGCCCGGCGAGCAGCGATTCAGCAATAACCTGTCCAGCGGCTTCCGCGCGCGCCGGATGAACCATGAAGTCCGCCACCCCGATCAAATCCATGATGTTTGGCGTATACGGCACGAGATGAAAGCGATGTTCGATCCCGAGCGCGCGCGCCTGCTTCCTGAGGCTGCGATCCGAGGAGCCGACGCTCACAAGATGAATCCCGGGAAATTTTGCGATCGCTGCCATCGCACGGTCAAGGCCCTTTTGCCTTGGCTGCACGGCCACGGAAATCGCAGTCACCGTGTGGGTGGGCAGACCAAAATTCTCCCTCGCAGTTTCGGAGATCGCCGCTGCCGCAAGATAACGTTCGTCGTGAAGAATAACTGGCAGAACCGTCGCATGAGATCGATCGAAATCGTAGAGCGCGGCGTATTCGTCGCGCTGGCGCGTGGTGAGAAAGAAGAACCTTGTCTTTTGATTTTCGAAAAGATCGCGCTCCAGCCGCAGATAGGTTCTGCCTCGCGGCAGCCAGAACGAGAGGGGAGATAGCCGCAGGGCTGCGGCGGCGTCGGCGGCGAAAAAGAAGTCGGCTGACGGGATGCGGTCGAAGGCGACCAGAACGTTCGGTCTCGCCTTGGTGCGGTGGTCTTTCACGTCGGCTGCAAAATGGGCCGCGCGGCCATGATTGCTGAAACCGCGTTGCGGGATCAACGTCAGCGGCAGCCGCGCGACCTGTTCGGGCGTCGCAGCGGTTGTCACGATCGTCACCTCGTGACCGCGCTTCATCAGGGTTTCTGCCACAGCCAGACAGTCGCGCTCTTTTCCACCCAGCGTCCTGATCTGAAAAACCGCCAACGCAATTTTCATGTCTTGTTTTGCCCGAGAGAGCCGATTTCAGTCCGAATACAGGAAAGCCGGTGGAGGCGTAAGTAGGATCATGGGAATACCCTAGCGCTGCTTGTGAAGCCGGTCATTCGAAGCTATGGAGTGATCTTGTCGGAATGCAGAAAAGGGCCGGGCGTGAATACGTACTCGATGCGGATTGGAACGCGCAAAAGCACCATGGCGCTGGCGCAGACCGATGAGATCGCGCGCCAGCTCACTGCTGCCGTTCCGGGGCTCGTTGTCGAAATCGTGAAATTCGAAACCGCGGGCGATCAGGACCAGACCGGGAAACTGCTGAATCTCGGTGGCAAAGGCGGCGCGTTCGTCGGGCAAATCCGCGATGCGGTCCGTGACGGGCGTCTGCAGGCGGCGATGCATTCGCTCAAGGACATGCCGGGCAATGAAGACACGCCCGGACTTGTCATCGGCGCGTTGCTGGTACGCGATCCGCCCTCGGATGCGCTCGTCACGCGCGACGGGATGAGCTTCGCGGACATCCAGCGCCACGGCGGCAGAGGCTTCAAGATCGGCACGAATGCGGTGCGCCGTGCCGCCTATATCCGCAGGCTGTTGCCGGAAGCCGAAGTCATTCACTATCGCGGTGCTGCCGACACGCGCGTGCGCAAGCTCGACAATGGTGAGATGCAGCGTCTGCCAAACGGCGGCGCGATCGGTCCCGCCGATGCGCTTGTGATGGCGCGCGCGGGACTCGAGCGTGTCGGTCTGGCAAACCGCATTGCCCACGAGTTCACGCCGCACGAAATCCTGCCGGCTGTTGGCCAGGGTATCGTCGCGGTGGAATGCGCTGCATCCGACTGGCAGACGCGCGCGTATCTTGCAAAGATTGATGATGCCACAGCGCGGCTTTGCGCGGATGCAGAGCGTGAAGTTCTGTGGGTGTTGAACGGACATTGCAACTCGCCCGTCGCAGGATATGCCACGACCGACGGAGGTGAAATTTCACTCACCGCAGCGGTGCTTGACGAACGCGGCGGTCAGTTCATCGAGGTGGCGCGCCGCGGGCCGGCAGAGCGCCCGCGCGAATTGGGGCGTGCCGTCGGATTCGAACTGCTTGCAAAGGGCGCCGCCGAGATTATCGAACGGACACGTCCAGCCGTTTGAGTTAGCCTTTGAATGCCCGGACGCGGGCGATCATCTGCTCGACATGCGCGATCGGCGTTTGCGGAAGAATGCCGTGGCCCAGATTGAAGATCAAACGTCCGGATGCGTAATTGTTCAGGACACTATCAATCGAACTGTTGAGCGCATCGCCGCCGGCAATCAGCGCCAGCGGATCGAGATTGCCCTGAACGGCGACCTTGCTCTGGACCTGCTGCCGGACGAATGCGGGCTCCGCCGTCCAGTCAATGCTGACGGCATCGACGCCGGTGCGTTCGATATAGGACGGCAACAGCCCGGCGGCGCCACGCGGGAAGCCGATGATTTTGGCATGCGGGGCCTGCCTGCGGACACCTGCGATGATTCTTCGTGTCGGTTCGATGGACCAGCGCTCGAACTCGTGTTGCGGCAACACGCCTGCCCAGGTGTCGAAGATCTGCAGGGCATCGGCGCCTGCGGCCAGCTGCCCGAGCAGATAATGAATGGATGTCTCCACGATCGCATCGATGATGGTGGTAAAGGCTTCCGGAGCGCGATAGGCGAGCAAGCGGGCCGGTGCCTGATCGGGGGTGCCCTGGCCTGCGACCATGTAGGTCGCAACCGTCCACGGCGCACCGCAGAAGCCGATCAACGCGACCTTCGGATCGAGTTCGCGGCGCACGATTCTCAGCGCTGCATAAACCGGTTCGAACGCCTTCATGTCAGCTGCGGTTTTCAGCAGCGCGATTTTATCCGGCGTGTCGAGCGGATCGAGCCGTGGGCCTTCCCCGACCTCGAACCGCACGGCGCGTCCGAGCGCGTAAGGTACGACGAGAATGTCGGAGAAGATGATGGCCGCGTCGAATCCGAAGCGGCGGATCGGTTGCAGCGTGACTTCGGCCGCCAGTTCCGGGTTGAAACATAGATCAAGAAAACCGCCGGCTTTTTCGCGTGCCGCGCGATATTCTGGCAGATAGCGCCCGGCCTGGCGCATCATCCAGATCGGCGGCACGGCCTGCCGCTGGCCTGCCAGAACATTGATGAAGGACTTGTCGGGGCTGAGCGTCACGGTGGATTCCATGGCTTGCTGATACACGGCAATCGCGCGGATGACCATGCGGAGATTGGGGTGCTTTACCAGTGTGCCGTCGCGGTCATGGTTGGCCGTCCCGATGCATCGGCGATCCAGAGAGAAAGGCCTTCATTGGCGTGCGCGGCGTTTGCGCTGAACATGCCGCCGTCGAACAACGGACGGACACCGCGATAGGACATCAGCCGTGGCCGCTGCCCCATCACCCGTGTTGCAAGTTCGACCAGAAGCGACGCCTGAAGCGGGCCATGCACGATGAGGCCGGGATATCCCTCGACCCTGGTGGCATAGTCACGATCATAGTGGATTCGATGGCCGTTGAAGGTCAGGGCTGAGTAGCGAAACAGAAGCACCGGGTCCGCCGAGTATTCGATGCTGTGCTCCGCCGCTGGTTTATCTGATGGCTCGTCCGCTTTTTGCGGCGTGATGTCGCGATAAACGATGTTCTGGCGTTCTCGGACCGCAACGCCCCGCAAAGTTTCGATGACGTGATCCACCGCGACAAAACATAAGCTACCCGAGCGGCCTTCTTTCATCGTGATGTCCGCAATCATGGATGTTCGGGACACTTCGTCGCCGACCCGCAGATCCATCAGAAATTCCAGCTCGCCGCCCGCCCACATTCGCCGCGGCAGCGGGACAGGTGGCAGAAAGGCGCCGCGTAATGGGTGACCGTCAGGCCCGAGCGCATCCATCGGTACAACAGGCTGAGCGAGGCACCAGTGCGTTGTTGCAGGCGCGACCTCGCCTCGACCAGTATTGCCGATGTCGACGAACAATGTTGCACGCAAAGCCTGCACCAGATGGGAGGTCACAGTGTCGGATGCCGTTTGGCTACGTCCGATCCACTGTTGCAAGTGGCTGCTATCTAAAGAACCCATCAGGAACCCGCATTGGAAGACCTCGACTTTCCACTCAACCTTAGCGTAGGTGTCTTTGTACAGTCCCGCATAGGTTGTGTACGTGATAAAAATTCCCGCGATAGTTGATTAACGATTTAGGTATACCATTCACTGAGACGCCAAAATATTGGGGATGTCCATGTCGTTCTTCAGCCCGTTTCAGGAACTGCACGCGAAAATCGCTGCGATCAGCAAATCGCAGGCCATGATCGAATTCAATCTCGATGGCACGATCGTAACGGCCAACAAAAATTTCCTGAGCACAATGGGATACACGCTCGCTGAAATTCAGGGCAAGCATCACAGCATTTTTGTGCCGCCCACACAGCGCGACAGCGCGAATTATCGCGATTTCTGGGACAGGCTGCGGCAAGGTGAATTCCAGTCGCGCGAATTCAAGCGCGTGGCGAAAGATGGGCGGACGGTTTGGATTCAGGCGTCGTACAATCCGCTGATGGACCGTACCGGCAAACCGTTCAAGGTGGTGAAATTCGCCTTCGATATCACGCACCAGAAGATGCAGAGCGCCGACTTCGAAGGGCAGATCAAGGCCATCCACAAATCTCAGGCCGTCATCGAATTCGATCTCGCGGGCAGCATTCTGACCGCGAACGAAAATTTCCTGAATACGATGGGATACCGGCTCGAGGAAATTCGTGGACGGCATCATGGGATGTTTGTCGAACCCGCCTACCGCGACAGTGCTGAATACCGCGGTTTCTGGGATGCGTTGCGACGTAGCGAGTATCAGTCCGGTGAGTACAGGCGGGTTGCGAAGGGCGGCCGTGCGGTCTGGATCCAGGCATCTTACAATCCGATCCACGACGCCGAAGGCGAACTCGTCAAAGTTGTCAAGTTTGCAACCGACACGACAAAGCAGGTCGAAGATCGTCTGCGCCGCGCCGAAATTCAGAAATCCATCGATGGTGATCTTGTGCGCATCAATGATGCAGTGACCGAGACATCCGAGCGCATCACGTCTGCCGTCGGGGCTTCTACCCAGACATCGTCTAATATGCAGGCTGTCGCATCGGGGACGGAAGAGCTTGCCGCCTCCGTCGGTGAAATCAGCCGTCAGGCCGCGAACGCGCTGGACATCTCGCGACAGGCCGTTGATCAGGCCAACGAAACCGGCGCGATTGTTTCGGGGCTCGCTGCCGCCGCGCAGAAGATCGGCGACGTGGTCAAACTCATTAACAGCATCGCCGAGCAGACCAACCTTCTTGCTCTGAATGCGACGATCGAGGCTGCCCGCGCGGGCGAGGCCGGACGGGGTTTTGCCGTCGTGGCCGCCGAAGTGAAAAGCCTGGCATCGCAGACCGCGAAAGCGACGGAAGAGATCAGCGGGCAGGTTGCCGAGGTTCAAGGCACGACGACCAGTGCTGTCAACGTGATCGAGGTGATTACCGACACCATCTCTCGGATCAACGGCATTTCATCCGCGATCGCGGCCTCTGTCGAGGAGCAGGCTTCTGTCACCCAAAGCATTTCCTCGAACATGCAGGTCGCCGCCAAAGGCGTCACGGAAATCGACAACAGCATGAGAGAAATAGCCGGGGCGACCCGGGCCGTCGACGATGCGACGCGCAAAGTCAAGGAAGCCTCGCGCGTGTTGGCTTAAATCGATTCCTGTGCCGTCCTGCTCATTTGGACGGCACGGATTCGATGTTTGGCAGATTGTTCAGTTTCGCAACGGTGGAGCGAATATCCGGCAGGATCTTCGGCAGGATCGGGCGAACCTCGTCGGCGCTCATGCCGGCCTTGATGTGCGGATCATAGAGGATATTCAGCAGGTACTGATCGTAAACGTCGAAAAATCCCATTGAGACGTCGTCGTTGAACATCGTCCAGGGAATCGAACGGGTATCGTTGATTGGCCCAAGCGACTGGAGCAATTCTTCATACGCACAGTCGAGGAAGATGAAGTCGCCGTTATCAACCGTCAAAATCACCTCCGAGTGCTCGATCTCGTATTTTCCGTTCTTCCGGAAACCGGACAGGCACTGCGGATTGAGTGCCTTGCGGATCGCCCTGGCGTGCTCGGCTCCGTAAAATTTGCGCAGCGAACTGTCGAGATCTCGATCGTTGACGAACGTCACGACAACATTCGCGGCTTCGAGCTTGTTTGCCATTGCGATATCGATATTCGGAATCCGCCTGTCGATATCGCTCACCACGTCGGCAAGTTGTTTACGGCGATCCGGGCTTGTGACGCCTTTGACAAAAATCCGAACCGGCTTTTGATATTTGCGGATTCGGTCGACATGACCGGCCAGGTCGTACTCGGCGCCGAACGCGGTTTTTATAAAACCGTCGCTGATCTCAGCGTCGGTGAAATCCTTCCGTTCGTTCTTCTGGCGCTCTGCAATCGCGGGGACCTCCGCCGTGGTGGAGGACAGGCCAATACCGAGAGCAATCGTGGCGAGCCCGGCCGTAACGAGGCTTCGCCACACCACCATGCCTAGTTGATGACGTAGACCGTGGCCCCTACGCGCACACGGTTATAGAGGTCGATTACATCGTCATTGACCATCCGGAAGCAGCCCGACGAGACGGCCTGGCCGATGGTCTCCGGTTCGTTCGAACCATGGATGCGGTACAGTGTTGAGCCCAGATAAAGCGCGCGCGCACCGAGCGGATTTTCAATGCCGCCTTCCATGTGCCGCGGCAGGTCCGGCCGCCGGCGCAGCATCTGCGAGGGGGGCGTCCATGCCGGCCATTCCTTTTTCGCGGTAACCCGGTGCACGCCGCCCCAACGGAAACCGTCACGGCCGACGCCGATGCCGTAACGCAGGGCCTCGCCGGGGGCGGTTACGAAATAGAGCCGCCGCTCGCGGGTGTTCACCACGATGTTGCCGGGAGCGTAATTGGAAGGAAAGTTGACCAGCGTTCTAGGAATCGGGCCGGTTCCGCCGCCGCTGCCGCCGAACTGGAACAGGCCGAAGAAGTTTACGCCACCAGACTCTTGGGCAGCCGCCATGGAAGCTGAACCGCAGATTGCAATCATGACCAGGAGGGCGGACAAGGCGCGCTTCATGTAAAACCTTTCGAATTTACCGACGATTGTTCCGACTTGTTCAGAAAGGCCACATTTCGAAGCCATCCGCAAGCCACAGCGGTGTGAAGTGGCTGTCGCGGCAGTGCCGCAAACAATCCCGCGCCGACGGTGCTCTGGCGACGTTGATTTAAAGTTTCGCTAGTTCCTTTTCGCTAGATTAGCCGCACCGGCAGCCGACGCTCGAACCGGGCGGCTGTTCGTGTCAGAAATCCTTGTCGAGGTGAACCCATGCAAACGATCAGCCGCTTCTGGAAAGACCAATCTGGCGCGACCGCAATCGAGTACGGATTGATCGTGTCGTTGATCGGCATCGCGGTGATGATCTCCATCAACGTGCTTGGCGGCACGATGAGCGGCAATTTCTCGTATCTCAACACAACGATCCGATAATCGGCGCCGCCGAGCCATCCATCGTCTGGACCCTCATCGGTTCTGGCCAGTCCCCTCCGCGAGGGCCGATGGTGGGCGCACAAGGGATCGAACCTTGGACCTCTCCCGTGTGAAGGGCAAATGCTATTAAAGTAATGCCTAAGCCACAGAGCTTTCTTGAAACAAGAGATCAGCTGCACCAATTTTGTGTCACGAATATATTCCTAAAAATCCTTCCCTGTTTTAGGGAGCGGTCCATGACTTTTTGCGGGCCTTAGGATCACGCTGCCTTCACGAATTTCTGCATGCTCTAACATTTCCGCCGTTAACTCTGGCGCGTCATCGGGATCAATCGTTGTTCGCTTCGGTACGTCTTCAAGTGGAGAAGTGGATTTGTCTGCGCGCTTTTTTGTCATTGTTGCGGTCCTAATTTTTTATTACGCGGGGGTCGTTGCGACGGCATCAAATCTGCTGTGGTGGAGCGCCCATGCCGATGTATGGCGGCACATCCACGAAATAGTTTCTATTATTTCGGTGTGGAGTTGCTCAAGCGGTCGATGAAAAATTGGCTCGTGATGCGCGACACGATTTCGGAATCGCCGAAGCGCATTCAGTCGACCATGGACGGTTCCCCGTTTTTGTCCGCCGCCAATGGCCGCAAAGCCCTTGAACAGCGTTTGACGCCAAAGAGTCGCGTCGTAAGGCGGTCCTATCAAGCCAACCCAAAATCCAAAATTTAGCTCGGCGATTATATCGTCGGTTGTGTGGGCGTTGCTTGGCAGATCGTTGATAGCCTTTTGGATCGAAAGCCCCGCTCCCTCTGTCAGCGGTGGCTTTCCATTCGTCGGCCAATCTGCGCCAAAGGTCATTGTCAGTCTGCAATTGAGGGTGTTACGTAAGCAGACTTCAAGGCATTGCAGAGGGGTATAAAAGGCTTCAGCTAGCCTCATATTCTCCTCATATAACTTCAGCGACTTGTCCAAATCGCCGCCCATGGCGATTAGATATTTGTCTAACCGCTTGGTAGATAAGGTTTTTTCGAGCGATAAATTTATTTCTGCAGTTCTCATTTGTCGCCAATAATTTTACTTGCCAGAAAGCAACTAGGCGCTAGGTTAGCTGCGTATACCCCAGGTCGGCCTCTGCCACTCAATCGGCAAGCTCCTGGGGTCAGTCTTTTAAAGGGGTTACCTTCGCGGGTAACCCCTTTTTGCTTGCATAATTACTCCCGTTTCGCGGGTTGGTTGCGAACGAGTATTTGTGAATCGCCATGCTAATGCCAAGCAAGAACATGATTCTATTCCACTTTTTTAGATTTGTTGCGTGAAGCTATGCAAAAATGCCGAAAATGGCAATATATTACCATTTATGTATACCATAAATGGGCGGATTTTGGGCGTATTCAAACGTATCCAGACGTAACTAAACGTCAAAATTTGCACAATGGAACTTTTGGCGAAAAATAAAAAACCCTGCACTTGCAGGGCTTTAAGTGGTGGGCGCACAAGGGATCGAACCTTGGACCTCTCCCGTGTGAAGGGAACGCTCTCCCGCTGAGCTATGCGCCCGGGACGGCCCAAATCATCGGCCGAGGCGCGCGATTTACGAAGCTCACAGTGGATGTGTCAAGCGCAGAACGGCTTTCAGGCCGGGTGAATCTGGCTCGCGCGCGAGGCATGGGTCTGTAGCGCCCGGATTCGCTGGGCGAGGGTGCCTGCGCCTTCACCCGTGGCATTGGCGGCGGAGCCGTTGACGATCGCACTGATCGCCGGTTTTGCCTCGGCTGCCAGAATAGCTTCGATCGGCGAATCCGGTCCTTCCACGGTTGCCGCGAGCTTGGCGACCTCGGCCGCGATGTCGTTGATACGCTCGCGCAACAGGGCATTCTCCATTCGCTCGGAGGCCCACGAACTTTCGGCCTGCTGGCGGATGGCGTTGATTTCCTGCTGCAGCTTCGACCGCTCGTCGCGCGTAGCAACCAGTTGTTGCTCGAGGGTTGCCTTGTCCGCACGCAATTTTTCAAGTGCGGGTGATTTGGCGCCCGTCGCCAGTTCATCCCGCAAGGCTTGCTCAGTCTGGGTGGAAACCTCTACCTGCTTGCGCAACAGCCCGTTCTCATATTCACGCTCGGCCAGAATCTTGCCCTGTAAGGCGAGGCGGCCCTCCAGATCGGCGACGCGCACCGACAGCATTTCCGCTTCCTTTGATTGCAGCAGAAGCTGCCGGTCGAGGTCACCAACGCGGCCGGTCAGATTCTCGGTCTGGGATTTGGCGCTGGCCAACTCGCGCGTCGCCACTTCGGAGCTTTCGCGGTGTGCAGCCAGACGCTGTTGCGCGTCCGAGTGCTCTGTTTCGGCGGTCGCAAGACGGCTTTTCAAATCTTCGATCTGCGAGCGGATCGCGATCAATTCGACCTGACGGCTTTCCGCTGTCATCGATCGGTCGGAAAGCTCGCTCGACAATTTGGTCAGATCGGCCTGTTTGTCGCGCAAGGCCTGCTCGGCATCGCGCAAGCTTCTGGTTTTGGAGTTAAATTCTTCCTCCGCGGTACGCAGCTGGTCGCGCAGCGCCTTCTCGCGCGTCTCGAGTGCAAAGATCGCGGCATTCTTTTCGCCCAGCTCCATTTTCAGGCGATTGATCGCGTCGGATTTCTTCCCGAGTTCGGCGAGCTGGCTGGTGGTTTTTGCCTTGAGCTGTTCGACGCTCATTTCGAGTCGCCGGGCGGACATCGCAAACTCGGCGCGCAGTTGATCCTTGTCGGCCTGAATTTCCGCCATCGACAGCGGCGTGGCGGCTTCCAGCCGTCGGGTCGTCAGCCTGACCGCCCGATTATGGACCAGCGGCATGATCATCAGGCTGAAAAGCATCGCGACCAGAAAGCCGATCGCCAGATACATGGCCGGTTCGATCATAGCGTGCGTTCCCCGAAATCCACCCGTCGCAACATGCCACGGAGCCCCGCCAAAAAGCTAGCAGATCAAATGCTTATGCTAAATTCACGATTTTGCCGAAACAGGTTGCGACAACGTTTCTCAGAACGGGTTCCATGTCGCGCGCTGCGTGAACTTCAGATAGCCGACATTGGCACCGAGACGCAGCCCTACGCCAGCGCGGATCGGGACCACGACAATGCCGTTGGCCGCCAAGGCCGTCATCCCAAAGCCACCGATCACATAGGCCGAACCGTCGATCCCGCCGAACCGCTGATAGATCGCGTCGGTCGAGGGCAAATTGTACACCAGCATCATGGTGCGCGCGCCGTCACCGCCCCAGTCGAACCCGACCGAGGGACCCTGCCAGTAGACCCGAAGGTCGCCGGCGTTCTTTGTGTAGAGCGTGCCCTCGCCGTAGCGCAGACCGGCGACAAAGGCGCCCGCGCCCTCTTCGCCAAGAACATAACCGTTTGGCAGGCCCCAGCGACTTACCGCTCGTTCGATGATCGAAGCCAGACCCCGTGATACATTTCCGAAAAACCGGTGGCCCGCGTTCACGAGTTCGTCGTTGCCGAAGGAGTTGCTGTTTCGCGGCCCCCCTTGCTGGGCCGCAGCGGGCACGGAAAAACAGACAGCGGCCGCGAAAAACAGCGCTGCAAGGCGCAGGGCGAAAGTCATGAAAATCCCCATAAGACCGAGATAACTTTTGTCTGCCGCTTAACGCCTTGCTGATAGCCCGACTCTAAGCTCCCATCCGACTCAATCGTTATCGGTGGCAACTATGACGGCACGGCGGCAAGAAAATAAAGGGCGGGCCTTCCTCCTCCCTGTTTTTGCAGTAGTTTTTGCACTTTTAGTCGCGTCGCCCGCGAGAGTTGTGCAGGCTACCCCGACCGAACGTGTGGTCACGGACTATTATTCCGGTCTGGCGATCGGGGGGTACGACCCGGTGGCCTACTTCACAGACAGGGAAGCCCGGCCGGGCGCACAGGATGTCGAGGCGTCCTGGGGTGGAGCGATCTGGCGCTTCCGCAACGATCGCAACAAAGCCGTGTTTCTCGCCAACCCGGAAATCTACGGTCCGCAGTTTGGTGGGTACGATCCGTTCGATCTGGCGCGCGGTAAGATCGTTGCGGGCCGTCCAGGCGTCTGGCTGATTACGGGCCAGCGTCTTTATTTGTTCAACAAGACGGAGAACAGGGACGCCTTTGCCAAGGATTTAACGCGCCTTTCAAAGGCAACCGGCAACTGGCCGACACTTAGCGCCACGCTTTCCGATTATTAGACCGGACATGCGGCCGCCGGATCGCCCCAGGCGATGAAGTTGGGGACAAGGAAATCCTCAACGCTGAGACCGAATTGCAGCTGCCTGCCTTGAGCGTCCGTCACCAGACCACCGGCCGCCGCGACGACAGCGCAGCCGGCAGCCACGTCCCATTCCGATGTCGGCGAAAGGCGAGGATAGACGTCGGCACTGCCTTCAGCGACACGACAGAACTTGATGGCAGATCCCAGCGGAAGGCGAATGGCGCTATGCCGGTCGGCAATAAAAGCCTCAGATCGTGCATCGCCATGGGAACGGCTGACGCTTATAACGCAGGGAGCTGCCGGACCGGGATAAGGCCGCGTTGTAATGGATTGTGCTGTGGCAGACACCGTTCCATTCTTGTCGACCATGAGACGTTCGGCACCGCTTCCGACGACACCGCGCCAGATCAATCCAAGTGCGGGGGCCCCAATAATTCCAAGCACCGGTTGGCCATGCGCTACCAGCGCGATATTGACAGTGAATTCATCACGTCCCGACACGAACTCCTTGGTCCCGTCGAGCGGATCGACAAGAAAAAAGCTCTCCTTATAGGGACGTACTGCGAGATGCGCCCGCTCCTCGGAAACAACCGGGATAAGCGGTGCAATTTCAGCCAGCCCGTGCGCGATGATGACATCCGAGGCAGTGTCGGCTTCGGTGATGGCCGAGCCATCGGCCTTTTCGCCGTGTGCCATCATGGTGCGATCGACGGCCATGATGGCCTTACCAGCCCGCGCGACCAGTTCCGTCAACGGTCCTAGCAACTTACAGAGGGCTTCGTCATTGTTGCAGACAGGTATGTTTTCGGCCACTGGCTTTCCTTATTCGGCTGTGGTTCCTGCACTGCCCGAGTGGTCGGCACGCGCCGCGCGGTGTATCACAACACAGCCTTGATGATTCGGTGCGCAGAAGCGACCGCCGCAGTCGGGCCCCACGGATAGCAGGAAAATTATCATGTCTGATACGCCCGGCGCTCCTGATGCTCTCGACCTGGCAGCACTGCTGTCGTCGCGAGTATGTCACGATCTCATCAACCCTGTCGGCGCCATCGTCAATGGCCTGGAGGTGATGGATTCGAGCAACAAGGCTGAGGACAAGGAATTCGCGATCGATCTGATCCGCAAGAGTGCGCAATCTACATCGGCACGATTGCAATTCTGCCGGATTGCCTACGGTGCTGCGGGCTCGGCCGGCGCACAGATCGATCTGGGCGATGCGCAAAAGGTGGCACGCGGTCATCTCGAGGATGACAAGACCAAACTCACCTGGAATTTACCTCACGTTTTTCTTGCGAAAAACCGCGTGAAGCTATTGCTGAACATGCTGGTGATCGCACAACAGGCGATTCCGCGTGGCGGCGAACTTGTTGTTGATCCCATCGGTGAGGGCGATGCAATGGGATTTAGCATCCGCGCCGCCGGCAAGAATGCACGCGAGCCGCATGGCGTTGCCGAACAACTCAAGGCGGAAAACGCTGCCAGCGTGACGGCTCATGCTGTGCAACCCTATTACACGGCGCTTTTGGCGCAGGCTTGCGGACTGAAAGTCGGCCTGACGCAAGAAGAGGGGGCGGTCGTCGTTGCGACGTCCTGATACGCACGCCTCGTCCAAAGCTTAACAATGTCTTTCGGGCCCGTTCAGGGCCCGATTTTTTTGACCGCCGGCGGCGCGGTATAAATTTCCGGATTGCTCACCATTATTAAACGCTTTCAGACCAGACTGCGCTGATCTTGACGGCGTCTTCGCTGCGCCCCGACCAGAAGGCTGGGTTTTATGGACGATTTGTTGCGTGAGTTCTTGACGGAGACGAATGAAAGTCTCGACACCGTCGATAACCAGTTAGTTCGCTTTGAACAGGATCCCAATAACGCGAAGATCCTGGACAACATCTTCCGGCTTGTTCACACGATAAAAGGAACATGCGGATTTCTCGGCTTGCCGCGCCTCGAGGCGTTGGCGCATGCGGCCGAAACCCTGATGGGAAAATTTCGCGACGGAATGCCGGTCACTGGCGATGCGGTCTCGCTGATCCTCGCGACGATTGATCGCATCAAGGAGATTCTCGGCCAACTCGAAGCCAATGAGGCCGAGCCGGAGGGAGCAGACCCAGACTTGATCGGCGCACTCGAAAAAATGGTCGAAGTGGGCATGCAGTCGATGGCTGCCGGAGCGACGGCGGCTGAATCCAAGCCCGAGCCAGTGTCCGCGAGCACCACGCAAGGCACGCTGGTCGTCCAAACGCTTGAACGCGAACTGCGCCCTGGCGAAGTCTCGCTCGATGAACTCGAACGCGCATTCCGCGAGACGTCGGTTGAGATGGCTTCGCCGCCGCTGGCCCCCGCTCCGGCGCCTGAGTCTGCCCCTGCGCCGGCGGCCATTAAATCTTCCGCCAAACCCGCGGTGAAGAAGGCGACCAACGACGGCGAGCATGGCGACGCCGACAAGATCTCGTCCCAGTCCATTCGCGTCAACGTCGATACGCTCGAACATCTGATGACGATGGTCTCGGAGCTTGTGCTCACGCGCAATCAGTTGCTCGAAATCAGCCGCCGCAACGAGGACACCGAATTCAAGGTGCCGCTGCAGCGTCTGTCCAACGTCACCGCCGAACTGCAGGAAGGCGTCATGAAGACGCGCATGCAGCCGATCGGCAATGCCTGGCAGAAGCTGCCGCGCATCGTCCGCGA
>JAIENY010000004.1 GCA_019750915.1 Xanthobacteraceae bacterium
GGTGACAACATCATCTTCGTCATTCACGACTGGGGTTCGGCGCTCGCTTTCGACTATGCACGCAAGCACTCCGATCGAGTGCAGGGCATCGCCTACATGGAATCGATCGTAATGCCGCTCGAGTGGAGTGACTTCAACGAACACATGCGCCCGGCTTTCGAGGCGATGCGTTCTCCTGCCGGCGACGTGATGGTCCTGCAGGAAAATGCCTTTGTCGAGCAAGTCCTCTTCGGAAGCATTCAGCGTCAGCTCTCCGATGTCGCAAAAACAGAATATCGCAGACCCTTCCTGAACGCGGGAGAGGATCGGCGGCCGACCTTGAGCTGGCCACGTCAGCTTCCCATTGCAGGTGAACCGGCGGACGTGCTCAAGGCAGTCAAGGACTATTCGCAATGGTTGGCGACCAGCCCTGTGCCCAAGCTTTATTTCCATGCAACTCCGGGCATCGTCGATAGCAATCCGAAGCAGGTCGCCTTCTGCCGGACCTTCGCCAATCAGGAAGAAATCCAGGTGGAAGGAAACCATTATATTGCGGAAGAGTCCCCCGAGATCGTCGCTTCGGGCGTAGCCTCCTTTGTCCGCCGACTTCGCGGCATCGGATAGGCTCCTTACGGTTCTGCAGGCTCAGCACGTTCACGGTCTGAGTGGTCGACACGATTAGACCAACCACGGACCCATCGATCCAAACACCTAGGAGGACTAAATGGCCGGTTTCCCTTTTCGTTGTGCCTTAATCATCGGTTCTGGACCGGGCATCAGCGGTTCGCTTGCGCGGCGGTTCTCGAAGATCGGCGTGCAAGTCGGCCTCGCCGCTCGCGATGTCGAAAAGCTGAAGCCGCTTGCGGAGGAGACCGGCGCGACAGCCTTTGCGGCCGACGCATCGCAGCCAGAGCAGGTAGCGAAGCTCTTCCTCGACATGGAGCATCAGGTCGCGGAGCCCGATATCGTGATCTATAACGCCAGTTCGCGCGTCCATGGCCCGCTCGCAAGCGTCGATCCTGCCGCCGTCGAAAAAGCAATCTCGATCACTACGTTCGGCGCCTTCCTGGCCGCCCAGCAGGCCGCCAAACGAATGGAGCCAAAAGGACGCGGCGCAATCTTCTTCACCGGCGCGAGCGCCGGCATGAAGGGTTTCGCCCAATCGGCGGCTTTTGCGATGGGCAAGTTCGGACTGCGCGGGCTGGCTCAAAGCGCTGCGCGAGAGCTTGGCCCAAAGGGCATACATGTCGCACACTTCAATATCGACGGCGGCGTCCGCTCAGCGCGCCGGCCGGACCCGAGCGATCAGCCTGACAGCACGCTCGATCCCGACGCAATCGCCCAAACCTATCTCGACGTCCTTGCGCAGCCGAGAAGCGCCTGGTCGCACGAAATCGACCTTCGGCCGTGGACTGAACGATTCTAAGCGTTGCCGCGCTGTCAGCCACTCGGGTCGATGGCGAGACTGCGCTAGAAGCCTTAAGCAGATACGTGCGCTTCAGCAGATACTGATCGATTCACCGCCCGCGTGGTGGTTAGACCGTTGAGAAGTTTTCTTTCAACCAACGGACAAAGACGCGCGCTTCCGCTCGGCGGGCCTGCTTAGGCACTGAGGTGCGCGACAGCGCTAGGCGGCGGGCCTGGCGCTCTTGGCTTTGGCGGCGGTATTGCGGTCGCTGCTATTTCTTCGCCTCGCCTACCTCGATGAGGTGACCGTCGGGATCACGCATGTAACACCGTGTCTCGGCTTCATGAACTTTCGGCTCGGTGAGGAACTCCGCGCCAAGGCCCTTCCAGCGCTCGTAACATTCCGCGATGTTCGCGACGCGGATGTTCATGAAGCTGCTGACAGCTTCGCCATCTTTCGGCGGTGCGAGATAAACGGCCGGCTTGTCGTCGGTCGGCCCGCCGCCGACATTAATGATCACCCAAGTGTTGGCGAGTTGTACGACATTCGGCTTGCCGTTCTCGCCGTCCATCACGACGGCTCCGCCAAGAACGCGGGAGTAGAAGTCCACCGCCTTCTTTACATCTGCCGAAACGAGAAAATGCGTGACAGTGAAGCCCGTAGTTGGAAACATCTCGTAGGTGGTGTCTGGCATCGTCGTCTCCTTTGTGACTTGCGTGCGCTTAAACCACCGACTGCGCGGCGGGCCGGCGGTTACGAATTAACCGTTCGAACGTTCCGCGTCAGGCCACGCCGACAGAGCGAGGGCGATCGTTCGACGCAAATCTTTACGGCTGGCGCCGGATTGGGCCTCGACGGCCATACCGCAGGCAATCACCAGCACTAAGCGCGCGAGGACGTCAGCGTCCATTCCAGCGGGAAGACCCCCGCCTTCGCGCGCTTCGGCGAAGCGATCGCGGAACCGCTTCCGCGTCTGCTCGCGTAGTCCAGCCAGCCATTCCCGCAGGGGATCGCCCGCCGCACATGGAAGCGAGCTGTTCATGGCGAGGCAACCGGGCGCATGAGCCGCATCCGTAAGCACGTCGGCATATCGTTGGAGAAAATGCGTCGCGACTGCTCGGGGGGTCGGCTTCCGAAAGGCAGCCTCGACAATTTTGCTTTGTTCCACGAAATACTTTTCGATGACTTTTTTGAACAAGGCTTCCTTGCTGCCGAAAGCGAAATAGAAGCTCGGGGGAGATATCCCGATCACGTTCGTCAGATCGCTAAGCGACGTCCCCTCGTAGCCATTCCGCCAGAAGAGACCCGTCGCCTTCTCAATCGCGTCGTCGATTTCGAATTCGCGGGGACGGCCCATTGTTGTCAATGCCCATATTCTGTACCATACGCTATATAACCCTTCTCAGTGTCTGACACAATTTGATTTTGTGCGGCGAAGAGTCGGCGCCGTTGGATCGGTGCATACGCCCACCCCTCAAGCGCCGTACGCAAAGGGCAGACCACAACAACCAAGTTCCCTCGACCTAGACGGCTGTCAGGCCGCCGTCGACCGGAAGGTCGATGCCGGTGACGTAGCTGCTTTGGTCCGAGGCGAGGAACAACGCTGCCGCCGCGATCTCTTCGGGAAGTGCCTGTCTGCCCAATGGGATCATCGCCGTGATCTGCTTTTTGGCTTCGGCAGCGCCCTCTTTGGACGGGAACTGCCCCTCGAACATCGGCGTGTCGACCGTACCTGGACTCAGCACGTTGGTCCTGATCTTCCGATCCTTGAATTCGCTGGTCCAGGTGCGGGCCAATGACCTCAGCGCCGCCTTGGTGGCGCTGTAGGTGCTGCGGCCCGGCAAGCCCATGTTCTTGCCCGCGGACGCCACGAGGATGATGGAGGCTCCATCATTCAAATGGGGCAGCGCCTTTTGAACAGTGAAGTAAGTGCCGCGGGCGTTGGTGTTGAAGGTATTGTCGAAATGCTCGGGCGTCACTGCGGCGGTCATCACCTTTTCGACGAAGGCCGCGTTGGCGAAAATCACGTCGATCTTGCCCTTCTTCGCGACGGTCTCGTAGAGGCGGTCGAGGTCGTCGAGCTTTGAGATGTCAGTCTTTACGGCGGTGACGTTCTTGCCGATCTCCGCGACGGCCTTGTCGAGCTCGGCTTGGCGGCGACCGGCGATGAACACATAGGCGCCCTCTTCGACGAACCTCTTGGCGGTCGCAAGGCCAATGCCGCTGGTGCCCCCGGTGACGACGGCGATCTTGTTATTCAATAGAGACATGTTGTTTTCTTCTTCGCTGGATGCAGAGCCCATGGGGCGTGTTTCCCCGACGCGGGCGTCGGATCGGTATGCCGTTTCATTCAAGACTACCCCTAGCCAGGGCCACGTTGCTTCACAGCTAGCCCTGCTGGGTTGCTTGTTGTCACCTTGCTGACCTTGTCGCTGGTCTCCAGCGGGACACGATTGCCATTGAGACAAAGCGCCATCAAAACGAAGACTGAGATCGACAGGATATACTTGCGTGTCAAATCCTCACCAAATGTCGCTAGAAGTTCGGTGAGCGTTTGGTCGGTCAGAGTCTTGGCGCTGGTCAACTCGTCACACACACGGCAAAGCAAAATATAATCCTGCCCGACGCCAGTGACTGGCCCATCCGAGGCGAAGGCGGCGATTTCGTCTTCGCTGAGCCCTACGTTACGGCCGATGGATGAGTGGATCTGCCACTCGTAGGGTGCGTTGCAATCCTTGGCGACACGCATCATGCACGTCTGCCGGTGCTTGGGGTTGATGCCCTCAGGGCCGAAGATCGCGTTGACCGTATCGATCACGCCTGGGAAGTGGGCTCCCGTTCCGGCGAACATCTTGACCACGTTCAGCGTCGTGTCGGGCTGATAGGGGGCGCCGTAGTAGGCCTCAATAACCGGCCTGATGACGTCATCGTCTGGCAGCGGCACCGTCACCGTCGCCGCGTAGGATGTCGGAAAGTTCATTGCACGTGTCTTCGTTTTAATCTGTTCCATCGTGATTCCTCGTCCTGGTTTTGGGGTTTCGTGCTTGTTCCGTGTGCGGAGCAGTCAGCCTTTTCCCGCCGCGGTGCGCGCCGCGCTCAGCGCCGTCTCCCCGACCCTGACGCCCAATCGGTGCGCCGTTTCATTCACGGCCGATATAATGCCTTGTGTCAGCGTCGACTTGCCGTCACCGATACACGCCGAGTCCGCGGCGACCGTCGCGGCGGCGATCTCTTCGGAATCGAGTATGGGAAGGCTGGCGACGCCCGCACGATCGGCGCCGAAGCCGGCATCGTTGAAGAAGACGAGACCTGGCCTGAACGCACTCGTCATTGGAGCAGCCGTTGCGCCGCCATGACTACCGCTCGCCACGACCATGCCAGCATCTTCTGAAGTACCAAGCGAGATGGAGCCTATGCAGAGGACGCCGTGAACGAAGGTACGTCGCTCAACCGGCGCCTCCATGTTTATATCGTGGGGCCAGGGCGCGGATTTCAGACGTTCCACGGCTTGTGCGACGGTCTGCCCGTTCTCGACACCACATGCAGCCGCAAGTTTGTTGGCACGACTGATGATTCCGCGTTCGAGCATGTCCGCGGCATCGCCGACCCGGGCGCTGTCGGCTGCGACGGCCGCCATGGCCATGCCATGTTGGTCCGCCCAGGGTAGACCTCTGACGCCCGCCTCATCTCGACCAATGCCGCAGTCATGATGAATAGCAGCACGAGCGCCAGCCTTGGCCGAGAAATACGCCGCGTATGCCGTGGCGTTCGATCCGCCAACGACGACGCCACCGTTGGCTTCAGGAGGAAGCTTCGTCACGCCGTCAATTACAATAACAGGAACGTTCATGCCGTTGCCGCCCCCGCAACAACGGCAACCGGGGTGTTCAATGAAGACATCCTGTTTCCTTCTTCGTTGGGGGGCAGGTCCGTCCGCACTTGATGGCCCTTGCCGATCAGGCAGCCTTCCTCTCGGCTCCGAAGACGAACATGAGGATCACGCACGGGTCGTCCGAACGGTTGTGGAATTCGTGGAAGGCTCCGTTCTGAACGAAGAAATCGCCCTCCTTGGCCGTGACCGAGTGCACTTGGCCGTCTTCTCCTGGATAGGCGATATCCACTTCGCCTTTGATCACCACCGCGAGGTCGATGGTGTCGGTCCGGTGCATCGCACCGCCGAGCTCGCTTGGGGTCATACCTCCGCCGGTGCCGAAATCAATCTTGGCCATCAAGGCCCCGAGATCCGTCTCGCCCGCTTTCTCGGGGGGAACGACCTGGAGATCGACGCGGACCGAGTCCTTTGGCCCGAAGATCCCAAGCCGCTTGTATTCACCGAGAACTTGCTCAGGCGTAAGGGGCAGCTCGGGAATCTTGTCGAATCCCCAAATATTCGTGACCCTGTCGGCGGTTTCGGTATCGAGAAGATCGGTCACTTGCATGACCACACCAGTCTTGCCCTCGGCGCTTACGATCCGGCGCATCTTCATCTCGGCGTCTCCTCTGAAAAATGATTGGCTTCGTCTCAAGTGCGGGTGGGTTCGATCGCCACCTCCACAGAACCAAACCTGAGCGACAGCCGACCGATCTTGTAATGTATCGCTTGTTATAGAATGAGGCGGACGCCGTCAACTATTTTATATCGATCGATATAGAATTTTGAACGACGGGTGATATAGCGCGCACTATTCCAATTTTTCGCTTCCGAAGGCTTGGTTATGGCGCTGCTGCCTGCGCGCATCGCTGGTCGCAATACCGCAGCGACGGTCTCCGGGCGCAGCTTGACGATAAGCGGCTTTCGACGACAGACCAAGCCGCTCGGTTCCAGAGCGCGGGGAAACTTGGCCCCGCCCTCGCGGCAGCCTGCGCCTTCCGCAGTCGCTTGAACACGAGGTCTG
The DNA here is from genome assembly GCA_019750915.1 of Xanthobacteraceae bacterium. Taxonomy (GTDB): domain Bacteria; phylum Pseudomonadota; class Alphaproteobacteria; order Rhizobiales; family Xanthobacteraceae; genus Afipia. Next base: position 6,283 of record JAIENY010000004.1, read on the forward strand.
CTCTATTTTATTCGAACGCAAGAGCGGCACTCGACCCACGCCGGCCGGGCACGAAATGCTTGAGGCGGCGCGACGGATCACGCCATCCAGCATCAACCTTTGGGCACCGCTCCACGCCGCCACAAGAGAACTAAGTCCGCCGCCTCCTCCGCGTCATTGAGGAGCGTCTTGCGTGGCACGCCCAACTGCGCATGCATCGTCAAGCCGCGGGCAAGGTCGATGACCTGGCGCGCCCGTGTGACTACAGGAAAGTCAGCAGGGATTTCTCCCGCGCTGATCCCGTCGCTGAAACGACGTTCCACGAGCGCCACGCCGGCAGACGCGGCATCCTTCAGGAACTGCCTGACCTCAGCATCGTCCACGAGGGGCGCGACGCATACCATTAGACATCCTGGGACGGACCCTTCTGCGGTTGCAGCTTCCACGGCGTGCCTCAGGAAGCCGGCAAGCGAGTCGCGAAGAGCGGGCGGCGAGAAGAGCGCCTTCGCAGCACCGGCACCCTTGCGTTCAGCGTAAGCACGAAGGACACGCAAGAATAACGTCCGCTTGTCCCCGAAGACGGAATACAGGCTCTGCCGTCCCACACCCATGCCTGCGATGAGATCGTCGATCGCGACACCGTCGTAGCTTTTCGACCAGAAGATCTGCGTCGCTTTTTTCAGCGCTTCGCTCTCATCGAAGTTTCTCGGCCGTCCCCGTGACCTGCTCGAATTATTTAGCATTTAGTCCAAAATTCCTTGACCTTGTCATTCGGATTAATATAGTAGTTATTAGTCCAAAATTAGCAAGCTGGCTCGTAGCCCAACGAGCAACCTTCCCTTCACCGTTGGAACCAACCATGAAACATTCAATCGCTCTCGTCACCGGCGCTACATCCGGGCTCGGTTATGCGGCAGCCCGCTTGCTCGCCGACGGGGGATGGCAAGAGGTCATCGTAACGGGACGCAGCCTGGCAAAGACCAAGGAAACCGCCGCTCAGCTTGCAGACGAGACAGGGAAACGGATATTCACGCCGCTGGAGCTTGATCTGAACAAGGCAGCCAGCGCCAAGTCTGCGGTCGACGAGCTGGTCAAGCGCGGTCGGCCGATCGATTTCCTGCTGCTCAATGCCGGATTGGTCCCGACCAAGAAGCGCGTGATCACTGCGGAGGGCGTTGAAGCCTCCCAGGCCCCGCTTATCGGCCATCATGAACTGGCTGTCGGGTTGCTCAATGCCAATCTGCTGAGCCCCGACGCGCGGATTGTCATCACCAGCGCTGAGCCTGCTCGCGGGGGTGTGCCCATGTTCAAATATACCGACCTGCCGGCGTTCGCAGCCCAATACTACGGGGGCGACCAAACCGCGGCTGCTCAAGCCCTCATTCGCAGCGGACCAAACGTGAAGTACTCGCCTAACACTGCGTATGCCGACGCGAAGCTCATGATCGCCTGGTGGGCAGAGGCGCTGGCGCGCCGGCTACCGTCCGGTATGGCCGTCTACGCTGTCTCGCCCGGTGCGTCGAACGCCACCAACGTCGCGCGAAACGCTGGCCCGTTGTTGAAGTATCTGATGATTCCGATCGTGAACCTCATTCCCGGCATGAATCAGACGCCGGAGGTTGCGGCCAGTCGCTACATCCAGGCGTCGGAGTTCGGAACCAACGTCTCAGGGCAATTCTTCGCCTCGGCCAAAGGGAAGTTCTCAGGCCCGATGGAGCTGCAGCGAGAGCCACACCTCCACGTTCGGGCCAGCCAGGAAGCCGCATGGCAGGCCGTCGTCAAGGTCTCCGGCGTCGACTTGTCTCGTCCCGCAACCTTAAGCGCGGTGCTCTGAAAGAGCGCCGATTACAGCGACCCGACCCAACGGGTGATGCGGAGCTACAGGTGCCCCGGAGTACCTTCGGCATTCAAAATAAGTGGTCTGAAATCCACGTAATCACCCGCGTCACGCAAACTTTTCATATGGAATTGTCCAAAACCAAAGACGCCAAGGGCGTCACGCGGAGAATACGAATGGCACGGTATCAAGATAAAAAGGTAGTAATCCTCGGCGGCACCAGCGGCATGGGTCTCGCGACGGCGAAGAAGCTCCTCGATGGTGGCGCGCGCGTTCTGGTGACAGGCCGCTCGCAAGCCGGCTTGGACTCGGCGAAGCATGAGCTTGGGACTGACGCCCTCGTGGTTTCGAGCGACGCGCGATCGTTGACCGATATCGACGCCCTCGCCGCTCAGGTGAAGGCCGAGTTCGACACCATCGACCTGCTTTTCGTCAACGCGGGGTTCAGTACCCCAGCGCCACTCGCGAACGTCACCGAGGCCATCTACGACGAGATGTTCAACCTCAACGCCAAGGGGCCGTTCTTCGCGGTCCAGAAGTTCGCGCCTCTCATTAACCGGGGCGGCTCCGTCGTCCTCACAACCTCGGTCGCCAACGTCAAGGGACTGCCCGGGCAAGCCACCTATGGCGCTGCCAAGGCCGCGCTGCGATCCTTCGCCCGGGTGCTCGCCGCCGAGTTGCTTCCTCAGGACATCCGTGTCAACGCCGTGTCGCCTGGCCCTATCGACACGCCGATCCTCGACAAAGTATTTCCCGATAAGAACGCGGCCGCCCATGTCCGGGAGAAGACGATCGGTATGATCCCGATGAAGCGCTTCGGGACCTCGGAGGAGATTGCGAAGGCCGTCCTCTTCCTCGCCTTCGATGCGACCTTCACGACCGGCCTTGAGGTTCCGGTCGATGGGGGTTGGTCGCAGCTCTGAACCCGACGAGTGGGCGGCAGAGGGCCAACCTCGTCACCACATCGGAGGAGCCTCTGATGGCAATTACAGCGAACCATTCGGCCCCAAAGTATGGAAAATTTCGCCATGCCATCTCTGCCGTCTGGGCCTTCCTGCAAGCGATCGATTCCACCAGCGTCGACTATACGCTCGGTCGCATCGAACGCTTGGAACGGGAAGTGGGACGACTGAAGGAGGAGTTGCGCCAAGTCCGGGATCCGGGCGCGTCGATGCTCACAACGGGGACGCCGTCGAACATTGACGATACCCGAGATGACCGCATCAGCAGCGATCGAACACACCTCTGAAGAGAGCTTCTTTACTTTTGAAGGCGAACCAAAATACGAAAGCCGGCCGGGTCGATGATCCGGCCGGCTTTTCCGTGGGCCGGAACAGAAACTCGGCAGCGTGCCGCCAATCGCTCCAGTTAAATCAGAAAGCAACATTCCCTCGTAGCCGTTGCGCCAAACAACTCGGCCACCGTACTCAGCCCTTCACGATATCAAATTCGCGTGGCGGTCTTATCGACTCTGCTAACTCCGAGCCGGATCGACAAAGCCGCCGCAAAGATCGGCTCAAACGTCATCGGTTAAGGATTGAAAGCGACAGTTCCGAAAGGACGAGCCCATGACCCTGCTTATCCGATGGATAGACGGTGCTTTCCTGGGACATCGCCGGCCAACCCTCGAACAGTGGTTCGAGGAGGGGAAAATCTTCCAACCAGCGTATTGAACTGACCGCAGCCGCAACGTGTACAAAAAGGCCAGGCAAAAAGTGCGGACTGACCACGACATCGAGGCTTTCAGCGATTAATGCAAGATCATATGTCGGTGTGAGTCCACCAATCATCGCAAGGTCGGGTTGAACAATATCAGCAAGTCCCCGCGTCATTAGATTTGTCAGCAGCGACACATCTTGAACGTGTTCACCGATTGCAATTGGCACCGCAGATGAGCGTTTAAGGGCACCCAAGCCCTGAAGCGCTCGTGCTGGTAAAGGCTCCTCAACGAACAGCACGTCAAACTCTTGCGCCACTCTCAGGAGCCTCTTCGCTGAAACGAGATCGCATTTCTCGTTAGCATCCAGCATGATACCAACGCCGCTTCCGATCGAATCGCGAACGGCAGAGATCAGCTCGATGTCACTCTGCGCACCTGAAACACGAGGCTTGACCCATCGGTATCCGCGAGAAACGTGGGCCGCGGTCGTTTCTGCTACTTCGGTGGTGGACTGTCCCGCAGAATAGTTTCCACTGGCATAAACCGAAACCTGTCTTGGTTGCCCTCCCATCGCGACTGCCAGGGGAACACCTCGACGCTTAGCCTCTAAATCCCAACAGGCGGTATCGATCGCCGCAAGTCCTATCATGTTCGGGCCAAGGCCGGATCGATTGAAGCTCTTCTCTATTTGCTTCCAAAGTGCTCTAGGCGGAATCACAGGTTGCCCTGTGACGAATGTCCGCAGAAGATGATCTGCGACACGGGCTGACATTCCGCCGTCTCCACCGAGGACGTATGAAAATCCTAAACCGACAAAACCTTCGCTGTCTTGAATTTCGACGATGACAACGTCAACCCTGTTGACGCCGGATCCGCCCACTGGCCGCTCAAGATCGAAGCGAATGAGTTTCGCTTCCGTACGTTTCCAAACACACGTCATGGCTCTCCTGCCTGACGCAGCAATTCCGCAAGTACGGTCTTGTTACGGGTAGGATCGATTCGAACTGATTGTCCTATGATGCTGAATACGCCAACAAGTTGTCCCGCCCTGCCTAACACGGGCGCCGCAAGTGCACTCACACCGGGAAGAAGATGACCTTTGTTGTGAATGTACCCCCGTCTTCTGACGCTTACGGCGAGCCGTTCCAGAGCCTTCGAAGTGCTTACAATCGGGTTAAGCGCCGTTGCGTGATTGGAAAGCTCCTGCTCGATAACGGCACCCGTCATCGAACGAGGCAGTAACGAGGCAAACACTATTCCTGCGGCGGTTTCCAGTATCGGCAAGACAGAGCCTATCTTTATGGTTGTTATCACTGCATGGTTGGCCGGCTCGACATGAAGAATAATGGGCCCTCTCGCGCTCCAAACGGATAAAGAAACAGTTTCATCAATATGGTTTCGGAGTTCGACCTGCCGAGCTATCGCGTCCGACAGATCATCCGAACCACTGGTTGCGGCGGCTCCAATTTCCAGAGCCAAGGGCCCAAATGAATATTTCCTCGTAATCGAATCCTGATGAACCATTCTCATATTCGTCAAACTGACTAAATAGCGATGAAGCTTTGAAGCAGGTATCCGCGTTTGCTTCGCAAGTTCGCTAAGCGCAATAGCGTTCTTGTTTTTACACAAAGCCTCAAAAATTCGGCCGGCGAGATCAATCGACTTGATTCCGTTCCTTCGGGCTATTTGCGAAGGTGCTCCGACCTTTCGAGTTATTCCGGAACGATAATCTTTGCGTAACCGCTCCATAGGACCCTCGCCAGAACCCTTAGCTGCGTTTCCAGTTGTTAAGGGACGAACAGCTGACCATCGCGCCTATTCATCAATTGCGCCTATTCATCAATACGATGCTAGCCGCACTAAGAAGTCCAGCCGCAACTATGTATACGGGTATCAATCCAACGCCATTGTGGAACTGCGTTGCGAGAGTTGTCGCCACCAAGGGCGTCAACGATACCGAAAAGACCGCTCCTATCTGATATGCGACGGAAATACCTGTATATCGAACGCGCGTTTCGAACAGATCGCAGTAAAGAGCTGCTAAAGGCCCGTACACCGGGGCCCAAAGCACTCCGAACGAGACGATGATCGCAAAGGCGGTGAACACCTGGTTTCCCGAATATCTCATGATCCAAAAAGAAGGAAATGCAGCCGCGGCATTTAAGAGCGCACCCCAGAAAAAAATCCTTCTAACCCCGAAACGATCAGCGAGCGACGCCGCATACGGGATCGTAAATACCAAGATAAAGCCCGAAATCGATATCCACGAAAGTATCGCTCCGCGCGAATATCCCAATTGGCTCAACATTGGAATCACGTACACAGCGTATATCGCGAACACGACACCCATAATCATATTCGCGGCCCAGGCAAGAAGCAGAGTCACCTTGTGTTTCCCGACAAGCTCCGCGGCGGGTGCATTTACGACTGCAATCTTGGACTTGGCATCGAGAAAGTCAGGTGTCTCCAGAACCCTCAGACGTATAAATATACCCGCACCGAGCAACAGAATGCTCAACAGGAACGGAATCCTCCATCCCCACTGCAAAAATGCCTCACCCGACATCGCATTCGACAACCCGGCGATAATTGCAGTGCTCAGGCACAAACCCAAGGCAAGGCCGATTTGAGGAAATGACGAATAGCGCGCGCGTTCATTTTCACCCGCATGTTCATAAGCCATGAGTACGGCGCCTCCCCATTCACCGCCCAGGGCCACCCCCTGCAGCACCCGAAGAAAAAGGAGAGTAAGCGGAGCTAAAGTGCCGGCCTGCGCGTAAGTTGGGAGTAGCCCGATCAGGAACGTCGTGATGCCCATCAGCATCAGGGCAAAAATAAGAACCGGACGACGCCCTAACTTATCGCCAAAGTGACCCCAGATTGCTCCGCCGACCGGCCGCACGACAAAACCTACCGCAAAAGTCGCATATGCAAGTATCGTCGAGACGACTGGATCTGCCGCAGGGAAAAACAGCTTATTGAATACGATCGCAGTTAGACTGCTGAAAATGAAGAAATCGTACCACTCGATTGTCGTTCCGATTAAGCAGGCAAGAGCGACCGTGCGTAAAGAACGCTTGTCAGACTTCTCTTCCCGTAATGTCTGGCCCGATACGCTCACCACGTTCTTTGCAATGTTCATAGCCTCACCCCTTAAATTAATATTCGCTAGTCAGCCAAAATCTCTGCGGCCGGACTCCGACCGTTACCAAGGGTGTCCCGATATGCCTCATCGCTATCACCCTGCAAATTCAGCGGTGTTCGCGGCCGCCGATCCACGTGAAGCTGAAAGATGTCGAAACGATTATAATTTCCAATGATGTCCTGGAATTGCTTCGGCTCGATACATTGCTCGAGGTCGATGTTCGCGTATGCAATTCCCTCGACATCTATAAGAGGCTCGGAGATCAATTGCCCCTGCGGGTTAATGATGCCTGAGAACGCATTGGGAGTGCCGCTCATCATTTTTCGTTCCTCCTCATTAGTAGCGAGCATGTCGATAATTTCGTTCGACATCGAGGAGCACGACACAATATTGAAGACTTTTCCCTCAAACGAGTGGGCTGCGCTGCGAATCCTTATGGCTTCCGGCATGTCGTAATTCTGGACGAAGGGAAAGCTTATGTAGTTTGCAATGTGGACGAGTTCGCCTTCCGCCAGCAGTGCAAACCTAGCCAAAGTGTTGGTGTTCTCGCCACAAGCCAGCATACCGATACGGCCGAGTGGCGTATCTGTCGCGCGTATTCCGTCGCCGTTTCCCGATGCCCATGTTAGTTTTTCGGCGAAAGTCGGAACGAGCTTGCGCCTTTTGTTGATCAGCCCGTGCTCAGGTGAGATCAGTAGGTTGGTGTTATAAAGAGCGCCCAAGCTGCGCTCGTCACGTTCGTTGACCCCGATCACCAGATGGATGTCCAGAGATTTCGCCATCTTGCAAAGGTCCTCGACCTCCGGACCCGGCACTTTTATCGAGTTCAAAACAAGCTTACGAAACCAGGGACTGCCTCGAAACGGGTTATAGATCCAATTCCAATAGGGATAGCCAGCGATAAACACCTCAGGAAACACAACAAGCTTGGCGCCGTTGTTTGCGGCCTCTGTCGCCAGCCTATGAACTTTCAGCATCGTTTCGCGCACATCCAAAAAGCAAGGTGCCGCTTGGACAGCCGCAACTTTGTATTTAGGCAACGCAGACATGGCCCTTATCCCATCGCATTTAGAAGCTAAGTTTCTACAAGGAGGGCCAACGCACATCGCAAAGTCAAACCGATTTAGTGAAATGAATTACGCATTGTAGAATGCGCCCAATAGACCTCTTTGCTCCGCAACCATTTCAACGACAGAAAAACCGGCGCCGGCGCGGCCGGAGCCCGTAAAACTCGTCCATGTGAAGCGCAATTTTTCCCGCATTGCGAACTATGGAGGGACAGCTTGATGGGATAGATTCGGCGGAAAAGGACCATGCAACAGTAAGCCGTCGTTTACTCTCCCGACGATCCCTAAGGTTTTTGCAGTTCAAATGGCTTGATCAACGGTCAGCGGTTTGAAGTGCATCCGAGATGCCGCTCCTTCGCGAATCGCGATACGGTGCTGACCGATAAAGGAAAGAAACCTTTTGTTCGCTGGACAAATGGCAAAGGAGCCGCATTGGCATCGCACCTGCAAGCGGGATACCTTGCGATCTTATCGATACAAAATCAGGACTATCAGGTTTTTTGTGCGTGCAGCGTGTGCATCGCATGACCGGCGTGAACCGCTGCATTCCGCGCGACGCAAGCTCAGTACTACATTTCGAGAATGTATAGTCCGCAATTATAATCGCTGGAGTAGATCAGACCTTCTGCCGAAACCCAAACGTCAGCGGATTGGACAACGTTGGGCCGGCCTGGCCGACGATCGACGAGGCGGTTAGGCGCGGGTGGAACGAACGCTGCGACCTCAACAGGCCTATACGCGTTGCTGATATCGGTCACCCTGATCCCGGCGTTCTGGTAGGTCGAGAAAACGAGGCTCGAGCTGACCATGCCATCGGGCCGGTTCTCATAGATATTATGTGGTCCGAAATGCGCACCTTTGTTCACGTAATCAAATTCATCCGGCGTTGGAAAAGTTGAAATGCTGATCGGATTTGAAGGTTCCCGGATATCAAAAATCCAGATGTACTTGAGGCCGTCCTCACAATTATCCAACACCGCCTCGTCCGCGACCACCAGCAAATTGCGGTCAGGCAACGGCAGACAATTATGGGTGCCCCCTCCATAAGGAGGGGACCAGTTGCGGTGTGTTATCAGCTTTGGTTCAGCTCTGTCGGTGACATCCATCATTACAAGCCCGGCGTCGCGCCAAGCGCCGTAGGCAGTATCTCCGCAAACGATGGCATGGTGCAGACCGTTGCGCCGTGTTGCATCCCAGGTCGGACTCTCACCTGCAACAATATTCATTCCCGACAACCAATAGCGTCCTGCCTCCCTTGGCTGGGTTGGATCGGAGAGATCAATCGTCATAAAAATATAATCGGTGAATCCATCGAGCAACACCGATGCGTAGGCCCAGCGCCCGCCAGAATACCAGATACGATGAATGCCGCCGCCGGCAACCGGCATAAAACCAATGCGCCGTGGCTCCGCCGGATTAGCGATATCATATACCGTCATGCCAGCGGTCCACTCGCGTGCGGTCGATGACGTCGCATCCGCTGTTCCAACCTTCCTGCCCAGCGCACCGCTATAATACTGCTTTTCGTCCTGAAACTCGGCAGCAGCGAACATATCCTTGGCGTTAACGACCAGCATCAGATCGCCATAAGTCTGCAGATGCAGATTCCAGGTGTGGGGCGGTGCCGGTATATATTTTACCGGCTTCGGAGCACGCGGATCGCGTACGTCGATGATGGTGAGCCCCTTGGAAAAAATATGGCCAACAATCGCGAAGCCTTTGTTCACCATGATCTGAACGCCGTCTGGACGCCCACCCTGATCGGAATATCCGATCAGCTTCAGATTTTTGGTGAAATCCGGTTTTGGCAAATCCGAGGCTGTCGTCCTGGTGGCTGTCATATTGATCCCGCACTATCTGATTTATGCACTAAACCGCTGCTGAGCGGGGGCCCAAGACACGTCGAACATTGGCGACCGCAACATCGGCAATGCGCCTGTTGGCTTCCCGCGTTACCCCAGCAATATGCGGAGTAAGGATCAGGTTCTCGATTCCAGCAAACAACGCACATGTCGCCGCGTCGATTGGCTCCTTGGCCAAGGTGTCCAGCGCTGCGCCACCAAGCGAGCCCGCCCTGAGGGCGGCCGCGCATGCGGCTTCATCCACAATTCCACCGCGCGCTGCGTTGATCAGAACCGCGCCAGGCTTCATCTGGGCGAATTCCCTAGCGCTCAAGAGGTTTCTCGTTTCAGGAAGCAGCGGACAATGCAGCGTGATCACGTCAGAGGACCTAATCAACTCCGCAAGCCCTACCCGCCTCGCACCGCTCCATGCCGGTGAATGATCGGGCAACACCGCGTCGTAGGCAATGACCTCCATGTCGAGCGCTTTTGCCTTAGCAGCCGTTACCTGCCCTATCGAACCGAAGCCGACTACACCGAAAACCTTATCGCCAAGTTCGCGCCCGCTGGTGAATCTCGGCCGGTCCCACGCACCGCCGACAACATCCTGGGTTGCGCGATATGCCGGTCCTCGTAGCAAAATGAGTGCCGTCGTGATGACGTATTCTGCGACGGAAGCAGCGTTGGCGCCGATCGACGGGCAGACTTCAACGCCCCGCGCCTTGCAAGCTTCGAGATCGATGTTGTCGAGGCCAACGCCCATTCGTGCCACAACTTTCAGGTTCGGAGCTGCGGCAAGTAGTTCGGTGTTCACCTGCGTTGCGTTCCGTACAATAATGGCCCGGGAGTCGGCGACCTGAGACAAAAGCTCCTCGCGCCGTGACCACAGATCCGGTTTCCAGAACACGTCGTAGTCCGCCATCAGCGTATCTGCGGCATCCTCGTCCATAAACTCGCTTATCACCACGTCCGCCATACGCAATCCTCCTCACAGCTCTTTTCGCGCTTTGTTGTGTGGGTGTTCCATGCCGAATCCGAACACCGCGCGATAGCCGTCATGTCTGCGGCCCATAAATTCGAGAGCGATCCACGCCACGAGAAACAAGACGGGGATGATGAAAGCGAGATCTCGCAGAATCGGAAACGAGTACTGCATCAAGCCAGATCCGACCGCTCCCAATGCAAAGATGCTGGTGAAATAGCCGGTCGTCTTGTGATAAGCCTCAAACATCCTGCGCCGTAGTGTGTAATCGTAATGATCGCCGTGCCAGGTCGACGGATCATCCGGCTTGGCATTGTTGTAGTACCGCCCGCCATGGGTGCCGCGGAACAGCGCGGAGATGACCTGCAGACATCCCATGACGACCGTCATGATTCCAAACATCGAGTGCACCGAGCCACTGAAACCGTGGCTGACGGTGAGCGCCACCGCAACGCCCGCGAGCGAAAGACAGACGGCCGTAAACAGGCCGACCTTATGAACGCTGAACCACCACCAGCGAATATCCCAGAGACTGACTTTTGTGGTGACGCCGTACAGCGTCGGCTTCGGCTTAAAGAAACGGATCGTGATGATGCAGATCGGCACCAGCACCATCCAGACACTGAACATCAGAATTGCGTGGTAGTCCCACCGAATTTCAAACGTTTGACCAAGGAAGACATATGGCTCATTCGGAATATGGTATACTGCGTTATTCACTTGGTCGCTCCGGGGATTGGTCGGTTACGCTCGCAGCCCTGCGGCGAACCTCTAGTCAACACCCTCGACGACAACCATGTGCCGCTCCGCATTGCCCATGGCAAGTTTGCGGGCTTCGGTATATTCGGGCGAGTGGTAGCACTTCTCCGCAGCTTCAAGGCTCGGAAACCTCGCCACGACGCTGCGTTCGAACGCGCCGCCTTCGAGAACGACCTGCTTGCCGCCGCGCGCCAGAATGACGCCGCCGTGCTTTTCGAGCGCGGGTCCCGCCAGCGCCGCATATTTGGAGTAGCCCTCCGGGTTGGTGACGTGAACACGCGCAATCCAGTATGCCGACATCTCAGTCTCTCCTTATCGTCTGACTATTTTCGGGGCGATACGTCCTCGCTCTACGGCACAATGATGCTTGAGCCTTCGGTCGCAGCGGATTCCAGATCGCGATGCGCCTTGGCCACGTCCGCGAGAGCATAATGCTGCTTGATGAGCGGGGTTAGAACGCCTTTCAGCACGAGGTCAAAAACCGCGGCAGCTGACGCCACCAGGTCCTCGCGTGCGGCAGTGTAGGTCGCAAGCGTCGGCCTAGTGTAATAAAGCGATCCATTCTTCAGAAGAAGATTGGCTTCCAGCAACGGCGGAGCGCCTGTGGTCGCGCCGAATGTGACGAAGTATCCACGCGGTGCGATCGAGACCAGCGTGTCCTCGAACGTCGCCTTTCCGACCGAGTCATAGGCAACCGCAACGCCCTTGCCGCCGGTCAGCGCCCGGACCTTCTCGGAAATCTTATCGTTTTTGCGGTCGACGATGTCGGCGTAACCGTGGTCCTTCGCCAGTTTGATTTTTTCGGCGCCGGTGGTCACGCCGATCATGCGCGCACCAAGATGCTTGCCCCATTGTCCGGCGAGCAGGCCAACACCACCGGACGCCGCGTAGAACAGCACGTCCTGACCGGCCTTCACCGGGAAGCACCGCTGCATGAGGTACTCGACGGTCATGCCCTTCAGCAGAACCGCCGCAGCGACTTCATCCGATATGCCATCGGGAATATGAACGAGCCGAGCCGCAGGCACGATGCGGTAGTCGGCGTACGCGCCGGGTACACCGGCATAACCTACGCGATCTCCAACCTTGAATTCGGTAACGCCTTCGCCGACGGCCTCGACAACGCCCGCTGCCTCGGCCCCCATCCCCGCAGGAAATGACCCTGATGGCCCCTTCCGCAAATAGACATCCATGAAGTTCAGCCCGATCGCCGTCTGCCGAACCAGAGCCTCGCCCTTGTCGGGCTCCTTGAGGGTGACCTCATTCAATTGCAGAACTTCCGGACCACCGTTCTGAGTGATTTGAACTGCCTTAGCCTTCTGAACCATCATTCCCTCTCAAACAAAACTCGATGTGACACGCATCAAGACACCGCTCGTCTGCGTCTTTGTCCGCAGCGCATCAGTTGCGAAATGCAACAGCGTGTTGAGCGTTTTGATCCGCTTGAACAAAGCCATAATCGATCAAGTTTCACGCCGCATCGCGAGAAACACCGATCATTCCGAGGCGCGCCATCTCTTGCTTCAACGCGGAAGACTGCTCATCCGATAAATTCCTCAAAGGCGACAACATACGAAGCCAGCCGACATCGTTCTTTCGCCAGGCATGAATCTGCTTCACAGCAGGAATCAGTGGGAATTTCTGAATTGTGGTTCTGAAATCGCTTAGCCGCTCCTGCAACGCCTCGCGTTCGCTGCCCCGCGCCTGAAAAACCTTGTGTGCAAGTGAGGCTGAAATGTTGGTGGAGCCGGAGATGACGCCGGAGCATCCCGCTTTCAACGCATCTGACAGCGTTGCCTCGGAGGAAGGATAAACATCGAAATCTTCATCGCCGACATACGATTTCGCCGACTCAAAGCTACCCGAGGAGTCCTTGATGCCCGCCACCAGCCGTCCGAACTTCTCGCGCAGGCGCTTGACAAGGCTGAGCGTGATCGGAACGGCAGTGACCTGCGGAATGTGATACAAATAAAGATTGAGCCGGTCGTCGCGGATCGCATCGATCAACCTTGCATAATAATCATAGATACCGTCCTCGGACGGGTCCTTGGTGTAGTAAGGCGGCAAAACTAAAAGGTTCGAATAGCCAGCGGCCAATGCCGCTTTGCCGATAGCGATGGCATCGCCAACAGACGGTGAACCGGCTCCGAGGATCACCGAGTCGGCGGCGACCTTTGCCTTTGCAAGCGCGTCCGGCACTAGCATGCGGAAGGCAAATGGTAGCGCTGCGGCTTCACCGGTGGTCCCGAGCGGCGCCACGCCGCAACCCGTGGCAACAATTTCCTGGCAATAGCCGATCAGAGCATCCAGGTCCGGTTCGCCGTTGCCATTGATCGGCGTGATCGTCGCTGCGTAGACTCCCTTTTTTGCTTTTTTCATTTCGCAAGTTCCTTCTTCCCCATTCGAACTTCAGTGTCGTATGTTTTGACTACGACCTTGATCGCATCCTCAATCCGATTGCGCGCGTAGTGCAGCGCAGTGGGTAGCTCAGCGAGTGAAAATGTATGCGTGTGGATGAGCGTCGCGTCGAATCGTTTGGCCGCCATCAAAGCCATGGCTCTGCGGGTCGCACTTTTCCCCTCACCGCGAATGCCGTAAACGTAGATGTTGTTCTTCACCAGGGCGCCAAGATCGGTGAGAACCGGCTCGTGCGGGAACGCAGCGAGACAAACCTTACCGCCACGGCTCGTCATCTGTGTTGCCTGATTGATTGCATCCTCGGTGCCAGAACACTCGATTACGTAATCGGCGCCGCGGCCGGTCATTTCTTTCACAACGGAAACGAGGTTTTCCCTCTTGATATTGACGATCCGATCCGCGCCAAGTTTTTTGCCAATTTCCAGCCGCCCATCACGGGTGCCCGAGAGGATCACCGGATCGGCGCCAAGCGCCTTCGCCACGGCAACAGCGAGTAAACCAATTGGTCCCGGTCCCGTCACCACCACACTCTCGCCCGCCACGAGGCCGCCGAGCTCAGTCAGGCCATACATCGACGTCCCCGCCGTGACCACGAGCGTCGCCTCTTCGTCGCTCATATCGTCAGGCACACGCGACAGCGTATTGATGTTGTTAATGGCGTATTCAGCGAACCCACCGTCGGTGGTGAAACCGTTGGCACGGTGGCCCTTGTTAACGTTGCCATAGTTCAGACCGTAATTGAGGCACGAGGTGTACATGCCCTGCCGGCAGCGAACGCACTGGCCGCAGCCGGCGTGGATTTCAACGGTCACCCGCTCGCCGACACGGTATTCATCGACGCCCGGTCCCAATGCTGCGACCGTTCCCATGTACTCATGGCCAGGCGTGAAATTCTTGTGAAACGGTGAGCCACCTTGAATCAGCGCGGGCGTTCCGTATTCCAATATCTCAAGGTCGGTTGCGCAGATGGCAACGGCATCAATCCGAACCAAGACTTCCGCCTTTTGCGGGCTAGGAACCGGCTTCTCGACGAGATGAAGTTCGTTGGGACCATCCAAGACCCAAGCTTTCATCGTCGAGGGGACGTTACCGATCGGACTTCGAGATGCGGATGATAACCGGGTTACAACACTCATAAATTGGCTAACCATTTTGTTAATTGGTTTGTCTTGGTTTGGATTCATCAGAAGCCAAACCAAAAGTCAATCCAAAAATGGGAAACCCGTTCGCGGGGCTGTGTTGCACTTGGTCGACATCACGACAGGCGCCAACAAGTCGTCAATAAGCAAGAAAACCAGCCCGAATCACAGCGTTGAGTTTCCGAGGCGGCAGTAGCCGGACCTAACTTGGTGTGACGTGCGAGAGTCAGAACAACGCTTTGCGAGTATGGGGGTAGAGCACCATAGCCGATCGAGAATGCCATGGTCGCGAACCCAAATTGGTCTGGGGAGAACGCGGCCCAATCCGCACAAATATTTCATATGAGGTGTTGATGTTGAACCAAGCCGGGAAATCTCTGGCGATCCTGCTCGCTCGAAAAACCGCAATGTGGCCCATTTGCAAAAAAGATACCGAAAGGCGAACTCGCCAGATTTTGTCCGTGGCCGAAAGCCGATCCAACGTCTCGATCACACTCATTCCTGGATATTGGAAGCATCAACAATGTTTATCGAGATGAACAAAGAGACAGATGCCAGCAGCAAATAAAATGAGTGTTCCACCGGGCTCCACGGCCGACGATAGAGAACAAAAACCTGAGTAATTAGCGCTTCCAAACGACGGTTCGGAGACCGCGACCTCTCTTGACTTGATACGCATTTGTTGCGTAATTATTGGTTCAAATTGGTTAGACGACTAGGATCATCCGTTGTGGAATTACTGTCGCGCTATCTTGAGGCCGGACCGGGCACACGACTTCCTCCTGAGCGAAAACTTGCGGATGAGCTCGGCCTGTCACGTGCGGAGATACGCAAGCTATTAGCGCGCCTGGAAGACGAAGGTCGGCTGTCGCGTGAAGTTGGCCGGGGGACTTTCGTCAAACCTGCCTATCCTGAAACCGCGACTGATCGCGGGACGCTGGAGAAAAGCACAAGCCCCCGGGAGGCCATGGAAGCTCGCCTGGTCATCGAACCCGAGCTTGCCAGCTTGGCCGCCATCAACGCAACTCATAAGCAGATCGAGGCGATGCGTGCACTCGCGAAGCAGATGAGAAACGCAAAAACTTGGAAGGCTTACGAGCAGCTGGATGTGCGGCTACACTTGCTTATTGCAGAGGCCGCCGGCAACACGCTTCTGGTTGCGGTCCACGAAATCGTCAATGAGGTTCGTCGTGCGGTCGTTTGGAAATGGTTGGATACACGCCCCATTGGGCCAGCACCAGATTACTCATCATTTGGCGAGCACGACAAAATTATTGATGCGATTGAGAAGAGAGATCGCACGGATGCCCTGGAAGCTATGCGACGTCATCTACGCACAACGCAATCCCGGCTTTTCGGTAGCTAAGCTCCCACGCCTTGTTCTCTCAAACAACACCTCAAAATATTCTGCCTAACGTGATGACAGCAATTTCCGGCCGCGATTCACAAGCTGCCCGCTATTTCAGTTGGCGCCGCGTACGCAAACAATCACCCGCAACCGTACTTGATTGTCCATCAATCAGGCCTGTCCTGCCGCCTTAACTGAAAAGCTCGTGCTGTCAGCCCTGTCGTGCGGCAAACGGATATTCGAGGTCGCCGGACTTGTACTGCGGTGGGAATAGGATGACTTCTTTGCCTTGCTCTTTAAACTGTTGAAAGTCGCTGCCCTTGATATTCTTGAATTGGACAGTGAATAGCTGCGGCTGAGCCCATTCTCCATCCGGTCCAAACCGGACATTCCCCATGACGGTCTGGAAGCTATTCTGGTGGATGTAATCCGCAAGTTTTTTTTGATCGAGATCGCCGGTTTTAGTAACGGCGTCAGCGAGGACCTGCAAGGCAGCATACGTAACTGGTGGATTATAAAACCCGAGTTTATCGACACCGTGCTCCTGAGCCTGCCCCTGATACTGCTGCAGCAGCCGGTCGATGCCCGGAAACTTTACCGTCGGCTCCGGGCTATATAGTTCAAAACACACAACACCGTTAAGGGCGGCCCCGAGTTGTTGCTTGATGGCGGCGTATTGCAAGCCGATCATCGTTCCACCAAACATTTTGGCTTCGAGCCTGATTTCCTGCACGGTGCGGATGATGCCCACCGTATCCGCAGGATAGGAAGCCACAAAAACGATATCGGGTGATGATGCTTTTAGAGCTGTGAGCACAGGCGAAAAATTGACGGTATTTGGTGGATAAACTTCGTCGTAAACCGTGCGCAAACCTATATTCTTGGCGTGAGCACGGGCGCCTTCCAAAGTGCTTTTAGCAAACTCTGCATCCGCCCCAACAAAAGCAACGGTCTGTGGCTTCGGGTTTATCGTTGCAGCTGCTTCGAAAAAGCCCTGGGACATCGCGTCCTTGCCGTTCGGTCCGAACGGTTGCATCTGAAAGTATCTCGGATATTTGAACTGCTCATTCACGGCTAATGCAAACATCGCCATCACGATCCGTTTCTTTTGAATAATCAACGGCATCGCCGGCGCAACTTGATTCGTACTGATCGCCATTAGAAGATCGACATTGTCGATGTTGATGAGCTTGGAATAAATAGCCGGAACCAGACCCGGATTGCTTTGATCGTCATAGTAAACCAATTCGACCGGACGCCCCAGCAGACCACCGGCCTTGTTGACCTCTTCAGCCCATATCTGGGCCGTCAACAACGCAGCCTTTCCCGCTGCAGCCAGAGAACCCGTAAGTTGCACGCCAAAACCGATTTTGATCGGCGGCTCCGCCGCGTAACTCCTTCGTCCAAGCATAGAAGTACCGGTGACAATAGCGGCCATCCCCAATACCGCACGACGACGATCGATGGTCTTGTTCTTATCGCTGATCATTTACCCTCTCCGATTCAAGCTGTGTGCATTCTCACTTGCGATAGAACACGGACGGCGCTGCCGTGGGTGCCTGCTGATTAAATGGGAAACTCAAGGCGACGACTCCTGTAAAGCCTCGCGTGACGGTGCCTGTTTGTGGAGTCACACCCTCCGCTCGCGCATAGACTTCCTGGAGCGCCCAAAAGTCGACCCTCGCCGGACCAAAATTGTAACCAACCAGACCACCGACAGCCACTTGGTCGTAGCGATTGACGTTAATTCTGTAATTGTAGAATGCGCTCGATTTATCGTTGGTGATCTGCCCTGCGTAATAGGCCACCGGACCTACTGTCCACTTGTCGATAGTTTTCGTTGCAGTGATATCAACGTGGAAAATATCGCCGGTACGGTATTTGGTCAGGGTGTTCTCGGTCGAAATCTCATCGGATATGTTGGCAGTAAGATTCCAGCCGTTTTTCAAATATGAAAACAATACCGCCGGCTGGAATGTCCACCACGGGTTGCCTACGCTTCCAAGACCGCTCAGTCCCACCTGCGTGCCGGTGGGCGCCCAAGTCAGAAGTGCTGTCTTGAGAAAAAAGCCCTCCCCAAGATTCCATGCCAATTGATTCACGAACAGCGTGTTGTGCAAACCCTTACGATCCTGATTCAACGGAGCGCCTACGTCGGCAGCAAAAACCGGTTGGATAACACCCGCTTCATACGTTCCGCCAAAAAATTTCCATCCTGACGACCACAGCAAAGCTTGAGACACCCCTTCGGCCTCTACGTTGGTGGAGCGACCGCCGACACTCGGGGCGCTGGGGCCGACGAGTTTTGCTTCGTAATCGATAAACCTTGTTGTGCTGTACCAACCTGGCGCCGGCGCCGGCGCCGCGGTGACGATGCCAAGGAAAAATCCGGGTTTTTGTTCATACCCCGGAAAACCCAGCTCATAAGCGTTCGCAGTCGATGTCACCATCCCCAGGACCGTCGCCGCCCCGGCAAGCATGGCCACCAGACCGCCTGTAACCCTCACAAAAGCAACATCGGTCCGCAGCCTCCAGCTGCACGAGAACTTCTGCAAAAGCAGGCTGTTTCTCCGACACCAATCCGTAACAATCATACGAAATCCCCCCGATTTGGTTGACCATTCTTCACTATTGGTTACTATTGGCGGAGCCTCGTAAAAATTACCGGTGAGAGTCAAGCATAAAATTTGAATATTGGCGCAAATCGCCTTCGCAGCGCGCGATATTGGTTTTAATTGATTGTAATGTTCATCGGCGACCTGCGGGGATTGCAGTCGCGGGGCTCGATAACGCGGGATTTATCCCGGCGACAGGCGCAGGGACTATCCGTGAAAAACGGTTGGGGCTCGATTGGGATTGACCAAAATGCAATCCGCTTTGAGACGAAGGCCGCACGGCCGGCGTCGTGAAATTCCGAGGCAAGCCTCTCCGCCCCCTCAGCGAAGCCGCTATACGAGACGTATCAAACACTCAATTCTATTTGGTTGCAGCCGGATTAGTTTCATTGCACGAGCAGTCTTCCCGCTCATCGCACACGCGCCGCATCTTTTCCTTCTGGTCAATTGCCAGGAGTTCTCAAAAAAACGCCCAGTTGACGGTCGGAGCGGACGACCGTCAACCTACAGTTTCAAACAGATCGAAGCGACGCTCTTACTGATAGATCAAACGGCCAGATGATGACCGACACAAAAACTTACGCCCTCGCTTATCACCTAGGCTCTGACCTCTGACGACTGAAGAAACGGAATCATATCCTCAGGATCGGGCCGACGCGTATAATCGGGATTCACCTCCGAGTAGAGGATCACGCCATCCTGACCGATGATATAACGGGCTGGCATCGGCAGCGTCCAACTCGGATCGTCATTAAACGTCGGCAGATCGTTTTTGAACTGCTTATAGAGTTCAACCAAATAATCGGGAAGTTTGAAGCGGACCCCGAACGCGGCACCGATATCTCCCTTCACGTCAGACAGAATCGGAAAGGAGAGACCATTCTGGCGAACCGATCTCCGGCTATTCGGGGCGGTCTGCGGCGAGATGGCAACAAGCGATGCGCCGCGCCTCTCGAACTCCAGCTTGGCAGCTTCGAGCGCCTGTAACTCCATATTGCAGTACGGGCACCAAACACCACGATAGAAACTCACGATCAGCGGACCACGTCTCAAAAGATCGGACGAGTCAACGACAGTCCCCTCTGGATCCTTCAACGAAAATGACGGAGCTACCTCACCCGCCTTCTTGGCGTGCTTAGTCGCGCCCGACTCGATTAATTCTGCGGTAGCGCGATGCATAATCTCGATGGCAGCACGCGGTTTTGTGGTCTCGAATTCGGCCTTGAAGGCATCGAGCTTGGCTTGAAGCGACATGACGTTTCTCCCTTTGACAACGTTTGTCTTCCGTTGATCAACCTTTCGATAAATTGGTTGTCAGTTGGTTTGAAGTCAACAGATGCGGAATAGAAAGTCAACATGGACATCTGTTTCTTTTTGCTCCCTATTTCACCCGGGCCTCGGTTGTTGTAATGGGCGCATTGGCTCAAATTGGTTTTGATTGTAGGCCGTGAGCGAACGCGCGGCTGAGTATGCTTCCAGGCGTGCTCAGCCTGCGTCCAGCGAGATGACGCGTTCAGCGTCTCGGTGACTTCTCGCCCGGCGAAACGTGTGCACTCTGAGGCCTCAAAACCGGCGCGCTTTTGTGTGCAATCCCTGCATCACGATACGGACAAAAATCTCACACCTGCTCTGACCGCAGATGATCTCCAGTCATCCCAATTGCAGGAATTCAGCTACAGCCTCCGCAAAGCCTGCTGGGTTATCAAGATTCGAAAGGTGCGCCGATCCCTCGACGATCTCGAGGCGTGCGCCGCCAACACAATTAGCCATCGCACGCATCACCCCAGGAGAAGCCCCCCGGTCTTCAGAGCCGACCACGAACAGCGTAGGCACCGCGATCCGTTCAAGAAAAGGAAGATAATCAAGCTCTTTCAGAGCAGCAGCGCACCCTTCGAATCCCGCAATCGAGGTTGATAGAATCATAGACTCGATTGCGGCGACCGTTGCGGAATTGTTTGCTCTGAAGTCTGCTGACAGCCAACGCGCGATCGTGTTTTGTAAAATAGCCACAAGGCCCTTTTCGCGGACCAGATTGACGCGATCGTCCCAGTCTTGAATAAATGCCGGAGTCGTATCTGCCCGCGCGTCGCAGCATACCAGTTTTGCAAGCCTGCCGGGGTACGATAGCGCGAGACCGAGGCCCGTCATTCCGCCGAGCGATAGACCCATAAAAGACGGGTTCCTCATTTCGAAGTGATCCATCAGGCCGACGGCATCGGCAACAAGATCATCAAACGAATATGGAGGGAGTGGGGCATCACTTCCTCCATGTCCCCGCGCGTCATACCTAAGAACTCGATACTTTCTTGTCAGCATTTCCATTTGTGGGTCCCACATTCTGTGGGTCGTGGCCACGCTGTTCGAGAGCACCAGCCATGGACCATCTTCCTTTCCATCGATTTGCAGAGAAATGCCGACACCACTTGGCAGGGTTATCTTGGTCATCAAATATGTCACTTATTCAATGGTGCAATCATTCGGTCGGAATCAAACATCAACGCGGAGGCACGATGACCTTGCTGCGGTAGGGATTTTTGTTTCGACAGTTCAATCTTCGGCTGAACTTTCTCAGCCATGAGAATCATCGATCGACGAGCCAATTCAGGGTCCAGCCAGTCGTGGCCTGCATAAAGCATCGTGCCGAATACACCGACCTCTTCTCGAAATGCGTCGATCTTGTCTGCAACCTCATCAGGGGTACCGTAGATAACCAGATTTTCTATAATCGCATCCAACGACACCTCGTCATCGCTCATGTCAGAACGTGATTTAAACAACTCGATACGACCGTTCTTCTTCAATTTTTCGAACATCTGGCTGTAGTAAAAGCGATAGGGACTATTGTTCGATGTTGCGTATTCTCGCGCCACATTCCGATCCGTTGCGACGAAAACGCTTTTTGCAACTCGCCAATTAGCCGGGTCAGCGGGCCGCCCCACCCGGTCGCAGCCCTCGATATATTTCGGCCAATGACTTTTAACCCAGGCCGGCATCAGAAAATTGGCAGATATCGGGTCCCATCCTCTCGCGGCAGCTTCGGTTACTCCTTTGGAAAATGGAGCTACGGCGGCCACCACGATTGGCGGATGTGGATATTGAAGCGGCTTTGGAAGAATACCCTGCCCAATCCCGGCAAAGAGAGTCCTTGCGGTAGAGACGTTCCAATACTTGCCGCAGATGTCGTAGGGAGCTTCTAACGACCAGATCTTCAGGATGTGATCAATCCCCTCGAGAAACATTTTGTTGCGATCCGCATCGATATTTCCAAATACTTCGGCATCCGAAAGGAGGCCACCGGGACTGATACCGAAAATGAAGCGGCCATCGAGCAGGTGATCAAGCATGGCAAGTTGAGAGGCGATGGCAACGGGGTGACTGTTTGGAATGTTCACAGTGCCCGTGCCGAGCTTAATACGCTTCGTCGCTTCCACGAGAGTGGCGAGAAAAATCGCGCATGATGTAATGTTCTCGGCCTTATCGGTGACGTGCTCGCCGCAATATCCCTCAACGAAACCCAACTCGTCAGCAAGTACGAAAGCCTCGCGGTCTTCTCGCAACGACTTCCGCCAATCCTTATCCAACGGATGAATTGGCATCGTGAAGAATCCCAGCTGCATAAGGCGTCCTCTTACATGAGCACGCAGTCTACTATTTCTCAGAAATCCGATAAAATAATCATTTCTGGGACACCTCATCACGGTGGTTAATGGCATAATGGATGTTCAATGATGACGACTTAAAACAATCACAAGAAGCAGCGCAATTCGAAATGATGCAAGGACGCATGCATCATACGGTGCATTCCGGGAATTGAGCACCCACCTCTGACTTCACACAAGTACAGTTCGAGTAGATGTCGATTCGATTCGACGAACGCGGAAGGCGCTCAACTTCCGAACTAAGCCAAAGGGCCTGCTGCCCCGTTAATTCTTTTACGCCAGTGCCTGGACATTCCATTCATGCCGCGTACTAGAGACCTAGATAATGTTGTCGTATCAGATCACTCTGATGCATCGCTTCTGGGTTGTCGCCACGGAACGCAATCTCTCCATGAACGATGACATACCCCTTGTCTGCAATGCGGATGGCTTGCGTGAAATTCTGCTCCGCCATCAGCACCGTTAGCTTATAACGATCCTTTAGCTGGGCAATCATTTCAATGGTTCGACTGACGAATAATGGCGACAAACCAACAGAAGGCTCGTCGACAATCAGGATCTTCGGCGCGGACATCAGCGCCCGCCCGAGCGCCAACATCTGTTGCTCACCGCCACTCATTGTCCCCGCTAGTTGGCCTCTCCGCTCGTTGAGACGCGGAAATGCCTCGTAGCAATATGAAAGATTGTCATGCAGCCGTTCTCGCGCTGTAGGACGGTAAGCTCCGAGCAGAAGGTTCTCCTCGACGGTTAGACGCGGAAACAACCGCCGCCCCTCCGGCACAAGAGCGATTCCGAGGTCAACGATCTGCTCCGTTGTCTTCCCGATCAACTCGTGTTCATCGCCATTGATCTCGGCGATTATGCGTCCCGATGTCGGCACTACCATGCCCATAATCGTCTTTATAAGCGTACTTTTCCCGTTCCCGTTAGTTCCAAGAAGAGCCGCAGTTTCCCCGCTATCGACGGCAATCGACACATTATGAAGGACGCGCACAGCACCATAGCCGGCGCAGAGTTTTTCGACGCGAATACTACTCACCGAGATATGCTCCCACGACCTGCTCGTTTGCAAGAACCTCCTTCGGCAATCCGTCGGCGACCTTCTGACCTGCCACAAGTACGACAAGCCGTTCCGAGAATGCCATAACGGCGCGGATGATGTGTTCGATGAAAATGATGGCAACCCCTTCACGGTTGAGCGCCATAAGAAGTGCAAGAATCTCGTCAACCTCAGAGTTTGACAGCCCCGCCATTGCCTCATCAGAAACCAGCAGCGCGGGTTCGGTCGCCATCGCGCGAGCGAGCTCGAGCTTTCTCATTTCAACTTGGGTCAGATCCCTGGGAAGTCGTTCCGCCTTTCCACCCAATCCAAATTTTTCCAACAAATCATATGCCCTGAGCGTAATCTTCTCTTCAGACAGATGACTGCCGCCCCTCTTGTTAACGACATATTTCAGCGGCACACGAAGATTGTCCATGAGCGATAAACTGTGGAATGGACGCGGCAACTGAAAACTCCGGCTCATCCCAAGTTTGGCCCGATCATGTGCCGACATGCCGTCGATGCTCTTACCGGCAAAAAGAACACTTCCGCTATCCGGCCTCATGGCTCCACATAGACAGTTCGTCAGAGTACTCTTGCCTGATCCGTTGGGGCCAATAAGACCTACGCGCTCTCCCCGGCGGATCGACAGATCGATGTCGTTCAGCGCCACAAAACCACCGAATCTTTTTCCGACCTTGTTTACTTCCAGAATGGCGGTCTCATTCATTTTCCGCTCCGCTTCTGTGATACCAGTGCCGCATCCATCAGACTCAGCCCCATGATCTTAAGACGAGCACGCGCCGCCTGAATCATTCCCAAAATACCCTGTGGCGCAGCAACCACGAAAAAGACCAGCAATGCACCCACGATCAACAGGTTGACTGATGACGAGATCAGAACCGTCATGGCCTGCTGCACGGATCCAAGAAGCACCGCACCGATTACCGGTCCTATCCAGCTTCCTGTTCCACCAATTAACGGCATCGCCACGCTATTGACCGTGTACGCCAGACTAAACGACGAAGTGGGCTCAACATATGTAAGATAAAAGGGAAGCGGGGCGCCTGCCATGCCCATAAGAGCACCACTGAGAGCCGCCGCGATAAGTTTTAACTTCAATGTAGGCACGCCGGATGCGGCCGCTGCCCCTTCATCATCGCGTATGGCGGCAAGACCAAACCCGAAGGTCGATTTTTCAATACCCCTCGCGACGACGATCGACGCCATAGCGAGAACAACGATCAGGAAAAACAGGTATTTGACATAGCTGCCAAAGAAAACGATCTCATCGGGCCGGATAATATACGTTCCGCGAGACCCCCCGACATAATCCCAGTTCGTGATGAAGGTTTGGACAACAACAGCTAACGCCAACGTCGCGATAGTAAAATAGACTCCCCGAAGTCGTATCGTGAGATAGCCGACGGCGAGTCCTATACCGCCGCAAATCAAGCCGGCAACTACCATCAGAATCGGTACAGGAATTTCGAGCCACTTATAAAGTGCCGCCGAACTGTAAATGCCGATTGCAAGAAAGGCCGTGGTTCCGAAATTTACGTAACCAACATATCCTCCAAGGATATTCCAGGCAGTCGCCAAGACCACGTATTGCATGACCAGATATGCAACAAAGATATAGTAATCGTTGTTTATGAAAAGACTCCCACCGACCAGGGCGACGCCGACCAATGTCGCGAGCATCGCAAACCGTACGTTGCTCATCATGCCCTCCCGAAAATGCCGACGGGCCGGACAACCAGTGCAACCAGCAGCATTCCGAACGCCACCGCTGGCGACCATGATGGACCATAGAAGGTCGACGTAATACTCTCGATCACACCGATAATGATCGCCGCTACGAATGTGCCTGGCAGCGAGCCAACTCCACCCAAAACGCATATCGCAAAGATACGGCCGATAAGGTCTCGCCCTACCGATGGCTCCACGGGCTGCAGAATAATGAGCAAAGCCCCGGCCAGAGCAGCGCTGGCTATGGAAATCCCGAACGCCACGCGTTTAATCTTCGTCGGCGAGGCCCCCATAAGCTGGAGGGCAAGCTTATCCTGTGCCACAGCCATGATCGCGCGCCCGGTGAACGTTTTCATGAAAAACACCTGAAGGCACGCAAGCATCGCCAGTGAGACAAGAAATGGAATCAACATTCGTAACGGCAGAGACACCGGACCCATATTAAAAGTGGGACCGATATACGAGGCCTGAACGAGCCGGTAGTCGACTCCGAACATCAGCTGAAGACCGACTTCGGTGATAAAGAACAACCCGAAAAAAAACGACAGACCTCGGATCAGCTCGGCACCGCGTCGCTCGAAAGCGATTTCGTAGCCGCTGTAGAGTACCGTTCCAAGAAAGTAGAACGGAATTGTCAACAGTACTCCAGCAACAAGGGGATCGACACCAAGCTGCGTGTTGAAGACGTAAACGATGAACGATCCCAGCAGTATAATTGCAGGGTGAGCGATGTTGCTTATCCCGAGCATTCCAAAGGCGATCGATATTCCGACAGCCATGGCAGCATAGAAGCCGCCTACCAGAACGCCCGAGACCAAGGCTTCAGAAAGCAGGCCAGCAGATTGCAGCATGTTGCGATACCATCCTTGCGTCTCCCGTACCCCGCCGTTTTTCCGGCTTATGGGCTTATGCAAACGTTCGGACACGCCGACCGCTGTCTCGGGTTTAGCAAAAAACCCTCAGGCGAAATAATCATGATATCTGTGGCTCCCCATTATAGAATATGATGAGAGAGCTTCAGCCGCCGGTTGAATTAGAGGCTCTACCTTTTGCGAGCCGCTGTCCTTCGAGAGACAGGGCGCCCCGTGGTCCATGGGCGATTTAATCGATCCATTTCTTCTTTGATCAAGCCGAGAAACACCTCGGCTGGACGGGAGATGGGACGTCGTGATGCCTCGATCAAAATCAGATCGAGGGTAAGGATCGGATCGGACACGGCCCTGATGTTAAAGTTTTTGTGGTCTGATGGATCAGACATCATGATGGCGGGAAGAACGGCGGCCCAATCGGTCTGCAAGATAAAACCAAGCGTGCCAAACATGGCATCCATCTCCATCATACGTTCGACGCGAATGGCGTTCGATGCGAAGTATGTATCGAGAAGAATACGCCTGGCGTTTCCGCTGCCCGGCACGATCAGCTTGAGCGATTCCAGATCGGAAAGGCGAACTCTGCGGGAGATCTTGGCAGAGGAATCTCTCCTCGTCACTAACAGCTCGGGTGTCGTGGCCAGGAATCGACTTCTCAGACCGCTGGTCTCGGAATAAGCAGGCACGATAGCGAATTCAAGCTGGCCTGCCTTTACCTGCCTGGTCAAAACACCGCTATAACCCTCGACCACTCTGACGGCCACATTCGGATGCAGCTTGATAAACCTCACCAGTGCCGGCGCGAGAACGCAACGGGTCATCGATGGCATCAGACCCACACAAATCTCCCCATGAAGCCCGCATGTATATTCCCCAATCGCAATATGGGCGCGCTCATGTACCCTGAGCACCTCTACACAATGGCTATAGTAAGCGTCTGAGGCAGGCGTAGCGATCAGCCCTGTCGCATTGCGTGAAAAAAGCTTCACCTTGAGGAGGGCTTCAAGCTTGGCGATGTGTTGAGAGACACCGGATTGTGTCGCAGCTTCACGCTCCGCCGCGGCGGTGAATGAGCGCTCCTCATAAGCTGCGACGAACAGCTTGATGTCGCGAATGCTTGCAATGATGGTCATCGTAATTGATCCCATGGCATTATTTTTAATAATGAGCAGCAGCAATATATATCATTTTTACTTGTGTCGATCCACGGCTAGATTCTGCTCCGAAGAAAGACCGAACCTCGGTGTTTAACCATCTACCTACCTTGGGAGACCGTTATGATAAACGTAACGGATCAGCATGAACCCATCGACCCGCGTGATTTACGAAATGCACTGGGACGGTATCCAACCGGAGTTGCCGTCATCACGACACGTGCTCCGAACGGAAAGTTTGAAGGCCTGACCGCAAACTCCCTTGCCGCAGTATCCCTTGCTCCTCCACTGATTCTCTGGAGCCTGCGCCGCGAGGCACCCTCGATCAAAAGCTTTCTCGCCGCTGGCACCTTTGTCGTAAACGTCCTCTCGGAAGAACAGTCACATCTGTCTGATCACTTCGCCAAGCCGAGCGACAACAAGTTCGATAGGGTCACGTTCTCGACCGGATGGGCGGGCTGTCCCGTCCTGCACGAGTCGCTTGCCGTGTTTGAATGCGACACCGAGAGCACGACAGACGGTGGTGATCACGTGATTTTCCTCGGGCGCATTCGGCGTATACATCACAGGGAAGGCAGCCCGCTGATCTTCAGCGGGGGCAAATATCATTCGGATGCACCTCTGGTGGCAAAGCCATAATGTTGCCCGCGCAGACACCTCATACCTTGATGGCATCAGAACTCATGAAAGTGTGGGGACGTCGCAATTCGATCAATGTTCAGAAGGTCTTGTGGTGTTGCCGCGAACTTGGTCTGTCACCGCAGCACATTTTTGTCGGCGGAGAGTTCGGAGGCACACAAGAGCCTGATTACGTCGCAATGAACCCTAATCGATTGGTACCGACACTGGAAGACGATGGATTCGTTCTGTGGGAGTCAAATGTCATTGTCCGCTATCTGGCACAGAAGTTCAAAGTCGGCGGCTTGTGTCCTCAAGACATTCGATCCCGGTTCGACTGCGAGCGCTGGATGGACTGGCAGGCAACTACATTGTGGCCAGCCCTGCGCCCCGTTTTCATCGGAATCATTCGTACACCGAAGGAGGAGTTCAATTCCAGGACGCAAAAAGAAGATGAGGCTAAGTGCGCAGCCGTGCTGAGCTTGCTTGATGAAAGGCTTTCCAATCGGCCGTTCGTGGGTGGCGACGATTTCTCAATGGCTGACATCCCGGTCGGGGCCTCTGTCTATCGCTGGTATGCCCTCGACATTACGCACCCTCACCTCCCTAGTCTGCGCCGGTGGTACGATGCTCTCACAGAGCGGCCAGCGTTCCAAAGCGAAGTCATGCTCCCGCTAAGCTAAGACAATCATTGATACTCACGACACCAGAGGACGAAATGAATTCCAAGCCCATATCGGATGATTTTCCTTACACCATGAACCGCATGAAAGTGCTCGATAGCGAGATCGCCTATGTCGATGTCGGCAAGGGCAAGCCTGTCGTTTTCCTGCACGGAAATCCTACATCCGCTTACATGTGGAGAAATGTCATTCCCTATGCCGAAGGGTCCAGCCGATGCCTGGCCCCCGATCTCATCGGTATGGGCCAGTCCGGCAAATCGCTGCGCTATGCCTATAAATTCAAGGATCATTCGGATTATCTTGATGCTTGGTTCGATGCGCTGGATCTGCGCGACATCATTCTGGTCGCCCACGATTGGGGGGCCGCGCTTGGCTTCTATCGGGCCTGCCGTTTTCCTGATCGATTTGCGGGCATCGTGTATATGGAGGCCATGGTTCGTCCGCGCCTTTGGTCTGACCTGCCGCCGGGACGCGAACCCATGTTCAGAGCACTGCGCGGACAGGAAGGCGAGAAGATCGTTCTGCAGGACAATTTCTTCGTCGAGAAGATGCTGTTTGAATTCGGAGTCGTTCGTAAACTGAGCGACAAGGAGAAGGCCTACTATCGAGCACCTTTTGAAGAACCGGGTGTATCGCGTTTGCCGACTCTGCTGTGGCCGCGCGAGATCGTGTTCGAGGGAGACCCAGAGGAAAATTACCCGCTAATTAAGCGGTACAGCGACTGGCTCGCAACAAACGATATTCCTAAGCTATTCGTAAACGCTGACCAAGGGCACGGAACAGCGGGTGAAGCTCGGGAGTTCTGTCAAAAATGGCCCAATCAACGTCAGATCACGGTCGCCGCAAAACACTACGTCCCGGAAGATCGCCCACACGAGATCGGCGAAGCACTCGCATCCTTTATCGCTGAGGTTCACGCTAAAGCATAGAGTTAGACAAGAGGGCAGCGTTCTCGGGATCTAACTTATCCAAAACGTCTAGATCATGCTTTCGACCGCTTGCTTTGAGTCAAGCCTCGCCTGCCGGTTCGAACGGAATGGCGGGGTCGATCATTTTGGCCTGAAACGTACCGACATAGGCAGGCGCATCGGCACCAAGATAGACAAGCTCGATATCGCCCCGGCACGATGTATTCCGGCCGCCTTGCGGAGATGACCGACGAGGGTCTGCAAAAGCAGCTCGACACCAAGCTGTTTGATTTCCTGCGTGCGATCCGTACTGTTGTGCCGATCATGCGTGACAAGAAATGGGGCCGTATCGTCTCCATGATCGGCGGAGCCGCACAGCTCGTTGCGGAACATATCGATGAGTGTGACCACCGCAATCGTTTTCTTACGATCTGGACGAGGTGAGCCGGATCGTTCGGAGCGCGCGTGGTCAACATTCATGCGGCAAAACCGGCTCTATCACAGGACCATCGTGGGCATCGGGGCGAACAAGCAGCTCTCGCAGTTGTTCGACAATCGTCATCTTCCCATCGGAATGTTTCAGGTCGGCCAATCGATGCAAGCGAAAAATCTCGCGCACTCACATCAAGACCCTATCAACATCGCACAAGCCATTCTCGCTGGGGACGCGGCAGCCGGTCAGCAGGCACTGGAAAACCATCTGCGCCACTCAGCAGGATGGATTCTGCAATTACCAGATTCGGCGCTCCATCTTTAAAAGGTCGTTCTTAGATTTTGCTATTTTTTCTCGGCTGCTTCGAACGTGTACCGAAGCTTTGTACAATTCTCCTATCAGTTCAGGCTGACTGCATAGGTTCTTAGAGAATACTTATTCCTCTACTCCAAGTGCGAGATATAGAGAGGTGACGCTGACCAACTCTGCCGAAGCTCAATCGCTTATTAGACTGCGACACCGCTACCTTTTTTCACGAGCAATACCGGAGAGCCGGCGAGGATGCGGGTGTCAAATTTGCACAGATCCCTCACAGCTTTAACACCGAGACCGAAAGCGTTATTAAGTCGTTCCAGATCGGCATTTTTGTTACGGAGACCTTGCTAACAAAGCACGTTGGTCTGCGATTTCCTTTGACGATACCGTTGAGGCGGCATTCCCCCAACTGTTGCGAATATAGGTTATAACTGCGGCGACTTCGGCGTCATTCAGCCGCCAGTCGAAAGCCGGCATTGCCGGAGCAGTCGGAGCGAATGCGGTGGACACAGCGCGGTTGCCGTGAAGCACGAGGCGTTCCAGCGTGGTCGAATTGTCCGACTGCACCAATGCACTTCCAGCCAGACGTGGGAAAAGAGCAGGTTCGCCTAATCCGCTTTCCTTGTGGCAAGCGGCGCAATTATCCTTGTATATGGCAGCACCCGCTTTCATTACTGGGTCGTTGGCAGCAACTGGAGCCACCTTGATAGCGTCACCACCGATGCCGCTATCTTTCAAGTAAGTAGCAATCGCCATAATGTCGTCGTCGTTCATCTGAGACGTCGAATGGGTCACCGCTTCAGCCATTGGACCCGACGCGAGTGTCCATGCGTTCGATCCGGTCTTCAGATATTGAACGAGTTCATCCTTCGACCAACCCCCAATTCCCGTTCGGGAGTTTGTCGTAATATTCGGCGCGAACCAGCCCTGTAGCTTTGCGCCGGCCAACGGCGTATCGGTTTTGTCGCCGCCGAGGACTGTCTTTGGCGTATGACAAGTGCCGCAATGTGCCGGGCCCTGCACAATATAGGCGCCACGATTCCATTCTGCGGATTTTTGCGGATTGGGTTGAAAGCGGCCGGAAGTGAAATTCAACGCGTTCCATGCAATCAATAGCGATCGGATATTGAAAGGAAACGGCAATTGGTTGGCGATCACCTTATTTTTTACAGGCTCCAGTGTAGCGAAATAGGCTCGCAAATCGTGCACGTCCTCATCGCTCAGTTTGGTAAAAGCGGGATACGGCATCGCTGGATAAAGTCGTGAACCACCGTGTCCGCGGCCGTCGCGAAGCGCTGCTGCGAATTCGTCATCGGTCCACTGTCCAATTCCCGTATCAGTGTCGGGGGTAATGTTCGGCACCAGGATTTTTCCGAATGGGGTATCCAATGCGAGACCGCCCGCATAGGGCTGTCCGCTGGGTGCTGTATGACAGCCCGCACAATCGCTTAATGTCGCAAGATAATGGCCCCGTGCAATCCGGTCTGAGCTTTGCAAATCCTGCGCTCGGGCAGAGCCATAAGCAGAGAATATCAATAGGGAAGCCGCAATCGAGATTTTCACAGACGACAACATATCATCACCTAACCCAATGGACCGGGGTTCTTCAGATATCGGCTGGTGATTGCGTCCGCCGTCCAGTATGCGAGTGCTCCGACTGTATCGGTCGGATTATAACCGTGGTTCTGTGGAAATACCGACGCGCCACCAGGCACAAACACGTTATGGACGTCCCAACTCTGGCAATAACGATTGACAACGCTGTTGGTGGGATCGTTGCCCATGACCGTACCGCCGGTGTTGTGTGTGGTCTGATACGTGGTGACGGTATAGGGGCCCTTGCGATAATGCGGGATTATTTCCGTTGGATTCATTGCCCTTCCAATGTCGGCTAGCCGTTCGGTCAGGTAAGCAGACATCTTCAATTCATTGTCGTGGAAATCGAACGTCATCCGCATGAGCGGCCGCCCGAGAGGATCTTTATAAGTTGGATCGAGATCGAGGTAACAATCCCGATAGCTGTAGCAGCTGCCGTGCGTCGCAAGATTAGTCGCGTTTTGATACGTCTCGGCGACCGCCTTCTTCCATGCCGAGCCCCATTTTGGCGTGCCCTTCGGAACCGGATGCGTCAGGATCGGGCGAGCGTTGGTCTGGTGCGCGCCGATATATCCCCCGCCGACGAATCCCAAGCCCGAGTGATCGAAATTGTCCCCGTCATAATCATCGACAATCATCCCATTCGCACCGCTGGCCATAAACGGATTGAGAATCTTGTCTTTGAGTATCAATGAGACGCTGGACGTTATCTGGTAGGCGTAATTTCTTCCGACAACTCCTTGACCAGATTGCGGGTCGTATGGCTTTCCGATGCCAGACAGCAACAGCATGCGAACATTGAATAGCGAAAATGCACAAAGCAGAACGATATTGGCGGGCTGCTCATATTCGTTTCCGGACGTATCGACATAGGTCACACCGGTCGCAATCTTTCCGGTGGAGTCGAGATTAATCTTCGTGACCTCGGACTCGGTTTGCGCTGAAAAATTCGGAAATCGCATCAAGGCCGGAAGCACGCAGGTCTGTGGACTCGATTTCGAATAATTTCCACACCCGAAGCGCTCGCAGAAGCCACAATAGGTACACTCCCCAAGCGTTACCCCGAGCGGATTGGTATACGCTTGGCTCAAGTTCGAAGCTGGTTGCGGAAACGGCTTGTGACCCAGTTTTTTAGCGGCTTCTGCGAACAGGACGCTGGCGTAACCCTGCTTGGCGGGCGGCGTCGGATATTCCGATGAACGCCAGCCTTCGAAAGGATTGCCGCCCTCCTGAATCTGTCCGCGCAGATTACCCGCTTTACCAGATGTTCCGCACAACTTTTCAAAGCGGTCATAAAAAGGTTCAAGCTCGTCATAGCTAACCGGCCAGTCCTGAATCGTCATATCATCAGGAAGGTTCTGCTTGCCGTAGCGCTGTTCCAGATGGCTCCGAAGCTTGAAATCAGTCGGCAGAAAGCGCCAGGTCTGACCGTTCCAATGCACGCCCGCCCCACCGACACCGTTCCCGGGAAGAAAGCCGATGAAGCGTCTTATCGGGAGCGCTGTCTGCGAGACGTTATTACGAAAGGTCAGCGTTTCCTGCTGCGGTCGCAAAAATAAATCGAGCCTCACGCCATAACGCAATTCGTCTTGAGCTAAGGCAGGAGGAAAATCAGTGGCAGTATCACGCCAAGGGCCGCGCTCAATGGCTACAACATCAAGGCCCTGCTTGCACATCTCATGCGCAAGAATAGAGCCGGTCCAGCCCAGTCCGATGATGACAACATCCTTTGGCGGAAGTTTTTGGACCATTATTGACTCCCCACTGTCCAGTCAGACCGGCCCATAATGCTGACAGGCGGGAATGGATAAGGTTCGTTGTGACGCTCGATCCAGTCGCGATAATCATAATGTGCACCGGGGAAGCCAATCATACGCCAACCCGCCATGTCCTTGTTGCCTCCATAGATTGGATCGGCGAAAAATCCCTCTTGCGTGTTTTGCAGAAGAAGTTCGAAAAACTGGGTTCCTTTAACGCCCTTGAGCTCTGCCTTACCGCTTTCGAGGTCCGAAAGGACTTTGTCCTGATCAGCCGGTGCGAGCTGTGCAAATGATTTGCCTTCAAATTGCGATTTGACGTAATCGGCTAAAGCTCTCAAGCCAGACCGATAACGACCACCGGTCGTCGCTTCAGATTGATAACCCTGGGTCGGCACCCCCGGCATAAAGGGTGGCTTGGTATAAAGGCCGTCACCGCGGCCATAAGGCCCGGCGAGTTGACGATCGATAAAAACCGCACATCCAGCGTCTTTCCCACCGATGCTCTTTTCATCAGGTGGGATTAAGCGTTCAACAATGGCTTCGATGGTGGAGGCCTCATCCGCACTAAAAAACATCCAGGGGCCAGGCCGCACGGCACCCGGCGGACGCGCAGTACCGGGTTCCCACGGCAATTTCTGAGTGATCGTTCGCGCGAGTGCGTTGGTTGCGCCTGATGCGATTATGGCGGCGGAGGAAGCGAGCAAAAAACGGCGGGAAAAGCGAGTACAGTTGTCGGTCATCAATCTACCTCGAGCAGCATACGCCCACGCGCCGCAACAGCAGTATTGCGACCTTTTGTCACAATCATTTTTCAGCTAAATGGTTCCCGCAAAAAAAACTTACATAACCGATCTCCCCTCTTTACGAATGCGCCCGCAGATTATTGCCTTAGGGCAAGTTTCAGAACGCCCATCTATGGGGGCATCGGTCGCGCGAAGCTCACCACCTCCGCGAAATCCTCTGCGGAAATACTATGTCCGGTACTTTCGGCGATCACGAAACGCGCAATTTGCGTGCAGCTCAACGCCGGGCTTGGCCGGCCGTTTTCTTCGTCTGCCATCGGCAGAGCGATCTCGACCCGGTAGAATGCCGGGCCGCATCGTCGCGCTTCACTCCACCGGCTTGTACCCGTCGGTCAAGGTCTGCAGGAATGCGATGATATCGGCCTCTTCCTGCGCCGTCATCGCCGGTGTATCGCCAGGATGACGATCGAACGGCGGATCGCTTACATCGACATTGGCATGATACTGCGAGGGAATATCGTTCAACTTTTGCACGGAGCCGTCCGCCGCACGCGGATAGACCTTCTCAGGATTCGTATCACGGAAATTATAGAAATCCATGACCTCCTGCAGCGTGTGGAACACGCCGTTATGGAAGAAGGCGTGGCGCGTCGCAGTATTGCGCAAGCTCGGCGTCAGAAACATGCCGCAGAACTGTTTCTGGTCCGCGATATCGGTACGGACGGGACCGCAGACGCCTAGATCGAAATATTTCGGATCCCTGTTATCGGTGAGCGCAGTGTTGCGCGGCGCCCCCAACGCCTCATACTGATGATCTGTGAACAGCGGAGCAAGATTGTCCTTGCTTGCCTGATCGAGGTGACAGCCGGCGCAATTCGCCTTGTTGGGATCGTTGAACAATTTGTACCCGCGCATCTCGCTCTCGTTGAGGCTCGCTTTGCCTTCCAGCCAGTAATCGAACTTGCTTGTGTAAGAATGAAAGCTCGGTTCTTCGATCTGGTAGCGCGCGATGGCGAACATCGCTTCGGATACCAGCATCCCCGGGTTTTGGAAAACGTTCTCGCCGAATAATTCCGCGAAGCGCTTCGCGTAAGGTGCGCGCCTCAGCTTCGCCGCCACGATATCGACACTTCCGCCATCCATCTCGCGCGGATCGAGCAGCGGGATGAGCGCCTGATCTTGCAGCGTATCGGCCCGGCCGTCCCAGAACTGGCCGCCTTGTGGCACGATATTGACGGCAGACTGGTCGGTCGCCGTCGCGGTCTTTTGCGCTTTTGTCGATTGCTGGCCGATCGCAGCCTGCTGTGAGAGTGAGACGCCACTCTCCTCGGCCGTCGTGTCGTCCGGTCCGATGCTAAAGATTGGCTGTCGCTCAAGGTATGTCAGCGACGGGACAGCACGCGTGCCATGGCGTGACAGTTCCGACCCACCGAGCATAACCGGGCCATCGCCCGGTGGTCCGTAGGCATGCTCCGGGCTGTGACACGACCCACATGCCAACTTGCCGGAAGAGGACAGGCTTGGGTCGTAGAAAATTTCATGTCCGAGTTGCGCCATTGCAGACAGCGGCTCGACGGGCGGACGGACGAGGCGAATTGGGTTTGGATAATCGCCGGCCGAGCCTTGCGGCTCGGCGGCGAAGACGGCGCCGGCCAAGCCAAGGCCGGCGCCGAGAATCCACAATATACGGTTGAAGGTCATATCAACTGTAACAATGGTTCTTAGTTGGTCGCTACTGTTCCGGTCGACACATCGAGGATCAACTTGTCGGTGCGAGCCGCTTTGCTGAAGTCGAACATGTCGTTGATCGTGCCGGCGGTGGCATCCAGCGAACCGCCACCCAAACGACGACCCTTGAGCCAGTTGTCCTCGATGAAACGAACAACCGAAGCCTGGGTGATCCGATCATGGCTGACGTAGTTCTTCTTCGCGAAGGGCGAGACAACGATGAACGGAGTGCGCGTGCCTGGGCCGCAGCGACCGTTCACTGGCTTACCATTTATACCCATCGGGAGCGGACCGCTGCCGCACTTGCCAGGACCGTTAACCTGGTCGTTTGTAGCATCGGCGGACGCCTGCGTCGGTGCAACGTAGGCATGGTCGTACCAGCCATCCGAGTCGTCATAAGCGATGATCACTGCCGTATCATTCCACTCAGGCTGCTGCTGAAGGAAATTGATCAGCTTGACCACACCGGCCTGTTCATCGATCGGATCAGAGTTGCCAGGATGCCCGTCGTTGATGGCCTGCATCTTCACGTAAGAGACCGACGGATAGTTGCCGGCGCTCACAGAAGCATAGAAGTCGTCGAGATCGTACTGGTGATTGGCAGGATCAACCGAGCCGTCGGCGGCCTTCGTGTAACCGACAATGCCGGTCGGACGCGCATGGGTCGGGTTGGCGGTCGACGTATAGTACTGGAACCAGGCGTGGTGCGGAATGTAATCGGTCGGGCTGCTGTTGAGCACACTTGAGAAGGTGGTTCGCTTGCAACCCGTGCTGCCGTTCGGATTCGTGGTCTGCAGATTGAAGCCACCCATGAATCCACCCCAGGTAAGGTTGGCGTCATTGAGCAGGTCGCCGATGTTCTTGCCCGTCAGGATGGCTGCGGTGGACGTGTTCGAGCAGGTGTCGAAACCAGGATCGATGTCGCCGATCAGCGTCAGACCACCTTGTCCGTCAGGAATGATATTGGACGGAGAGGTGCCGACCGTGAACTGCGCGCCATTGGTCTGACCGGAGATCACGTTGATCGCGCCGTTGGTCGACGGACCGTAGCTGTCGGTATAGGCGTTGTCGCTCATCGCGTAATACTGTGCGTAATTCCATAGCGCGGTCACGGTGTTACCGTCGAAATAGCCCATCACCTGGCCCTTGGTGCCGAACGCGCCGGCGCCACCCGCAGTGCCGCTGCCCGTAAATTTCGGGAAGAGATCGGCCTTGCCGTTGTCGTAGGCCAGCTGCTCGGCCCTATATCCGTGGTTCTGCGATCTTGTGTTCGCCTGAGAGCGGTCGAGGCGGAACGGGTTGGCCGCATCGGTACCGTTGGCCGTGTTGGTGAAATTGCTGTTGTTGTTCAGCAAAAACGGATTCGCGCCCAGATTATTTGCCACTGGGGTATTCGCGGCCGCGATGAAGACGGGCTCGCCCGATGGATTCGTCGCCTTCGGATAGGTGGCGAAGTAGTGATCGAACGAGACGTTCTCGCCAAAGATCACAACCACGTGCTTGATCGGTGTAGCCGTTTTGGCCTGAGCGGCCACATCAGGCCGGACACCATCAGCGGCAGCAGGATTGCCGAGAGCAGTCGTCGCGACGGCAACCATCGCGACAGTTGAGAATAGTTTGTATTTCATAAAACCCCCAAGAAAAAGAAACGGCTAAACGCGCCGCGTATTAACCAGCGACAGGTGACGAGCGTGTGTCGATTTGACGCACGTTCGCAAGAATCCTCAGGTACGCCGCCGTGCGCTCTCCCGCTTCAACTGTTGAATCCGAATGCGCGCTGACGTTTTCACAAAGGAGTCATCATTTTGAAAAATAGTCTGATGAGTCCGAAGAGCCCGATGAAGTCGCGCAGAGAGCGCCATCTACATCAGCGCTACAAATACATTCGCTATAGCAGCCGCATGACCTTAAAATGATTTGGCAAAACTGATCGCCGGGCTGCTAAACGGTCAGTCAACTTTTACTGCTGGATCAAGCACGCAGCATGATCATCGTCGCATCGTTTGGACTGCTCTGCCTGCTGAGCCTCGTTCTTGCCTGGATCGATATTCGTCACGGGATTATTCCGGACTATTTGAATTTGACGATTGCCGGTGTTGGATTTTTGCGGACTGTCATCGTTAGCGGGCCGCTTATCGGTTTGGAATCGGTATGTGAGGGCGTAGCCATCGGAGCCACCTTCTGGCTGCTGAGACGTTTGTATTTCTCTTTCAGAAAAATCCAGGGATTGGGCTTAGGCGACGTCAAATTCCTGGCGGCTGCAGGAATTTGGATCGGCGTCGCTGGGCTGCCAATGCTTCTACTGGTTGCCGCACTCACCGCGCTGGTCTGCACAGGCGTTCTGCAACTGGCCGGACGGCAATTTACCGGCCAAACGTCCATATCGTTTGGACCGTTTCTCGCATTCGGCCTGTTGTTCACAACAGCTCTTCAACAGCACTGGCCGTGCTGTTGAGCGACTACTGAAGCAATGAATCAGCGACGGGACCTATCGTCGGGTCGCGGCCGTAACGTTACCGACAGTTGCTTTCCGGCGTCCACAGGCGAGGGACGGTGTTCAATGGGAATCTTCGTTTGTCCATCACCAGACTGTGGCAACGCGAGGGTGAGGACCTGTTGGTCCTTTTCCAAGGTCGCCTTTCGCCCCTGAACCGATCGCAGCTTCCAGCCCTGATAATCTTCGCCGACCTTTAGATGGAGTGCGGCCTTGGTCGATTGGTCCAAAAATATTGCAAACCCCTCTTCGTCGCTTGCAATCGTCCCGACCAGCGAGAGCTGCGGGCGCTCCGGTTCTCTGGGTTTAGATACTATAGCTGCGGCGGGAGCAACCGCAGCGGGGATCGGTCGTCGCGACGCTGAGAAGATCGGCCGGTCGCGCGTGCCGGACAATGCGCTGAGGGGAATGGCCCACAACGGATTGGCACTCAACGCCCGCTCGGCCGCCGGTGCGGGCACAACCGGAGCAGTCGCGACGAGCACCTGCGCTGGAGCGATGGGATTCGCCCAAATTGCAGATGCCGCCTGCGATTCGGCACGCACATCCTTGCTGACATCATCAGCCAGCGGCTCCGTGGCCGCAACAGAGGTCAAGGCGAACGCGCAGTGCGCAGAGAATCCCAGAACCATGATGCCAATTGCGAGCCTCAACATCATTTCGCACCTTGCCATTGCCCTGATACCGCCAACAGAATTCGCAGCTTTCCGCCACTTGAATTTGATCCCGGGGCCTGAACGACGAGTTGATCAATGAATAAGAACGGCATTCCGGCTTCGAGGTCATAAAGTAAATTTTGCAGTCCCGTCTGATCGATATCGCAGTTGACCAGGATACTAAGAAATCCCGCCTTGGACGGCGTGCCTCTCAACTCGACCTGGGACGACAAAACGTTTCCGCCAGATTTTGTCACAGCGCCTGCAACGCGCTCGATGAGGGCCGCGCCCGCGACGGTAATCGTAGCCCCTTCCAAAAATGCCGAGCCCGACGGCATCGAAACGTCGCCGGCTTTCCCACGAGTCGCGGGAGACCGGCGGCCTTCGAACTGCTCCAACATGGCCACCGACGATGCTATCTGGGCCCGCTGGCCCAAGATGCTCCCAATGGAAATTGTCACGGTGAACAACAACGCTACGACGAGACCGGCGTAAGTAATCCCCGCCAGCAACGGCGACGCTGTGAATGTCTTTTTTAAAGTGACGGTCGAATTCATTTATCCGATCCGAAGTAGGGAGTGACGTGCACCTCGATGTGGAAATGCTCTCCAGGATCGCCCGTCGCTCGCGTCGTTGGTGCAAAAAATGTGGCTCGGGAGAACTGGGGCGACTGTTCCATCAAACTGATCAGGGGGGGTGCGTCTTGCGAAATACCGACGACCTGAACCTTGTCGCCTTCAAGCCGCAACTCGGTCACGTAGGTGTTGTCAGGCAAGACCCGCGAGATTGCTTCAAGCACCATGACGCTTGAGGGCGTCGTCCGCTTTCGTTTTGCCAGGAGACTCTGGGCCGATCCGCCCTCGGCAGTCTGACCAAGCAGCAACGACGCGCGGCGCTCTGCGATCCGGCGCGATAATTGTTGCTGCTCGGC
Source organism: Xanthobacteraceae bacterium (assembly GCA_019750915.1). Taxonomy (GTDB): domain Bacteria; phylum Pseudomonadota; class Alphaproteobacteria; order Rhizobiales; family Xanthobacteraceae; genus Afipia. The sequence continues at coordinate 46,414 of JAIENY010000004.1, forward strand.
GTCGAGCGCGTTTCCTGCGTAGGCCGCAAAGACCAGCGAGGTTGCGGCGGCGACACCGCTGCTCAACAAGATGACGCGCAAAATCCGCGGCAGATCCATTGTCCTTCCGATCGCGCTTTGCATAGACGTCTCAAAGACCTTCAACATTGCGGGTGCCCCCTCCCCGGCCGGAGCCTCGGCGACTACCGTCACGGACGCAGCGCCGAGGTCACCTGCGAGCTGCACAAGAGGCTGGATTGTGTATTTCGACGTCGCGGCGAGGGTCAGCTGAATTCGCTCGTTTGTAATATTCGAGGGAGGACTCCAACCGAAAACCACGTCATTGGCTGCCCACGGTGTCAGACGGTCGATCTGTGCGCGGATCATGGCGGCGAGAAAGTCCACGGCCTGCTTGGGAAAGTCGAGCGATCGGAACAGGACGCCATTGGAATTGAGTTGGATTTCGACGCGGCTGCCGCGAAATGCCGTGACCCAGTCATCCGTTAAAGCGGGACTTGGTCGGCCATTCGACAGATGAAAAGAAACGTCCGCCAAGGACGCGCCTTTTTTCATGGGCGCTGTTTTAACCGTGAAGGTGCCGCTGTCCCCTTCCATGACCGATATTGGCCGCTGGGGTACGAAGCGAGTGGCGATCGAATTGATAGCCCGGGAAACGGCCGCGATCCATTCGCCAAACAGTTCTTTGAGTTCAAAGAGCATCGCCATCACTTGCCAACCTTCGAGGATAGCGGGACACAGCCGCCCCTTCCTCCTGCCAAGATAGAACTTGGTAAGGATCCTTCTTGCCACCCAGCCGGATCACCACCTCCGACGAGCTCTGCCGGCCATTGTCAAATTTAATCGCGGTCAGGATGCGAAAGGAGTTACTCTTTTCGATCGTCGCATTGTCTTGTGCCGGGCCCAGAGCTGTTGCGATCGAAGCCGTGTCGTCTGGCAGCGTCGGCCGCTCTCGCAGAAATTCTTTCAGTGCAGACGGCGTCATGCCGGGCAGTGCAGCAATGACCTCAGGCTGCGCAACCAGCACATTGATCTTCGGCAGCCCGCTGAAGACGGTCACGAACGGCAGGGCACGCTCGACTAGCGTCGACGGGAGCCCAAGAACGAGAGCAAGCTCGTTTACATGCGCAAATGGTGCCTGTCGTGGAGAATAACTAAGGCCCGCGGCGCGGTAGAGCGACGCCTCATCGTCGGCGGCATCATCCTTCGGAGGCGTCCGCCACCCGATAACACGGTCGGCATATTGCCCGGCATTCTCCGCATCCGCCCCCAGACCGGAAAAGAAATTTGCCAGCAGGTCCTTCGGAGCGAGGTTGAGATCAATACGGGCGGCCTCCGATACGAAAGAAACCTCTAGATTCGCGTTGTCCAGGCGATAGTGAAATTTCCCTTGCAAAGGACGTGTCTTTTCGCCCGCCAGCAACAACTGATAGGCCGTAAGTTCTACACCGGCTGATACAAGGGCTTCTGCATGCAGTCCGGCGTCACTAACGGCCAGCGCCTGCGCAGAATTGGAGAGATACACCGAAAAGATCACTGCGAGCGCCGACAACGCAGCCATAATCCAGAGCACGGCGACGAGCACAAAACCATGCTCGGACGTTGCAGCAGGGTGCGAAGTTTTCCGTGTCATTGCGAACCTGCCTCGACCGGCGCAGCGCTGGCGGATTCGGAATCGTCGGTGACACCAACTTTCGAATTGTTCTCTGCGTCTTCTGAAGCGGGCGCCTCAACGTGCAACAAAGCCACCGTCGATACCGAGAGAACGCGTTCGGTTGCCATGTCGCGAACCGTCAGCATGATCGCGGCCGGCAACCCGTCCGCTTCATGCCAATTGCTCTTCCAGACGCGGTCACGTCCCGCATAGGAAAACGACAGCCGAAACGGAGCACGAAACAATACAACCGGATCGCCAAGCTGGACTTGTTCAGAGAGCGACGCCGCCGGAGAAAATGGCGCGAACTGCGCCCTCGAACGAACCGTCACGAGATCCCGGTGATCGGCGGTGTCGCCGATCCGCACCACGTCAAGTCCTGAAGTGGCATTCGGGCCCAAAGCTGTCCGCACAAACGTTACGGATAATTCCGAGCCATCGAACAGTGGCCGGCGCTGCTCGCGATTGGCCGGCACATATTCAGCAACCGCCAGATCGGAGGCGATCCGCTGCAACCCGAAGCTGATCGACTCGTTGCGCTGGATGCGGTCCAATCCGCGATTCCAGTTTGGAAGCCATTGCGAGGTGATATTGGCCAGCGCCGAAAGAACAAGGGCCATCAATGCCATCGCCACAAGCGTCTCGATTAGCGTAAAGCCAGCTTCGCCGGCACGTTTCGCTGCAAGCGGACCATTCATGGGCCGGGCCTGTGCATTAGCCGAACGGTCTGAAGGTCCAAAGCACCGCCGGAGGGAGTTTGCACATGAATTTTCACGAGCTGGGGGATCCACGCAACGTCCGCGTCCGGCACGACCCCCGCTCCACCGAGCGGTCCGATATCAATCTGCCACCGGCGGCCGTTGAGTTCACCCGACAGCACACCGGGAGCGAGTTCGGCGCGTGGCGGAATCCCCGTCGCCATCACATTGCGTGCCGCCTGCATTAGCTCGACGTGCTGCTCCAGCGATCGTACGCCTCGCAAATTCGTCGACATGACCGATCCGATTGCAACGATGCAGACACCGACAACCGCAAGCGCGATCAACACCTCGATGAGCGTGAAGCCAGCTTGCGGGTCGTCAGTTCGTGGCAGTACTGCGCGAGACAATTTCGATCCTTCCGGTCAACCAATTGACGCGAACCTCATAGCCCGTATCGAGTCGCGTCAGCTCAATTACGCCGCCACACGACATTCCGTTTGCGAAGAAGCTGATAGTCGACAGCGACGCGTGATGGCGGCAGGTTTGCGGCAACAGCGCTTCAAAGTGAACGTCGCTGGGAATGCGGATCATCTCCGTCGTCGCGCCCGATTGGATCAGGCGCGTTCCGGCGTCGACCAACGTGCTGACTTCCCCCTGGTGCCGGATCGCTGCATTGCGGTCCGCTTTCAGCAGTGTTGCAGTCTGAAGTGCATAGGCCTGCAGACGGGAGCGCGAGGTCTGCCGGGGAATGAACGGCAACAACACGGCCGCAAGCATGGCGATGATCGCCAGGACACACACCATCTCCAACAGAGTGAAGCCGTGTTGCGCTTCGTCACTCATTCCTTGCGTTCTTTGCGATCGCCAAGTTGTCGGTTGAAATATCAGCGGCGATTCCGGTGCCACCCTCCTGGCCATCGGACCCATAGGATACAATTTCGTAAGCGCCCCGTTGTCCCGGCGAACGATAGACATAAGGGTTGTTCCAGGGATCGTTGGGGACATTGCCCCCCTTGAGATATGGCCCGTTCCAGGCAGCAACACCGGGTGTCCGCTGCACCAGAGCCGTTAGCCCCTCCGCCGTCGATGGAAACCTGCCAGCATCGAGATAGAACAGATCGAGCGCGCTTCCGAAGCTCTGCAACTGAATCTTGGCGGTCTTGACCTTCGATTCACTGAGATAGCTGAGAACGCGCGGACCGATTAGTCCCATGATGAGACCGATAATTGTAATCACAACCAGCATCTCCACCAGTGTGAAGCCCTGCTCGCCTGCATCGCTCCTGTCCCTGCGCTGCATGCGTATAGCGAACCGGTGCCGGCGTTTTTCAAAGTTCATAACCGTATTCCCCGATCTAATTGACAAGTTGAGTGACCGACAGCAGCGCGGTCATAACGGATACGATCAGCCCGCCCACGACCGAGCTAATGGTGATAATAGCGACTGGCCCGATGATGCTGACGATCCGATCCAGACTGCGCTGCAGTTTTGACTCGTAAAATTCGGCGACGCGGCCCGCCAGCGCGGGCAATTGCCCGGTCTCCTCGCCCAGACGCAGCATACGCACTGCCATCGGCGGCAAGTTGTTTGATGCGGCCAGCGCGTCCGAAAGCTTGCCGCCATGACGCACGCGATCCGCGGCGGCTGACCATGTCGCCGCGCTCCCGGTGACCGCCATGATGTCGACGAGAATTCGAAGCGTGCCGGTGAGATTGAGGCCGCTGCCGAGCAGGACCCCGAGATTGCGGCAGAATAAGGTGGTCCAGTAAAACTGAAAAATGCCGGCGATCCCTGGGATTCGAGAGACCGCATTCACAGCCGTTGCGCCGACGCCGGGCCGGCGCAGCAACCACCAAGTACTGCCAACGCATCCAGCGGAAGCCAACAACACACTGGTTGCGTTGGCACGAAGAAAGTCCGACAGCTTAATGAAGCTACTAAGTGCAGAGTCGGATTTAGCACCGAAATCCTGAAGCACCGACGAGAATTGCGGCAGCACGAACAGAATAAAGAACAGCATGACGCCGACAGCAGCAATCAAAACGAAGGCCGGGTACTGCATCGCATCCGTCAGCTTTCTGCGCATCAACTCGGCTCTCGCCCGCTCAGCAGCCAAAATTTCGAGCACGTAATCGAGTGTGCCCGATACTTCGCCAACACGGACCAGCGCGACGTACATCGCTGGAAACAGGGACGGATGATCCGCGATTGCTGCGGCTAGACTTTCACCACTCAGTAGCGCAGCACGCAGCTTGCCCACTATCGGACGAAGCCTTCCGACGTCGGTATCGCTCGCGAGTAATTCGAGGGCATCGTCCAGGCGAGCTCCCGCCTTCAACAGAAGGGCCATATCTCTGGTGAAAGCCGTTACCTCCGCCTGTGTCGGCCGGTTGAACAATCCGAAACCGCCGCTGGAAGCGACGCCGTTTTGCGGCTCCTCAATCGTTTCGATTGGCAACAGCTGAAGATATTCGATGCGGTGAGCGACTTCCGCCGCGGTCGGAGCCGAGATCGTGCCATTCACAACCTCTCCGTTCTGCGTCAACGCTCGATAGCGGAAATTCGGCACGGCCTCACCGTACGGTTGTAACGCGGAGAATCTCCGCCGGCGGAGTCAGACCAGCGCGACACTTCGCAAGGCCGTCGTCGAGCATCGTCGTCATCCCGCCGCGGATTGCGCTCTCATCGATCTCCAACCCGTCCGTCTTCTCCCCAATGAGCTGGCGAAGGTCGTTGGTGAGTTCCAGAACTTCGAACACGCCCAGCCGACCGCGATAACCTGTGCCGCCGCAGCGCTCGCAACCGCACGGCTCTCGAAGAACTTCGCCGGCCTGGAAGCCGAGCGCCGCGAGCCGAGGATCGTCGGCAAGATCGGCTTCAGTCAGGGTTTTTGATGATTTGCAGCGGTCGCATAGCTGGCGGATCAGCCGTTGCGCTACCACCGCCCGCAAGGTCGACCGCAGCAGATATGCTTCGACGCCCAGATCGAGCAGACGCGGTATCGCGGCTGCGGCCGTTTCTGTGTGCAGCGTCGTCAGCACGAGATGTCCGGTGAGCGCCGCATGAACGGCGACATGCGCGGTCTCGGAATCGCGTACCTCGCCGAGCATGATAACGTCAGGATCCTGGCGAACGAATGACCGCAGAGCTGCGGCAAATGTCAATCCGATCGCAGGCTTGATCTGCGATTGGTTCACCCCGGGTATTTCATACTCGACCGGATCTTCGATGGTCAGAATTTTCCGGGACGGTTCATTTAGGATCGACAATACCGTTGCAAGCGTCGTTGTCTTACCGCTTCCCGTTGGCCCGGTAATGATGATCATTCCGTGTGGCAGTGTTAACAAGCGACGGATTTTGGCGTCGTCGGCCGACGAAAATCCCAGCTTTTCGATCACCAGCAGACCGCGGTCCTTGGGCAGGATACGTATGACCGCAGATTCTCCATGCTGGGTTGGCATGATCGCGACACGAATGTCGACATCCGAACGTCCGGCGCGCAAGCGCGCAGAGCCGTCCTGCGGCAGACGACGCTCCGCGATGTTGAGACCGGCGATAATTTTTATGCGGGAAATCACGGCCTGCGGCAATAAGCCGGCTGGTGCCGCGACCTGCCGCAGCAAGCCATCTACGCGCATGCGAACCATAAGCCCGGCGTGAAATGGCTCTATATGAATATCACTGGCACGCAGTTCGACTGCCTTTTCCAGGAGATCGTTGACGGCCCGAACCACGGGCGCGCCGCTGGCGAGGTCCCGCAAACTTTCGACATCGTCTTCACGCGGTTGAAACGTTTCACCACCGCCATGAGCCGCGACCTCCTCGCTGCCGAGATGTTGATTGAGCGCAACCGTAATATCTTCAAATGAAGCAACCTTGATCGCGACATCACCGCCAAACACAATTTCGGCTGCGCGCCGCGCAGCAGCATTCCCCGGATCTGCCACGGCCAACACGGCACCCGCGCCAGCCGACCGATAAGCAAACACCACCATTTCACGCAGAAAGCGCTGCGAGAATAGCTCGACGGCGGATGTAGCCGACAGCATGTTCTGGAGCGCGACCCTTTCCAGATCATAAAATCGTGCCACTTCGTCCGCGAACTCGCTAGCCGACAAATTGGTGTGTTCCCAAAGTCTGCCGTAAACCTCGCCTGGCAAGCGCTCGCGGCGACCCTGCTCGGCGAGAGCGCCGTTGCTGGTCGTCTTCGTCAAATGATTGTTCTGACGAAGATACTCCACGAAGCGTACAGGTTCGTCACCAGTCATTGGTCATTGGTCTTCTGAGTCTCGCCACTGCGGAGTCGGATAATCGCGTGACACCGGCATCAAGCGTGGAGGTTCGCTTATCGTTTCTAAATATGACACCTGTACGAAGCCATTTGTGCGCCACCGTTTCAGAACTTGAATTTGCTCTGTGCAGTCGCGCGATCCGCACCCAACAATTATTGCTGTCATATTTCGCCGCTAAGTGTCCTCCTCTGATTGATTGCTCCAAATAATTCGGGGCGTGTACACAAAGTTAGAACCTAACATGGTACGAGTGAGAAACCCGAGCCGGTATCCGACGGCGGCTCATAGTGTCTGCGCTGTCATCATCCTGTTATCCGCCGGTCTGCTCGCATCCTGCAATTCGGCGACGTTTGCGACCAGCGGCACCGCCGATATCGATGTGCTCGACAAAGTCAATTCGCTCGACATTTCGCCCCGTCAACCCCAGCAATTGAATGCTTTGCAGTCCAACACCGCACCGCGAAGCCGGCCGTCTATCTACGAAGGTTCGGAAGTGACCGATACCTCTGAGACGCGCTCGCCGCAGCCCGCAACTGGGAACGGTTTCGACCTCAATTTTGAAAACACGCCCGTCGCAACGGTAGCCAAAGTCGTGCTGGGCGATATTATGGGCGTGGGCTACACGATTGATCCGAGGGTGCAAGGCACGGTCAGCCTAGTGTCCATCAAGCCCGTTCCAAAATCAGACATTATCTTTGTTCTTGAAAACGCATTGCGGCTCAGCGGAGTTGTGCTGGTTCACGATACGGCAGGCTACCGTCTCACTCCGATTGGCGACGCGATCGGCTCAGGCCCCGTCGATGCGACCGCATCAACCCCAGAACCCGGCTTTGGCGTGTCCGTGGTGCCCCTGCAATATGTTTCGGCGCAGACCCTGCTGAAGCTCATGGACAGCTTTGCGACGAAAGCGGGAATGGTTCGCGCTGACGCCACACGGAACATCCTGCTGATCCAGGGTAGCGGAGCGGAGCGTCGTACGGCCGTGGATACAGCTCTCAGTTTCGACGTCGACTGGATGCGGGGTCAATCTGTCGGAATTTATCCCATCGCCAATAGCGCACCGGAACCGATTATCGCCGAACTCGAAAAGATCATGGATTCCGGAGAGAGTGGTCTAAGTCACGATGTCGTCAAGTTTCAAGCGGTCAGTCGTCTCAACGCGGTTCTGGTCGTCAGCAGAAAACCAGCGCTACTCCCGACGGCAGCGACATGGATCAGGCGCCTCGACAGGGCTGATACCGGGAGAACCAGCGTTCATGTTTACCGCGTGAAATATGGCGAAGCTCGCCAGATAGCGCGTGTACTCACCGAGACGTTCATCGGAGGATCACCCGCCGCCTCGCTTGATACGTCGGGCAGCCAGATCGCTCCGGGATCAGGTGCTTCCGCAACATCCGATCGCCTGTCTTTAAACGGAAATAACAACAGTTCGTCATCGAATGGTTTTGGATCCCGCTCCATCACCGGAACCAGCGCAAATGGCGCCCCCGGGAAGGACAGCGGCTCCGCATCGTTGGACAGCGGTAGCCCTGGTTCTGGCGGCCCGCCAGTTTTGCAAGGTGTGCGAATTACCGCTGATACCGTCAACAACAGCCTGCTCATTTACGCTGATCAAGAAAATTACCGAATTATCGAAACAACGCTGGAGCAGGTAGATCAACCGCAGCTGCAGGTCGCGATCGATGCAACGATCGCGGAAGTCACCCTCAACGACGAGCTGAGTTATGGCGTTCAGGCCTACCTGACAAGCCATAATCTCGGGCTAAAACCGGATCAGGGCTCAATCCTCAACACCCAATCAACGAGCGCACCGACTTCCGCGGCAGTCGCTGCGGCAGCGGGGACGGTCGCAAACGCTTTCATCAATCGCGCATTTCCCGGGTTCAACTTTTTGGTCGGATCGGAGTCACAACCGAGCGCGATTTTGGACGCACTACATACGGTCACCAGCGTCAAAGTATTATCCAATCCGTCGCTGGTCGTGATCAACAATCAATCAGCCGCGCTCCAGGTCGGTGACAGCGTGCCAATTTCAACGGGCAGTGCAACGGTTCTGACGACAAGCAACACCGTTGTTAACACGGTCGACTATCGCAACACAGGCGTCATTCTAAAGGTCACTCCACGCGTCAATGCCAACGGAAATGTCAGCCTCGATGTCGACCAGGAGATCAGCACTGTTCCGACCACAGCCACTACCAATTTAACGCCGACGATCTCGGAACGAAAAGTCAAAAGCTCTATTTCGGTGGCGACAGGTCAAACGGTTCTGCTGGCGGGCTTGATCAGTCAACAGCAAAACAGCAACGGAAATGGGATTCCCCTCCTTGATCAAATCCCGGGTCTGAGCACGGCTTTTTCTCATCAGGACAAGACAAACGCTCGGACGGAGCTGATCATCTTCATCCGCCCGCAGATCATCCGCGACGGTACGGATGCCCACTTCGTTGCGGAAGAACTGCGATCAAAATTGCGTGGAAATCTCAGCGCGAGTATTACAAATGCGGCACAGGTTTCAGGTCCGCACTGAGGCAACGAATGCGGTGCGGTCAATGCGCTTCACCGGCACATCCGTGGGTGGACGCAACGAGCGCGATCGATGGAGGCTGAGTTCAGTGTGGCGGACCGTACCAATGATCTTATTCGTCATCTGGCTGTTCGGCGCGAGCACGATGCACCCGGCTCACGCTGACGGACTAGGACGAGCGTGGGATGCCTATTCCAAGGGCGATTACGTTCGGGCGGTTCAAGTATTGTCTCCCTTGGTGGCGCACGGAAACGCTCGAGCGCAGACCCTTCTCGGTTTCATGTACGAAAACGGCTTCGGTGTGCCGCAGGCTTACGACGCCGCCGCCGATCTCTACAACAGAGCGGCCGAGCAAGGTGACCCCGCTGCGCAGAGCCGACTCGGTTTGTTGTACAACAAAGGCCACGGTGTACCGCAAAACGCGATCCTCTCTTATAAATGGCTCAACCTCGCCGCGGCACACGCTACGAAGCGCGAGCGTGATTACTATTTGAGGCTTCGCAATGCGGTCGCTTCTAAAATGTCGTCCGACCAGATCCTTGAAGGCCAGCGGCTTGCTTTGATCTGGGCGCCGGGACGCTGGTGAGAAAACTTGTCAGTACACCTCTAAGGTGACGATGCTCCTGTGCCTCGATGGCTTTACGTTATCTGAAACCGGGATGCGGCACTTCAAAGGTGCTTGTCAGTGGGTTTGGCGGCGGCGCAGTAGGCGATGACCTCGCGATCGGCGAATGGGTCGGGATCAGGATCTGTCATCGCGGGGCGGCCCCCTTAAACATAAATAAATGCTGGTCGCCCTGACAGCCCGGCAGGCGCATCCAACGACCGGTGAAGGACGACGACCTGCTCGACGCCATTGATTCGCCGCATGCTTGATACGATCAGGGATGTCGATACCCTGATATGGGCGCCCATCTTTTTTGGTGTCACGGCCCTTTCACCGGATTTCCGAACACTGCTAGCGGTGTGGATTGGCCGGCTGCTGCTGGATTTCCACCGGGCTTGGCTCCCATACCCGCGGCTTTGGATGCGGAACCTGCTGGATCTGAGCAGGTTGCGCAGCGGCCTGTTGGATGGCCTGTGCCAGAGCCTGCGACGACAGGCGTGGCGGACTTGCTGCCGCGGCGCTGGTGTTGGGATTTGGGGTCGAAGGCGGCGGCTGATCGAGTTGGCCGGACTGCACGTTCACGGCAAGGACGGTTCGTGAGCCAACGTCGTAAGCGCATTCGTAGCTCAAACGGACCCATACCCTTCGGTCATTGATGAAACGTACTGCCTCGCCACGAAAATGAACGACAGAGTCCGCAGGAGACGACGGATCAGCCTGCTGGAAGATGCCCTGTGTCGGGCGAGAATTCCAATCGAAATCCGAGGGCGATTTCGCGGCAATCAGCGGTGCGCAGGCATCGCTCGCTTGTGCGGCACTGTTGCGAACGCAATTGGAGTCGCATCGCGGTGGTGCTGCCGCGCCGACCGATGCCGCCGTTGCTACTCCCCCCTGCGTTGCGACGGGAGGCGAGGCATGCTGGGCAAAAACAGCTCCTGCACTAAAAGAGAAAACAATAGATACCGAGATCTTCTTGAAGAGTTTCATGATGCGCTACGCTTGATCGAACCGCTCGGCACATGAGATGTGCAGATTACTCACTCGCATATTTTTGTGACAGGTCAACTCAAAGTTCAAGAGCGAGCGTCGCCGTCGCATGGCAGGCAATCCCATCGCTTGAGGTCGCGAACAGCTCTACGACGGCCTGATCATTCGGCTGAATGTTAATTGTCACATGACTGACATTTACTTCTGCGCCGGCAGCGAGAGCGAACAAGTTGCCCTGGTTAACATGCGATTTGCCGGATGGTCCGGATTTCTTCAGAACAAAGCGAAAATTTCCGGTCACAGTAGCGGAGCTGGATACGACGCCGGTCAGTTGCACCGCGTCTCCGACACCGATTCTACGGATTTCACATGCGAGCGGTCCGGAGGCCGCGCGCGCGATTACACTCATATTCTGATCCTCGGCGAAAGAGCCAGGCTGAAACGTCAAAACCGCACTCAACGTCATGACAATCGTTGAGAGCAATCGCAAAAGGCTTTGGCCGATTCTGGACGAAAGCATCGATCGCTTCCCTAAGAGAAGAGGAAGGGGCGAGCACGCCCCTTCCGAATTCGCCTTATCATATCTCAGTGCTTGATGCCCTGAGTGATGCTGACCGTATTGCCAGAACCGACCTGCGTGTAAACGGCAGCGTAGTTGTTGCCGTACTGAGCGACGGTCGCGGAGTTATTACCGGCGCCAGCCTGGGTGCCGTAGATGTAGTTGTTGTTGCCAACCTGAGTCAGGCTCGCGGTTTGCAATGCAGCGCCGTACTGGCTGGAGTAGATATAGTTGTTGTTTCCGGTCTGAACCGCAGCCAGAGAGTCATTGGCGGTCGACTGACCGTTGTAGAGGTAGTTGTTGCTGCCGGTCTGTGCGAACGTGAGGGTTTCGTTCGCACCAGCCTGGGTGGTGTTGACAGTGTTGTTGTTGCCGATCTGCGTGGCGGCCGCGGTAAATTGCAAGCCATTGATGGTGATTGGGCCACCGTTCACTGCGTCACCATTGCCGAACTGAACGCTGGTGATGGAGTTGTTGTTACCGGCCTGCGAAAGATTGACCGAGTCATTCAGATTCGACTGAGCCGTCGACAGATAGTTGCCGGTGCCGGACTGGCTGACCGTAGCATCATCAAGACCACCGGTCTGGCTGATGTAAATCTTGCCGTTGATCGATGCGGCACCGTCCTGCCCCTGCGTCACCGTGGCAGTGTTCGAGTCGCCCAGATAAGCGCTGTTATCCTGCAGGGTCCACAGCAGGTTGCCGTTGCCGGTCTGACCACCGAGGAAGATTGTCTGGTTGGAGCCGTTCTGCTGGTTCGTGATGGTGTTATTGTTGCCAACCTGAGCACCAGCAAAATTGGTGTTCCACAGCGTGTTGGACGAGCCGGCCTGAGTGTTGGTGAGGACGTTGTTGTCGCCAACCTGGCCGAAGCTGTTCAGGTTGTGGCTGGCGCCGGTCTGGGTCGAGGTAATGGTGTTGCTGGTGCCGGTCTGGGAGACCTGAGCTGACGAACCACCGGTCTGCGTCAGAGTGATCGCATCAAGGTTGCCAGCCTGGCCGAAGTTGATATTGCCGCTGGACGACGCGTCGGCAGAGTTGTCCTGATTAATCGTTACGACGCTGTTGCTAGCGGACTGCTGACCAAAGACGACGTTGTTGCTGCCGTTCTGGAACACATTCAACGTGCTCTTGTTGCCGGACTGATCAGTTGTCGATCCGTTACCCGAGCCAACCTGCGTCAGCGTCGTGCTTGAGCCGTCACCAGCCGACTGGCTGGCCATGCCGACGTTGCCGAGGCCGCCGGTGCTGCCGCTCTGGATGACGGTGATCGTGCCGTTGGTCGCCGCGGTACCTTGCGTGACTTCGGCGTCGTTGCCGACATCGCTTTGGGTGACGGAGATATGGTTCTTGCCTCCGTTCTGGTTGATGTCGAAGGTGTTGTTGCTGCCGGTCTGCGTCAGCGACACCGAGCTGTTGCTCGCACCCTGGTTGATCGCGTCTGCGTTGAGTACCGAGAACTGGTCAGAGACGTCGAAGTTGAACACGCCGTTGTTGGTGCCGCCCTGCGTCAGAGTCACAGTGCTGGTATCCCCCGACTGAGTGACGTTGGCGGCGTTGCCGGTGCCGGTCTGGAACACCGTTCCCGTGGTGGTGGTGGTGCCCCCAACGAAGTTATTGTTGTTGCCGGACTGGGTCAGGCTCAGGTTGTTCGATATGCCGCTCTGGACGATGGCCGTACCGGCACCGGTCGACGCATTCGTGACGGTACCCGCAGAGTTGTTGGTGCCGCTCTGATTAATGCTGACCGTGCCACCTTGGCCAACCTGGCTGACATCCGTCTGATCGGTGAAACCATCCGCGTATGCGGCTGTCGCGAGTACGGTGGCGATGATGCTCACCGACGCGAGTAAAAACTGCTTTTTCATTGGTAGACTCCGTTAAGTGGGGAGACCCTGCCCCCAGCCCACGAACGTTCTGATCGCCGGGCGAACCCCGAACACATCCCTAACGCTCCGTTAACGGCTTAATCATCCTAAAGTAAAAGTTTTAATACATAAGTAATAATTTATGAGATCGTGATTTAATTAAATTATGACAGCAAACTGCGACAAATAAGCGCGATAATTATTCAATGATACTTATAGGTATTGTCATTTTACTTAAGTTATACTTTAACAATAGCTGACAATATCAGCTATTTGGCTTTTTTACTTTGCCTGGTAGCTCGGTGGGAGTGACCGCTTCGCTTAAAGCAAAGCTCTCCAGAAGCGAGCGGCCCTCAGCCGGATTGGCAAAGGTCCAAAGTCCTTTCTGCGCGCCTTGAAGCACGGTCGAGTAGACCGCAAGGTCAATCGCCTGGCGAACAGCAAGCTGTGTCGGCTCGGTCTTCGTAACGCCCGCCTCGGCTTGGAGCAGCCTGTTGACCGAGACGAACTGATAGACGTTCGCCTGAATTCCAATGGAATAGACGGTTTTAGTGGTCGTAACGCTGGTGAGGACCGCGCCGGTCTGAACAGAGACGATGCGCATCGCGACCGTCACGGTGTCTCGACGATAATTTACGTTGCCGCCGATATTGAGATAATTCGCACCGGCTCCGCCGGTCATCACATTGCCGTCGAAGGCGATGATACCACCTTCAAGCAGCAGGCCCGCGAAGCGCACCGGCGGAAGCGGACGAGCATTGTCGCCCTCGAACTCGGCGCGCGTCGCCTTCACAAGCTGGCGCTCTTGCAACAGATCGTTCAAGCCGGTGCGTTCGTCCACCGTGAACCAGCGGCCATGACCTGCACGTTGAAGCGCATCGACCACAAAGCCGGCGCCGCCCTGCGTGACCGCGTGCGAAAACACCGCGACGTTGTCATTGGGTTCGTTTTTGCCGGTCAAATCCGGAAATTGATAGACGGCAATGTCGAGCTTGCGCCTCGGCTTCGGCAGATTGTCGAGATCAAGAGTTGTTGGCGTGGATGGAGTGAGAGTCGGCGGCTGCTCAAGAAAGTCCCGCCCGCCCTGATCCGGCATACAGCCGGCCAGCGCCACTGCGACCGAGGACAACAACAACAAACGCACGATATTTCTCGACATCATCATTCTCTATGCAGGCGATGGCCGCCAACTCTTTAGTTAGTGCCAGAGCCGATGGCGGTCGCCGGCAACGTGATGGTCGTAGAGGTTGACCCATCGTTGACTGTGACCTGAACCTCTTTAGTGCCGTCCGGCGCAGTTATGGTCACGTAGGTGATCGTCGTTCCTCCGAAAGTGAACGTGCCGTTTGGCTGAGCTGCGGGGCCGAAAATCGCCTGCGTGATGCTATTTGCCAGCGAGGCATAAAGCTGGCTTTGCAGTTGCTGAGCAAAAATCTGGCCCTGCGTGAGCGGTTTGCTTCCACCTGAGTTGGTCGACGGTAAATGCTGGTTTTGAGCCTGCGCTGTACTGAGAAGGGTCGAACCGTTCAATGGATTGCCACCGAATGACGGATTGGCAGGCGTGTAGATGAGGGTGCCGGCACAAGCTGGCGCAGCCATTGCCGCAAAGACGATGCCCGCAAGCGCAAGACGTTGCGCTTGCCTGGGGAAATCAAACGACACGATTACCTTCTCCCGTATTGTTGGACAGAGACGGGAGCGTTCGTACCGGAGATCTGAATCTGATAGCTCAGGCCAGAGCCAACCTGAAGATTGTTGACGTTATTGCCGTTGCCGTTCACGCTGATGTTTGACGTGTTGTTGCTTCCGATCTGCGTTGTCGTTAGCGTGTTTTGCGTACCGTTTGCCGACAGGCTGGAGACATTCTGCGAGCCGAGCTGATACTGATTGGTGACATTGCCGCTGCCGACAAGATTCGCCGTCGCCGCGTTGTTCGTTCCGATCTGGTTCACCGTTGATGATAGCGTCGCATTAACTGGCGGCGCCAAGGCGGGCTGTGGCACACCCTGATTTTCGGACCAGACAAAACGCGAAATGTCCGTGTAAGGATTTTTCGACGTTTGTTGCGCGTGAACGGAATTCGGCACTACACACAAAAGTAATATGCCGAGTGTTGCCGCCATTTTGCACGGCCCAAGCTTGACGTTTTTTTTCACTGCTCAGCTTCCCCGATTTTGCGAGGTGGCTAACACGCAGTGAGCAACATTTTTACGACAATCGCAGAACACATAAACAAATCAATCGGGTCAGCGGGAAATCGCATCGGCTGCCTGCTGCGATACCGCGGTTCGGGGCGCCAATAAGTCAGTATATAAAATCTGCCACGAATGAAGTCGTCCTGGTCAGGATCGCGCCATCGTCTCCACGCGGCATCCTCAACCGCCTGCTTCGTTCAAAAATAGGGCGCAATAGACAATGCGGGGCAATTTTGGTGATGGCGCGTGCAGTGTATTATCAGACCGCTCCGTACTGGTGGGCACGAACCTCATACTGGCCCTGTGACTGCCTCGCAAATCGCCTCTGCGTCAGCCGCATCGTTGGCGGCGGACTGCACTTTCCGCGAAGGTTCAAACTGACCAGGCTTTGTTAAAAAGCTTATCGGCTCGACTGCGGTCCTTGGGCGGAGAATTCGGGCAATGCGACTACAACCTGTACCGTGCAGTGCTGATCAAACCTATCTCCAGCGTCGCTCTCCAAAAACGGGAATTCTTCAATGGTTGCTCAGAGAATGCCTACCAATTTGGGAAGGTGACGGTTCGATTCCGGTCCCTGTAGAGACTCAGTGCATTTAAAAATGCCCGCCATTGGCGGGCTTTTCTTAAACGGAGAAAGACATTCTCCGAAATTCAGACTGGATGGCTGGGGCGGGAGGATTCGAATTCATGCATCCTGATCGAACCGGTCTCTGACCAATTACCGAACTGAGAGCGAGCCAGCTTTTGCCTTATCGCCTCTGCCGCTCACCTGAAGCGACTTTCGAAAAAGCTCTTCGAGAAATGATACTTCTGTTGTGATCCTAAATCAACGGCGCCGCCACAACATCATTTAAAATATCAATTTTGCGAGTCTAATTTTGTGATGAGATTCGGGATGTAATGGCAAGGAAGACCAAGGTCGACATGACCACCCGCGAGCTGAACATGATCACCCATTTTAACTGTCAAACCGGATGGGACCAGATAGACGCTCCGCGACCCATCTTGGTCTCCATCAAGGTGGACGAGACTCCTTACGTTAGCAAGATAGTCAGGGTTGATCGCCATGCGCGATGTGAACTGCGTGTTCTGCAACAGCCTCGAAGCCTGTTCTATCGTCAGAAAGCCTACCACGCGCCCGCTTCCCGAGCGCCCTGCAAAACCCGCTGGATTTCCGTGGCAAGCAATAATCTGCTCAGTTTGATCCGGCGCACCGGCTCGATCTGCCGTCTTTGTAAAGGGCAACAAAGCCAACGCAACCGTGAAACCAACCGCTGCCAGAGTTAAATTCCGCCACGCAGGCGCGTCCCGCCAGAGACTGAAATCCTCTTGGGGCAACACCTCTGGAAACTGCCGCGACGCAGACAGAGGCATAAACTCTCGCTCTTTCATAACTCCGCTCCGCTGAAGCGTCCGCTTATTGCACAATAGTCGCCCACACGGCGCCTTGGCTTTCGGCAAGAGCAACGCGCGTGGCACCCTTTCGCTTAGCGTCGATTAGAGAGTCTGCAATAACTTCTTCAATGGCACGCACTAGATCACGTGCAGAGGCTGCATAGCCAAGCTTGCGATGTCTGTTCACGAGATCGAGCAGAATTTGAGGGTTGATACCGCCCTCACCAATCTCAAGACCGTATCCTTGGATCATACTTTCAATTTCAAGCGCGGCGACCCGCGCGACGTCGAGACCACCCAAAGGCTCAAAAATGAAGATGCGATCGATGCGGCTCAGAACTTCGGGCGCAAAACCCGAGGCGCGTAATGCACCATCCGAAGCCCGCCGCAACTCATCAGGTTCGTGCGCATATCGCTTGCTCAAATCGGCCAGCACATCGACCGCCGCATTCGTTGTCAGAATGAACAACGCGCGTGTTGTCGATATCTGCTTGCCGTCTGACGCCTCTGTCACGAATCCATCGTTCCATGCTGTCAGAAAGTTCTTATGGACATCGGGATGCGCCTTCTCAATTTCATCGAGAAGTACAATAGCATCCGGCGTATCACGCAAACCGGCCGTCAGCTTGCCGTAACTCGTTGAGCCCACATAGCCTTTTGCAGCTCCAAACAACGACGTTGATGCGAACCCTCCGCTTGAGAACTGCGTCATATCGAAGTGCAAAAGCTTTCGACCGATCACATTAGCAAGAACCTTGCCGAGATACGTCTTACCTGAGCCCGGAGGCCCGGCGAACAGAAAGACGCCAACCGGTTTTCCCCGATGCTCCAGAGCGAGGCGACGCCGGATTTGCGCAGCCAACTCAAAACAAACGCGATCCTGGCCGACAACGCGGCTTTTAAGAGTGTCCGTCAACGCTTCGGCATCAATGAAGACCGCTTCGGCCTCCTGATGGATACGCCGCTCAAGTTCCTGGCGGTTAGTCAGGCGATCGAGGATGTCCATAAGTATTTTCCATTTGGTAAGCCATCTTGGCAATCGATTGCGATGTCGAAGATAAGACAGCAGCGCGAATGCCCAAGCGAGCGCGCAAAGGCTGCCGCCGACCCAGAATATGATCGTTATGTTGTTGCGGATCCATCTGCTCAACTCCGGTGAAAAAAGGACATGACCGAGTTGAAATGCGATCTGAACGACGGCGGTAATCGCCATGATCAGCAGCATCAGTGGCAGATATCGTGTGAGCTTATCTGAGAGAGAAAACATCGGCGAATTAATGAAAGCGATAGCCACCTGCTATCGCGGTTATTCTTAGTCGATTGCGGTGGCACTCCACCCTGCTGAACGGACAATAACGGAAATTTTATTATTGTGATAACTTAAGAAGGGCTGAAAAATCTAAATTATCCGCCATTGGCATTGCCACCTAACCACGCAGTGGTTTTATTCCAAAGTCTTCACGAGAGACTCTGGAAAACGGGAATTTCTCAATAGATAGCTAGAGAATACCGGTTGAATTTTGAGAGGTGCGGGTTCGAAAACGCTCTCGGCAGAGAATTCCGTTACACAAAAGCCCCCGTTTAGCGGGCCTTTCCTACTCAAAGGAATAATATTCTCCAAAATCCGGACTGGCTGGCTGGGGCGGGAGGATTCGAACCTCCGTATGGTGGAATCAAAATCCACTGCCTTACCACTTGGCGACGCCCCAACAACGTCAGGCGATTTGCCTGTGCGATACAGGCGAAAATCGCAGGGACCGACAGCGGCGTCCTCGGCCAACGGGCCAAAGTAAACGGTCCGCGATTCCGCAATCCCGCCGCTGTCGTACAGATACCAGCGCCCGGTTTCAACCCGCCTTGCCTTGGTCCGACCAGAAATTATGCTGGAAAATCAGCCGCGTGCATCGAAAATCCGCCACCTCTCTCCGCCAGGAGTGGAAAATCTCGCTGCTTTGCAAGATGCCGCCGGGGGAGCGCGCAGACGGGAAGGCTGCTGGACAGCATATGGTTCAGGAACCGTGAGGCTTCCAGCACTATTTCACGCGCATCTTTGACAATTTCCGGGCAAGCGTGCGTCTGTGCATGCCCAGCCGGCGAGCGGCTTCCGAGATATTGAATTCGGTATCCGCCAAGACCTCGTGAATATGCTCCCATTCAAGGTTTTTGATCGACGTCGGCCGGGTGGCGACAACGACGGACGTATCCCCGTCCGCTTTCCGGAACGCGGCCTCGATATCGTCGGTGTTCGATGGCTTGGCGAGATAATGGCATGCTCCCAGCTTGATCGCCTCCACCGCCGTCGCGATGCTCGCGAATCCGGTCAACACGACGATCTTCGTTTCGGGATCGTGGTCGCTCAGCATCTTGACGCATTCGAGGCCGGAGCCGTCGGCAAGCTTGAGATCGACCACTGCATATTGCGGATCATAAATCTCAAGCAGCCCCTTCAACTCGCCGACACGCTGACACAGCCGCACCTCATACTCCCGGCGCTCGAACGATCGTCCGAGCGCGCGCGCGAAGGACGCATCATCTTCGACAATTGCGAGGCGTCGCTTTGTGTCCATGTCAGTTCCGCGGTGACAACGATGCGAGAGGCAGCCTGAGCGTCACAATCGCGCCGCCGATATCCGCATTGGTGGCTTCCACTGTACCACCGAGCTTGCGGACGACATTGACGACGAGAAACAGTCCCAGGCCACCGCCCTGTCGGCCTTTTGTGGTGTGATAGGGTTTCCCGAAAGCCGTCAGCATATCCCTGCTAAATCCCGGTCCATCGTCGCTAACGATGAGTACGATGTCGCCTTGCTTCCGTGCCACATGGGCACGAACAAGCTTCGGCGAAGCATCAAGTGCATTGTCGAACAGATTAAAGATAACCTGCTTCAACGCGGTATCCGACACAATCGCCTCGTCATGCCCAAACTCGTTAACATAATCGAACCGCTCCGGAGAACGGTTCTGCCGCCACTCCTCGGCAAGACCATCGAAATAGGCATTGACAGTGGTCCGCAGAGTTCCCTCTCCACGCGCCTCGCCGGACGACATCAGAATTCCGGAAACGATCGCTTTGCAGCGATCGACCTGCAGCTGCATTTCAGAGATTTCATGTGAAAGTTCAGGTGTCCGCGTCAGCGAGGGCATATGCTGCCAGTCGTTCAGGATCACAGACAAGGTTGCCAAGGGCGTTCCGAGTTCGTGTGCGGCCCCGGATGCGAGCAACCCCATCCGCACCACATGATCCTCCTCAGCCGACTGCTGGCGCAGACGCGCGAGATAATCGTCACGCGCGCGCAGATTGCGATTGATCCGGCTGATGAAAAACACGATCAGCGCCGCTGAAAGCACCAACGATACAAAAGTGCCCTCGATGTGCAAGCGGCCAAAGTCTTTTCCATGGCCATTGAAAATATCGCGATAGAATTCACTGAGCCAGAAGAAGCAGCTGCTACTGATGAAAACCAGAACCCAACCCGCCCAGGCATCCAGCAGAATGACGGCAAGGCTGATTTGAAGGAGATAAAGCGAGACGAATGGATTGTCGGCGCCACCAGTCAGATAGAGCTGCGCCGTGAGCGCAGCCACATCGAGCAAAAGTCCGAGAAAAAGCTCGGTGCCGCTCACAACGTCACGGTGGTTGTGGCGGATCAGACTGAGGACATTCAGAGCGACCAGAAAGGCGATCACATAGGCCAGATTGGCCAGCGGCAGATCTATGCCAAGGCCGTATTGAACGACAAGAATCGTCACCACCTGGCCGATAATCGCAAGCCAGCGGAACTGAATCAGAAGCAGCAGGTTTTTCCTGTCTGCGACTTCGTCGATGGTGATGGAAATCGTCCGGCTCCCGGCTGGGTGTACGGGCAATTACTATCCCGATTGGATTTTCGCAGACCCAGCCCGTTTTTTACGCAGCGCCCATTCCAGCCGGGCGGCATAAAACGCCCATCCCGCCAGCATGGCCGCCAGCCCGAACCAGGTCAGCGCATAGACCAGATGGTTGTTCGGAAACGTGACCACGGTCAATCCCCCCCTTGGAAAGGCAACTTCACCGCTCGACGCATCCGCATCGATGAAATATGGGGCCGCTCCCTCAACACCGCGTGCAGCCGCGATTGCCGCAATATCCCGTGAAAACCAGTGGTCAGAGGCGGGATCATTCCTTCGCAAAAAGCCCCCTTTCGGCTCCGTCACACGCAGCAAGCCTGTCACGGTCGTCTCGTTTCGAGGCGGGAGCCGCTGGCCAGCACCCGCGCGTTGCTCGTCCGGGATGAAGCCGCGATTGATAAAAACTGAAAAGCCTGCGTCGGTCTTGAACGGCGCGAGCACCCAGTAGCCAGATCCCAGCTCCGTTACCGCTTTAGCAAGAGTTTCAAAACTGTCGAGAAAACGGCCCGTCACTACGACATGACGATAAGCATCGTCAGAAGCGTTGATTGAGGACCATTTCTGCGGACCAGGGGCCGGTATGGGCGCTGCATGTATCCTGGCATCAACGCTGGCGATCAGATCGAGCTTCCACGCCCGCCGTTCGACCTGCCAAACGCCAAGCGCAAAAAGCAACGAGATACCGAGAAGCGCAAAAGTTCCGAGAAGCGTGATTTTGAGAGGAGATGACGGCACGGCCAAGTGCTCGCCCGCTTCATCGACATGCTGGGCGAGGTTCGAACCAGTGTTCTCCTTGCCCCGCACGTCGAATGTGATCCTCAAGGCAACTCACTCATGCTGTGACCGGGCATCATGTTGGCGTTGAGGTGGTACATCACCCACAACGAACCGGACAGCGTGATCACCACGATG
The DNA here is from genome assembly GCA_019750915.1 of Xanthobacteraceae bacterium. GTDB lineage: Bacteria > Pseudomonadota > Alphaproteobacteria > Rhizobiales > Xanthobacteraceae > Afipia. The sequence continues at coordinate 67,997 of JAIENY010000004.1, forward strand.
ATGACAGTGAACAGCAATGCCATCAGCGTCCAGCCGCCATCTGACCTCGGACTCATATGCAGGAAGTAGATCATATGAACCACGATCTGCACCACGGCCAGCGCCATGATGACGAGCCCAGTCACTGTCTTGCTCTCGATAGTGCCGTCCATCACCAGATAGAACGGGATGGCCGTCAAAATAACCGCCAGCACAAAGCCGGTCATGTAACTCTTGTACGAACCATGGGCGTGTTCATCGCTGTGCCCGTGATCGTCGTGACCGTGGCCAGCCTGCGTGTTGGCGCTCATCGCAGCGTCCCCATTAAGTAGACAAAGGTGAATACGCCGATCCAGATCACGTCCAAGAAGTGCCAGAACATGCTGAAGCAATTGAGCCGGCGCAAATTGGCGGGGATCAGGCCATGACGCGAAACCTGAATCATCATCGTGCCCATCCAGATGATGCCGAAGGTCACGTGCAGACCGTGGGTTCCGACCAGCGTGAAAAACGATGACAGGAAGGCACTGCGCTGTGGCGTCGCCCCTTCGTGGATCAGATGGGCAAACTCGCTCAACTCATAAGCGAGGAAGCCAAGTCCAAACAACGCGGTGATGACAAGCCAGCCCTGAGTCTTGCCGATCTTGCCTTCGTAAGCCGCCAGCATGGCGAACCCGCAGGTGATCGATGACAGCAACAGGAAGCTGGTTTCGATCGCCACATCCTTCAGCTCGAACAGGTCCTTCGGCGATGGACCCGCAGCGTAGTTTCCACCGAGCACGCCGAAAGTCGCAAACAAGATCGCAAAGATGAGGCAGTCGCTCATCAGATAGATCCAGAAACCGAGCGCAGTGCTGCCGCCTTCCGGATGAGCGTGTTCGTCCAGTTCGTAGAAGACCGGCCTCTCGCCAGCGTTTGCCTGAGTAGCAACGTTCATTGCTTATGCTCCCGCCGCAAGAAGACGCGTCCGTTCGTCCTCCGCGCCCGTGATCTTTTCGACCGGATAGTAGTAATCGCGCTTGTAGTTGAAGGTGTGGATGATCGCGGCGGTGATCAGGGCCACGAAGCTCGCGACGGCAAGCCACCAGATGTACCAGATCATGGCGAATCCGAAGACCGTACTAATGCCGGCCAGAACGATGCCGGCCCCGGTGTTCTTGGGCATGTGAATAGGCTTGAAACCCTCCAACGGCCGCTTGCAGCCGTGGGTTTTCATGTCCCACCACGCATCGAGGTCATGAATGACAGGCGTAAAGGCGAAGTTGTAGGCCGGCGGCGGCGAAGACGTTGACCATTCCAACGTGCGGCCGTGCCACGGATCGCCGGTGACATCACGCAACTTGTCACGATTCATGACACTGACAACGATCTGGATCAGGAACGAGGCGATACCGATCGCGATCAAAACCGCACCGAAGGCCGCGATGATGAACCAGATCCGCAGCGAACCGTCGTCGAAATGACGCATTCGGCGGGTGACGCCCATGAAGCCCAGAACATAGAGAGGCATGAACGCAAAGTAGAATCCGACAACCCAGAACCAGAACGACATCTTACCCCAGAACGGATCGAGCTTGAATCCGAAGGCTTTCGGAAACCAGTAGCTGATGCCGGCGAACATGCCGAACACCACGCCGCCGATGATCACGTTATGGAAGTGCGCGATCAGGAAAAGACTGTTGTGCAGGATGAAGTCAGCCGGCGGCACCGCCAGCATCACGCCCGTCATGCCGCCGATCACGAAAGTCAGCATGAATGCGACTGTCCACATCATCGGCAATTCGAACCGGATGCGGCCGCGATACATCGTGAACAGCCAGTTGAACAACTTGGCGCCCGTCGGGATCGAAATGATCATCGTCGTTATGCCGAAGAACGAGTTCACGCTCGCGCCCGACCCCATCGTGAAGAAGTGGTGCAGCCAGACCAGATAGGACAGGATGGTGATACAGACCGTGGCGTACACCATCGAGGTGTAGCCAAACAGGCGCTTGCCGCAGAACGTCGCCGTCACTTCCGAGTACACACCGAAAGCAGGCAACACAAGAATGTAAACCTCCGGGTGTCCCCAGATCCAGATCAGGTTCACGTACATCATCGGGTTGCCGCCGAAGTCGTTCGTGAAGAAATTGGTCCCGACGTAACGATCCAGCGAGAGCAAAACCAGCACCGCGGTCAGGATCGGGAAGGATGCGACGATCAGGACGTTGGTGCAAAGCGCCGTCCAGGTGAAAATCGGCATCCGCATCATCGTCATGCCGGGGGCACGCAGCTTGATGATGGTCGCAATCAGGTTGATGCCGGATAATGTCGTGCCGACACCGGCGACCTGTAGCCCCCATATGTAATAATCCACACCGACATCGGGACTGTAGGCGATGCCCGAAAGCGGCGGATAGGCCAGCCAGCCGGTCCGCGCGTAAGACCCGATGAACAACGAGAGCATGGTCAGGATCACGCCGCCGACCGTCATCCAGAACGAGAAATTGTTGAGGAACGGGAACGAGACGTCGCGAGCGCCGATCTGTAGCGGAACGACAAAGTTCATCAACCCCGTCACCAGCGGCATCGCGACAAAGAAGATCATGATCACGCCGTGCGCGGTGAAAATCTGGTCGTAGTGCTCGGAGGGCAGAAATCCTTGCGAGCCACCGAACGACAGCGCCTGCTGGGCCCGCATCATCAAGGCATCGGCAAAACCACGCAGAAGCATGATGATGCCAAGCACGATGTACATCACGCCGATCCGCTTATGATCAACGCTGGTGAACCATTCACTCCAAAGATAGCCCCACAGGCGGAAGTAGGTGATCGCGCCGAGGACCACGATGCCGCCAATCGCGACGCCGATGAAGGTGATGACCAGAATGGGCTCGTGAAACGGCAGCGACTCAAGTGTCAGGCGACCGAACAGAAACTTGGTAAGGGATTCAGAGAACATCGGAGAACCTGCCTTCAGGAATCGGACGGCTGGCGAAGATTATTGAGCGACAGCGAGGGCCGCGTGCGGAGCGGCGAGAATGGTGGTGTCAGTCCCGCGCCTTTCAGCCGGGTCATGTCGAGAACGGGGACGGCCGACGAATCAACCTGCGTTTTCGCCTCCTCCACCGTGCACAGGCTCGCGACATAGGACCGCTCGGGTCCGAACACCGCGCCGCGCCGCGCAAACTTGTCGTAAGTCAGCGGAATGAGGTTATTCACGTTGCCGATGCCGAGCCCGCCCTTCGCGTCGATCGACGCCATCTCGTTCATGCACATCTTGCCGGTCTCGACGCATAGCCCAAGAATGGCTTTGAACAGCGTCGGGTCGACATTGTTGAAGCGCTGAACGGGAACGTTCTCGCTCGGCTTTTCAAGTTTCAGATAGGCCGTGCGATCGAGCGTGGTCCCCTCGGACTTCGCCTTCGCAACCCACCGGTCAAACTCGGCGGCGTCCAGGCCATGGAAGCTGAACCGCATACCGGAGAAGCCGGCGCCACTATAATTTGCCGAAAAGCCTTCATAGGTGCCACGCTGGTTGATGACGGCCCTGAGCTGGGTTTGCATCGCGGGCATTGCGTAAATCTGGCCCGCAAGCGCCGGGATGTAGAAGGAGTTCATCACCGATGACGAGGTGATGCTGAAGCTGATCGGCCGGTCGACCGGAGCCGCCAGTTCGTTGACGGTCGCAACGCCGTATTGCGGGTAGATAAAGAGCCATTTCCAGTCGAGCGCGACAACATCGACCTTCAGAACCGTGAGGTTGCTTTCCATCGGCTGGGTCGACGAAATCCGGTTCAACGGGCGGAACGGATCCAGAAGATGGGTTCCGGCCCAGGTAATTGCGCCGATACACACGATAATGAGGAGCGGAACCGACCAGATGATCAGCTCAAGGTGAGTCGAATGGCTCCATTCCGGCTCGTAGCGAGCCGATTCGTTCGTCTCCCGGTAGTGCCAGGCGATATAGACCGTAAGCACCATCACCGGCACCACGATCAGCAACATCAAACCCGTGGACTGGAGCAGAATATCTCTTTGTTGTTCAGCGACATCGCCGGACGGAGAGAGCACAACCGCCTTGCAAGCGCCGAGCATTGCAAGGAGGGGCAAAAGAGCGAAATGTCGGAAACGCCTCACGATCGGTCCCTGCCTTGAAGACTTGTTTATTCCCACGCGTAGCTTGGAGGGCAGTGAGGAGGACATTGGACAATTTGCCCAATCCCTCAAAGAGGCAGCCAATGGGAGAAGGTTATAAGCGGTCATCCGCATGCGTCCGCTGTAAGCTCCTGACTTGAAGGCCGAATTCGACCATGGCGATGAATCCGACTGCAGATGCCTCCGTAGGCGGCGCCCATATCGATGGCGCGCATGGCACCCACGACACCGTCGACAACGGCGAGATCGCCATCGGCGTGATCATCGGACGCACGTCGGAATTCTTCGATTACTTCGTCTATGCCATCGCTTCGGTCATCGTGTTCCCGAAGCTGGTGTTTCCGAACGTCGATCTTCTTACCGGCTCGCTTTATTCGTTCGCTATTTTCTCGCTGGCCTTTATCGCCCGCCCGATCGGAACAACGATCTTCATGGCAGTGGATCGTAACTACGGCCGCGGCGTGAAGCTCACGATCGCACTGTTTATGCTGGGCACATCGACCGTCGCCGTCGCCTTCTTGCCGGGTTACGATCAAATCGGCGCATGGGCTGCGATCCTTCTTGCGATCCTGCGCATCGGTCAGGGTTTCGCGCTGGGCGGGACGTGGGACGGCCTCGCTCCGCTACTGGCTCTCAACGTGCCCTCGAAGCAGCGCGGATGGTACGCAATGATTCCGCAGATCGGCGCCCCGCTCGGCCTGATCGTCGCCAGCGCCCTGTTTGCATTCTTCGTTACAACGCTGTCAGCCGACGACTTCCTCGATTGGGGCTGGCGGTATCCGTTTTTCGTGGCATTCGCGATCAACGTCGTGGCGCTGTTCGCCCGCCTGCGTATCGTCGTGACCCCTGAGTATTCGCAGCTTTTTGAAAACCGGGATCTGGAAGCAAAGCCTGTCGTCGCGACGCTGGAAGCGGAAGGCCGGAACGTTCTGATCGGCACGTTTGCGCCGCTTGCGAGTTTTGCCCTGTTCCACATGGTCACGGTGTTTCCGCTGTCCTGGGTTTTTCTGTTCACCAGCGAAGGCCCCGGCCGCTTCCTGATCATCGAAACGGTGGCCGCAATGTTCGGCGTGGTCGCCATCGTCGCTTCAGGACGTATTGCTGACCGCGTTGGCCGCCGCACCCTGCTGGGCGCCTCCGCTGTAGCGATTGCGGCATTCAGCGGCTTTGCGCCTCAACTTCTGGAAGCGGGCCCATGGGGCGAAGCCTTCTTCATGTTGATGGGCTTCATCCTGCTGGGAATTTCGTTCGGCCAATCTTCCGGATCGGTGGCCTCGAATTTCGAGCTGGCCAATCGCTACACGGCCTCTGCTCTGACGTCCGATTTTGCGTGGCTAGCCGGCGCGGGTTTCGCGCCGTTCGTTGCCCTGATGCTGGCGAGCCACTTCGGGCTCCTCTCAACCGGCGCCTATTTGCTGTCCGGCGCAGCCTGCACCCTGCTCGCTCTGCTGATGAGCCGCCGGCTCGATCGGCAGTAATTTTGTTGGGCAAATCGATTGCGGTTCTGCCTCAACGGCTGGACCGCGATCGGGTTCTGAACCTCCCGTCTTAAAGATAAGACCAGAGACAAATCCCGTTGGTGATCACGGCCAGCGTCAGCGTCAGTGTCAAGACACGGTGAAGCATCGAGAGTTCATCCTGCAAAGCGAAATATCGAATCGCATTGATCATGAGCGGGATTTGAAGGAGATTCGGCGCAGGAGTCCCCATCTTTGTTTTCTTGGGGATGTCTTGCAGAAATGCCCGTTCCGAGTCCCGCCGCCGATTCTTGAATGGCCGCGCCTCAGTGAAAATCGCGGGACGGCGGCAGTATCCGGACATTGCGGGGATGGCGAGCCTTTACCGCTGGTTGCAGGCGCCCGTGATCGCCTGACAGAGCCGCCGTCATTGCGGAACCCACTCCTTCACCGGACGGCACCAGCGCATCATTTGCCAGGCCTTTCAGATCCGGCGTGCGGTCGATCATCCGCTCCGCGACAAGATGCACGATCCTGTCGGGACTGCTCTGGATACGGCCCTCGATTTCGATCAGCCGCGCACCCATCACTTCCTTACGGAATTTCTCCATCACCTTCGGCCAGACCACGACATTGGCGATGCCGGTCTCGTCCTCCAGCGTCATGAACACCACGCCATTGGCGCTGCCCGGCCGCTGCCGTACCAATACCACTCCAGCGCAGCGCACCTGGCGCTTGTCGTTTTCATGCACGACCTCCGCGCAGGACACCACGCCTTCCCGGCTGAACATCGCGCGCAGGAATTCCATCGGATGTCCTTTCAGCGACAGCCGGACAGTCTGATAATCGGCGACGACTTGCTCGGGAAGCGGCATGTCAGGCAACGGCCTCGCCTGTTCATCCGCCTGCTCGCGCGCGGAAGCTGACAGAAACAACGGCAGCGGTACATCATCGGGCAAACGCCGCACGGCCCACAATGCCCCGCGGCGGTCGAGCCCGAGAGAGCGGAAAGCATCGGCATCCGCCAGCATGATCAGCGCGCGCTTGGGCAGAGACGTCTCCCGCGCGAAGTCGTCAAGGGACATGAACGGCTTTTTCGCGCGGGCCGCGACGATCGTTTCGCCCCAGTCCTCCGGCATCGCACGTCCCTGCTTGCGACGCAGATGTTCTTCATCCGGATCAGCATATTTGAATCCATCGATTTGCCTGAATCCAAGCCGCAGCGCATGATACTTGCCGCTTTTTTCCTCCAGCGTGTTTTGCGAAAAGCTGTACGACACATCGACCTCACGCACCGCGACACCGTTCTTGCGTGCATCGCCGACGATCTGCGCGGGCGCGTAAAAACCCATCGGCTGCGAATTCAAGAGTCCGCACGAGAACGTATCGGGGTGGAAGCACTTCAGCCATGCCGACACATAGACAAGCTGGGCAAATGCCGCCGCGTGGCTCTCTGGAAACCCATAACTGCCGAACCCCTTGATCTGGTCGAAGCAGCTTCGCGCAAATTCCGGATTGTAGCCCCGCTCGATCATGCGGTTGACCATCCGTTTCTCGAACATGTGCATGGTGCCGACATTGCGGAACGTCGCCATTGCACGGCGCAGACCATTGGCCTCTTCCGGCGTGAACTGTGCCGCCTGCATCGCGATACGCATGGCCTGTTCCTGAAACAGCGGCACGCCAAGCGTCTTTTCCAGCACATCCCGCAACTCGTTTTTGTCCCCACCCCTCGGATAAGGATATTGGATATCCTCCCTCTTCATCCCCCTGCGTTTGAGATAGGGATGAACCATGTTGCCCTGAATCGGCCCGGGCCGGACAATCGCAACCTCGATGACGAGATCGTAGAACTCACGCGGCCTCAGGCGCGGCAGCATGTTCATCTGCGCCCGGCTTTCGACCTGGAACACGCCAAGCGATTCACCCTTGCAAAGCATGTCGTAAACCTCGGGGATTTCGCGAGGCAGCGTCGCAAGCTCGAAATGCTCGCCCTTGTGATCCTCAATCAGGTCGAAGCATTTGCGGATACAGGTCAGCATGCCGAGCGCCAGCACATCGACCTTCATCATTTTCAGCGCATCGATATCGTCCTTGTCCCATTCGATGAAAGTGCGGTCTTCCATCGCCGCATTGCCGATCGGCACATAGGTGTCGAGCCGATCCTGCGTCAGCACGAAACCACCGACATGCTGTGACAGATGCCGCGGGAATTCGATCAATTCGCCCGCAAGCTCAACGGCGAGGACGATCATCGGATTGGCGGGATCGAACCCGGCTTGTTTCACCTGCATCCCGCTGAGTCCACTGCCCCAGCTACCCCACACCGTATCCGCCAGCGCGGCGGTGACGTCTTCCGTCAGGCCGAGCGCCTTGCCGACATCGCGAATGGCGCTGCGCGGGCGATAGTGGATGACGGTGGCAACGATGGCCGCGCGATGACGGCCATAACGCTCGAACACATACTGCATCACCTCTTCACGACGCGAGTGCTCGAAATCAACGTCGATATCGGGCGGCTCCAGCCGCTCTTTGGAAATAAAGCGCTCGAACAGCAGATCCGTCTCGACGGGGTTGACCGAGGTAATGCCCAGCATGAAACACACTGCGGAATTGGCGGCCGATCCGCGCCCCTGGCAGAGGATATGCTGCGTGCGCGCGTAACGCACAATGTCATGCACGGTCAGGAAATAATGCGCGTAGCCAAGCTCATTGATGAGCTTCAATTCCTTGTTGACGGTGCCACGCAGCTTGGCGTCAATCCCCTTGGGGAAATACGTTTGGATTCCCGCCTCGGTCAGATCCTCCAGATGCTGCTGTGCCGTCTTGCCCCGCGGCACCGGTTCGTCGGGATAATGATAGGCCAGTTGATCCAGGCAGAACTGGATGCGGTCAGCGAACCGGATCGTTTCCTCAAGCGCCTGGGGAAGGTCCCTGTAAAAATTCACCATGTCGTTGTGGCGCCGCAGATGGCGCTCGGCATGGGCTTCGAGTTTCCTGCCGGCGTCATGGATGGTGGTCTTTTCGCGAATGCAGCTGAGGACATCCTGCAACAGGCGACGCCGGTGGGTGTGATACAGCACATCGCCGGTCGCGATCAGCGGTACGCGCGCGGTCGTGGCCAGCCTTTCAAGGCGCAACAGCCTGCGCCGGTCATCGCCACGAAAGAACATCGTGGCCGCGAGCCATACGCCCTCCGCCGGCAGCTTTGTCAGAGCGTCGAGCGTGCGCAGAAGCCTGGCGCTCTCGAACCGGTAGGACGGCATCAGGACGAACAACTGGCCTTCGCTGAATTCAGCAAGGTCATCGAATTTCAACTGGCACTCGCCCTTGCCCGCGCGCAGCTTGCCTTTGCTCAGCAACCGGCAGAGTCGGCCATAAGCCACGCGGTCACGCGGATAGACCAGAATGTCAGGTGTACCGTCATCGAACACCAGACGTGCGCCAACCAGAAGTTTCGGATTATAGCGAACCTTGCGACTCTTGTTGCCCAATTCACCGTAGGCGCGAACCACGCCCGCCAGGGTGTTTCGGTCCGCAATCCCGATCGCATACAGGCCGTAGCGGCTTGCTTTATGCACATACTCCTGCGGATGCGAGGCTCCGCGCAGAAACGAGAAATTCGTGGTGACGCCGATCTCCGCATAAATCATGCGAACACACCTTGCATGAACCAGCGAAACGTCCGGACTTCTCTCTGGTAAATACCCTCACGATAAAGCCAGAACCGGCACCCTTCGCTGTCTTCGATGCGAAAATAATCGCGGGTGCGCGCCTCGCGGCTTTCAACCGGGTCGATTCCGAAAGGCTGTCGCCACCACTCCATCGCAATCCGCTCAGGCCCCTCGACATGCACAATGCGATGCCGCGCCCTGCGCCAGTTGAAATGCGCCGGGGGACCGTGCGGAAAATCCGCGATGACATCGATCGGCTCAGGTCTTTCGAACATCCGCAAGGGACGCAGCGGCGGCTCACTCTCGCAGCGTTGCGGCCATTGCGCAGATAGAGCTTCCGGCAAATGATGCTGCGCAGGCACTGCAAGCTCGGCGCGCTCGGGAATATGCGTGTCCTGCGGCAGATAGACCATAATGTGATGTCCGCCGATCCGCGCGGCAAGGCGGTCGATCAAGGCGGCGACGTCATCATTGTCCTGTGCACGGGTGTCAAAGTCGCGCTGCTCCTGCACAACGACATCGACACGGCTTGCGGACAGACGGATCAGATCGAATCCGAATCCGGGATCGAGCGGATCGGCCAGCGCCTCGAATTTTTCACGGAACAGCCGATCGATGACATGCGCGCCTGTCACCGGCTGACCGGCTTCGAGGGTGATGGTACGAACTGCTCCGTCGGTGCGGAAGAAAGCAGCCTCCAGCCGCCGTGCGCCCTTGCCTTGCCGCTCCATCGCCTCGACCAGCATCTGCGCGAGCCGCGAGAGCGCGATTGCGATCACGCTTTCGGTCGCGACCGGCTCGGCAAAACGTTTCTCCACTACAAAATCGGGGAGCGGCTTGCGTGGCGAGATCGGTGCATCGCTATGCCCGAGCGCTTCCTGCAACAGCGCGGTGAAAGCTGCGCCGAACCGCGCCGTAATTTCATGCGAGGCACGCAATGCAACGTCGCCGATGGTCTTGAGGCCGGCCCGCCGCAGGCCGCGCGTAATCTCATCGTCAGCGCCGAGCGCGAAAACCGGCAACGGCGCGATGGCGCTTTCCTCTTTCCCCGCAGCGACAATTCGCCCCTGCACCGCGCGCGTCAGCGTACGGGCGCAGGCTGGCGTGCCGGCAATCGCCGCGTTGACGGCAAAACCCTGTCGCGAGAGGCAATCGCAAACAAGCCCTAGCATCGCGGCCTCGCCGCCGAACAGATGCGCGCACCCGCTGATGTCGAGAAACAAACCATAAGGAGAATCGAGCGCTACCAGCGGCGTGAACCGATCGCACCAGTCGGCGATATGCGAGAGCGCCTGCGCGTCGGCGGCCTCATCGGCATCGAACACTTCGATATCCGGGCAGATGGCGCGGGCGTTGGCAACCGGCAGGCCGATATCCAGACCAAGACCTGCCGCGGCATCGTTCATCGCCGTGATCTGCAGCGCGTTGTTCAATTTGCCTGCAACGATCCACGGCCGCCGGAACAATGCATCATCCGGCGCGGCGTGCGAGGCCTGCGATCTCGCGCCGCGCAACAACTTGCGCCGGATACGGTCGGTCGGCAGGCGCGGCAGCCACAGGCTGAGAATACGCCGCGACGTCACGGAAGAGGCACTCATCACAATTCCACTCCATGATCCATTGGCCCGTCTGGCCATGACGGTTTCGGACAAGTTCCGCATCGAAAACCGGAGCACCCCATTCCGGCCGAAGCGGCGAACGCGCCGCCTGCACCGTCCAGCGAGTCTCTGCCGTGCTGACGGCGGGCTCAGCCGACGTCCGCAGCATTACGCAGGACACGCCGGATGATTGCGCGGCCAAGGTCAGTTTCCTGCTGGCAACGAGATCGAAGGCGCGCACTTCGCCCCACAGATCGAGCACCACCGCGCCCAGCGCATCACAAGCCAGACCATCCGCCGCCACGCGCAGCGCGGCCTCCGCGTCTTGCGTGCGCACCAGCACCAGGCGGCGCGGATCGAGGCCAAGTTCGGCCAGGCCGCTCATCGACAGCGCGCCCGCCTCCCACTCAACAAAATCCTGCCGTACCCATAGCAGCGTGCGCTGCTTTGCCAGCCGCCCGGCGATCCCGGCCGCAAATCCGGTTGCCGCCGGCGATTGCCGTGTCTGGCGCGCAAAGACTTCATGCAACGCGCCGCGTATCAGACCACCTTGCAGCGTTGCGTCTGCGTCCGCATGGCCCAGCGCGACACGCTCGGACTCCTGCGGCAGGGTCTGCGCCTCCAACCGGCTGATGGCACCTTGCAAGAACGCAAGGGTACTCATGCGTGCACTCGCCATGTGCCGCTCCTCGAAATGAGAACCCGTCACTCTTCGGATTGAACAAACAACGGGCTTATTTGTTCATGATATGTTCTAATATAAAGCTAAGACGATAGGATGAGTCAACGAGACTCTTTATCTGGACTTATCACAATAAATCCAAGGGGATAGATGTGGACATCCAGCGCAAACTGGCCATTTTGGCCGACGCCGCCAAATACGATGCCTCCTGCGCCTCAAGCGGTACCGAGCAGCGCGACAGTCGCGACAAAAAAGGCATGGGATCGACTGCCCCTGGCATGGGCATCTGTCATTCCTATGCGCCAGACGGACGCTGCATTTCGCTTTTGAAAATCCTACTAACCAATGCCTGCAACTACGATTGCCTCTATTGCATCAACCGCGCGTCCTCCAACGTGACGCGCGCCCGCTTTACCGCAGAGGAAGCGGTCCGGCTGACACTCGATTTTTACCGTCGTAATTACATCGAGGGATTATTCCTCTCGTCCGGCATCATCCGCAGCCCGAACTACACAATGGAACAAGTGGTGCGGGTGGCGAAAAGCTTGCGCGAGGACCACCACTTCCGAGGCTACATCCATCTTAAAACTATTCCGGAAGCTGATGACGCCCTGATCGCGGAAGCCGGAAAATATGCCGATCGCCTCAGCATCAACATCGAAGTGCCGACTGAAACCAGTTTGTCTAAGCTCGCGCCGGAGAAAGATGTCCACGCCATTCGCAAGACCATGGGCCGCTTGCGGCTCAAACTCGATGAAGCCGAAGCCACCAAGCATGAACCAAAAGCACCGCGCTTTGCACCTGCCGGCCAAAGCACCCAAATGATCATCGGCGCGGACACCTCCAATGATCAGACGATCCTGGAAACCAGCGCCAATCTTTACGGCTCCTATCAATTGAGGCGCGTATATTATTCCGCCTTCAGCCCGATCCCGGATGCAAGCCACAAGCTACCGCTACAGGCGCCGCCCCTTGTGCGGGAGCATCGTCTCTATCAGGCTGACTGGCTGATGCGTTTTTATGGTTTCGCAATCGGCGAAATCACGGATCCACTTGAAGGCGGTATGTTGCCGCTCGATATCGATCCAAAACTGGCGTGGGCGTTACGCCACCGCGATCGATTTCCGCTCGACGTGAATAAAGCCAGCCGAGAAGAGCTTCTGCGGGTGCCGGGCTTTGGTGTGAAAGCAGCAGATCGGATTATCACATCGCGGCGCTTTGCGAACATTGGCCTGCGCGATCTCGGCCGCCTGAACGTCCCGAAACACAAGGCGCTGCCCTTCATCGTGCTTGCCGATCATCGCCCTGCTCCATCCCAGCTCGACAGCAATAGACTGTTGAACAGGTTCAGACCAAAGCCCGCTCAGCTCGGTTTCACCTTTTGAGGAGAAAGAATGAGATATGTAGCGATCGACCACGAAACTGATTTCAAGGGTTGGCGCGGCGCAGCTCGCTCGATCACGCTAAACAACATCGCACCCGATGACGTGATCTGGACGGTCCGCACACGGGCCGCCGAGCTTTTTGAATCAACGCCGTTACCAGAGATTGACCCGCGAGACACATTTCGGGTTTCATCATCCTTCATCGAGTTGGCGCAATCCGCAATTTTGCATCGTTCCCCAGAACGGCTGGCCCTGCTCTACAGGCTGCTTTGGCGGCTACGCAAACAGCCCGACCTGCTTGAGGCCGCAACCGACGTTGACGTTGCCGCTGTTAACCGACTCGCCAAGGATGTCCATCGCGACGAACACAAGATGCATGCTTTCGTCCGTTTCCGCGAATACGGTATGGGAAGGGATACACGCTTTGTCGCCTGGTTCGAGCCTTCGCACTACATCGTCGAAAAAGCAGCGCCGTTTTTCGAACGGCGTTTTGCCGATATTCCGTGGTCGATTCTGACGCCGGACCTGAGTGCACATTGGGACGGGTACAAAACAGTATTCTCTCCGGGCGCCATCAAATCCGATGTACCTTCGTCCGACCCGTTGGAGGCAACCTGGCGTACTTATTATGCCAGCATATTCAATCCGGCTCGTTTGAAGGTCAAAGCGATGCGGGCCGAGATGCCTCAAAAATATTGGCGGAACTTGCCTGAGGCATCGCTGATTGATTCCTTGGTCGACAGTGCAGCGAAACGATCGCAATCAATGATCGAAAGTACCCCTCCACTGTCTCGCGCGACCGTTCAAAGAAAGGAAATTGCGGAGGTTCATTCTGTGGCAAATCCATCAAATCCTCACGACGCTCTCTCGCAATTACGCGAGGAGGCAGCTTACTGCCATGCCTGCCCGCTTTATAAGGACGCGACACAAACCGTTTTTGGTGAAGGTGCAGCTCATGCCTCGGTGATGTTCGTCGGCGAACAGCCGGGCGACAAGGAAGACCTCGCAGGCAACCCATTTGTAGGCCCGGCCGGACAGATGCTCGACCGCGCCATGCAGGCGGCAGGCATCGAACGTAACAAGATCTACATCACCAATGCGGTGAAGCATTTCAAATTTGTGCCGCGCGGGAAAATGCGTCTGCATCAGAAGCCGACCACTCCCGAGATCAAGGCTTGTCGACCCTGGTACGAGCGCGAACTGGCAGCCGTTAAACCGGCGCTTGTGGTCGCGCTGGGCGCGACGGCCGCGCAATGCGTATTCGGCAAGATTACGCAAATCGGCAAGAGTCGCGGCCGCTTGATCGATCTGGCAGAGGGCACCAAAGCGCTTGTGACCGTGCACCCGTCCTATCTGCTGCGATTGCCGGACCAGGAGGCCAAAGAGCGGGAGTATAAGAATTTTGTTCGCGACCTTCGACTGGCCTCAAGTTATATGCATAAGGCGGGGCGTGCTGCATAGCCGAAAGCATCTGCTCCCGCTTATGAGATTCCGCCTAAAGCGCTGTTGAGTTTACAGCCATTCATGGCGATGCTCATCCGGCAAGACACATGAGGTGAATATGTCCGGACACGACCATCCCCATTCGCATGATCATGACCACGACCGCTGGAAACATGACGGCGTGCGCGTGATTCCTGGTAATCAGCTCGATCCGAATGTCCCCTCCACGCCCGGCATGGACCGCAAGGCCGCAATCAATCTCGCCCGCGCCGGTGCGCAGAAATTATGGGCCGGCACCGTGACCATCAAACCGGACGCGAAGACCGGTGCGCATCATCACGGCCATCTGGAAAGCATCATCTATGTCGTGCGTGGCAAGGCGCGGATGCGCTGGGGAGAACATCTGCAATTCACGGCCGAAGCCAATCCTGGGGACTTCATCTTCATTCCTCCCTATGTGCCACATCAGGAAATCAACGCGAGCCCTGATGAGGTATTGGAATGCGTTCTGGTGCGCAGCGACGGTCAGGCTGTCGCGATCAACCTCGATATCGAGCCTGTAGAAAAGCCGGAAACAGTATTATGGGTCGATCCGATTCACCGTGATCCCAATGCGACAAGTTGATTTTTATCCAAAATTGCTTGTGACCTTAGAACAAAAATAAATTTGCTGCCGCCTCCCCCGCAGCACGGTATAGTGCATTCGGACGAGACGTCGTCCGTTTTCTGCTCAGATCGATGGATCGGAGAGCGCATATGACAATAATGCTGACAATTAATAGCGAACAGAAATCCGTTGACGCTCCGGATGACATGCCGCTGCTGTGGGTTCTTCGCGACCTGCTTGGAATGACCGGCACGAAATTCGGCTGCGGTATCGCACAATGCGGCGCCTGCACCGTACATGTCGATGGCAAGCCATTGCGATCCTGCGTTCTGCCTGTCGGCTCCATCGCGGGCCGGCCCATCACCACCATCGAAGGAATCGGAGCGACGCCTGTCGGCGCCAAGGTGCAAAAGGCGTGGCTCGAATCCGAAGTCGTCCAGTGCGGATATTGCCAGTCCGGTCAGATCATGTCCGCCGCCGCGCTTCTGGCCGCAACGCCTCGCCCCGATGATTCGGATATCGACGCAGCCATGTCGGGCAACATCTGCCGCTGCGGCACGTATGTGCGCATCCGTGAAGCCATCAAGCAAGCGGCCTCGGAACGCCAGTCGTAGGAGATCTCCATGCGTGTAGCAGATGACATCCTTGGCAGGCCGTCGCGCCGCGAGGTGCTGACCGGCGCATTGGCGGGCGGGTTCGTGTTCGCCTTCCATCTGCCGGTGCAAGCCGCCAACGGTCCTGCTCCGAACGAACCCATTCAGCCGCCTGATTCAACGCAAGGCAAATTAGCGCCGAATGCCTTCATCCGCATCGATCCGGCCGGCAAAACAACCTTCGTGATGCCACAGGTCGAGATGGGTCAGGGTGTTTACACATCACTGGCGATGATTTTGGCCGAAGAACTCGATGCTGATTTTTCAGGGCTGGAACTGGAGCACGCTCCCCCCAGCGACAAGCTTTACGGAAACCCCCTTTTCGGCATTCAGGCTACAGGCAATTCGAACTCCATTCGTGCGTTCTGGAAACCGCTGCGCCTCGCGGCTGCAGCTTCACGCGCCATGCTGGTGCAGGCAGCGGCTGAACAATGGCAGGTCGATCCGGCAAGCTGTACGGCTGCCAACAGTGTGGTTTCTCACAAGGACAGCGGCCGCTCGCTAACCTACGGCGCGCTGGCGGACGCCGCACAACATCGGACACCACCTAAAGACGTTCCACTCAAGGATCCAAAGGACTTTACACTGATCGGCAAGCCGCTGAAGCGGCTCGACACACCCGAAAAGACGAACGGCAAGGTTGTTTACGGCATCGACGCTATCTTGCCGAACATGAAATTCGCGACGGTTAAGGCGTCGCCGGTGATCGGCGGCAAGGTTGCCACCGTCGACGACAGCGAAGCGAAGAAAATTCCGGGTGTGCACAAAGTCCTTGTACTCGACGACATGGTGGCGGTGGTCGGCGACAACACCTGGGCTGCCCTGCAAGGCATTGCCGCGCTGAACATCGTTTGGACTGACGGCCCTAATGCCCGTGTGAATACAGACGAAATCTGGAAAGCCCTGCGCGCGGTAAGCGAAAAGGACGGCGCTGTCGCAAAATCGACCGGTGACGTTGAAAAGGCTTTATCGTCAGGGGAACGGATCGACGCGGCCTATGAACTCCCCTTCCTCGCGCACGCCACCATGGAGCCGATGAATTGCACGGCGCATGTCACCTCCGACGGCTGCGAATTGTGGCTCGGCACCCAGATCATGTCCCGGGTGCAGTCAGAGGTCGCAAAAGTACTCGGTCTGCCTGTCGAAAAAGTCACCGTGAACAACCACTACATTGGCGGCGGCTTCGGCCGCAGGCTCGAGCCGGATATGGCAATCTCAGCCGCGCGCGTAGCACAACACGTCGATGGGCCAGTGAAAGTGACCTGGAGCCGGGAGGAGGACGTACAGCACGATGTCTACCGCCCGGTTTATCGCGACGTCATTTCAGCAACACTCGCGGACGGCAAGGTCGCGGCTTGGAAATATCGCGTCGCCGGATCGTCGGTGATGGCCCGCTGGTTTCCTCCCGGATTTCAGAAAGGCGTCGATATCGACGGTGTCGATAGTGCCGTCGATATGCCCTACGACGTTCCCAACTTCCATGTTGAATTCGCCCGTGCCGAGCCGCCTGGTGTGCCGACCGGCTTTTGGCGCGGAGTTGGACCAAACAACAATGTGTTCGCTATCGAATGTTTCATGGACGAACTGGCGCGCAAGGCAGGCAAGGACCCTGTTGCTTTCCGCCGAGCGATGCTCGGGAAAAACCCGCGCATGCAGGCGGTGCTGGATCTTGTGGCCGAGAAATCAAACTGGGGTCAACCTTTGCCGTCACGTGTTGGGCGCGGCGTCAGCCTGCAGCCAACCTTCGAAACATCCATCGCGACGGTCGTGGAGGCTGAAGTCGACGACGTCGGCGGTGTCCATCTTCGCCGTGTCACCGCGGCGGTGGACACCGGGATCGCTGTCAATCCCGATACAATCATCGCGCAGTTACAGGGCGGGCTGATCTTCGGCCTCACGGCCGCACTCTATGGCGAAATCACCATCGACAAGGGACGGGTTCAACAGTCCAACTTCAACGACTATCGGATGTTGCGTATTGATCAGACCCCGCCGATCGACGTTCACATCGTCAAAAGTGGCGAAGCACCCGGCGGCATTGGAGAGACCGGCGTCATCGGAGGGCCGCCTGCCCTCCGCAACGCAATCTACGCTGCCACCGGCGTTCCGCTGCGCAGGCTTCCGATCGAGCGGTCACTGATTGCCATTGGGAAAAAGACATGAACCCTGGCGCGCGACGTATTCTTTTCAGTCTCGCCTTGATCGCGGTCGTGGTGATCGTAGCAGCAATCTTTGTCATTCGCGGCTCCGGTCCGCTGGCTTTCGCCAGCGGTCCACAGGTCACGCTGGCCGTTTACAACGGTCCCGATCCCACGGGCGTACCAGCCAGACTGAAAGACGCCAGCGCGGTCAAACGCGGCGAATATCTTGCAAAGGCGGCGGACTGCATGGTCTGTCATACCTCGCAGGGCGGCAAGGAATACGCCGGCGGCTTTCCGTTCAAACTGCCGTTCGGCACGCTGTATTCAACCAACATCACGCCCGACAAGGAAACCGGCATCGGCAATTATAGCGATCAGGACTTCCTGAACGCGATGCATCGCGGAATTCGCCGCGACGGACAGCGTCTCTACCCCGCGATGCCGTTCACCTCATACACCTATATGACCGATGCCGACGCATTGGCGATCAAGGCCTATCTGTTCAGTCTCCGGCCAGTTCGTGCGGAAATCCCAAAGAACACTTTGTCCTTCCCGTTCAATCAGCGCTGGGGCATGGCGTTCTGGTCCGCTCTGTTCAACGCCGACAGCCGTTTCATGCCGAACACGGCGCAGACCCCGGAATGGAACAGAGGTGCCTATCTTGCCGAAGCTCTGGCGCATTGCGGCGATTGCCACACGCCGCGTAACGCGGCCTTCGCACTGGACAACGCCAAGAAATTCGGAGGCGCGCTGACCGCAGGCTGGCGTGCCTACAACATCTCCTCGGACACGACGACCGGTGTGGGCTCGTGGACGAACGACGCCTTGTTCTCCTATCTGTCCACAGGACACGCCACCGGACACGGCACCGCCTCCGGCCCAATGGGTGAAGCGGTAAACCACAGCTTTTCCAAGATGGCGCCGGAGGATCTCCACGCGCTGGTGGCCTATCTGCGGACCGTGCCACCGGTCACCTCAAGCGACCCGGCAACGCTTGCGCCACCGGCTCCTGCCTCGCACAAGGACGGCAACGGTGCTCAGGACGCTCTAGGCAAAATGGTGTTCGAAGGCTCTTGTGTCAGCTGTCATGGCTGGAGCGGTGAAAGCGGGCTCTCACCAGTCGCGACTTTGACGGGCGCGCGATCGGTGAACGATCCGACCGCCGTCAACGTCGTTCAGGTCGTGCTGACAGGGACACAGCGCTACACGCCGAGCAGCAAACTCTCGATGCCAGCGTTCGGCGGTTCGCATACCGATGCCGAGATTGCCGCGGTGGCAAACTACGTCACCGCCCGCTTCGGAAGCAAGGCGTCCCAGATCACGGCGAAGGACGTCGCGGAGTTGCGAAAGCAGACCGAACAGTAACGCGCGATATCGAGCGGACACGTCCCTCCGCTCGATACGCAGCAAGTTCACAAAGCGCGGGGATAAATCCCAGCCTCAGTCTGGGGACAACGAGAAGCTCCAACGACGGCGTCAAGGCCGGGGCTCAGCTGACCACGACCCGGTGCCGACTCCGCTTCATGCCGTGACGCCATGCCTGCAGGAAAGGAAAAATTTCGCTGGATGGAAGCGCGCGGTTGAAAAGATAGCCCTGCGCCTCGTTGCAACCTTCCGCCGCGAGCTGATTGAGCTGTTCGATAGTCTCGACGCCTTCAGCCGTTGTCCTCATACCCAAGCTGGTGCCAAGACTGATGATCGCGTGAACGATCATCTTCGATCCATCGACAGCCGTGACGTCGCGCACGAACGACTGATCGATTTTGAGCTTGTCGAACGGGAAGCTCCGCAGATAGCTCAGCGACGAATAGCCGGTGCCGAAATCGTCGAGCGCGATACGAAGGCCGAGCGCACGCAGCCTGTGCAGGATCGCCAGCGTCTCGTTATTGTTGGCGAGCAGCACCGATTCCGTGATCTCGAGTTCAAAACGGTTGGCCGATAGCCCCGACGATTGCAGGGCGTTCTCGATCGCCTCGCACAGGTGCGGGCTGCGGAATTGAACGGCCGACACATTGACCGCAATCTTCAGATTTTCAGGCCACCGCACCGCTTGCGCACAGGCGGTGCGGATAACCCATTCCCCAAGCGGAATGATAAGACCGATCTCCTCGGCGAGCTGAATGAACTGATCCGGCGAGACGAAACCGCGCGTCGGATGATGCCACCGCAGCAGCGCTTCGAAGCCGCAGATGCAGTCGCGCTGCATATCGTAGAGTGGCTGATAGAAAAGCTCAAACTGGTTTCGCGCCATGGCCTCGCGCAGATCGAGCTCCAGCGCACGACGCCTCTGCAAGGCGGCATCCATCTCCAGCTCGAAGAAACGCCATTGTCCACGGCCATCAAACTTAGCCTTGTACATCGCCACGTCGGCATTCTTCAGGAGCTTCTCTCCCGTCGTGCCGTCATGAGGCCCAAGCGAAATGCCGATGCTGCATCCAATGACGACGCGCTGGCCATTGAATTCGTAAGGATTGCCGATTTGCTCGACAATCCGGCGGGCTAGGCGTTCGGTGTCCTCGGGATTGTCGATATCGGATTGAATGATCGCAAATTCGTCGCCGCCCAGCCGGGCGACGGTGTCGACTTCACGGACGCAGGCACTCAACCGATCAGCGACCGCGCGCAACAGTTCGTCGCCGATAGGATGGCCAAGCGTATCGTTGACCTGCTTGAAATCGTCGAGATCCAGACACAGGATCGCGAAGCCGGAGCCACGACCCGCCTGAGCGATCGCAAGGTCGATCCGCTCCGCCAGCAGAACCCGATTCGGCAACTTGGTGAGCGCGTCATGACGCGCCATGAACGTGATCTGAGATTCGGCGCGCCGCTGTTCGGTCACGTCTTCACAGGTCATCAGCCATCCACCGTCGGATGTGGCGCGGTGCGCAATGCTGATGATGCGGCCATCGTCCAGCTGTTGCAGGTAACTTCCTGCGTGGCGGTTGGTCAGACGCCGTTCACGCTCGGCGAGAAGATCCAAAACCGTCTGCTGGCCATGGTTGCCCGCGGCGACGCTGGCGACCAGAACCTGCTCAAACGTCATTCCGGGCGTGACACACCCTGGCGCGAGATTGAATATCTCGCAAAAACGACGATTGACGACTTGCAGCCGCGCATTCTTGTCGTAAAGGCACAGACCTTGCGACATATTCTCGAGCGCCGCATCCAGTCGCAAGTTGGTCGCATACAGCTGCGCCTCCTGCTTTTTCAGATCGGTGATGTCGCTATAAACGACGACAACGCCACCTTCCTGTGTTTCGCTTCGGCTCACGCGCAACCATCTTCCGTCCGGAAGTTCTGCCTCGCTTGCCAGACCGCCGCTGATGGCGTCCGCCGCCGGATGGCCGGATTCGGGCAGATCTGTTTCAACGAGACTGGAGTGCAACAGCGCGGGTGCACTGGCGATGAATTCGCTCGCTCGGGAGTTCGCGAGCGCCACCTGACCATCGGCGTCGAGAAGCACAACGCCCTCGCGCGAGGTTTCCAGAGCGTCCGTCAACCTGGCTTGCGCCGAACGGCGCTGGGCGACCTCGCGAGCAACCATTTCCCTGATGTTGTCGCGCATTGCGCCCATGGCATGCAGGAGCGTTCCCAGTTCGTCGTTGCCGCCATTGGGGATGCTGGCTTCGAGATCACCCTCAGCAATGCTGCGCGCGGCACGCGATGCAACGGCGACTGGCCCAATGATTCTTCGCGCCAAACGCCACGAAATGAGACCCGACAGCACCAGCGCTACAACAAGACCGGCGATGTTGATTTGCAAATCCCGGTTGATGGCATACAAAGCATGCTGCCGGAAAAGGAAGCCGTCGCCAGCCGTATAGTTGATCAACAGTTCAATCTGCTGATCGACGATTTTTGAATACTTATCGAAATTCTCGACCGCCTCGCGGTTGAAACCATCCCTCGGATCCAATGCCTTCAGAGCATCGCGGTGCATGGCGCTCCAGGAATTCGCTGCTTCCTGGACCTTCGCGGCTGATTCCGCCGCTCGTGTCGACTGCGACCGTTCTGCGGCGATCGCCAAATCATCCGACAACATCTTTTCGAGAGACTTCATCTCATCTTCGAGACTCGCGCGCGTCGCCGGATCATTGGTCATGATGCTGCGTGAAGCTGCGACCCGCATCGATTCGAAATCGGCGGCGGCTGCGCGCGCATAGTTGATCGACATCAAGGATTCGTCGAACGTTTTGGCAACGAGATCGCCGGCGTGACGGATGCCGATCGTCGCATAGACTCCCAGCGCGGCGGTTATCGTGCTCATCAGCAGGCAGCAGATCAGAATCTGAGTGCGGATGGTCCCTTCACTCGGAATGAATCGCCCGAGACGGCGTACGGCGATGCGGAGCGCCGACACGTCGCGTTTACTCTGACTTCCCCTTGAATTCATTTTTACGCTTTTCATTGAATGAGAAAGCACACATCCGCATTCTGCTCGGCGCTGGATACAATCAGACTGCTATTGGTATCTTAAGATTGATATTACCAGCTTAAGTTGCCATGATAATTTGACGCAATCGATGCAGAGACCGTTAAGATCGTCCTTACATAACGGTTCCGGTGCACTGCGCTGACGCAGGTGTCGACATTCATGCGGAGATTGAAATGAGCCTGGCGCTGTTACGACGTTTGAACGCCATAAAATTGATCGGTGCGCCGGTTTTTGCGGCAGTGACAGCCGGCCTGATCGCGGGCGTCGCAGCAGGCGTGGCCTTCGGCGCGGGGCCTTACATCATTTCCCAGAAGAATCGTCAGTTCCAGCCCGGCTCGATTACCCTGAAGAAGGGGGAGATTTTACGCATCGTTAACGATGACGGCGAGCTGCTGCATCACGCTTATCTGACGACGGACAAATTTAGCTTCGATTCGGGTGATCAGAAGCCCGGCACCAAATATGACGTTGTGTTTCCGGTGACCGGCACCTTCACCATCCTGTGCGGCATCCATCCAAAGATGCGGCTGGTGGTGGACGTCACTGAGTAGCAAGCCCCAAGGGCTGGGAAGGCGAACCTTCCCAGCAAGACAATGGCTTACAGCACGCTGGTGTTGAATATCTGGGCGTGCGCCACGTAGTAGACAAACAGCGTAACCGCCAGCGCCGCGCAAAAGCCGACTGGAGCCAAAACAGGCACGCGCCGATCATTTTCAGCCTTGCTCCTGTTGTCGCCGATAATCGCGAACAGAACGGCGATGATGCAGGAGTGGCCGATGGCGTCGATCTTGCCGAACTCGAAACACGCCGAGATGAACATGCCGGCCAGCACCGCCGCCGCATAACGGCGAACCAGTGGCGTCCAAGTCAGAGAGAATGCTAGAGCGAATTCTACAACGCCCGCGGCCCGCATGTAGAACTCACGGTCGAAGCCGAATGAAATCGTCGGATGGGTGATGAAGATCGGGAAGCTCCATTCCGGATAAGCCCATTTCTCCACCGACGCCCACATCAGTGTAATGCCGGCGGCATAACGAACGACGTCGAGCGGCTCCATTCCGAACAGCTTCTTCTGAAGTCCCGTAAGCGCCAGATAAGCTGCGATGCCGAGGAAGATTGGATAGTCGAGCAGGTGGAAAACTCCATAATCGTGCACGGCAGTGCCGTACAACACGACCATGCCCAATGCCGACAGCGGCATGGTTTTCCTTGAAAGCATGCCGCCTGCGATCGCGAGTTGCAGCGGGCCTATCCACTCCGCCGTCGTTTTCAACTCCGGCGTCAGGATGATCCCGCCGAGCACCCATAGCGAAATGAAGAAGGCGCCAACGGTAGCGCGGATGATCAGCTCGGTGTTCTCGCGCAAAACCCGCGTGACCCGATCCATCGAACGGATCATTGCGTCACCAAGGAATGTCCCCTCGAGAAGACAGCCGGCGAGAAGCAAGCTTAAAGCAAGAACAACGAGATATTCGAAATCGGGGCAAAGCACGTTTTCGAGACCGCGGGGCTGCCCCGCCACATCGAAAGCACAGAACCATTTGACATGGGCACTGGCGGTCTGGGTCGTGAGCAAACCAATCAACACAGTCCAGCAACTCGTGATCACATATGTCCGCAGCAACGACACACTGTTTTTATTCCGGCGCTGGCCAGTCATGACGATCTACCTTACACTTTCGAATATTCTGTAAAGGATTTGTTCACTATACGGATTTTTTGGGTGCAACGCGACATAAGGTTCCGACCACTTCGGAAAGTGGTTAACACTCATTAACGGGGATAAATTCGTTTGCTGTCGAAGAGAGTTAGCCGCACCGGTCGCGTTACGAGTTAGACTATAATCAGACTAGCCAAAACGATTTTTATTCAAATTTTAGTGGACCGAACCACGGAGCTTCAACTCGGTTGCCGTAAAAACCCGTTGAGTTTCGGAATGTGGAGTACCCTATGCTTGCCGTGATCAGCGTCGCCAGCGTCCTTACCGGCGCAACTCTTTCGTACGCCACCAAGTGGTTTCCAAGCCGCGTCGCAACCATCGAGAGCTGTGCGGGCACAACTCTGCTTCTCGGATTCGGCTTACTGGGAGTTGCGCTTCAGTCGTCGCTCGCCTGAGCGATCGCTATTCTTCCGCATACGGGATTTTTGACGGGGAATCGCCCGTCAATGTTTTCAGGAAAACAATCAGGTCCGACTTTTCTTCGGCCGTCAGGTGAAGCGGCTTGATCGACGGCGATCGGCTTGGCCGATCGATACCGCCTTTATTGTAGTGATCGATAACGGCCTCCAATGTCGGGATAGCGCCGTCGTGCATATAAGGCGCACGCTTGGCGACATCGCGCAACGTCGGCGTCTTGAAAGCATAACGCAGCTTCTCTGAGGTCGGGAAATATCGGCCCCGTCCCGTGTCGTCGCCTGTTGCGGTACCGATATCCTGGAAAGATCCATCGGTGAACGATGGCCCGCTGTGGCAATCGGCGCACTTTCCCTTGCCGTTGAAGATCGCAAAGCCGTGCTTGGCCTGCTGGCTGATGGCTTTTTCATCACCGTCGATCCAACGATCAAAGGGAGCCTCTTTGGCGACAATGGTACGCTCGTAGGTGGCGATCGCCTGCTCGATACGGCTTTTGTTGATGGTGTTGTCGCCGAATGCAGCTGTGAAATCGTGCACATAGGCTGGAACAGCCTTCAAACGCTCCATCAATTCACCCTCGGACAGGTTCATGTTGACCCGCCCGGTAATGGGGCCGAACGTAACGTCCTCGATGCTATGGAACTTTCCATCCCATCCCAAGGGACCATCCACAAAACCGACATCGATAAGGGTGGGCGAGCGGATGTTCATCCCTGTCGGATCAACGCCCAGCGCCTTGGGGCGGCCGTCACCCCATGCCAGATTTGGCTGGTGGCATGTGCCGCACGATACGGTACGCGGTCCAGACATTACGGGGTCGAAGAACAGTTTTTTCCCCAGCTCGGCCTTGACCTGCGAATATGGATTTTCGTCCGGAAACGGAACGGACTTTGGCCGGACGTACTGGGCCTTCAAATCCTCAAGACTCTGCAACCCCGCGGCTGCGACCCAAGACAGGGGCAGCGCGGACAAAAGAAAAATCGCAGAGAAAGCCAAGCTGGCCGAATTTTTCATCGCCGTCACCAGGTCGCACCATCCCCCCATATACTTGCTCAAGAATTAACAGACGGGCTACCGCCTCGCGGCGGTCTGTCTCATCGTCTGACACTGCAGTGTGGAATCAGAGCTGCCGGCCGGCGCGCGACAGCATTCTGTTAAGAAACGGCCATACGCCCAGCGTTATCAGAGCGGCAACGCCGCCAAGCCCCGCGACGACCATGAAGAAAACGGGCGCCGAGAAATGCGACCAGAATCCCCCCAGCGTTCCCGCCAAGAAGTTTCCGACAAAGATGCTGGTGAACCAGACCGCGATCAGCGAGGAGCGCGCATGATCAGGCGCAATCGATGACATCAGCGAAAGACCGATCGGAGAGAAATGCAATTCTGCGACCGTCAGCACGGCAAAATATAGCAGGAGCCAAAGCCAGCTTACGGATTGTGACCCGCTGCTCCAGGCAACCGCGGCCAGAATGACGTAGGCCAGTCCCAGAAGTACAAAGCCAGTGATCATCTTTGCAACCGTGGAAGGCTCCTGCCCTCGTCTTCCCAAGTATGACCAGATCGCCACCAGCGGAGGCGTGAGCAGAAAGATCAGGATTGGGTTCGCAGCCTGAAACCAGGTGACGGGAATTTCTCCGTGCCAGACCAGTAGATCCGCGTGGCGGTCAATTGAGTCGTGGATCCAGACGGCAATCGTGTTGCCCTGCTGTTCGTAGGCCGCCCAGAACAGCGCGGACGGAATGAACAGGAGCAGAAGACTGACAAAAGATGCCCGCGCACGGCCTGCATCCGCGCTCGCTTTGATCGGCGTCCGCCTTGGCCGCGAGATCTTCGGTAGCGAAGGCAACCCGACAACATAAACGGCCATCGCAACCGCCATGCCGACGCCCGCGCTGATGAAACCATAATGCCAGGCTATGCGTTCGCCGAGGTAGCCACAGACCAGCGGCGAGAAAAACGCCCCGATATTGATGCCGACGTAGAAAATCGAATAGGCCCGATCGACTCGTGGATCCCCCGGCGCATAAATCTCACCGACCTGCGTGGTGACATTCGGCTTGAACGTGCCGCCGCCGACAATCAGCAAGAACAGGGCGACGAGAAACAGCCGGTCGGAGGCCATCATAAAGTGACCCGCCACCATGAGGCCGGCCCCGAGCAGCACCGTGGCGGAGCGCCCGATCAGCCTGTCGGCGAGCAGCCCGCCAAGAATCGGTGTGAGATAGATGAAGCCGGTATAGAAGCCATAAATCTGGGAGGCGAAGCCCTGATCGCTCAAGCGGCCGAAGATCGCTTCAAGGCCGTGCCGCAGGCTCCCAAGACCCCATACCTTCTCGGCCTTTTCGGGCTTGAGCAAATCTCCGATCATATAGAGCACGAGGAGCGATCTCATGCCGTAATAGGAGAATCGTTCCCACATCTCCGTGCTAAACAGAAAAATCAGCGCGCGCGGATGGCCGAGGAAATCGGACGCTCGATTATTATCGGTGTTTCTGGTTACGGATAAATCGTTCATCATGCAGGAGCGGTCAGCGACTGCGCCCACTCTAGCACGGCAAGCAGCTTCTTCCATTTAAGTCTAGCAGCCATTCCGCTCCGCGTATTGAAAACTTGGCCTGGGGATGCCTATTGGCGCGCAGGATTTGAGGATTCAATGATCGCTGGACTGAACTACGCCGAAATCGGCGAACTCATCGGACTCATGATTGTCGTTGGCGCAACGGCAGGTTTTTTTGCCGGGCTGTTCGGTGTGGGTGGCGGCGCGATTGTGGTCCCGTTTCTCTACGAATGTTTCGGCCTCGCGGGCGTACCGGTCGAGGTTCGAATTCCGCTTTGCGTCGGCACTTCGCTTGCTATCATCATTCCCACTGCGATCAGATCCTATCTCGCGCACCGGCCAACCGGCACGATCGACAACGCCATTCTTCGCGGCTGGGCCATTCCGATCATTGTCGGCGTGATTGCCGGAACCCTCATCGCACGCTTCGCGCCAGAGGCCTTATTCAAGATCGTCTTTGTCATTGTCGCCTGGGCCGCAGCAATTCGCCTGTTGTTCGGCCGCGACAGCTGGCGGCTGGGCGACGACATTCCCAAAGGCATCATGATGCAGCTCTATGGCGTGACGATGGGAGTCCTGTCCACTTTGATGGGCATCGGCGGTGGCCTGTTCTGCAATCTTGTGATGACTTTATATGGCCGCTCGATTCATCAGTCGATTGCGACCTCGACAGGCCTTGCGGTGCTGATCGCGATCCCCGGAGCGCTTGGCTATATCTACGCCGGCTGGCCGGTTGCCGCCCGTTTTCCAGATGTGACCGCGCTCCAGTTTCCTTTCGCGCTCGGCTATATTTCACTGATCGGAGCAGCTCTCATCACCCCGACCAGCCTTCTTACTGCCCCGCTGGGCGTCAAACTCGCGCACGCGCTCACCAAACGCCAACTGGAAGTCGGGTTCGGCATTTATCTTTTCCTCACCGGGGTACGATTTTTCGTTGCACTCGTATGACCCGATCTCACTCGGATCAGGCTCTGCTCGGTCAGGCTCGCGCTGAGGTGTAAGCCCGCCAGCCTCCAAAATCGGAAATATCCTCTGCGTTGTTCAGCACGGTCGGCTCGACAAGAAACCCTTTGACCTCGCGCCGGTCAGAAAGTCTGATCGTGCCGATCGACAGAGGCGGCGGGATGGCCGCGACAAACTTGCCGAATGCCTCCGCGGACAAGGCCCAAAGTTCAAGTGCCACGGACGAACCGGTGCCGCTCTCCACTCGGATCAATCCTGGCTTCGATGGCGATGTGCCGTTGAGCGCATAGAGCCTGTAAGACTTGTCGGTCGCGGTCGCCTCCAGAAAACGGGCATTCAATGCACGCAGTTCGCCGTTCAACGGCATACCGGTGAGATGCGCGCCAACCACCGCAAGAACGATCTCATCCTTCATCACGGTCTTGGGCAAAGCCGGTAGCTCCGGCTGCACCGTACCAAGACCACCGAGCGTCAGGCCGGTATCGGCATGGAAGGAGCGGCCGATGCTGGCCAAAAGCGCATCCTCCCCGGCCTTTGCGAGCAGAGTAATGCCAAACGGAATGCCGTCATCGCGCATCGACGCGGGGATCGCGAGCCCGCACATGTCGAGCAGGTTGACGAAGTTGGTATAGGTGCCGTTGCGGCTGTTCAGCTCAATCGGATTCTTCAGAACTTCATCGACCGTGTAGGCCGATGGCGCGGTCGGCACCGCCATCACGTCGAACGCCGCAAAAGTCTGCTCGCTGATACGGCGCATGTCTTCGAGCTTGTACAGCGCGCCGAAAGTGTCCGCCGCGCTGATGTTCGCGCCCTTCATGGTGATTTCGCGTGTCACAGGATGCACCGCATCCGGCGATTTCGTCAGAAGGTCACGAATCACGAAGTAGCGCTCGGCCACCCAGGGCCCGCTGTAGAGCAACAGCGCCAGCTCGTAGAACGGCTCGATATCAAATTCGACCAGCTTGGCGCCGAGCTTCTTGAGCCGTTCGAGCGCAGCGTCGTAACCTTTCGACGCCTTCTCGTCCCCGAAGAACTTCAATTGCTTCTTGAACGGGACGCCGATGCGCACGCCTTCCGGAAATGCGCCGGGCGAGCCAACAGACCGGCGCCGCGAATAAGGATCTGCCGCGTCGAAACCTGCGACCACCTTGAGGGCGGT
This sequence comes from Xanthobacteraceae bacterium, assembly GCA_019750915.1. GTDB lineage: Bacteria > Pseudomonadota > Alphaproteobacteria > Rhizobiales > Xanthobacteraceae > Afipia. The sequence goes on from JAIENY010000004.1 coordinate 97,001, forward strand.
CATCGCGTCATCCACCGTGAGCGTGAAGATTGAAACGGTATCGAGCGTCCGGCAGGCCGGAAGAACCCCCGACGCCGAAAGCAGTCCGAGGGTCGGTTTCAGCCCCACAATATTGTTGAGCATCGCCGGGACACGGCCCGACCCTGCCGTGTCGGTGCCGAGCGACAACGGCACCAGACCTGCGCCCACCGCGACCGCCGATCCCGAACTCGAGCCTCCCGGCACAAGATCGCTTTTCACCGAATTGCGGGGAATGCCGTAGGGCGAACGCACACCGACGAGTCCTGTTGCGAACTGATCGAGATTGGTCTTGCCGATGATGAGCGCGCCCGCCTCCTTCAAGCGGCGCACGACAGTGGCATCTTGCTGCGGATTGTAAGTGAAAGCCGGACAAGCGGCCGTCGTGGGCAAACCGGCAACATCGATATTGTCCTTCACCGCCACCGGCACGCCGAACAACGGCAGATGCGAAACGCCGCGCTTCGAAAGCGCCTCGGCCTCCGCCACGACATCCTTCTCCTCACGCAGGGTGATGAACGTCGCTGGATCGTTATAGTCGCGAATCCGCTTGAACGTCCTCGCCACAGTCTCGGCCGGATTCGTCGTTCCGGCACGATGCGCAGCAACTATGGCAGCAATGGTTTCGCTCATACCTCATCCCTTATCGCGGCAACGTGCTTGCCCGCACAATCCCGCCTGGACGACACGGCAATCGCCGCTCCGGCAGTTGGTGCCGTCCGCCCGTCCCCGTTTTGTCAACACGAATTCCGGCTGACGGGTTGTCAGCCAGGGCCTTTGTGCCTTCCACCGCTGCAATTTTCCAGCCGTTTCCGCACGGGTCCAATAGCCAGCTAAGGTCCGTTGGATTCACACCAAAATCCTGGAACTGCACAGCGAATAAGCAATCATCACATCTGGTTGCACGGGTTAAGCGCGGCCCACCCGCGCGAATTGAGGAATTCGCCCGGTACATTCGGCATACTTGTTGCTTCCTCTCTCTGTAACTGAGGGAGTCGATCATGATCCGCCGCCGTGAATTCCTTGCTGGTGTCGGCGCCAGCCTCGTCTTTTCCCCCGCCATCGTTCGTGCCGACGAACCCGTGGTCCTGCGAGCCGGCGCGCTCAAGCTGATCCACTCCATCGCGCCTTATTTTTATGATCAGTTCGTCCCGGCCGGCTACAAGATCGAAATCATCCCGTTCGAAACACCGACCGAATGCAAAAATGCGGTCGTCACCAAATCGGTCGATTTCGGCGCATTCGGTATCGCCGCGGGCACGCTGGGTGCCGCAGCAGGCGAGCCTCTCGTCATCGTCACATCGTGCTGCAATCGCGGCATGGGGATCATCGGCAAGAAAGAAGAGAACCTGAAGACAATTCAGGATCTCAAGGGCAAACGGGTCGCCGTCTTCCCCGGCACCACGCAGGAGGTGTTCTTCCTTGAACGACTGCGAATGGAAGGCATGTCGATCAAGGACGTGCAGCCGGTCCGCATCTCCTTCAGTGAAATGCATATCGCGCTCGCCCGCGGCGATATCGACGCGTATGTCGGCGCTGAACCTGCCCCCGGTGTTTCGCTGTCGACTGGCGTCGGCACCCTTATCGAATACCCCTATTCGACCGCAATGGGCTCACTCAACATGGTGTGCGGCACCCATCGTGATCTGATCACGGAAAAGCCCGAGATCATCAAAACCCTGGTCGGCATTCACCAGCGCGCGACAGACTTCGCGGCATCTCACAAGGCCGAGACTATCGCGATGGCGTCCGCCAAGCTGGGGCAGAAGAAAGAGGCGTTGGAAATATCGCTTCCAAATGTCGAACTCACCTGGAAACTCGATCCCGACCAGATCGAACGCGCCAAGATCTATGCCGATCACATGCTTACACTTAAGCAGATCAAGCGGCTGCCCGATTTTGCGACTTTCATTGACACAAGTTTCGTCGATGCTGTGAAGCCGACATGACATGAGCGCGATCGTCTCGCATAACAGTGACAGCGCTACCGCTCCGGTTCAGCCCGAGGCCACTTCGGTGTGGCGGAAGAATGTCTGGCCGCGGCTGAAACCCGGCTTGCTTGCGGTGACGTTCCCATTGTTGATGCTGGCGTTCTGGCAACTTGCCACCGCCGGCAACTCCGCGAGCCTGATCCCGACGCCCTACGACGTATGGCAGGAAATGCGTGATCTTGCCGTCGGCGGCATCAACGACGACGCTTACAGCGGCACGCTGCTGACGCATCTGATCGCTTCCGTGAGCCGCGTCTATGGCGGATTTGCACTTGCGTTGATCGTGGCGCTGCCGCTCGGCATGCTGATCGGTCGCGTGCCGCTAATCCGCCAGATCGTCGAACCGAGCGTGCAGATCCTGCGGCCGGTGCCGGTGACGGCATGGCTGCCGCTTTCAATGATCATTTTCGGTCTCGGCCCACGCTCGGCGTTCTTCCTGGTGTTTCTGGGCGCGTTCTATCCGATTCTTATCAACACCATTTTCGGCGTGCGCTCGGTAGAGCCACGACTGTTCGAGGCCGCTTCCATGCTTGGGTGCACCGGTTCGGCCCAGTTCTTCCATGTTGTGCTGCCGGCAGCATTGCCTTCGATCTTCACCGGCATGCGACTCGGCCTCGGTTTCGCGTGGGTCGTGATCGTGGTCGGAGAAATGACCGGCGTACCCACCGGTCTTGGCGCCATCATCATGGAAGCGCGGCAGTTATCACGGACGGAGATCGTCATCTGCGGAATGATCACGATCGGCGTCGCCGGTTTTCTCTCCGACTGGCTGATCATGAAGATCGGACGCCGCCTGCTCTCGTGGAGTCCGGCACATGGCTGATAACGCTCTTCCCATTCTCGACATCAAAAACGTCAGCAAGACGTTTGTGCAGAACGGCCAATCGTTCGAGGCGTTGCGCGGCGCCAATCTCACTGTCCGCAAGGGCGAGTTTATCTGCCTGATCGGCGCGTCGGGCTGCGGCAAGTCGACTTTGCTGCGAATGGCCGCTGGGTTCGAGACGCCGACGACAGGCGATGTCCTGATGTGGGGCATGCCGGTATCCGGCCCCGGCCCGACGCGCGGCATGGTGTTTCAGGACTACGGCCTGTTTCCCTGGCTGACCGTGCGCGACAACATCGGCTTTGGCCCGAAATCATGCGGGCGGCCGAAGGCCGAAGTGAAGGAGACGGCCGAGAAATTCATCGAGCTGGTCGGGCTGCAGCATTTTGCCAATGCCTATCCGCATCAATTGTCGGGCGGCATGAAGCAGCGCGTAGCGATCGCGCGCGTGCTGGCGAACGAGGCCGAACTCGTGCTGATGGACGAACCGTTCGGCGCACTCGATGCAATGACGCGCGAACGCCTGCAGGATGAACTTGTACAGATCTGGGCACGAACCGGACTGACCGTGCTGTTCGTGACTCACGCGATCGACGAAGCGGTGTTTCTGGCCGATCGCGTGGTGGTAATGTCGCCGGGACCCGGTCGCATCGACAACGAATATACAATCAATTTGCCACGTCCCCGCGACATGGCGAGCGACGAGTTCAACGAGTGGCGGCGGCTTCTCTCGTCACAACTTCACAGTCATCATGGCCGCAAAGTCGCATGATTACGATCGCGTAATCAGGGCGGCGTGATTTACGGCCTGTGAAATTTTTCGTATCTTGCGTGGATGCACAGCAACATTCGCGAACTCGAGCTTGTCGTCAAGGAAATCGCCGATGAGATGGCTCAGCGGGCCGACCGCGGCGAGGTCGCAAGCTATATCCCCGAGCTGGCCTGCATCGATTCAGGTCATTTCGGAATTGTGGTCATCGATGCCGACGGCCTGATCGCGGCAGCGGGCGATTGTGACGTCCCCTTCTCCATCCAGAGCATCTCGAAAGTTTTCACGCTGACGCTCGCGCTGGGCAAGGTAGGTAACCGGCTGTGGCGACATGTCGGACGCGAACCATCGGGAAGCCCGTTCAACTCGATCGTTCAGCTCGAGCGCGAACGCGGCGTTCCGCGCAATCCCTTCATCAATGCCGGTGCCATTGCCGTTACGGATCAGATCTTATCGGGCCATCAGCCAAAAGAGGCGCTGGGCGAAATACTGCGCTTCATGCAGTTTCTGGCGGGTGATGATTCCATCATGATCGACGAAAAGGTTGCAGCCTCCGAACAGCGTACCGGCTTTCGCAACGTCGCGCTCACCAACTACATGAAGTCGTTCGGCGTGATCGAGAACCCCGTCGATTTCACGCTCGGGGTTTATTTCCATCACTGCGCCATTTCGATGTCCTGTCGGCAACTGGCGATGGCTGGGCGCTTCCTGGCGCATTCAGGTATCAATCCATCGACCGGACACACCGTTGTTCAGGCCGAGCGAGCGCGGCGCATCAATGCCCTGATGCTGACGTGCGGACACTATGACGGTTCGGGAGAATTCGCCTACCGCGTTGGGCTTCCCGGAAAGAGTGGTGTTGGCGGTGGTATTCTCGCGGTCGCTCCAGGCAAGGCCTCGATCGCCGTCTGGGCACCAGGTCTCGACGCCAACGGCAACTCTCACCTCGGCCGCATCGCGCTCGAAGCTCTGACCAAGCGCATGGGCTGGTCGATCTTCGGCGCGTGACACGCGGCGTTCAGTGATGCGGAAACGTCAGCGGTACGACAACCGGCTTCTTCTGCTGAGCTTCACGGGAGGTTCGCTGCGACTCACGAATGGCTTCTTCGTGATACCAGCTACCGGCCGATGCGACGCCAATAACAGCCTCGCCATAAAGCCGTGTATTCAAATCCGGGCTCAACCGGCGCGGAGTGCCTGCAGCGGTGCGGCCCCCGACAGGAAATTGATAAATCGTCGCTGATTCTTGGCCATTGTTACGGCCCATATTCGTAGGCATTTCTTATTCTCCGCTTGTTCGTCCTCGTGACTCTCCTCTGAACGCGACACGACACTTCTCGATGATGTTGCGCCTCGATCGTTAACGATCTTTTCCCCATAACGCTCCGGACAGGATTCGTTACCGGGTCCGCTGATATTGGACGCGCCCAAGCAAAGTGCAATGTGACTAATAAAAAAACAGCGATTAGCTATAATTTTGGGCAGTAAAATTTTTCTGCCTTTCAGGCGTCATAGCCTTGGCGAGGCAACACTTACTCCAGCGCGGTAGTTCCGTTGCGGGAGGAAATACCTTCGCGGGCGGCCCCAACTGGCGGTTTTTTAATCAGCCATTTGGAGTTGCTGAGGATTTACTGCCTCGATTGAACGCGGTCGCCGGGAAAGCCAAAAACCTGAGCTGACGGGCCTCCCTCAAACTCCGTCGGCCGCGTCACTTTAGCGCAATTGGCATGTTAAATGCTTGTTAAGGTCCGGCCGTTGTTGGCCGGGTAAACAACGCGCGGGCTCCGCCTTTGGGATGTCCTTGGAATTTTTTTTGGGGGGTTTCTTCGGGGTTCTCCAGCTCGCGTATCGTCAACTCAAGAGAGACCGAAATGACAAAGTATAAACTCGAGTACATTTGGCTGGACGGCTATACGCCGGTGCCAAGTCTGCGAGGAAAGACGCAGCTCAAGGAATTCGACGCATTCCCGACACTTGAACAACTTCCGCTTTGGGGTTTTGACGGCAGCTCGACCAATCAGGCCGAGGGTCACAGCTCGGATTGCGTTCTGAAGCCGGTTGCCGTTTATCCGGACGCAGCGCGCGTTAACGGCGCTCTCGTGATGTGCGAAGTGATGATGCCCGACGGCAAGACTCCGCATTCGACGAACAAGCGCGCCACCATCCTTGACGACCCGGGCGCATGGTTCGGATTCGAGCAGGAATACTTCTTCTACAAGGACGGCCGTCCTCTCGGCTTCCCGACCGAAGGCTACCCAGCTCCGCAGGGTCCCTACTACACCGGCGTCGGTTACAAGAACGTCGGTTCGGTTGCACGCGAGATCGTCGAGGAACATCTCAATCTCTGTCTCGCCGCCGGCATCAACCACGAAGGCATCAACGCCGAGGTGGCGAAGGGCCAGTGGGAATTCCAGATTTTCGGCAAAGGCTCCAAGAAGGCCGCTGACGAAATGTGGATGGCTCGCTACCTGCTCCTCCGTCTGACGGAAAAGTACGGCGTCGATATCGAATTCCACTGCAAACCGCTTGGCGATACCGACTGGAACGGCTCGGGCATGCACGCCAACTTCTCGACGGCTTACATGCGTGAGACAGGCGGCAAGGAATACTTCGAAAAGCTGATGAAGCAGTTCGACAAGAACCTCCACGACCACATCGCCGTCTATGGTCCGGACAATGACAAGCGACTGACCGGCAAGCACGAAACCGCGCCGTGGAACAAGTTCAGCTACGGCGTTGCTGACCGAGGCGCCTCGATCCGCGTGCCGCACTCCTTCGTCAACAACGGCTACAAGGGCTATCTCGAAGACCGCCGCCCGAACTCTCAGGGCGACCCCTACGCCATTGCTTCCCAGATCCTGAAGACGATCTCGGAAGTTTCGACGGACGCCAAAGCCGCAGCCTGATTGCTAGGTTTGCGTCACGGCGGGATGGTCCAAGGTCCGCGCCGTGACGTCTACTTTGCTCTCTCCTCCCTTGAGCAAGATTCGGCGGTAGAAGCTAAGCTTCTACCGCCGCTTTTTTGTGTCTAAGAAGGTGTCGTAGAGTCGTCGAGGATCGAAATGCGTATTCTGGTTTTTCAGCACGTCGATGTGGAACATCCCGGCGTGTTTCGCGAGTTCTGGAACGAGGCTGGCGATGAACTGGTCGCCGTCGAACTCGACCAGGGCGAGACGATTCCTCCGCTCGAGGATTTCGACCTGCTGGTGGTGATGGGCGGTCCTCAGGATGTCTGGCAGGAAGACCGTTTCCCCTGGTTGATCGAAGAAAAGGCCGCGATCCGCCGCTGGGTGAAGGATCTCGGCAAACCTTATCTTGGGATCTGCCTTGGCCATCAGCTGCTCGGCGAGGCGCTTGGCGGTAAGGTAGAAAAGATGAGCGGCCCGGAAGTCGGATTGACGCAGGTGCAGCTTACACCGGCCGGCCAGCAAGACCCGGTGCTGGCAGGATTTCCGCGACAGGTCGAAAGCTTCCAGTGGCACGGCGCGGAAGTTGCGACACCACCCGAAGGCGCGGTGGTGCTGGCGTCGAACGAAGCCTGTGCCGTTCAGGCCATGCGGTGGGGCGAGCATGCCTATGGCTTTCAGTATCATTGCGAGATCGAGATTTCGACCGTCGATGACTGGGAGGCGATTCCGGAATACAAGGCGAGCCTGATCAAGGCGCTTGGCGAGGACAAGGCCAACGGCCTTGCAAACGAGGTGATGCCGCGACTGCCGCACTTCCGCGCCGCCGCCCTGAAGCTCAATCAAAACTTCATGAAACTGTTGAAAAACGCTGCAGCAACAACCGCTTGATTCGACCCGCTGCAGTCAAAGCAGAACCTTAGGTCTTTCTGACTTTGGTCGAGCATGCCTTGGCGAACCTCGTCTTGAGTACTACCTCAGGACGCTCGCGTGCCTTCCTTCGCGCGCGGAAGCCTTTTGCCCTTTGCCCTAGCCTTGACCACGGCGGCCCCGAATGACGGATCGCTGTCGTCTCGCGGTGTTGTCGGGGAGGCATAAGGCCCAAACCGGCGGCCCTCTCGAATACGGATCAATCACATGCGTTACAACCTCCTCGGCAATAGCGGCCTGTATGTCTCCGAACTTTGCCTCGGTACCATGACATTCGGCGGTCAGAACGGCGGCATCTGGGAAAATATCGGCAAGCTGCAGATCGATGACGTCAGTAAGATCGTGAAGACAGCGTTCGATTCCGGAATCAATTTTTTCGATACGGCGAATGTCTATTCATTCGGGCAGTCGGAACTGCTGCTCGGCGAAGCCATCCATCAGGTGGGGCTGCCGCGCCACGAGATCGTGATCGCGACCAAAGCCACCAGCCCAATGAGCAGCGAGCCCAACAACTCGGGTCATTCGCGCTATCACATCATGAATCAGGTCGACGAAAGCCTGAAGCGGCTGAAACTCGACCATATCGACCTGTACCAGCTGCACGGCGTCGACCGGTTCACGCCGACCGAGGAAGTGCTGCGGACTCTCGACGACATCGTCCGTTCCGGCAAAGCCCGCTACATCGGCGTCAGCAACTGGTCGGCATGGCAGATCGCCAAGGCCCTCGGCATCAGCGAGCGGCGCGGCTTCGCCCGCTTTGAAAGCGTCCAGTCCTACTACACGATCGCCGGCCGTGATCTTGAGCGGGAGTTAGTGCCGATGGCGAAAGACCAGAAGATCGGCATTATGGCGTGGTCGCCTCTTGCCGGAGGCCTGCTCAGCGGCAAATATGACGCCGATGGCAAAGCCCCCGCCGGATCACGTCGCCTGACTTTCGATTTCCCAATCGTTGACCGCCCACGTGCGCAGAAATGCATCGACGCGATGCGGCCGATCGCGCAGCGTCACAGCGTGTCGGTCGCACGGGTGGCGCTGGGATGGCTCCTGCATCAGCCTCACGTCACGAGCGTGATCATCGGCGCCAAAACCACTGATCAACTGGGCGACAACATCGCCTCAACGACGCTTAAACTGTCGGAAGAGGACCTTAAGGCATTGAACGAGGCGAGCGCCCTGCCGCCCGAATATCCGGGCTGGATGATCGAACGACAGACCACCTATCGCCCCGACAATCCGACCAAGTAAAACAATCCACTCAACAAAAAAGTGGCCCGGACGATCCTGGCCTCTTTGAGTTTGGCGATTATCCGTCAGGTCATGTTCGGGATAACGAACTCTGCGCCAGCCGCCAGGCCTGTCGGCCAGCGGCTCGTGATCGTCTTGAGCTTAGTGTAGAATCGGATGCCTTCCGGCCCGTGCATGTGATGATCGCCGAACAGCGAAGCCTTCCAGCCGCCAAACGAGTGGAACGCCATCGGAATCGGGATCGGCACGTTGATTCCGACCATGCCGACCTTGATGCGATGAGCGAATTCGCGGGCAGCGTCACCGTTGCGGGTGAAGATCGCGGTGCCGTTGCCGAACTCGTGTTCGTTGATCATCGTCGCCGCCGTCTCGTAGTCCGGCGAGCGAACCACCGCCAACACCGGTCCGAAAATCTCTTCCTTGTAGATCTTCATGTCGGTGGTGACATTATCGAACAACGAACCGCCGATGAAGTAGCCGTCCTCATAGCCCTGCATCTTGAAATCGCGTCCATCGACCACGAGCTTGGCGCCTTCCGAAACTCCCGCATCGATATAACCGCGCACCTTGTCCAGGTGTTGCTTGGTGACCAGCGGGCCCATCTCGGCTTCGTTATCCGTGCCTGGCCCGATCTTGAGCGAACGCACCTTCGGAACCAGCTTCTCCATCAGCGCATTCGCAGTGCCCTCGCCGACCGGCACCGCCACCGAGATCGCCATGCAGCGCTCACCCGCCGAGCCGTAAGCCGCGCCCATCAGTGCATCGACGGCCTGATCCATATCGGCGTCGGGCATCACGATCATGTGGTTCTTGGCACCGCCGAGCGCCTGGCAGCGTTTTCCGTTGTGGGTCGCGGTCTGATAGATGTAGCGCGCAATCGGCGTCGAACCGACAAAGCTGACGGCGGCGACATCCGGATGATGCAGCAGCGCGTCCACCGCTTCCTTGTCGCCTTGCACGACGTTGAACACGCCATCCGGCAGGCCCGACTCTTTCAACCAGTCGGCGATCAGAAGTGCGGCGGACGGATCGCGCTCGGACGGCTTGAGAATGAACGTGTTGCCGCATACCAATGCGACCGGGAACATCCACATCGGCACCATCGCCGGGAAGTTGAACGGTGTGATACCGACCACAACGCCGAGGGGTTGGCGCATCGCGTAGCTGTCGACCTTGGTTCCGACGTTCTCGCTGTAGTCGCCCTTCAACAGGTGTGGCGCACCGGCTGCGAACTCAACGACTTCAAGCCCGCGCTGCACCTCGCCCTTGGCATCGAAAAACACCTTGCCGTGCTCTGCCGAAATCACCTTGGCCAGTTCGTCGCTGCGCTCTTCACAAATTTGCAGAAAGCGGTTGATGATCCGGGAGCGGCGAAGCGGCGTCACTTCCGACCATTTGAGATAAGCCTTGGCCGCAACCTGTACTGCCTCATCAACCTCGGCGGTGCTGGCGAGCGCAACGGTTCCGGTTTGCTGGCCGGTTGCCGGATTGAAAACGGGGCTGGTACGGCCGCTTCTTCCTGCGCGGCGTTGTCCGTTGACATAATGCACGATGTCGGAAGCCATGGGCCTGTTCCTCCTGATTTTGGTGCTCATTTGGACTTGATTTGCCTCTCGCGCCTCGCTCCGGCAACTTCCAGTCTTGCCGTGGCGTTGTGCAAAAATTAAGGTACGTGGCAGTGTGGCCTGCAAATACGCATAAAGATCGCTGCACGCACTTTTGCGGATTTGCCAACGTCGGAAGCAAGACACTAGATGGATTGGGATCGCGTCCGCATTTTTCTCGAAGTGGCCCGGACCGGGCAGATCCTTGGTGCAGCGCGGCGGCTGGGCGTCAATCATGCCACCGTCGCACGGCAACTAACTGCCCTCGAGGAGGAAATGAAAACGATCCTGGTGAAGCGCGACACCACGGGATGCACCCTGACACGATCCGGCGAAGCCCTGATGGCAACGGCGGAGCGCGTGGAGTCGGAACTGCTCAAGGTCGGATCGCAACTGGCTGCGACATCGGATCGGGTGACCGGCGTTGTACGCGTCGGCGCGCCAGACGGAATTGGCAACTACTTCCTGGCGGAGCAGCTTGGCGCGCTGGCCGAGGTGCACCCCGAACTGACAATCCAACTGGTGCCGCTGCCGCGCACGTTTTCACTTGCCAAGCGCGAAGCGGATATCGTCATCACCATCGAGCAGCCGAAGGAAGGGCGGTTGATCACAACCAAGCTGACCGACTACTCCCTCAGCCTCTACGCGTCACAGCACTATCTGGATGGCATCGCGCCCATTCGCCGCGAGGAGGATTTAGCGGGACACCTGTTCATTACCCAGGTTCCGGACTTCATCTACAGCCGCGCGCTGGATTATGCCTCGTATTTCGACACCGTGATGTCGCGGCGTTATGAATGCGGCAGCGTTGTCGGCCAGATGGAAGCGGTACGCGCCGGGCACGGCATCGGCATCCTGCATGACTATGCCGCGCGCCGTTATCCAGAACTGCGGCGCTTGTTGCCGGAAATCAAGTTCGTCAGAAGCTATTGGCTGGTGTCACATCCCGATACCCACGGCACCCGCCGCGTCAAGGAAGTGCATCGCTATATCGCCTCCCGCGTCCGCGCCGAACGGCGTCACTTCATCGTCGAATGAAGACCAGGCCCCACACCCAAGCACCGACATAAGATCACGGATTCGTCGGCGATCCGCGCGCTGTGCATAGCCCTCTCTCGGCAGCGGAGATTGTTCTAGAGCCGCACTTCCCGCTAAGAAGTTGCATGATACAGAATCTCGCATGACGGACAACGTGCTCGTATCGAACGAGACATCCGCGACCGATGGCCTTCCCCCTTCTCAGCGCCGATGGGCTTCCGCCGTGGTATTCGTCGCCATCGGCATGGCGGCGCTGGACACGGCCATCGCCAATGTGGCGTTGCCCGCGATTGCCGCAGACCTGCATGCGACGCCCGCCGACGTGGTCTGGGTCGTCAATATCTACCAGATAGCGCTTGTGGTTGCGCTGCTGCCGCTGGCCGCGCTGGGTGAGATCATCGGGCTTGAACGGATTTATCTCGGCGGCCTTCTGCTGTTCACCATTGCGTCGTTCGGCTGCGCTTGGGCCGACACGTTGAACGGCCTGTTGTTCGCTCGCGCGTTGCAGGGGCTGGGCGGCGGGGCGATCTCGGCGGTCAATATCGCGCTGGTCAGTTTCATCTATCCGCGCAACCTCGTCAGCCGGGGCTTCGGCTATAATGCAATGGTCGTAGGCGTGTCCTTCACCCTCGGTCCGACGATCGCGTCCGCTATCCTGTCCTTTGCTTCATGGCCGTGGCTGTTCGGCATCAATGTGCCGATCGGTATCGGCGCGCTCTTGGTTGGCCTGAAGACCCTTCCAAAGACTTCACGCGCCGCTCATCGATTCGATATTTCGAGCGCGCTGCTGGCGGGCAGCTGCACCGGGCTTTTCATTTTCGGCCTAAGCGACGCGGCGCATCTGGGCTCACCGCTATCGGTCGCGCTTGAACTGGCCGCAGCCGTGGGGCTGGGGCTTATTCTTGCACGCAAGCAGGCTGATCATCCGGCGCCGATCCTCGCGTTCGATCTGTTCAAGCGCCCGATGTTCTCGCTGTCGGCAGGCACTGCGGTCGCAGCCTTCATGACCCAGGGATTGGCCTTCGTCTCCCTGCCGTTTTATTTCGAGGAAATTCTGAACCGTTCTCAGGTCGAAACCGGCCTGCTGATGACGCCCTGGCCGCTGGTTGTCACCATCATGGCCCCGATCGGCGGTCGCCTGGTCGAACGGTTTCCACCGGCGATTCTGGGCGGATGCGGTCTTTTCATTCTCTGCGCCGGCATGCTGCTGCTGACAACGATCCCGGAATCTCCGAGCGTTTGGGATATTGTCTGGCGCATGATCGTCTGCGGCTGCGGATTTGGATTTTTCCAGACACCCAATATGAAAGCCATCATGAGCAGCGCACCCATAGCTCGTGCCGGCGGTGCCTCGGGAGTTCTGGCGACCGCACGCTTGGTCGGGCAGACTTTGGGGGCGGCTTTGGCCGCGCTGTGCTTCTCGCTGGCCGGTCATCACGGCGCGACCTACGCACTCGGACTGGGGGTGGCCGTGGCCCTGACCGGCTCCTTGGTCGGCTTCTCACGCCTGTTGGTGACGCCGTCCAGCAAGACTAACGGTTGACCTGAAAGTCGCCGGACACCCGCAGGGGCAACCGCGACAGATCTCGTGCGGCGCAGCGAACGCGCGCCAACTACGGCGATTTGGGACCCGACATCCGTAACCGATTTGCGCGATGAATCGGCTAGTCTGGTCAAGTCGCGCAAAGTTCGCGACACGGGATCCCAGCAGATATCCTGCTCGCGCGATCCCCCCGCAACGGAGTTCCTTGTCCATGACTTACCGCGCGCCGATCAGCGACATGCTGCTGGCTCTCAACTACGGGGCCGCTCTCACAGAAACCAAGCAGGCGGGATACTACAGCGACCTTGATGATGACACTGTCTCAGCAATCATCGAAGAAGCGGGAAAGTTTGCCGCGAATATCCTTGCACCTCTCAACCGCGTCGGGGACCTCAAGGGCGCGGCGCTCTCGAATGGAGACGTAACAACCGCTCCCGGCTGGCGCGAAGCATATGCAGACTGGACACAAGCTGGATGGAATGCGCTTACGGGTCCGGAACAATACGGAGGCCAGGGCCTGCCGCTCGCACTCTACGCAATCTGCGGCGAGATCTGGAGCGCGGCAAACGTGGCGTTCGGACTGTGTCCCCTGCTGACGGCCGGTGCCGTCGAAGCTCTCAACGCTCACGGTTCGCGTGAGTTGAAGGATATTTATCTTCGAAAACTTGTCTCCGGCGAATGGACCGGCACGATGCAACTGACTGAGCCGCAGGCGGGCAGCGACGTCGGCGCACTGCGAACGCGCGCGGAAAGACAAGCGGACGGCAGCTACCGGCTGTTCGGCACGAAGATCTTCATCACCTACGGTGATCACGATATGACACCCAACATCGTGCACCTTGTACTTGCCCGCCTGCCGGACGCCCCTCCCGGTACCAAAGGCATTTCGCTGTTTCTTGTACCGAAATACGTGGTCAACGCCGATGGTTCGGTTGGCGCGCGCAATGACATTGTTGCGACGGGCCTCGAACACAAGCTTGGAATTCATGCCTCGCCGACCTGCACGATGACGCTGGGTGATCAAGGTGGTGCTATCGGTTATCTCGTCGGCGAAGAGAACAACGGCATGGCCTGCATGTTCACGATGATGAACCAGGCGCGCCTCAGCGTCGGCCTCGAAGGCGTCGGACTTGCGGATCGCGCTACCCAGCAGGCCCTCGCCTATGCGCTGGAACGCAAACAGGGTCGCGCGCTCGGTAAAAGGGATGGCGGCCCCGATCCCATCATCGTGCATCCAGACGTCAGGCGTAATCTTCTCCTGATGCGCAGCATGACCGCGGCAGCAAGAGCGATCTGCTACGGCACAGCTGTCGCCATCGACGTCTCGCATCAGGCTGATAATGAAGCCGATCGCTCCCGTGCATATGCGCGAGCAAGTCTTCTGACGCCGCTGGCGAAAGCTTTCTCCACTGATATTGCCAACGAGGTTGCGGCGCTCGGCGTACAGGTTCACGGCGGCGCCGGTTTCATCGAGGAGACAGGTGCCGCGCAATATGTCCGCGACGCGCGCATTCTCACGATCTACGAGGGAACGAACGGTATTCAAGCGAACGATCTGGTGATGCGCAAGCTCGCGGCCGATAATGGTGCGGCGCTTCAGGAATTGCTCGATGAATTATCGAAGATCGTTACCCTCGTCGAGACGTCCAACGATCCGACCTTCGGCACGACAGGAGCGCGCCTGCGCGAGGCGATCGATGCGGCCGCACGCGTGAGCAAATGGATGCTCGATAATATTGTCACAAAACCGAACGACGCACTGGCAGGTGCCACACCTTATCTGCGCCTGCTATCGGTCACGACGGGAGGTTGCATGTTGGCGCGCGCTGCGCTGGGCGCTAACGGCGATGAGCGTTTCCGAAACCATGCCGTCGGCCAGATGCAATTGACGCGCATATTTGCCGAAAACGTTGTCATGCAGTCATCGGCATTGGGACGCAGCATCATCGACGGGGCGGAGACTATCAACTCCGCCGATGATGCCTTCGGGCTCACCGCCGGCTAAGCGACGACGCCCCTGTCCAACGCGACCGCTTCACTCAGTAACGGCAGCCCTGAGCGAATGTCCGTGCGCCGCTGCGATAGAAACAATGTGCGGTATAGCCCGGCGTATATTCCGCGCTTGCCCGTGCGCCGCGTACGTCTTGATTGTATGCGTAGCTGTCCTGGCGCGCATTGTCGCGGTCCGGCCAAAACAAGGAAGGATATTGCAACTGAGGAAGAACCGAATCGGCGCGCGCGGCGCTGCCAACGGCGAGCGTCGGTATGGCGAGCGTAGCGGCGATAATCAACTTACTGATTGTGTGCATTGCACTCTCCTTATGCCTCGCTGTTGAAGCGAGCACTGGTTGACAGATGGCGTTCCACCGAAAGACTTCGAGGACCGGATAGCGCTCTCACACAGAGGTGAATGCTGCTGTATAAAAAGATGGCGCTTTCGGTCGTTGCTTAAATCGAAGGCTGAAATTCCTTCGATCCTTAATCATCTCATCGGGGGCGTCAGAGAGCGATCAGACGTCCGCGATACTGGCATGTGACTTGAGGCTTCTTGGAAACACGCGAATAAAGCGCTCAATGGCAAAAAGATGCATCGAGCTTCGGACCACCGCTGTAATTGCACTTTGCAGCGCTGGTGGCCTGAACATCGATGCTCGCACGTGCGTCAAACAGCGGCGACCCGGCCTTTTGCGCGTGCACTGCACTCGGGAAATAATTGTGATCGGAAATCACCGGAGCGGCGTGAACCGCACCTGCGGCGGCAAACAGCGGCAAGGCAAGTGACGCTGCAATCAGCATCTTGATCGGTTTGATGGTCATGGCTCTCTCCCTCGTTTCGAACACGCGCCCGTGAGCGGGATTGCCTCGTGCAGCATGTTGTGGAGAGAGGTTCGCGAAAAAGCAGGCTTTGTTACTCGCCTTACGAAGACGTAATCAAAAAGCTGAAAAGAGCGGCGATTTTCAAACTGGCTAAGTTTAAGCCAGAGGCTTCAGCCCCGCTTCGATTTCCGCGCGGCGCGGTTCGAGAAACGGCGGCAGAGCGAGATGCTCACCTAATTTATCCATCGGTTCGTCGGCATGGAATCCGGGACCGTCGGTCGCGATCTCGAACAGGATGCCGTTCGGTTCGCGAAAGTACAGACTTTGAAAATAGAAGCGATCGATCTCGCCGCTGTTGTGGATGCCGATCTCGTTCAATCTCGCCGTCCATGCATGGTATTGCGCTTCATCGGGTGTTCGGAACGCAACATGATGCACGCCGCCCGCACCCTGCGTTGCGGCAGGCAAATCCTTCTGCGCGATCACATGAATTTCGGCAGCGGGTCCGCCGTCGCCCATTTCGTAGACGTTGATATGGTGCTCGCTGTCGGGCGATGCGTAGTCGCGCACGCGGCGCATATTCATGACATCGAGCAGCACGCGTTCGGTGCGCGGCAGATCGGGCACATTGAGAACAATCGGTCCGAGCCCGCGAATCTGATGTTCGGCCGGAACAGGGCTTTTCTCCCACGGATTGGATTGACCGATTCCGCTGTCATCCACCAGCACGAAACGCTGGCCTTCGAAATCCTCAAACGGAAGCGTCAGGCGGCTGTCCACTTCGGTCACGCTGCCGGTGTGAACTCCCAGTTTCACAAAACGGTCGCGCCAGAAGCGAAGCGTTTTTTCGCCGTCAACCCGCAGTCCGGTGCGCGAAACGCTGCGGGTGCCACGGTGCTCGCGTGCAGCGGGCCAATCGAAAAAAGTCAGGTCGCTGCCCGGACTGGCTTTGCCATCGGCATAAAACAGATGATAAGCGCTGACATCGTCCTGATTGACCGTTTTCTTGACCAGCCGCATCCCCAGAACGCCGGTGTAAAAAGCCAGATTTTCTTTGGCGTGCGCGGAAATCGCCGTGAGATGATGAATTCCAGTCAAGTTCAACATGGCTTTTCCCTGCAAAATCAGCGGTGAATGATCCCCGTTGGGATATTGGCAAGACGGTCGTTCATGTAAGATAGAGACCGATGAAATACCAGCCGGAACGCCCCGGAGCGCAGTTCAGGGACATTTTATGAACCACGTCATCGTGACGGATGAGGATGCCGCGCGCGTCATCAAATTGCGGCGCCCAGAAAAGAAAAACGCAATCACCCAGGGCATGTATGCCGAGATGAGTCATGCCATCGATACGGCGCAGAACAATCCCGCCATCCGTTGTCTCATCATCACCGGCGCCTCTGGCGTATTCACTGCCGGCAACGACCTTGAGGATTTCCAGAACGCCAGCGAGGGCACCGGTCAGCGGCCGATCAACGCTGTGAAATTCATGTACTCGCTGGTGCAGAACACCAAACCGTTGATCGCGGCTGTCGATGGCATCGCCATCGGCATCGGCACAACCATGATCTTTCACTGCGACTATGTCATCGCCTCCACCACCGCAGCGTTCTCGACGCCGTTCATCCACCTCGGGCTGGTTCCCGAGGGCGGATCGAGTCTGCTGGCGCCGGCGACCATGGGCCATCAGAAGGCATTCGCGATGCTGTTGATGGGGCGTTCCGTCAGCGCCGAGGAGGCGGAGGTCGCGGGCTTCGTCAACGCGGTGGTGCCGCCTGGCCATACCGAGATCGAAGCCTTCAAAGTGGCGCGCGATATCTGCGCCCTTCCGCCGGAGGCCGTTGCCGTGTCACGAAAACTGCTCAAACCGCCGCCAGAAGAAATCCTGCGCCGGATTGATCAGGAAAGTCACCTGTTCGGCGAACGCCTCGCTTCGCCCGAAGCCATTGCCGCATTCAAGTCGTTCTTCGAACGCAGAAGAGCGTAAGGACCGCATACAAAGGTTAGATCAAATCATGTCGACGTTACTGCTGACCCATTACGCGTCATCGCTGAATCACAAAGTCTCCGAGGGCCATCCGGAACGCCCCGACCGAATCCGTACGGTCGAGAAGGCTCTGAACCTCGACAAGTTCAAACCGTTGGTGCGCGAGGAAGCGCCGATGGGAGACATCGAGACGGTCAAGCTTTGCCATAGCGAGAGCTATGTCGAGGACATCCGTGAAATGTCACCCGCGCAGGGCATCGTCTATCTCGACGGCGACACCATGATGTCGCCCGGCACATGGGAAGCGGTGATGCGCGGCGTCGGCGGTGCCAATGCTGGCGTCGATGCCGTGGTCAGCGGCAAGGCGCAGAACGTGTTCGTCGGCACCCGGCCCTGCGGCCACCATGCAGAACGCAGCCGCGCGATGGGTTTCTGCTTCTTCGATCAGGCCGCGATCGCCGCGCGCTATGCGCAGACCAAGCACGGCATCGGCCGCGTCGCGGTGGTCGATTTCGACGTGCATCACGGCAATGGCTCGCAGGACATCTTCTGGGCCGATCCCACGGTGATGTATTGCTCAACGCATCAAATGCCTCTGTTTCCCGGCACCGGCGCGGTGCAGGAACGCGGTGAGCATGACACCATCGTCAACGCACCGCTGCGTCCCGGCGACGGCGGCCCGCAATTCCGTCAGGCGTTCGAAGGCGTCATCCTTCCACAACTGAAGACATTCGCACCTGAACTGATCATCATCTCGGCGGGCTTCGATGCGCACTGGCGCGACCCCCTCGCCAACATCCAGCTCGACGAGCAGGATTTCGGATGGGTCACTCGGCAACTGATGGATGTGGCGGACAAGTCGGCCGGGGGCCGTATTGTTTCGGTGCTCGAAGGCGGCTACGACCTGCAGGGACTCCACGATTCCGTCGTCGAGCATGTCACCGCCCTGATGGGCCATTAAGCAATCCGGACCGCCACATTACGCCCGCAAATCCTGCCTAGGGTTTGTGAGCCTTTCGATCGATCGGGGAGGATCGCCATGGCTGAGACCTCAAAAGCAACGTCGAACGCCGACGTCGCGACGCTGAGTTTCGAACGCGCTATCGAGGAGCTTGAAACCATCGTCAAGCGTCTCGAAGACGGCAAGGTTCCATTGGAAGAATCCGTCGCGATTTACGAGCGCGGCGAATCCCTGAAGCGGCGCTGTGAGGAACTGCTGCGGCTTGCCGAGGCCCGTGTCGACAAAATCACGACCGATGCCTCGGGACGAGCCGTCGGCACCGAGCCTCTCGACGTCCGGTAAATTTTCGCGAAATTTTGTTGCTGATCCAGCGGCTGGCTGCCCGGCAACCGTAATGGTCCATCATTGGCATGAATTTGGAATTGGTATAATACGGCCAGCTTCTTGATTTGCCCAAGTTTTTGGACGGTCAGTTTCTTCTCTTTTTCGCAGGTTCTATTGTGTCCCAGACGACCGCAACGCCTCTGCTCGATACCATTCCGACGCCCGACAAGCTGCGCCTGCTCAAGCCCGAGCAGCTTCCGCAGGTTGCTGATGAACTGCGCCGCGAGCTGGTCGACGCCGTGTCCGTCACCGGCGGCCATCTCGGCGCGGGTCTGGGCGTGGTCGAGCTGACGGTTGCGCTGCACTACGTGTTCAATACGCCGGACGACCGCATTGTTTGGGACGTCGGTCACCAGACATATCCGCACAAAATTCTCACTGGGCGCCGCGACCGCATCCGCACCCTGCGTACGGGGGGCGGCCTCTCCGGTTTTCCAAAGCGCAACGAAAGCGAATACGACACCTTCGGCACTGCGCATTCCTCGACCTCGATCTCGGCGGGCCTCGGCATGGCCGTCGCGCGTGACCTGCAAGAAAGCAAAAACAACGTCATCGCCGTGATCGGCGACGGCTCTATGTCGGCGGGCATGGCCTATGAGGCGATGAACAACGCGGGCTCGCTGAATTCGCGCCTGATCGTCATCCTCAATGACAACGACATGTCGATTGCACCACCGGTTGGCGCGATGTCGGCCTATCTCGCACGTCTGATGTCGAGCCAGACCTTCACCTCGGCCCGTGAGATCATGCTTGGCCTCGCCCATCGCATGCCGAAGTTCTTCGAAGAACGCGCACTGCGCGTCGAGGAATATGCGCGCGGCATGGTCACCGGCGGGACGCTGTTTGAGGAGCTTGGCCTGTTCTATGTCGGACCGATTGACGGTCACAACCTCGACCATCTGTTGCCGGTGTTGACCAATGTCCGCGATAACGGCAACGGGCCGGTGCTGATCCACGTCGTCACCAAGAAGGGCAAAGGTTATGCGCCTGCCGAAGAGTCCGACGACAAATACCACGGCGTCGTGAAATTCGACGTCGCCACCGGCAAGCAGTTCAAGACAAAATCGAACGCGCCCTCCTACACCGCCGTGTTCGGTAACTCGCTGGTCAAGGAAGCACAGAAGGACGACAAGATCGTCGCCATCACTGCCGCGATGCCGGGCGGTACGGGCGTCGATATCTTCTCGAAGTCCTTCCCTGACCGTACCTTCGACGTCGGCATTGCCGAACAGCACGCAGTGACGTTTGCTGCCGGCCTGGCTACCGAAGGTTACAAGCCGTTTTGTGCGCTGTATTCGACCTTCCTGCAACGTGGCTACGATCAGGTGGTGCACGACGTCGCGATTCAGAATCTTCCCGTGCGGTTTGCGATCGACCGCGCCGGCCTTGTCGGCGCCGACGGCCCGACCCATGCCGGTGCGTTCGACAACGCCTATCTCGGCTGCCTGCCGAACTTCATCATCATGGCGGCGGGCGACGAAGCCGACCTCGTTCATATGGTGGCAACACAGGCCGCGATCGATCACGCGCCGAGCGCGCTGCGCTATCCGCGCGGCGAGGGTCTTGGCCTGGAGATTCCAGATGTCGGCATCCCGCTTCCGATCGGCAAGGGACGCATTCTGCGTCAGGGTTCGAAGGTCGCGCTGTTCTCGTTCGGCACCCGTCTTGGTGAATGTCTCAAGGCGGCGGACGAACTCGACGCGCAGGGCCTGTCCACGACGGTCGCCGATGCACGCTTCATGAAGCCGCTCGACGTCGAACTCCTGCTCAAGCTCGCGCGCGAACATGAAGTTCTGATCACCGTCGAGGAAGGGTCGATCGGGGGTTTCGGTACTCACGTGATCCAGAGTCTCGCAGATCATGGCGTGCTCGATCGCGGCCTGAAGATCCGCGCGATGGTGCTGCCGGATATCTTTATCGATCAGGACTCGCCTGCAAAAATGTACGAACAGGCCCAGCTGGACGCCAAAGGCATCGTCGCCAAAGTATTCGAAGCCCTCGGCAAGAATGGCACGTCCGAGGCCGCGAAACTGGCCTGAACGGCCCTGTCTCGCGCCTAGGGTGTTTCCGGCGGAACCGGATGCGCCCTTACCCTTGCAAGCCATACATCGCGCTTTGCGAGATTAACGGGCTGTTCCCGCCCGTCCCGCCGGCGTGGCGGCAGAGCGCCCTCAAGGTCGGGATAAAGATCCTTGATCAGTCCTCGTAAAGAGGGCCAGCGGGACGCATAGATCATTCCGCATACAACAAACACGCTATGGACAATTGTGATCGGCACAACTGGCTGCTTGAGAGCGATGAGATTGAAATTCGGAGGCCAGGTGAAGGCTCCGTCAAGCAGAACAAGGACGAAGGCGATGATCAGGAAGACCGCGAATTGCACCCTGTAGAACCACCCGAGACCGTCGGTCACGTCGAGGTTGGCGATATAAAGCGCGGAGCGAACCTGCGGCAAGTCCGGGTTTTTGAACTCGGTATAAAGGCCGTAGCCGAAAACCGAATGCAGCAGCCGTTGATAGATTCGCTGGTCGATAAACCAGAACGCAAGGACGCCCGCGCTGCCCACGATACAGATCAGACTTCGCAAATCGGCGAGCGTCTCGGTGCGGCTAGCTAGCGGTCCGCTCGCCATTCCGGCGGGCGGCGTGTTGGCGCTCGTCACTGTGAGGACGACCGCAGCAAGAGCCGCGGCGCTCCAGGCCGAACAGATGGCCCTGATCTGGCTTTGCGACTTGTCGAAGTCGCTTTCGAAGGCGCGCAGATGAGTGTAGAGAGCAATACGGTCCTTGTTCTCGAATCCTGGCATGACGCGCCTCCGAGCCGCTCCTTGAGATATGATATCTCCCGCTTCGCAAATTAGACATGACAGAATGAAAATCTATCTGGCCGGTCCCGATGTTTTCTTGCCCAATGCCGTTGCGATGGGGCGCCGCAAACGCGATCTTTGCGAGCGATACGGCCACGAGGGGCTGTATCCTTTGGACAACGAGGTCGATCCTCGCGCAAAGGACGCGTCGCTGCGGATATTTCAGGGCAACCAGGACATGATGGATATTGCCGACGCCATCATCGCCAACCTCACGCCGTTTCGCGGACCGAGCGCCGACGCCGGAACGATCTTCGAACTGGGATACATGGCAGGCTGGCGTACACCCGAGGGCTTGCGGAAAATCTGTCTCGGCTATTCCAACGCGCCCGCCCCCTATGCGACACGGGTGGCCAATTTCACTGATCTGAAAAAAACCAGCGAGGGCCAGTTGCTCGATCCCGATGACATGATCGTCGAGGATTTCGGACACGCCGACAACCTCATGATCGTGCATGCCCTCGAAGAACGCGGCCATCCGCTTATGACAGCATCTGAAATCAAAGATTGGGACGACCTGTCGCTGTTCGAGGAATGTCTCAAGCTACTCGACAAGCGCAAGGGACCGAACCATGCCTGACGCAGACATTCGCGCAGCTTCATGACCCAGCGCCAACGCGCCGATATATTGCTGGTCGCGCGCGGGTTTTTTGAAAGCCGCGCCAAGGCTCAGGCCGCGATCGAGGCTGGACGTGTTCGCGTCAACGGCAAGGCGATCGCCAAGGCATCGGAATCGATTGCGGACAATGCCGAGATCGAAGCCGAGCCGGCGTTTCCCTGGGTCTCGCGCGGCGGCGTGAAGCTCGCCGCTGCGCTTGAGCACTATCCCATCGAAATCGAGGATCATGCGTGTGTCGATGTCGGGGCCTCTACCGGTGGATTCAGCGAGGTGCTGCTGGCCAATGGTGCAAGCCTGGTCTACGCGATCGACGTCGGCACCGAGCAGTTGCATCCAAGCCTGCGCGGAAATCCGCGCATGATCTCGATGGAAAACACCGATATTCGTTCGCTCGCCGGACGCCGTCTTGATATTCGGCCCGATGTTGTGGTGATCGACACCAGTTTCATCTCGCTGAAGCTCGTGCTCCCCGCTGTGCTGCCTCTCGTCGCCGCTCCCATGCATCTTCTGGCTCTGATCAAGCCGCAGTTTGAAGCGGATCGCGTTCATTCAAAGAAAGGGATTATCCGCGACGAGGCCGTGCACAAGGCGGTCTGCGAGGACATTTCCGTATTCGCAGCATCGCTCGGATGCACGCAGATCGAGGTGTTTCCCTCTACCATCGAAGGCGGCGACGGCAACCGCGAATTCTTTCTCGGCGCGCGGCGCGGCTGATGAGCGAACGCTTGACCATCGACCGCGTGGCTCACTTCGGCGACGGCGTTGCTATCAAAAGCAACATCAACATCTTTGTACCCTACACACTTCCCGGCGAAGTAGTCGATGTCCTCCCCGCGCCCGGGCAACATCCGGATCGCAGGATCGCGGGGCATATCGTCCAGCCTAGCCCCAATCGCATCACGCCTTTCTGCCCTCATTTCGGCAGTTGCGGCGGCTGCGCGATCCAGCACTGGCGAACGGACGCCTACCGCGAATGGAAACGTCAGATCGTCGTGGACACGATGTCGCAGTCAGGCATCACCTGCGAGGTGGATGAACTGGTCGATGCGCACGGCGCTGGCCGCCGCCGCGCGACCATGCATGCGCGGCAGGGACAGACCGGCGTTTTGCGCGTCGGCTTCGCCGCGGCAGGACGGCACGACATCATCGCGATCGACCATTGTCCGATTTTCTCGCCGGACATGCAGGGCGCTGTACAAGCCGCAAATGCCGTCGCCGAGTTGCTCAAGCCGATCCAGAAGCCGCTCGACATCCAGATCAGCGCCACGCTCAACGGCCTCGATATCGACGTACGCGGCTCAGGGCCACTCGACACCGCGACCATGACACGGCTGTCGAACCTTGCCAGGGATCACCGGCTTTCGCGTCTGACGCGGCACGGCGAATTGGTTCTGCAACACGCACCGCCTGATATCCATGTCGGGCGTGCGAAGGTCACGCTGCCGGCCGCGTCCTTCATGCAGCCGACCGCCGCCGGCGAAGAAACCCTTGCCGAGCTCGCCATCGAGCGGTGCAAGGGCGCCAAGAATATTGCCGACCTGTTTTGCGGCTTCGGTCCATTCACGCTGCGGCTTGCCGAAAAATTCCGCGTTTCGTCCTTCGATAACAACGGGCCAGCCATTCTGGCTCTGCAGGATGCGGTTCGGCAGACTCAAGGCCTGAAACCGGTCAAAGCAGAGAAGCGAGATCTGTTTCGCCGTCCGCTTGTTGCGCAGGAGCTGCGCGAATTCGATTGCGTGGTCTTCGATCCACCGCGTCAGGGCGCGGAGGCCCAGTGCCGCCAGATCGCAGCAAGCAAACTCGAGACCGTGGTTGCGGTCTCATGCAACCCCGTAACCTTCGCCAGGGATGCGCGGCTCCTGATCGGCGCGGGATTCAAGCTCGAAACCATCGTTCCGGTTGATCAGTTTCGCCACACCCCGCACGTCGAGATCGTGGCGCGCTTCAAGCGATAGAACCGGGACGACAGAAAGCAAATCCCGTCCCGTCTATCGAGACCTATCTCGAAAAATTTACCAACATTTCATACGGATTTTCTACCATCCGCGTGCGGGCGTTACCCAGTCGGTAACAACCACAGCCCGACTGGAACTTCCATTCATTATTGGAATGCCGTCTGCAGCCGCATGTTTCGCAGAATGCAAACCTGTATCTAGGATTCGGATGATGCTTTCAAGAATCTCTATCCGCGCAAAATTGATCGGTCTGGTTTCAGTCCTTTTGCTTGCCATCGGAGCCCTCGGCAGCTTCGCGATTGTCGAGATGCGAACCATCAATCGTTCAACCCAGGAAATTCAGGCGAACTGGCTGCCGAGCATCCGTTTGTTGGGAGAAATGCGAACGCAGGCCGCGCGTTTCCGCGCAGTGTTGCGCGATACGCTGACCGAGCCGGATGACGCCTTCATGGCTGATATCGAGAAAAACCTCGCCGCACGTGCGCGTGATTTCGACAAGGCGTTCGCCGCTTACGCTCCGTTGACCTCCTCGGCCGAGGAGCGCTCGATGTATGACGATATCGGCGCTTCGTGGAAGAAATTCCGCGCATCCTCCGATGAGGTCGTCGCGTTGGCCAAGCAACATGACGTCACCGGCGCTCGCAAGCTCAACAAAGAGAAATCCGTGCCCATGGGCCGGGCCATGGATGCCGCGATGTCGAAGATCGTCGATTTCAACGACAGGGGAGCCGAGGCCGCCGGTCTTCGCGCCACCCGAGACTATGACATCAGCTTTATGGTGGTGCTTGCCGCGCTATTTATCGCAGTCGCCGCCGGCACCAGCGCCGCTTTCCTGATTGTCCGCGACATTGCCAAAGGTATCGCCTCGGTGATCAAGCCGATGCGGATGCTGGGCAATGACGATCTCACCGCCGAAATTCCGTATCAGGGTGAAAAGACCGAGATCGGCCAGATTGCCGATACGCTTCAGGTGTTCAAAACCGCTTTGATCGCCAAGAAAGCGGCCGATCTTGCCGCGGCCAATGAGGCGTCGTCCAAGATGAAGCGTGCCGAAGTCGTGGACGACATCACGCGCGGCTTCGAGACGATGGTCGGCGAACTGGTCGCCTCGCTCGCCGCCGCCTCGACCGAAATGGAATCATCGGCCAGCACACTGACCAATGCCGCCGACGTCACCGCGCAGTTGTCCAACTCCGCGGCTTCGGGATCGCGCGATGTCTCCAACAGCATCCAGTCGACCGCGTCGGCGACCGAGGAAATCACCTCTTCGGTTTCGGAAATCAGCCGCCAGGTTCAGGAATCCAGCCGGGTTGCGAAGCGCGCCGTCGAACAGGCCGAGAAGACCAACAGCAGCATCAGCGAGCTGTCGAAGTCCGCGGCCCGCATCGGCGATGTCGTCAAGCTGATCACTGCGATCGCCGAGCAGACCAATCTTCTGGCGCTCAATGCCACGATTGAAGCCGCCCGCGCCGGAGAAGCCGGACGCGGCTTCGCCGTGGTGGCTTCGGAGGTCAAGGCGTTGGCCTCGCAGACCGCGAAGGCCACTGACGAAATCGGCACCCAGATCGCCGGCATGCAAGCCGCCACCGACGATTCCGTCGCGACCATCAAGGAAATCAGCGCCACCATCGACCAGATGTCGGAAATCTCATCCGCCATCGCCGCGGCGGTCGAAGAGCAAGGTGCCGCGACCGACGAGATCGCCCGTAATGTGCGTCAAGCCGCCGAACTGTGCGCGCAGGTCGCCGTCAATATCGATGACGTCAACCGCGGCAACAGCGAAACCGGCACGGCATCATCTCAGGTGTTCACGGCTGCGCAGGCGCTTGCACAGGAAAGCACCCGGCTCGAAACCGAGGTGCAGAAGTTCATTGGTCAGATCCGCGCCGCGTAAGCAACGCAACCAGGAAAAGAAAATGGCGGCCGATTGGCCGCCATTTTTTGTTGCGAGGTCGCGTTGTCATTTCCCTGGCGTCACCGGCAGACGCTGACGCGGCGGGTTCGCCAGCCGTGCTTGGTGTGAACACGGCGCAAACGAATGACGCAGGTCGGAGCGTAATAGCCATCGTCGTAGTCGTCGTAATAGCCATCATACGGATAAGAGCCGTAGCCGTAATAGGACGGATAACCATACCCGTAGAAGCCGTGGCGGAAGCCGTATCCACCATGCCCGCCGCCGAAATGTCCACCGCCAAAGTGACCACCACCACCGAAGTGACCTCCACCACCGAAGTGGCCGCCACCACCACCGAAGTGGCCGCCGCCGCCGCCAAAATGCCCGCCACCGCGAGCCATTGCGATCTGAGGCGCGGCCAACAACGCGGCGACGGCAACCAGACGCAGCAAAATCTTTTTCATCGCATTCTCCTTATTCCCTTGTCGTCGGGTCTGCATCGCGAAAAATCATTCCTTCGCATTTCATTTGACCAGCATCTCATCACTTTGTGATTGCAGATGAAAAACGGCGGCTTGATGCAGCCGCCGTTATGAAAGAAAGCACCGATAAACTAGTTGCAGACGTTGATGCGCTCTGTTCGCACGCCTCTGCTGGTGTTGACCCTTCTCAATTGATAACAGCCCGAGTTGTCGTAGGCGTAGTCATCACCGTAATAGCCGTCATCGTAGTAAGCGTCGTCATAGGGATATCCGTCATAATATCCGTAATAGGGATAGCCCGCGCCCAACGCGAAGGCCGCGCCATATCCCCAATACCGGCCACGATGCCAGCCGTGATGATTCCAGTTGCCGTTGTGAGCAAAACGCGCGGAATTGTTAAAACCGTTACGCGCCCCGACATTGGCGGAGGCAAAACTGCCGCGGATGGCGCCGCTGTTATTTCCCGCAAATCCATGTCCACCACTGAAGCCTCCGCCCCGGGCGAAACCACCGCCACCTCCGAAATGAGCCCCGCCGCCTCCAAAATGCGCACCGCCACCACCGAAATGGGCTCCGCCGCCAAAATGCCCGCCGCCGCCGCCAAAGCCGCCGCGCGCAGACGCGATTTGCGGACTCAATGCCAGCGCTGCGGCGATCATGGCAGTTCCGACCATAGTCTTGTTGAACATCACACACCTCCACCTTCATTCATGCCGAGATAATGTGCCAAGCACCTTTTCTTTCCGGAATTTCAGAAAATAAACGCCCAATCGACGTTTTGTGATCGTGGAACAGCGCGCTGAAACATTCAGCCAAAAAGGCGAGCGCTGCGTTCAACTCATCCGGCTTCTCGAAGAACCGAAGTTCGGCGACACGACATTGTGGTGACGAACAGTGTTGCGTCCATCATCCTTCGCACAATAGAGGGCCAGATCGGCGTTACCGACAAGGGTTGCCTTAGCAAGCCCCATCCGTGGGAAAACGGTTGCGGTGCCGATACTGACTGTCAGCGTTTTGTGTTCATTGCCAGTATGATCGATACCAAGTTCGCAGACGCCGCTGCAGATCTCAGCCGCGATACGTTCGACCCCGGATTGGTCGGTATCGGGTAACAGAACGGCGAATTCTTCCCCACCGTAACGAGCAGCAATATCATCTAGACGCTTCACCGCGCCGCTGATGACCGATGCCACAGCCGAGAGTACGCGATCGCCCGCCTGATGACCATAGGTGTCATTATACGTCTTGAAGTGATCGACATCGATCATCAGCAAGGAAAGCGGTTTTCCGGCACGCATTGTCCGGGCCCAATTCCGTGACAGTTCCTCGTCGAACCAGCGGCGGTTGGCGAGTTTTGTCAGGCCATCGGTCCGCGCCATTTGCTCGGCGGCCCGTTCCGCGGTGGCGCGGCGGCGAAGTTCGGATTCCAGCAACCACACCAGCGCCAAAACACCTCCCGCCATGATGGCAAAGACGGCGCTCAGCACGAGAGTCTTGACGACCCAAGGCCGGATGATGCGAGCGGTGGGAACGCCGACTACAATAACCAGCGGCAAGTCTCCGATTTTCTGGAACGCATAAAGGCGTGGCACTCCATCCATTGAACGATCGCTGACGATGGATCCTCTGGCTTTCTGAGAGAGCGGTACTAACGCGGGAGCGGAACGCCAGTCGGCTCCGCTGTCAGCGACGATGGCCCTGTTGTGAGCGACCAACACGCCGTCGCTTCTTAACAAGACGATCGATCCCTGCGGTCCCATCGAAACTTTATCGAACAATCCTTCGAAATATTTGATTTTGATCGAACCCGATACAAGCCCTCCGAAACTTCCGTCGGGCTTGCTGATGCGGCGACTGACCGAGATTGTTCGCGCATCGCCGCGCTGACGCGAATGACCGGGTCGGCTGACAAAAAGTCCGATGTCATAAGCGGCGTCATGATGCGCGACAAAATAATCGCTGCCTGAGAAATTTTCCGGTTGAGGATTCAACGACAACGAATCCATGGTGACATCGCCTTTTGCATCCAAGACGAGAATCGAACCGAGACCCGGTGCCGTGGCCGATCTGTCGAACAGGATTTTCTGGCGCAGACCGGGTTCCTGATAAAGGATGTCAGGATCGGTCACGCCCTCAACGACCGATTGCAGCGAAAGATCGTACAGTTCGATGTTACGCGCGATATCCTGAGCGGTCAGAGCGGCGACATTGGTCGCGACCTGCTCGTTTACCGTCACTGCGGTGCGATAAAAATCGTAATCGATGACCGCAAAAACACAAAGCAGCAAGGCAAGTCCAAACGCCGTCGCCGACCAGATAAAGCGGCGACTCGATCGCGTCAGCACAGACTGCAGAGACTCAATGAATGACATTTTGGGTCGCTTTAATAACGACCCAACCTCGCCTCGATTGACTAATTCGTTGTCAACCGACGGCGGATATAAAAACGTTCCCGTGAGTTTCCTTAACGAAACGTCGACGGCTGCGATTCAGATCGACCGATCGGGAACTGTTCAACCGATCTGACCGCGATGACGCAGGAAATGATCCGCGAGTACACAGGCGACCATTGCCTCTCCCACCGGAACAGCGCGGATACCGACGCAGGGATCGTGCCTCCCTTTGGTCATAATATCCGTCTCTGCCCCGGAACGATCGATCGTCCTGCGCGGCGTGAGGATCGACGACGTAGGTTTCACGGCGAAACGCGCGACCACGGCTTGTCCTGTCGAGATACCGCCCAGAACGCCGCCTGCATGATTTGAAAGAAACACCGGGCCATGATTGCCCATTCGCATCTCATCGGCGTTATCTTCGCCGTGCAACTCTGCCGCGTGAAAGCCGGCTCCAATCTCGACGCCCTTCACCGCGTTGATGCTCATCAGCGCGCTGGCCAGGTCACTATCGAGCTTGCCATAGATCGGCGCACCCCATCCCGCCGGAACACCATCTGCGACAACTTCGACCACCGCTCCGATCGATGAACCCCTTTTGCGGATGTCGTCGAGATAATCCGCGAAGAACGATGCCTTGGCTTTATCCGGGCAGAAGAAAGGATTGCGGTCCACTTCGTCCCAATCCCAATTGGCACGGTCGATCTTGTGTGGTCCCATCTGCACCAGCGCGGCGCGAATAGTAACGTCCGGAATGACCTTGCGCGCGACAGCACCCGCAGCAACACGGGCGGCCGTCTCGCGTGCGGACGAGCGTCCGCCGCCCCGAAAATCGCGCAGGCCGTACTTTGCCTCGTAGGTGTAATCGGCGTGACCCGGACGATATTTGTCCTTGATCTCCGAATAATCCTTCGATCGCTGGTCGGTGTTCTCGATCACCAGCGCGATCGGTGTGCCGGTGGTCAGCTGACCTGCCTCGGTGTCCATCACACCGGACAGAATCTGGACCTGATCGGCTTCCTGCCGCTGCGTTGTGAACCGCGACTGGCCGGGCCGGCGGCGATCGAGATCGCGCTGGATTTCCTCAACGGCCAGCGGGATCTTCGAGGGGCACCCATCGACCACGCAGCCGATCGCAACCCCGTGGCTCTCGCCGAAGGTCGTGACGCGAAACATGTGGCCGAAGGTGTTGAAGGACATGCCCTGCTCTGCCGAAAGGAGAGTAAAAACTGACCTGTCGTAACGCGCGGGACCGCAAGCGTCAAATGCACTAGCGCGGAGAAATGCCCGCCTTAACTATGTTTTTCGACCCTGCCGTCGCTGAAGACGTAGATCACGCCCTGCTCGATAAAAATATCCACCGCGCGGACCGGCGTCTCGGCATCAAGCGCCACCATCAGCGCACGGCACGACCCGCCGTGCGATACACACACCGTGTCTTGCAGCAGCGAGTCGTACCAGTCGCGCATTCGCAAGGTCACGGAGGCATAGCTCTCGCCACCCGGCGGAGGCACGCCCCATTTATCCACTTCGCGCCTCGCAAAATGCTCGGGATGCGACTGCTCCATCTGGACCAGTGTGGAGCCCTCCCAGTGGCCATAGCCGACTTCCCGCAAACGGTCATCAAGCTGGTAGCCATGCGGCGGAACACCGAGCGCGCCGCGCAGCAACTCCATCGTGTGCCGTGCCCGTCCAAGCGGCGAAGACACGAACGGGATTTTTGCCGGATCGTGACTATCCGCAGCAAGAATGTCGGCCAGCAACTCGCCCGAGCGCACCGCCTGCCCCTTGCCGCGCTCATTGAGCGGAATATCCTGCGTGCCCTGGAAGCGGCCCGCCGCATTCCATTCGGTCTGGCCGTGACGGACGAAATAAACTTTTGGGCTTGCCATTGAATTTGCGACCTAGTCGCCGCCCAGCGAGATATCCGGCGCATCGGGCCGCTTCATGCCGAGCACATGATAGCCGCAGTCTACGTGATGAACTTCGCCGGTTACGGCGCGACCGAGATCGGACAACAGGTACATGGCGCTGTCGCCGACTTCTTCCTGCGTCACAGTTCGCCGCAGCGGCGCGTTGTACTCGTTCCATTTGAGAATGTAGCGGAAATCGCCGATGCCGGATGCCGCCAGCGTTTTGATCGGTCCGGCCGAAATCGCGTTGACGCGGATATTCTTCTCGCCAAGGTCGGCGGCGAGATAACGCACGCTGGCTTCCAGCGCGGCCTTGGCGACGCCCATCACGTTGTAATGCGGCATCCATTTCTCGGCGCCGTAATAAGACAGCGTGAGGATCGAGCCACCCTCGCTCATCAGATGCTCCGCGCGCTGCGCGATGGCGGTCAGCGAATAGCAGGAGATCAGCATCGACCGGGTGAAATTCGCCTCGCTGGTGTCGAGATAGCGCCCGTCGAGTTCGTCCTTGTCGGAAAAGGCAATGGCATGAACAACGAAATCGATCTTGCCCCACCGCGCCTTCGCTTCGGCGAACACAGCGTCAATGGTCGCCGGATTGGTGACATCGCAGTGTCCCAGGGTGATCGCGCCCAATTCCTTGGCCAGCGGCTCGACCCGCTTTTTCAACGCATCGCCCTGCCAGGTCAGCGCCAGTTCGGCACCCTGATCGCGGCAGGATTTCGCGATACCGTAGGCAATCGAACGACTGTTCGCGACCCCGAGAATCACCCCGCGCTTGCCACGCATCAGGCCAAGATTATCCGCCATGAAAGAAGTCCGTCTGAATAAAGGTCGCCCCTCTTGGCATAGCCAAAATGCCGGTTCAAGGCAGGAATCCGCCGTTTGTCAAAGCTTTGGGGCAGTTTCTGTTCATGATCAGCATGAGGTTTCTGGCGAGGGAATAACGAAGTTATTTCAGTGTTATAACGTACGAGACGAATCTTCACGTTGAAACTGAACAAACCGCCCGGCCGCCATGACGGATTTTCGAGACAGCGTCGAGACCATGATCCCCGCGCTGCGCCGTTATGCCCGTGCGCTGACGCGGGATGTCGACCTCGCCGACGACCTCGTTCAGGATACTTTGGTCCGCGCGCTCCGCTCTGAAAAGCTGTTTTTGGGGGGTGACCTGCGCGCATGGCTCTATACGATCCTGACCAATCTCAATCGCAACCGCCGCCGTTCGCTGGCCCGACGGCCGATCATCACGGAGCTTCAGGATATGCCCGAACCAAGTGGCACCGAGGCGGAGAGCCGGGACATCTCACGAGCGCTCGCGATCCTTCCCGACGACCAGCGATCCGTTCTCTTGCTCGTCGTACTTGAGGGATTGAGCTATCGCGACGTCTCCGAGATTCAGGGTGTGCCGATTGGTACTGTGATGTCCCGTCTTGCGCGAGCGCGCGCGCAAGTCAAAGCCGCGCTGGATGGCGAACGCCCCGCACTTCGCCGCATCAAATGACAATGCTTCTTTTTGAAAGAACGTAACGATGTCTGACAAGAACATTCCCGTCACTGAAGATGAGCTTCACGCCTACGTCGATGGCGAACTGCCCGAAGAACGCCTGGCGGCTGTCGAAGCTTGGCTCCAGTCGCATCCTTCGGATGCCGAGCGTGTGGCGGCATGGCGCGCGATGAGCGATATGCTGCATGCCAAATATGATCGCGTCGCTGACGAGCCAGTGCCCTCCCGTCTCGATCTCGACAGGCTTGATCGTCGCCCGCAGCGATGGGCCTATATGGCGATTGCGGCCGCGTTGACCGCATTCGTCATGGGCGGCGGCGTTGGGTATGCGTTACGGAGCGTGACCGCCCCTGCCGTTGCTCTTGCCAGTGTGACAGGCGACGCGCTGGAAGCGCATAAACTTTACGTCGTCGATGTCCGCCACCCG
Source organism: Xanthobacteraceae bacterium (assembly GCA_019750915.1). Classification (GTDB taxonomy): domain Bacteria; phylum Pseudomonadota; class Alphaproteobacteria; order Rhizobiales; family Xanthobacteraceae; genus Afipia. The sequence goes on from JAIENY010000004.1 coordinate 130,073, forward strand.
GTCGAAATCACGGCAGATCAGCGTACGCATTTGCAGCAGTGGCTGACAAACCGGTGTGGCTGGCAGGTCCGAGCTCCTGAACTGGACTCGCAGGGGTTGATCCTGATGGGAGGACGCCTGCTTCCCGGACCGACGGGACCGGCGTCGTTCCTGATGTACCAGGCCTCGTCCGGCGACCGTTACACGATCTATGCATCGCGCACGAAGACGCAGAACAGCCAGATGCGATATGCCGCCCAGGATGACGACGGCACATTGTATTGGGTGAACAATGGCGTCGCCTACGTCGTGACGGGCCCCACCGACAAGGACAAGCTCTCGGAAGTGGCAAAGACGGTCTACGACCAGAGCGAAACCGAAAAGCTTTGAAAGCGATAAACCCGCCCCGCAAGGGCGGTTTTAATCGGCGACGGCACCGTAATAGTCACTGACCTTGCCGCCCGCCGCGTCCCACTCCCGGCCTGGTTCGTATTTTGGCGCCTCCTTGATCCGATCAACCGGGATCATGATCTGGTAGCCGCCAAGATCGGGATTGTATTTCAATGCCGGCCAAGGGATCGGATAATGCTCGTCCCCGATGCCGAGAAAGCCACCGCTGCTCATCACCGCAAAAGATACGCGCCCGCTGATCTTCTCGATCATCAGGCAGGCGATGGTGCCAATTTTCTGTCCGTCCGCATCGAATACCGCCGTGCCGTGGACACGGTCGGTCCCGATCAGCGTTGAAGTCGAATGCAATTCTGTAGGCATCTGTTTCTTCCCTATCTCGTAAGGAGAAACGTGGCCATGCGGCAAAGTTCCGCAAGAATGTAGACCGTTTTACATACGGGAGGAGCGGTTACCGCAAAATTCAAGCGTATTGAGCGATGCCGTTACCGAGTGACCAATCTCTTTCGCGACCTCGATGACGCTCACGAACACGTCCTCGGCCCTGACACCGGGATTTTCGCCGAGCAGTTCCGCTGTTCGCCGGTACAGCACTTTCTTCTGCTCCACTGTACGGGTGTTATTCGCAGAAGCCCTGCGGTGTCCGGGCGCTGGCTGAACGATTACTCGATGCCGCAGGCGTGCCCCAGACGGAAATTTTTGTCGGTGGCGGCGTTGCGGCGGTCGCCGCAGCCGTTATGGCAGGGCTCGGTGGTCGCCGCATGGCCCCGCGCATGGTGCCGTTTGGGGCGGTCGATGTTGGCCCGAGACTTGGGCTTCCGGATTTACCGCGCCTGCCGGTTCTGCTTCACAAAAGAGGCAAGGATGGGCGGCCGCGCGATGCGCTCGCAGCGCTTTCGGCTACCTTCAGAAACGCTGCGCGAAGCTAGCCGGCCTCGCAGCCAAACGTGCGCTCAAAAAGTACACGGCGCCGTGTGGGAGACCATGGCCGTCTTAGAATTGCGGCGTTTTCGGACTATGGTGTTTTGGTCTTGGGATAGGTCGCCGCAAGATTTGGCGACGGCATGGAAACCTTCGTGGCCAGCCCAAGCAACATCAGCAGCTGGATCGTATTCCACGACAGATCGATCTCCCACCACTTGTGGCCGTGGCGCGCCGATGTCGGATCGGCGTGGTGGTTGTTATGCCAGCCCTCGCCCCACGCAAGCAGGCCGATCAACGGATTATTTCGGCTGTCATCCGGCGTGTTGTAGGAGCGATAGCCCCAAATATGAGTAACCGAATTAACAGCCCAGGTCGAATGCCAGACCACGACGGTGCGCAACGGACCGCCCCAGATGAACAGGCTCGAGCCGAACTGAAACGCTTCGATAAACGAGCCGCCACGAACCAGGATATACCCAAAACCCGCGAAGAAAAACGCAAGCCTCACCTTCATCCAGTTCTTGCGGCGCTCAAGCTTTGCATAAAGCGGATCGCGCAACAGATCGCGGGCGTAGCGATCCGTCATCGGGCCCGGCTTCATGTCCGGCGCTCGCACCAGCAACCACTCAAAATGCGCCCACAGAAATCCCTTGATCGGCGAATGCGGATCGGGCTCTTCATCCGCATAGTGATGATGTCGGCGATGGATCGCGACCCAGAACGCGGGCGAAAATTGCAAACATGAGGTGCCAAGGATCGCCAGTGTATGTTCCAACCAAAGCGGGCAGGAAAATGCACGGTGTGTCAGCAGCCGATGAAAACCGATATTGATCCCGAGAACGCCAAAAATATAAAGGCCGAGCGTGAAGATGACGACGCCGGTCCAGCTGAAATACCATGGAAGCAAAGCCAGAAGTGCCAAAGCGTGCACGGCAATAAAGCCGACGAGCGTATCTGTCTTCAACTTCAGGCGTTCTGACATACTTTGCGGTATCATTTATGCACCGCAATAGCCACCCGCTCAGGCTTAAACATCGATAGTTTTTAGTCATTTTAGATTAAATGACAGCCTGCGAAAGACCATTGGACGCAGGCGACAAATACCCCACGATTAACGCCTTGCGTTTTATTTTCCCCCGGTATTATAGTGATCGAATATTCGATCAATGGCATTGCTTTGTAAAAGCGCCCTCCGGGATTTTTCCAAAACATAGCTGAAATTGAATTTCGGATCGCGCATTGGCGCGACAGTGACTAAGCGCGTCTGGAGAAAGCGAAAATGGCGAACGGTGTTGTTAAGTGGTTCAACGGCCAAAAGGGGTTTGGCTTCATTCAACCTGAAGACGGCAGCAAAGATGTGTTTGTGCACATCAGTGCGGTCGAGCGCGCCGGTCTTTCGAATCTGGCGGAAGGTCAGCGAGTGTCCTTCGAACTGAAGGAAGACAAGATGCGCGGCAAGAGCAGCGCGGAAAATCTGTCGCTGCTCTGAGTCCGGTAGCATTTGGGCTCTTGGCGGACGCCCTCAGATCGCGACACATGTCGTTATCACGGATGTACTGAAACGACGGGTAAGCCTCATCAGAAATGGTGAGGCTTTTTGCGGTGTTTAAGTCCGACGGCCCGTCTCACGCTGCTCGGCCAGAAACTCCGCCAACTTTTGTGCCTTGGTTCGCGGGTCGGACTTAGCACTCTTCGAACCCTTGACCTTTTTTGTCGCAACCGGCGGGGCGTTTTTCGCTTCATCCGCCTCCTTGGCGAGGCGCAGAGCGCGCAAACGCTCCATGTTGGCGCGGACAGCCACAGCATTGCGCTCATAATCGGCCAGCGCAATATCCCCCTCGATACGGGAGACACGCTGCTTCTCAGCACGGGCGATCTGTTCCGGAGTTTGGCTCTTGGTTTTGCTCATAGCGGAAATATAGGCACAAAACTGCTCTGCGCCAGCCGGTCAGGCCAACTTCTGTAACCAATTTATCAGCAACGTTAAGACGTTAATCGAGCCCGTGACGGGGATTATAGGGATGCGACGTTCGCCATTTTTCCATTAACGATTCAAGGTCCGCGTCGTTTCCGTCCGGCAAGGCGATCCGGGCGGTCACATAGAGATCACCATTGGCTGTCTTCGCCGGCAGTCCCTTGCCTTTCAGGCGGAATGTACGGCCGCTGGATGTGTTTTTCGGGATCGACAGTTCAACGGCCCCCTTCAGGGTCGGAACACGCACCTTGCCCCCTAGAACAGCCTCGTAGAGCGTGATCGGAAGCTCGACACGCAGATCGCTGCCGTCCACCTTGAAGAAATGGTGCGGCGCGATATTCACCGTGATCAGCACGTCCCCGGGGCGATGGCCCGGCGCCGTATCGCCCTGCCCCTTGAGGCGGATCTGCTGCCCGGTGGTGACGCCAGCCGGAATCTTGACATTGAGTTCCTTGCCGTTGGGAAGACGAACGCGCTTGTCCGCGCCGTTGACCGCCTCCTCCAACGAAACACTCATCGTGGCTTGAACGTCCAGATCAGCACCGACCGGCGTCTCAAATTCAAACCCGCGCCCGCCGCCGCCCGCCCCGCCCATGCCGGCTCGACCGCCGAACATGCTGGACAGAATGTCTTCGAACGCGCTCGCACCGCCCGGACCGCCTCCGCCAGACGAAAACGAATACTCAAATCCTCCCGGCCCCGCGCGTCCGCGCGCGCCCTGGCCGAAAGGCGACCCACCACCCTGAAAGCCCTGGAACCGGGGCTTTCCCTCGGCGTCAATTTCACCACGGTCGAATTGCTTGCGCTTCTCCTCGTCGCCAAGGATTTCATTCGCCGCGTTGAGTTCGGCAAACTTCTCCGCCGCTTTCACGTCGTTTTTGTTGGCGTCGGGGTGATGTTTCTTGGCGAGCTTACGAAATGCGCTCTTGATCTCGGCAGCACTTGCGTTCCGCTGCACCCCCAGGACCTCGTAGGGGTCACGCATTCGACGTCTCTCCTTCGGAATTCAGATGAGGCCGGACAGCCCGCTGTTTATTTGGGAGCCGTACGACGATTTTGCAACGGTGGGGATATGCCGAACACCCCACCTCAGGACCGCTTCCAGGGCTTCATATTGCGGATTTCCCAAGCTCCCTTGGAGGACCGGCAGGCTTCCCCCTGAAGCCAGCCCTCGTTGGTGCCGCGCACATAGCTAGCAAGAAAGTCCTGGCAGGGCCGGCCATCTTCCCCGGTATAGGAGGCCGCCAGTGGTGTGACCGACCCACGGGCCCCGGTCTGTGGATTTTCCCAAGGCTGGCTCGCATCCTTGCTGCCACGGCTCAAAACGTCCGAGGCCGCATTTCGGGCAAGCGCAAGATCGCTATCAGTGAGGTTGGTGTCGTCATGACGGCGAACCGGAGGGATGGAGCCGGTCAGATCTTCCGCTGCGGCTACGTTTTTGTTGTCACCACCGAACATATTGCCGAGCCGGTAGCTGCAGCCACCCGCCGAACAGCCGACCACAACCAGCAGCGTTGATGCTGCAATCCGCCGGATCGACCATAGGCCAAGGCGCTGGCTTGGCCTATATAGACGGAACTGCGCGCGGTTGTCGGGCGCTGGCGGACGCAACGCGATACTCCAAACATGAACGGTCCAGAGTCCATCAAACGCACAAGTGAGTTAATTTCCGGTGATTTCACCGAAAGCGGGGAACCGCTTGAGCTGTTTTCGGCATGGCTGAACGAGGCCACTGCCTCCGAACCCAACGATCCGAACGCCATGGCGCTCGCCACCGTCGATGCTGACGGGATGCCTGACGTGCGGATGGTGCTGATGAAGGGATTCGACGCCGAGGGCTTCGTTTTCTACAGTCACATCGCCAGCGCCAAGGGTCGTGAGCTTGCCGCCAATCCCAAGGCTGCGCTGCTGTTTCACTGGAAATCGCTCCGCCGTCAGGTCCGGGTTCGCGGCCTAGTCAGCCCGGTCAGCGACGCAGAAGCGGATGTCTATTTCGCCACCCGTCCCAAACAGGCACAGATCGGGGCCTGGGCCAGTAAGCAAAGCCAGCCTTTGGAAAGCCGGATGGCATTCGAGAAGGCGATCGCCGTCAACGCCGCCAGATACGCCATCGGCGAAGTCCCGCGCCCGCCGGGCTGGAGCGGCTGGCGGATCGTCCCGCAAGAGATCGAATTCTGGCACGACCGGCCCTTCAGACTGCACGACCGGATCGTTTTCCGCCGCAGCGGCGGGAGCTGGGAGAAGACCCGGCTCTACCCTTAAGCAATTCAACTGGCGCAACACTCATTTTTCAGCGAAACACACCGCATGCCGACCACCCATAATGCCAACCAGCCGCGCCGGACCCTGCTCTTGACCGGCGCCAGCCGGGGGATCGGCCATGCCACGGTGATCCGCTTTTCCAGTGCGGGGTGGCGGGTCATTACCTGCTCGCGTCATCCCTTTCCCGAACAATGCCCATGGGACGCGGGACCGGAAGATCATATTCAGGTTGATCTCTCCGACCTCGACGACACCGAACGTGCGATTCAGGAAATCCGCTCGCGGCTCGAAGGCGGCGAACTGCACGCGCTGGTCAACAACGCGGCGATCTCGCCAAAGGGTGATGGCGGAAAGCGGCTGGGGACCATTGAAACGGATACCGACACCTGGTCCAAGGTGTTTCGCGTGAACTTCATGGCGCCGGTGATGCTTGCCAGAGGTCTGCTCGAAGAGCTGAAAACCGCCAAAGGATCGGTCGTCAACGTCACCTCGATCGCGGGATCCCGCGTCCATCCCTTCGCAGGCGCAGCCTACGCGACATCGAAAGCCGCATTGGCGTCGCTGACCCGCGAGATGGCATATGATTTCGGCCGCGTTGGCGTTCGCGTCAATGCGATCGCACCGGGTGAAATCGACACCTCGATCCTGTCGCCAGGAACGGACAAGATTGTCGAGCAGCAAATTCCCATGCAACGCCTGGGGACGCCGGACGAGGTCGCGCGCATCATCTACGTGTTGTGCACAGAGACGTCGTCCTACGTGAACGGGGCCGAAATTCACATCAACGGCGGCCAGCACGTCTAGGAAAGACGGAACCCGGACGCCGAGTTGAGGTTTTGCTCTCATCTCTTCGAGGTCGTCCGTGGTCAGCAAAAAACTCGCCGCCTATCGCACCAAGCGGGATTTCACCAAAACGGCCGAGCCCAGCGGCGCGAAAACCGTCGCTGGCGGCAAATCGCTCCGTTTCGTCATCCAGAAACACGACGCGACGCGGCTGCATTACGACCTCCGTCTCGAATACGGCGGCGTGTTCAAATCATGGGCCGTGACGAAAGGACCCTCGCTCGACCCCAAGGAAAAACGCCTTGCCGTTGAGGTCGAGGATCATCCGCTCGACTACGGCGATTTTGAAGGCACCATCCCGGAGGGGCAATATGGCGGCGGCACCGTGATGCTGTGGGACCGCGGCACATGGGAGCCGGAGAACGATCCTGAAACAGCATTCAAGAAAGGCGACCTGAAATTCACCCTGAACGGCAAGAAGATGCATGGCAGTTGGGTCCTGGTGCGGATGAAATTCGACCGCACCGGCGGCAAACGCACCAACTGGTTGTTGATCAAGCACCGTGATGACGACGCAAGAGAGGGCAGAGCCAACGCGCTTCTCGATGAAGATCGTTCCGTCGCCTCGGGCCGTTCGATGGAGCAGATCGCGCAAGGCAAAGGACGCGGACCGGCACCTTTCATGATCCGCAAGACGGCGCGCGCCAAACCAGACCGCGTCTGGAATTCAAACCATGGCATGGCTGCCAACCTGCGCGCGAAATCCGTCGTCAAGACGACGGCGCCCGCGAAATCAGCGGCGAAAAAAATGCGCAAAGCCCTGCCGCTTCCTGACTTCATCCCGCCCCAGCTTTGCAAATCGGTCAGCCGCCCGCCGGACGGCGACCGATGGATTCACGAAATCAAGTTCGACGGCTATCGCGTCCAGATGCGCGTCGAGGACAACCACGTGACGCTGAGAACGCGAAAGGGGCTTGATTGGACAGACCGATTTAGCGCGATCGCAAAGGCTGCGGTAAAACTGCCAGACTGCATCATCGACGGTGAGATCGTCGCGCTGGATCACAAGGACGTCCCAAGTTTTGCGTCCCTGCAGGCCGCGCTTTCCGATGACAAAACCAACGATCTGATCTTCTTCGCCTTCGATCTGTTGTTCGCCGATGGCGAAGACCTGCGGCGGCTGCCGCTGTCCGTGCGAAAGTCGCGTCTTCAAAAACTGCTCGGCTCTCACCTCAGCAAGAACAGCACGATCAAATACGTCGAACATTTTCAGAGCGGCGGCGACGCCATTCTCAAATCGGCTTGCCGGCTTTCGCTGGAGGGCATCGTTTCCAAGCGGGCGGACGCGCCCTATCGCTCCGGCCGCACCGATAGCTGGATGAAAGCGAAATGCCGCGCTGGCCATGAGGTCGTTATCGGCGGATGGAAAACAACGTCAGGAAAATTCCGCTCGCTGATGGTTGGCGTGCCTCATGACGACCATCTGGCCTACGTCGGCATCGTCGGCACCGGCTACGGTCAGGCGGTGGTCAAGCGGATCCTGCCCGAACTGAAGAAGATCGATTCATCGACAAATCCATTCGGCGGCAAGAACGTGCCGAAAAAAGAAGTTGGCGTTCACTGGGTCAAACCCGAGCTTGTCGCGGAGATCGAGTTCGCCGGATGGACCGGCGACAATATGGTGCGGCAGGCGGCATTCAAGGGATTGCGCAAGGACAAACCCGCAAGTGAAGTCATCGTCGATGAGCCCGGGGTCGCGGAAATCGCCGAGCCGGTCCCATCAAGGAAATCGCCCGCCAAGAGTGCGGCATCGAAAACTACACACCACAAAAACCATTCCACGGTGATGGGCCTCGTCATCTCCAAACCCGACAAGGCGCTGTGGCCCGACGACGGCGATGGCGAGCCGATCACCAAGCTCGATCTTGCGCGCTATATGGAGGCCATCGGCGAATATATCCTTCCTCACATTGAAGGACGGCCCTGCTCCATTATCCGCGCGCCCGACGGCATCGACGGCGAGAAATTCTTCCAGCGACACGCCTCAGCCGGAATGTCGAACCTGATCAATCAGGTCCACGTATCAGGCGACCGAAAGTCCTATATCCAGATCGACAGGCTTGAAGGATTGGTCGCGGCCGCACAGATCGGCGGCATCGAATTTCACCCGTGGAATTGCGCGCAGAACGAACCGGATCTGCCGGGACGTCTGGTGTTCGATCTCGATCCCGCGCCAGGTGTGAATTTTTCCGATGTTGTCGATGCCGCACGCGAGATGCGCGACCGTCTTGGCGCAATTGGCCTTGAGCCGTTTTGCAAAACCACCGGCGGCAAGGGCTTGCATGTGGTTACGCCGCTCAAGGACGCCAGGAAGGATCGCATCGGCTGGCCAAGGGCAAAAGCCTTCGCGCAACAGCTTTGCCTGCAGATGGCGAATGACAGTCCGGACCGTTACCTCATCAACATGTCGAAGAAAAAGCGCGAGGGCAAAATCTTCCTCGACTATTTGCGCAACGACCGGATGGCGACGGCGGTGGCGCCCTTTTCTCCGCGGGGCAGGAAATTCGCGCCGGTCTCGATGCCGCTGACCTGGGTGCAGGTCCGTCACGACCTCGATCCGCTCACCTACACCCTGCGCACGGTGCCCGCGTTGGTAAAGAAGTCAAAGGCGTGGGCCGACTACGACAAAGCGTCGCGATCACTCAAATCCGCGATGCAGAAGCTAAAGGCGTCTTAACCCGTCCCAAAGCGCGATCCACGTCGTATCGCTCATTCGGCGCAGCCGCGCCCTGTTACAGCCACTTCTTCCACTTAAAGAACACGTACGGCAACACGGCCGCGAATACCATTGCAATCAATGCAAATGTGTAACCGTGCTGCCATTCCAGTTCCGGCATGATCTTGAAGTTCATGCCGTAGATCGAAGCGATCAGGGTCGGCGGCATGAGCACCACCGCCATCACGGAAAACAGCTTGATGATATTGTTCTGCTCCAGGTTGACCACACCGAGCATCGCATCGAGCACAAAGGTGATCTTGCTCGACAGATAGGACGCGTGATCCGTCAGCGACTGCACGTCACGCTGCAGGGTCTTGAATTGCGCCTTCTGTTCCTTGGTCCAACGTCCGTTCCCCTCAAGTTCGACCGTGACAAATGAAAGGACACGCCCGATCGAAACCAGGCTCTCACGCACCTTGGATGTGAGATCGCCCTTGCGCCCGATGGTCAAAAGGATCTGGGAATATTTCCGGGCGTGGCCGCGATCGGCGGACGGCTCGAAGATTTCATTGCTGACGGCATCAACTTCCGCCCCCACACGCTCCAGAATGTCGGCGCAGCGATCGATGATGCCGTCCAGAAGCTCCACCAGAACGGCATCGCCCGTTATTCCGGAAGGACAAGTCCGTGCCAGCTTCGCAGCAACCAGCGCAAAAGGCTTCGGCTCGTCGTAACGCACTGTCACCAGCCGATGATCGGTCAGGATGAAGGACACCGGCGTCGTCCGTGGATTGCTGGTATCCGTCGCGCACAGCAGCGTCGCGGTCATATACCGCGAGTTGTTCTCGACATACAACCGCGAGGATATTTCAATCTCCTGCATATCCTCGCGGGTCGGAATCTCGATACCAACCAGTTTCTCAACCGCCTTGTCCTCCTCAGGCGTCGGAGCCTTGAGGTCCAGCCAGACGGCATCCGGCCTCAACGCGGTTAGCTCAACCGGTTCGACTTTCCGGAGCGAGCCCCCCGATGGCGCAAAAACTGACAACATAACGGTCTCCTAAGCAGTGCGGCGCCAAGTCGCGCAAGCCAGAGCGAAATCCCCTGATTCGGGCAAGGGCCCGCGCCCGTCAGCAATGGTCGGCCTGCGACACGGCGGTATGACACCCGTTTCGGCAGGCGTCTAACCCCCAAAAAACCCGACATAAATGCCGATCTCGTGATCGGCAGCATCCAAAACCGGACCGCCGACCGAAAAGGTGAGGCCGCAAAGTCACAGTCTGTTGCGGCGTAGCGAAAATCTCCTCGACTCGCTGGAATTCGGAAAAAACCTGATGTTTATAAAGTTCAGAGATGATGCATATCGCACCGCATCACCAAACCTGTTTTGACCTTCTCCTCGGGATTACATCGATGCCGTCGATTGCTTCCAAACTTGTTGTTCTTGCCGCAGGCTTCCTGTTGGCCGGCTGCATGCAGACGACCTACGAAGCGGCTTCAACCGCGTCGATGACGTCGCGCGACAAGGATTACCTGGCGAAGGTAAGTTATGTAAAAACGCCGACCGCTGAACCGTTCCGCCGCGCCATCGTCGATTATCATCGCAAGGAAACGCCAGGTACGATCGTCGTCGATTCAGACAATCACTACCTCTATTACGTATTGGATGGCGGCAAGGCTATCCGTTACGGCATCACCGTTGGCGAGGAAGCGATGGCTTGGTCGGGCATCGCCAAGGTTGGCCGTCTGGCCGAGTGGCCGGATTGGCACCCCACCAAGGGTGAAATCGAACGCCTCGGCGTTCCGACCTTCGTCAAGGGCGGTCCCGACAATCCGATGGGCTCGCGCGCCATCTATCTGTACTCGGGCGGCAAGGACACTCTGTTCCGTATTCACGGCACGAACCAGCCCGAATATATCGGCGCCTCGATTTCGTCGGGATGCATTCGCATGACCAACGAAGACGTCATCGACCTCTTCAACAAGGTGAAGATGGGGACGATCGTTGTCGTGCTCGATCCAAAGCAAGGCGACTCGCCGAATAATTCGCGAGTAGCTCTTCAGGGCGGCGGGTCGCTGTTCCAGTAGGAGAGCTTTGATTTTCGAAGTTTAACGCCGTCCGCGAGGGCGGCGTTTTTATTTTCGGCCCTTACTTTCGCCCGCACGGCGGTTGGTCGATGGAGCCACCAGCTGTTTGATCGCTGAAGGCTCCGTTGGCGCAGCGCCTTCTATCGATGAACCACCGGGAGCCTGCTGAGGCTTGACCTCCTCGGAGCCATCCTGGGCGACTTCGCGCGGCGGCGCATCGGCCGGACGCTCGTCCGGCATCAGCGGAGCGACCTGAGGCATTGGATCCTCAACATCCCACTGGCAAATCTTGTAGTTATTCCGGCGCTCCGCCAGATCGAGATGAATATGGTCCTCATGATACCAATCGGAGGCAGGTCCGAGCACGGTTGAGAAACGCTCACAAACCGAGCCAAGAATTTTCTCCCGGACCTCTCTGGACAGGCGTCGGTCTGTCAGCGACAGCTTCGTGCCGTTGGCGAGATTGAGACTGCGAACATCAAGCGCGTTTGCTTTGCCATGCTCCGACAAAAGCGCGCCCTTTACCCGATTGCGACCGCGACATTCGTACGAATCGAAATTGTCGAGTTCGTTCAACGACGAGCCTAAGCTGTTCGCCAGCGGCGCAGCGTCCTGGCGAACCCAATTGGCGATCGCTGTTGCCATCGTACAGCGCAGAATGGCCGGCGGTTTCAAGGTAACCCGGTAGTCCGGCGACACCACTACCGCTTCGAGCCGGACAAGATCGTCCCCACCGCATGAGCCGGGGCCGTGGATAGGCGGGATCGACGGCGCCAGCGCAATATCCTCCGTAAGCGCCAAACGGCACGCCGACGGCTCTGGCTTTGGCGGCGGGCTTTCCTGAGACGACGACTGGTCCTTATCGTCCGCTGCCCGTTCCTGTTGAATAGGTTGCTGCGCCTCGGGCGGACGCGGTTTTGGAAGCGGCACAGCATAGGCTTGCGGGATAGCGGACAAAAGAACGAGAAGACCCAAGCTCAGCCGTTCGATCCTGCAATGATCGCGATTAAAAAACATCGTGGGTTTATCGGGCTGAAACTGGGGATAAGGATGCTCGATACGATTCGCATGCCGCCTTCGCGGACCGTGCCATAATCATAAAACTCCGCACCATCCCTGCCAACTCCAATCCGGATTTCGGTCAGGACAACGCGCAAATCGGATCAATCGTCATTGTCCCGGTCGGATTTGCCGACAGAATTTTTAGCGAGATCGTTGGAACCGGCTCCGCGTTCGGGCTCTCTCCCAGGCCGGCGACCATTTGCCCGCCAAGGCCGCCATACCGATCATGGCGATGATGACAGATTGGCATCATCCCACTCTCCCGTTCGAGCTCGAAATAGGCTAGGTCAGGCTCACTCCCGCGAATAGCCGTGCGACCCGGATTCTTAAATGGCCCGCCGTTTATCAGCTCCCTACCAAATGGACCCCATTTCGAGCCTTGCGCTATGGGCACGAAGACTCGCCATTTTCTCGTTGGTGGCCACCATCGTCTCGGTCCTCATCGTTCGTTTCGGCTTCCTCGACTTCAGACCGGCGCTGACGACGTTTTTCGGCGCACTCGCCCTGGCCTGTCTGTCGATCCTTGTCTGCTTTGCCGCCTTTGCATCGATCTGGCATCTCGGCACCCGAGGCATGACGCTCGTACTTTTCGCGCTGTTTCTGGATGCGCTGATTCTGGCCTATCCGGCCTTTCTCGCGCTTCAATACGAACGACTGCCGCCCATTCATGACATCACCACCGATCCGATCGACCCGCCACGGTTCGATGCGCTCGCCCGGTTACGCCAGGCGGACGGCGCGAACTCTGAAAGCTACGCAGGCCTCTATTCAGCCGAACTTCAGCGAAAAGCCTACCCGAACATCGAACCGATCTTGCTCGATCTTCCCACGCAACGCGCTTACGAGCTGGCACTGCGTCTGGTAAATCGCCGCAAGTGGCTCATCATCGACGAGCGCCCACCCGTTCCGCCGCAGCGCATCGGCCGAATCGAAGCAGTTGCGCGCACGGCGGTGATGGGGTTGAGGGAAGACGTATCGATCCGCGTAACATCAGACGATGACGGCTCGCGCGTCGACATCCGCTCGTCGTCACGTTACTTCTCGCATGATTTCGGCAGCAATGCCGCACGCATCGCGAAATTCTCCGACGATCTGAATGACGCTGCAGACAACGCGAAGCCGGAGAAGAAAATACTCGAACCGGTGCAGCCGGTTCAGCCCAAGGGTGCCAAGAGACGGTAGGTCTTGTCGATGGTCGGCGGGCCGTCTGTGGCGACGATGCCCCGCTCGACCAGGTCCTCCAGATGCGCAAGCACGGAATATCCTGCGGCACCGATTAGCCGTGGATCGATTCCGATATAGCTTGAGCGAACAATGCTCGGGATATCGGCCTCGCCCTTTGTCAGGCGATGCAGGATCGAGGCTTCTCGCGCCTTGCGATGGCGGATGAGGAACTGGGCGAAGCGTGGCCCCTGCTGAATTTCAGGGCCGTGACCAGACAAGTAAAGCTGCTCGGGCCTCGCCGCGAGCTTTTCCAGCGATGCCATATAGTCAATCATCGCGCCATCCGGCGGCACGACGATTGTGGTCGACCAGGCCATGACATGATCGCCAACGAACATCGCCGACCGACCCGGCCACGCAAAGGCCATGTGATTGGCGGTATGCCCCGGCGTCGTGACGGCTTCAAGATTCCAGCCGTCACTGGAAATCACGTCCCCGTCTCTCAGATGAACGTCTGGCCTGAAATCCCAGTCATCCGACTCGGTGCGGTTCGGCTCGCCTGCATGGATCGGCCTGGCGGCGCGGTGCGGCCCCTCGGCGTAAACGGTCGCGCCCGTTGCCTGCTTGATCAGCGGTACGCCCGGCGAATGATCGCGATGCGTATGCGTGACAAAAATGTGGGTGACAGTCTCGCCCCTCACTGCATCAAGCAGAGCCTGCGCATGCACCGCATCATCCGGGCCAGGATCGATAATCGCCACATGACCGCGGCCGACGATGTAGCTCACGGTACCGGTGAAAGTAAAAGGCCCCGGATTGTTGCACACGATCCGCCGGATTCCGGGCGCCACTTCATCGACGACGCCAGGATTCAACGGAAAGTTGCGGTTGAACGGAATATCGTCGTTGAGGCTCACGCAATGCCTGACCGATTAGGAGAACGCCTGAATGCCGGTGATTGCACGGCCGAGGATCAGCGCGTGCACATCGTGCGTCCCCTCATAGGTATTGACCGATTCCAGATTCTGCGCGTGGCGCATGACGTGGAATTCGCCAGAAATGCCGTTGCCACCGTGCATATCGCGAGCAACACGGGCGATGTCGAGCGCCTTGCCGCAGTTGTTGCGCTTCACGATCGAGATCATTTCAGGCGCCATCTTGCCGTCATCCATGAGACGACCGACGCGCAGCGACGCCTGAAGACCGAGCGCGATCTCGGTTTCCATGTCGGCGAGCTTTTTCTGCACGAGTTGCGTCGCAGCCAAGGGACGACCGAATTGCTTGCGATCCAGAACATAACGGCGCGCACGATGAAAACAATCTTCCGCGGCGCCCATCACGCCCCACGAAATTCCATAACGGGCACGGTTGAGGCAGCCGAACGGACCGGCAAGACCAGACACATTCGGCAACAGCGCGCCCTCAGGAACGACCACGCCATCCATTACGATCTCACCGGTGATGGACGCGCGCAATGACAGCTTTCCGGAAATCTTCGGCGCCGAGAGACCCTTCATGCCTTTTTCGAGGATGAAACCGCGCACCTTGTTGTCGTGCGCCGCCGACTTCGCCCAGACGACAAACACATCCGCAATTGGCGAATTCGATATCCACATCTTGGAGCCGGTGAGCCTGTAGCCGTCCGAGACCTTCTCGGCGCGGGTCTTCATGCCATCAACGTCCGAGCCGGCGTCAGGCTCGGTCAAACCAAAGCAGCCAACCCATTCGCCGCTCGCCAGCTTCGGAAGATACTTCCTGCGCTGTGTCTCGTCGCCATAGGCAAAGATCGGGTACATCACGAGCGAGGACTGGACGCTGTTCATCGAACGGTAGCCGGAGTCGACGCGCTCGATCTCTCTGGCCACCAGACCATAAGCGACATAACTCGCGTTTGCGCAGCCATACTCCTCAGGCAGGGTCAAACCGATCAGCCCGAGTTCGCCCATCTCGCGAAAAATCCCGCGATCCGCGGTTTCGTCCGCATAGGCGTCCAGGACGCGCGGCAGTAGTTTTTCTTGCGCGAACGCGTGCGCCGTGTCGCGGATCATCCGCTCGTCTTCCGAGAGCTGGTCCTCCAGAAAAAAAGGATCGTCCCACTGGAAAACGGGCTTGCCCGGCTTGTCCTTGACCTGGGGACGCGCGCTCATGATCCGCCTCTCGGTTGGTTCCGTTGCTCTACTTTAACACATCACTGCCGTCGCAATAGCGCCGAAAGAAGGATTGCCTTTCGTCCGCGCCTAGCACTCGAACGGTTCGTTGCCGGTGATCTCAATGCCAAATCCCGAGAGACCCTTATAATCGTGGACCGACGAAGTCAGGTGCCGGATTGAACTCACGCCGAGATCGCGCAGGATCTGAGCGCCGACGCCGACCTCGCGCCACTGCCGGTTGCGATCCGCCTCCGCCGAACGGTCATTGTCGAGCGGCGCAACGGGAACGCCAGCGGCGCCGTCTCTCAAATAGACTAGCACACCACTGCCATTCTTCTTGAAATGCTCCAATGCGGATGAGACGCGCGTGTAGCCAGCGAAGATATCCTTGACGATATTGGACTTATGAAACCGCGTCAGGACGTTACGGCCATCTCCCACGCCCTTATAGACAAACGCGACGTGATAGATCGGATCGAACGGCGAGCGATAGGCATATCCCTGCATCGGACCAATCGGAGTATCGACCGTAAACGTCGATACGCGCTCGATCAGCTTCTCGCGCGCCTGACGGTAGGCGATCATGTCCGCGATTGTGACATGCTTCAGTCCGTGCTGCTTCGCGAAGGTCGCGACCTGCTCGCCCTTCATCACGGTGCCGTCGTCGTTCATCAGCTCACTGATGACACCCACCGGCGCCAGGTTCGTCATCTTGCACAGGTCCACCGCGGCCTCGGTGTGCCCCGAACGCAGGAGTACCCCGCCGTCCCGCGCAATCAGCGGAAAGATATGGCCCGGCCGAGCGAAATCCGACGCGCCGACGTTGGGATTGGCCAGCGCCCTGCAACAGGCGACGCGCTCTTCGGCCGAAATACCCGTTGTCATGCCGGGCTTATAGTCAATCGAGACGGTGAAGGCGGTCGTGTGATTGGAATCGTTATGGGCGACCATCGGATCGAGCCGCAAACGCCGCGCATCGTCGGTGGTGATCGGTGCGCAGACGATTCCGGAGGTATGGCGTATGATGAACGCCATTTTCTCGGTGGTACACAATGACGCAGCAACGATGAGGTCGCCCTCACCCTCGCGGTCTTCGTCGTCCGTGACAACGACGATCTCTCCGGCGGCAAAGGCTTTTAAAACATCAGAAATTGAATCCGGCATAACAATCTCACAAGGGCTTTTGTGCAGAACCGTATGACCTATCGCTGAAAATCACGCAACCGCCCCATTCCGGTTTAAGATACCGGAGCGAGTCTTCGCATGGCAGAAATGCCCGGAGCGGCCGCTCAAAAATCGCAACTTTCGGTGGATTGAAAGCCGGCCCGGGATCACCACATCCCGCAACGCATTCCTGATCTCATTGACACCTGTATAAGGGCTATCATGACTTTTTCGTTCGGCAAGACCTTCTCGGCCTGTGTCCTGGCCGCAACTTTGAGCGTGCTTGCGAGCTCGCAGGTCTTGGCACAAAGTGCCAGCGTCTTTGGGACATGGCTGACCGAAAAAGGCGACGCCCGGATTAACGTCACAAAATGCGGCGCTGGAATATGTGGAAAGATCGCATGGCTTCGCGATCCGATCGATGCGCAAACCGGAAAACCCCAGGTCGACGACAAGAACCCAAATCCGTCTCTTGCGAGCCGTCCGCTGATCGGGGTGAATCTGTTCAACAACATGCGAGCTACCGGCACCGATAGCTGGGCAGGCAGCATCTACAATGCCGATGACGGCCAATACTACGCCAGCAAAGTGACGTTGCAGGGGCCCTTGGCCCTCCACGTCGAAGGCTGTGTCGGAGCTCTGTGCGGCGGCGAAACCTGGACCCGCGTCCCTTAAGCTATCCTGTTCGGACGCTATGTCGTGGCAGCACCAGCTTCCCGTGGTGCGTTCCGATCGCCATCTCGAAGCTGTCGGCAATTCGCCGGGCGCGCACGACAAACGCCTGCGCCACCTCCTTCGTGCATAGCTCGGTCACGGTGGCCTCGAACAAAGCCAGCCAACGATCGAAGTGCATCGGCTCGAGAGGAAGCCGCAGATGAGGCCGCAGCGGACGGCCGTCATAGCGGCTGGTCTTCAGCATCATGCTGCTCCAGAAATTCGTGATATTGTGAATGTGCTCGTCCCAGTCGCGCACCGCGGCCCTGAATACAGGGCCAATGACCTCATCTTCACGCGCACGCGCATAAAATGTTTGCACGACACAACCGATCAAAGCCTCGTCGAGGCCAGCATCAATCATCGCTGGATCGGCAAGTGGGTTGGTGGTCATTGCTAAAATCCTAATCCGCCTGCTGAAGGGCGGCCAGTTGCTTCTTCAGGGCCCTGGTCTCCTCAAATCGTTTGGTTACGTCACGAACGACGGCGACCATGCCCTTCACTTTTCCGCTCTCATCTTTGAGAAGAGCAATCGTGAACTCGATGGAAATACGCCGGCCATCCTTATGCAGACCCGGAACGGCAAGAAGATCGCCCGCACCATAGCGGCTTTGCCCACTCTCGGCCGTTTCACGATAACCGCCCCAATGACGGCCTCGGAAGGGCTCGGGAATGATGATGTCCAGCGACTGCCCGAGAGCTTCGCCTTCACTGAAACCGAAGATACGTTCGGCGCCGCTATTCCACAGCACGATCAGTCCCTCATAGTCGCTGACCACCACCGCGTCGGCAGCGCTGTCGAGAATGCCGTCACCGATGAACTCACGTGTAAAGCCGTCAATGGCCTTGGCACGATATACCGCCACCGACTGAGACGGCACACCTTGCGATGATGTCGAACCCATCGAACCCTCGTCAAACAAATCTTCCACCTGACCAAAGAATTCATAGTGGAGCCGGTCTTTCGCAACTCCGGATTTAGCAAGACCTGGCACGAACGCACGCAGAAAACCGACAGGACCGCACACATAAAACTCTGCGTCTGCAAACGGCGTGTTCGCTGCCAGCCAATCCGAGCCGACACGACCCTTGATGTCGTAATCGCGGTCCACAAGGTCGCTCGTTCGCGGACGGCTGTAGAACGTCGTTACCGTCACATTCTTGCCTGCCGCCGCGAGCGCGGCCACATGTTCCTTGAAAGCATGCGTCGAGCCATCCTGCGTGGAGTGTATGAACTGGATCGGCACATCGAGCTTGTCCTGTACAGCCTGCTCCAGCATCGCGATCATCGGTGTCAGCCCGACACCGCCGCTCAACATCACGACAGGACGTGCTGCCTTCGCCGAAAGCACGAAATCGCCATCGGCAGGCGCGATCGCAAGCTCGGTGCCGACCTTGGCATGATCATGAAGCCATTTGGAGACCAGCCCAGCCGGCTCCCGCTTCACCGAAATCCGATAGGTCTCTCCGTTCGGCTTGGTCGAGATCGTATAGTTGTGCTTCTGAACGCCGCGACCGGGAATATCGACGAACATTGTAAGAAACTGTCCGGCTTGGTGCTGCTGCGGCGGCAGCCCGTCCGCCGGGCGCAACACGAACGACGTTATAATATCGCTCTCGGTGTGACGGCTTTCGATCTTGAAGCTGCGCAAGCCGCTTCCTTGCGCTGGTTTCTGGTCGAATGACGTCATTTTTCTCGGGCCTCCGCCGAAATGATGTATTCTATATACATGTATTTTACCTGGCTGGGAACCGTTCGTTCCTTTGCAGCGAGACGCGCGATGCGGCTAACCCGTTATTCCGATTATGCAATGCGCGTGCTGATCTACCTTGCCGCCCGGCCGGACAGAGTGAGTTCAATATCCGATATCGCAAACACCTATGGAATTTCGCAAAATCACTTGATGAAGGTGGTGCATGATCTTCGCAAGGCTGGATATATCGCAAGCCGGCGGGGCCGCAACGGCGGCGTCAAGCTGGCGCTTCCGGCATCGGATATCGGCGTCGGAAGCCTGCTTCGCCTGACGGAAGACGGCTTTGATCTGGTCGATTGCCCGAACTGCATCCTGACCGGCAGTTGCAGCTTGTCGTCGGCACTCGACGAGGCAACGGCTGCGTTTCTTGCGGTGCTGGACCGCTACTCGCTCGCCGACATTGTCGAAGGCCGGCGGGACATGCTTCGGACGATCCTAGTCAGAAACGAGGTTTCAGCCGCGGGCAACGTATCGTAAGAAGGAGCGTCGCCTCCTCCTCGCGGCAAGAGAGAAATGTCTTGATGCCTGGCTTGCTGGACAAGCTGCGGAAGTTATCCCGCAATCTGCGTAAAAATCGCCAGAAACTGGATATGCGTCTGGAGCGATGGCGCGGCCTGCGGTTGCAACGAGATGCATCGTCCGTGCTGGTCATCAGGCTCGACGGAATCGGTGATTTCGTATTGTGGCTGGAATGCGCCCGCGCAATCCGTCGCCGTTACCCGTGCCCTCAATACAAGATCACTCTGGCCGCAGCGTCCGAGTACGCCGATCTTGCACGGCTGACAGGCCTTTTCGACGAAATTATTGCCGTCGACCGGCAATCCTACATCTGGAACAATGCCTATAACCGTTCGATCCTTCGACGGATCGCAAATCTACGAGCCTCCGTCGCGATCAACCCATGCATCTCCCGTGATCGTCATGGCGACAGGCTGATCCACGTCAGCGGTGCAACGAGCTGCATCGGCCTGGACGATCCGATCAGCCAGACCCGGAAGAAGCGCGTGCAAGCCGACCGCTGGTACAGTGAATTGATCAAGGTCCCGCAAGGGATTCATGAGATTGAAGCGAACGCGATTTTCGCGCGCCGCTTCGATCCGGATGCGGTACTCACGCGCCCGCATCTGGCAGGATTGATTTCAGTGCCGGACTGGGTCCCGGAGCGATCGAAATACTTCATCGTATTTCCGGGTACTGCCTCGCCCAAAAAGAAATGACCCACGGATCGCTTTGCATTCGTCATCGACAAACTGCGACAGAACACAGACTGGACGGCGATCGTCTGCGGCTCGAATGCGGAGAGGCCAAGCGCGACCGAGATTATCGATGCACTCGGCACCGACCGTATCATCGACGCCTGCGGCCGGACGTCGCTGAGCGACCTCGCGGGGCTTCTGCAGCACGCGGAACTGCTGATCTGCAACGATACGGGCGCCGCGCATATGGCTGCGGCGGTCGATTGTCCCGTTGTCGTTCCGTTTGGCGGCTGGCAATTCGGCCGGTTTCTGCCTTATCCGAAATTCTCCAGCGACCGTCAGCAGATGATCTTTCCTGTTGTTGTCGAGATGCCGTGCTTCAATTGCAACTGGAAATGTATCTATCCGCGCAGGGCGGACGATCCGCTATATTGCGTCGATCAGGTTTCCATCGATGCGGTCTGGAAAGTGACGCGCGATATCGTCGATCGCAAGCTGATCGGCGAACGCCGCGCCTGAACGGCTTTTTCAGCGCAGAATAACCGTTAGAGAACTTCCGCGGCGTAGCGGCATCGCCGTGTATCGCAACGGCTGACGCGCAGCTCGACCGGACGGCCGCCAACATCAATGGCCACACGTGTAATTTCCAGCAACGGCAATCCCGTTTTGATATCGAGCCGTTTGGCCTCCTCGACCGTCGCCGCCACAGCAGACAGACGCTCGTTGACGCGAAAGATACTGATCCCGAACGTCTCCTGGTAGATGACATACATCTCGTCATCCATCTCGGAGTGCATCTCGACTGAAAGATTGGGCATCACCTCGACGGGCACGAAAATACGCTCGTAGATAGCCGGCTTGTCCAGAAGGGTCCGGATGCGGACAATGGTATGGAGCATTGCGCCGACCTTGACCGATAACATCTGCGCCTGCTCTCGCGTCGCCGGCTGCTCTTTTTGCGAAAGAACGACGCTTGCCGGGATCAGGCGTGCGTCATCCACGCCGACCATACGGAAGAACTGATAGAGTGATCGGTCACGGGAATGACGCGCGACAAAGGTGCCAACGCCCTGACGGCGCACAATCATGCGATCGGTTTCGAGCGAAATCAGCGCCTTCCGCACAGTCCCCTGACTGACGTTATATTCGGCGGCAAGCTCGTATTCGCTCGGCAGCATCTGGCCGGGCTTCCATCCCCCCGTACCGATACGCTTCACCAGCAGCGCTTTCACTTGAGCGTACAGGGGAAGATATTCTGCTTGTCCGGTTGGTGCTGCCACGTTGCTCACAAACGTTCGCCATCAATGGTTTTTAAATTAACATGGGGCGACTGCCCGTCGAACTCCTATTGCCCATTTCTTAACCGCTTCCCACACCGAAATCGACATCAGACCTTCGCCACAGCGGCATTGTCACTCAAAAACGGCTCCAGCTCGGGAGGAACAGTCAATCCCTCACGCGCGGCCTTGGCCCGATTCGCAAGCCGCCGAGACCCCGGCAACCGGGTGCCCTGCTGTCGCTCGATCGCCAGAACCAATGACGCCATCCGCTCGCCAAATCGCGCGTGGCCGAATCCAGCAGGGTCGATGGCCAACAGCAATTGCCCCGTCAGCGGCGGTCCGCCCTTGTCATCCAGGAACGACGAGGCCTCGAACGCGAGATTGGCACCGGGAATGCAGGCCGCCAGGATCTCCACCATGAAGGCGAGCGCAGCGCCCTTGGCATCACCGAGCGGGATCATCGTCCCCTGCAGCGCCCTTGCCGGATCGGTCGTCGGGTGGCCGTCGGCGTCAAGCGCCCATCCCTCTGGGATGTCGTTACCCTTTTGCTTCGCGGCGACAATCGGACCACGTGCAACCTTCGACAGCGCAAGATCGACCACCGCCGGCTCGCGCCCCTCGATTGGCGCGGCAAACGCAATCGGATTCGTCCCGAACACCGCCTCGCGTCCGCCCCAGGGCGCCATTGCGCTTGGCGTATTGGCAAACAACAAGGCGATAAGTCCCTTTTTGGCCAGCGCTTCACACGGCAGCCCGGCCGCACCACAGTGGTTGGAATTTCCAATCGATGCCGCAGCGATACCCTGCGCTGCGGCAATCGCCGGCAGCTCTGCGACAGCCAGGTCGATGGCCGGATAAGCAAAACCCCTCGCCGCATCGACAGCGAGAATGCCAGCCCGCGGCTTGCTGCTCGTCGGTTTCGCCTGCCCATCGATCTTCTTGCTCTTGACCATCGCAAGATAAGTCGGCACGCGCGACAGGCCGTGGCCTTTCAAACCGTCGGCTTCCGCGGCGACCAGCGCGCGCGCAACGGATTGCGATGCTTGATCGCTGCAGCCCTGCGTGGAGAATGCATCGGCAACGCGACGGGTTAACTCGACGAGGGAGACATTACTCATGCGGCCAACACCCTTTTGATATTCTCGACGGTGACCCAGGACACGCGCGTATTGGACTCGGCGGTGACACCTGCGATGTGCGGTGTCAAAATCAAATTCGGCAGATCGACAAGAATTTGTCCTTTGCCTGCACTCAGCGGTTCCTCAACGAACACATCCAGCGCCGCGCCGCCCAGTCTCTTGGCCTTAAGCGCAGCCGCTACCGCCGCCTCGTCCACCACACCACCGCGCGCGGCGTTGATGAGAATGGCGCCCGGCTTCATCGAGGCAAGACTTGCTGCATCGATCATGTTGCGCGTTTCGTCGGTCAGTGGAACATGCAAACTCACAACATCTGCCTGCGCCAACAGGTCTGTGAGGGCGACCTTACGAATACCTGCTTCCGCAAAGACGGCGTCTTTTGCAAAGGGGTCATAGCCGATGACCTGCATGCCCATCGCCATCGCCAGCTTGGCCGTAAGGCGGGCAATTGAGCCAAACCCTACCAGCCCCATGGTTTTCCCGGCTGTCTCCCGGCCGATCAAAGCATTGCGTGGCCACTTTCCAGCCGACACGCCCGACGACGCGCCATAAGCGCCGCGGAGCAACAGCATCGCGGTAGCGATGACATATTCGGCAACCGAAAGATCATTGGCACCGGAAGCCGGCAACACCGCAATTCCGCGCGCGTCACAGGCCGCAACATCGATGTTGTCGAGCCCTACTCCCAACCGGCCGATCGCGCGTAACCTCGCACCGCTCTCCAACAACGCGCCGCGAACCTGCGTACGATTGCGAACGATCAACGCCCGCGCGTCCTTGACGCGCGCCGCCAACTCGTCCGGCCTATCGACAAGGTTAGGATCGTAAAAATAGTCAAACCCACTCAAACCCTGGGTAATTGCCATTTCATCCATGAATTCGCAGATGACGATGTCGGACACGTTGCATTCACTTCCAGATCAGAGCAAACAAAGGGGCGGCACAAATGCCGCCCCTTTTTCGATTTTATGCGCTGCGATAGAGCTTGGTCAGCGAAAACTCGCGATGACCCAGGGACTCCGCAGCGGTCAGCCGGCCATTCGCCGTGCGCACGATCATATCGATCAGCGAGTCACCCGCCTGATCGAGCGTCATGTCGCGACGGAGCACACCGGTCACATCCACGTCGATATGTTCGCCCATCGTACGCAAGGTCTTCGGGTTGCCGCTGATCTTGATAACGGGCACCACGGGATTGCCGATGACATTGCCCTGCCCTGTCGGGAACGTATGGACGACGTAACCCGCCGCCGCCATCAGCGTAACGCATTCGGCCGCGGCCGACGATGTGTCCATGTAGTAAAGTCCCGGACCCTTCGCAGGTGCCTCAGCCGGCTCAAGCGCATCGATGAATTTCGACTTGTGGCCGATCTTCTCAAGGTTGCCGAGTGCCTTCTCTTCGATACTCGACAGACCGCCGGCGATGTTGCCCTTGGTCGGCTGGGAATCGGAAAGATCGTCGGTCTTGTGCGCTTCGATGACGTCGTCCTGATATGCCTTCCACATCTTGTACCATTTATCGGCAATCTCAGGGGTAGCCGCCCGCTCCTTGCACAGATGCTCGGCGCCGGTGATCTCGGAGGTCTCACCGAAAACGCCGTAGATACCGTGCGGGATCAGCTTGTCGTACATGTTACCGACTGTCGGGCACGACGACAGGCCCGTCGTGGTGTCCGACTCACCGCATTTGGTGGAAACCCACAAATCCGAAATCGGGCACAGTTCGCGCTCTAGTTCAGTTGCCCATTGCACGAAGCGCTTGGCCTGATAACTGGCGCGCGCGATGGTCGCGATGTCGCCAAAGGTTTCGATGCCGAAGCCCACCACTGGCTTGCCGGTCTTGGCAATGCCTTCGACGACACGGCCGGTCCAACCTTCCTCGATACCGATGACGACAACGGCAGCAACGTTTGGGTTCGAGCCGATACCGATCAGCGTGCGGAAGTGGATTTCCAAATCCTCGCCGAACTGCAAACGACCATATGCGTGGGGGATCGCCATCGTGCCCTTGACGTTGTTGGCCACCGCTTCACATGCGGCGTTCGACAGGTCATCGAGCGGAAGAATGACGACGTGGTTGCGGACACCAACGCGATCATTTTCGCGGCGCCAGCCCCAGAACTTGGCGTTCTTGAAATCCTTCGAAGCGCGTTTGCTTGGAAGATTCTTCGTCGTCAGCTGGTCAGTCGCGCCACCGACGAAGGGCGATTTAACTTCTACAATATTGCTTAGCGACATTTGACCCTCACCAACGCTTTGTCTTGTGATTGTGGACGTGGACGTGACGGCCCTTCGGCCCGTCGCCGACCATCTTGCCGACGTCCTGACCGTACTTGATCACGGTGTCGCCCTTCTTGAGGTCAACCAGCGCAACCTTGTGCCCGATCGGAATGTCATCCTTGATCTCGACCTCGAAGGTGGTGTCGTTTTCAGTGACAACACCGAACGCCTTCGTTCCCGCCTTGAGATCCTCGACAACGACGACGGCGACGTTGTCTTTCGGGCTGTGCGCGAGCACGTGGGGTATTTTTGTGGCGGCTTTCGGCGCCGCGATTGGAGCATTCATCTCGTTTCTCCCGATGATGTGGACGATCGTTTGTCCTACAAGTCTTGTATAAGATAACAGATACAATAGTCAAGTGTCGACAACCTACGCGGCATCCTCCTGAAGCAGGGTTTCGCCAGGCCTGACGCGGGTAAATGCCACCGGCTGTGTGCCAATCTCGATCACATCATTCTTCATCCGCACCACTGTAAAGCGGGAGGCGGCGAGGTCGGATGTGCTCGGATAGTCCTCGCGGAAATGTGCACCGCGACTGTCCACACGAGCGATGGCGGCAGCGCAAATCGCGCGACTGACCTGAACCAGGTTCTCGAGATTCAGGCGGTCCATCCAGGTGAGATTGTAGCGGCGATCGCTATCGGCGACGCCGGACCGCTGAACCTGCCTTGCCAGATCATCAAGGGCGGCTGCACCTCGCGCGAGGCCTTCGGCGCTGCGCAGAATGCCGACATCGCTCCACATAATGTCCATCAATGTTTCACGCATAGCCGCAAAATCATCGGAAGGCCGGCCGAGCGGCGAGAATGCGCGATCCAGAGATTGTTCGACCACGACCTGATCGGGGTCGGAAAACGTCTTTACGGCTTCAATTTCACGCGCCATCACCGCACCGGCGACGCCGCCAAAGACAGTAGAATTCGCGACGCCATTGCCGCCAAGACGGTTAGCTCCGTGGACACCACCGGTATCTTCACCAGCCGCATAAAGACGAGGCACCGCCGTCCGGCAATCGAGATCGAACACCACGCCGCCCATCATGTAATGCGCCGTCGGCACCACTTCGACCAGCCCGCCCGCCAGATCGAATCCGCAATCCGCGCAGCGTTCCACCATGCCCTTGAATGTGCGTCGCACATGATCAGGGCCAAGATGGCTCATCTTGATATGAACCCCGCCGTTCTGCGTCTCGAAGCCCTTGCGGATTTGATACATGATCGAGCGGCTGACGATGTCGCGTGTCGCGCGTTCGCCGCGCGAATCGTAATCGAACATAAAACGCTCGCCGCTCGAGTCGAGCAGCTGCCCGCCCGCGCCGCGCAAACCCTCCTCCAGCACAGTGCCCGTCATGCGCGTGCCGGTTCCAGCCAGAAGTCCGGTCGGATGTAATTGCACCATTTCAAGATCGCGCAGCGTGAGGCCCGCGCGCAGCGCCATCGCAAGGCCGTCGCACGTCTTGTCGCCGGACGGCGTGTGATATTTGTACATCGTCGGGCCGCCGCCGGTCGCCAGCAGAGTCGCCTTCGCACGGACCAAGATGGGCTCGCCTGTCCGCATGTCCAGCATCAAAACGCCGGCAAGGCCCGTACCATCCGCCGCCGGAATCAAATCCAGCGCGCGATGGTCTTCCATGCGCTTTACATCGCGGCGCCAGACCTGCTCAGACAGCCGGTTGATGATTTCGATACCTGTCAGGTCGCCCTTGTGCACGGTACGGTCGAAGGTCTGCCCCGCGAACGCCTTCTGGTGCACGCTACCGTCGGGGTTGCGATCGAAAAAACAGCCGAGTTCGTTTTCGAGTTCGCGGATGCGAACTTGTGCTTCCGTCACCAGTTTCCAGGCAAGGTCCTGATCGTTGAGCCACTTGCCGCCCTCAACCGTATCCATGAAATGCCGCTCGACTGAGTCGCCGGGAGCCAGAGCGACATTATAGCCGCCCTGCACCATGCGCGTGCAGCCGCACTTTCCGAGCAATCCCTTCACCGCAATCGTCACGTCGAGATGCGGCGCGGTCTTTTTCGCATGCAACGCCGCGAACAGACCCGCGCCGCCTGCGCCGAGAATCAGAATATCGGTCTGGATTTCACGCAAGCTCACTCAGATGGCTCCGATGCTCTTGAGAACCGCCTCACGGCGGCTTTCGACGTCCCTGCGAATATCGGCGAACAGCGATCCGCCGTGTGAATCCATGCTCACCAGCAGCGGACCGAAATGCTTGATCCGGAATTTCCAGAGACTCTCGGGATGCAAATCATCGAGATCGACATCGACGATCTGCTCGATCCATGTGGTTTCCAATGCAGCGGCGCCGCCGACGATCGCCAGATATGCGCCGCCGAACTCGGCAAACGCCGCCAAAGTATCGGGGCCCATTCCGCCCTTGCCGATGATGAAACGCACGCCTTCACGTTGCATCAAATCATGCGTAAAGCGTTCCATGCGCATCGAGGTTGTCGTGCCAATGCAGAACGGAGTGTATCCAACTGGCGCTTCGTTCGACGGGGGCACCCGATGGACGTTCGGCGCCGTATGAATGACCGCGTGACCGCTAAGATCAAATTTGATTTTGCGACCCCGATCGAACATGTGGATCAGGGTGGCATCACGGATACCGAACAGCGTGTTCTCAAGCGTGACGGTATCCCCGACTTTCAGCTTGCGTGCCTGCTCTTCGGTGATCGGCATTTCCAGGACATGATGCGTCATGACGATTTCCTATGCCGAGAACGTGATGCCGCCGGGCGTGATGGTTGCCCGTGCGCGCCGCGCTGAATGACACTGGATGTTCACCGCGACCGGATTCTGCGTGATGTGGGTTGCGGCGACCTCGACGTGAACCGCAAAGCTTGTCGAGCGACCGCCAAGTCCCTGTGGGCCGATACCAAGCTCGTTCACCGCCTTCGAGAGTTCCGCCTCGATCTTGGCGCCCTCTTCATCCGAGCATTTTGAGCCGAGCGGCCGCGTGGCCGCGATCTTTGCCAAATGCATGCACAGATCCGATGTGCCGCCGATGCCGACACCGACAATCGTCGGCGGGCAAACCCGGCCGCCAAGATCTATGACGCGATCAATAATGAATGCCTTGACGGCCTTGATGCCATCCGACGGCACGAGCATCTTGAGGAAGGAGCCGTTTTCCGAGCCAGACCCTTTCGGAATCATTTCGATCGAAACCGTTTCCGGCCGCTCATCAAAATCGACGTGAATAATCGGAACGCGAATTCCGCTTGATGTCTGGTTGTTCTTGCGTGTGATCGGATGCACGACGGAAGAACGCAGCGAGCATTCCGTCGTGGCCCGTTCGCACCCGCGGCGGATCGCTGATTTCAGCTCCGCGCCATCAAACGTCACGCCGCGACCGATGATAACATTGTAGATTGGAATTCCGGTATCCTGGCAAAGAATGTTGTTGGTGCGCTCCGCGACCGCGATGTTCTCCACCATCGTATCAAGGATGGTGCGACCGGTCGTGCTGGTTTCATCCCGAACGAGCTGCTTAAAGCCTGCTTTGATATCGTCAGGCAAAACCTTGAGCGCCTGAACGTAAAGCGTTTTGCAGATTTCCTCGACTTCCTTCATATCAACCTGCATGGCGTTACATCCCGTTCAGCAAGAATAATATTCCGATTGCAGCGGATGCTGCGACACAACTCGAAACAACGACAGCGCTGCGCTCGCG
Organism: Xanthobacteraceae bacterium; assembly: GCA_019750915.1. Classification (GTDB taxonomy): domain Bacteria; phylum Pseudomonadota; class Alphaproteobacteria; order Rhizobiales; family Xanthobacteraceae; genus Afipia. The sequence goes on from JAIENY010000004.1 coordinate 158,794, forward strand.
AACGGAAAGCCATTCAATGGCCAGCACCCGCAACCCGAGCGCCATATGAACAGCCAGCGCCGTAACCAGGCCCCATTCCGCGAGACGAACGAACGTTGAATGGGTCAAGGCCAGAAAGCTGTCGAGTGATTTCGCTCCACCCAGCGCGGTCCCCAGAGCGATGAAGTGCATCGGCAAAAAGACCGCAAGCGCGATGCCGGACAGCCGATGCAGCATCGCAGCCAGAAATCCGGGCTTGAGATGAGAGTTACTCATCATGCGCCGTATACCGCGAATGCGGCCCTCGCTCCGAGACAGATCAAAAGCACCGAAAACAAGGCCAGCGCGACGTCAAGCGAACGACCTCGCCAGCGAGCCCATTCGCGCAGCACCGACCGCAAGCCAATCGGCGCGTGAATGGCGGCCGCAACGACGAACACGAGATAGAAAATCAGGAAGGCACCGTTTCCGTGCGTGCGCGCAAGGATGTCGCCGGCGGTCAGGCCGCTGCGCACTGCATAAATGATCGTGACAAGATGAGCCGCCACGGCAAAAGCGAGAATGAAGGCGGTTCCTCGTTGTGCGAGATACATGATCGCACTCATCGCCGCCTCCAAAGTCTGTTCGATGTCGCGCGTTTGAGACCTGCGATCGAATATGTCGGCGTCAAATGCTTGGGACAGAACTCAGTGCAGCTCATATGGCTGTGGCAGGAGTGGCAGCCGGCATCCCCGCTTACCGCTGTCAACCGCGCATCCTGCCCCCGGTCACGCACGTCATTGACGAGTGTCCAGGCCCGATTGAGTGCGGCGGGTCCGAGGTAATCTTCGTTCCACGACACCACATCGCAGGCCGAATAGCAGATTCCGCAATTGATGCATTCTATTCCCTCGTCAGCGGCCTTGCGCTCGTCGGACGCGGGGTCGACATGGGCAAAATCCTCTGGCGGATTTTCTCCGGGCTCGAAGTAGCCGTGAGCATCCCGCCATTTATTGAAGAACGGCTCCATATCGACCGTCAGGTCCTTCACGATCGGCAAATTGCGCAGCGGCTCGATCTTCAGTACGCCGCCTTCCAGTTGATCCACCCGCGTGCGGCATGTCCATCGCGGGCGCTCGTTCACGACCATCGCGCACGATCCGCACATGCCGACCCGGCAAGCGAACCTATATGACAGCGTTGCATCCTGCGTACGCTGAATTTCCGTGACAACATCCAGCACCGTTTGATTCTGCCGGGCCGGCACCTGAAACGTCTGGAATTCCCCGTCCTGCTCACCGCGCCAGACCTGCACTGTAAGTGCAGTCCCTGACGCGGCAGTCTCTATTTTCGGATGAGCATTCATGACGCGTGTGCCATCAGCTCCCGTTGGCCTTGTGGATGCCGTCGAAGTAGATGTCCTTCCAATCCGACGTCTTCGCCGAGACCAAACCCGCTCTGTTCATATAATCGAGATAGCTCAAAACTTTCTTGGGAGTGGTGGTCCATTCGTTGACGGGATCACGGATAATCTTCTCCGCATCTGGGACCGATACCTTCGAATTTTCGGCCTTGACCCAGATCGCTGCCGCCTTTGCTGGATCAGCCTTGATGTCGGCCATCGCTTCCTCAAGCGCGCCAAGGAATGCCTTCATCACCTTTGGGTTTGACTCGACAAACTTCGTCGTCGCCCAAACCGAGTTGAAGGTATGAGGCCCGCCAAGCACGTCGTAACTATTCAGAACCAGATGGGCTCGAGGATCCTTCAACTCCTGCTCTTGAAACGGCGCCGATCCGAAGTGAGCGTCGATCTCGGAATGGCCGCCGAGCATGGTTGCGAGTGCATCCGGATGCCCCATCGATACCGTCAGCGAATCCAGTTTGTGACTTTCCCCCGGACCGAAGATCTTTTCGGCAGCCATCTGCAGCGTGATGGCCTGAATTGAGGTCTTCACCGCCGGCAGCGCGATCTTATCCTTTTCGGTAAAGTCCTTGATTGTTTTGACATTGGGATTGGTGGTTACGAGGTAGAGCGGCATCGCATTCAGCGCAGCGACACCCTTCACTTTATAGTTCGTCTGGGTCTTACCCCAGATCGTGAGCATGGGCCCGACGCCTCCTCCGGCAAAATCCAGATTTCCGGACAGCAAAGCCTCGTTCATGCCAGTTCCCGCACTGAAGCGGAGCCACTCGACCTTCAGATCAATCCCTTCGGCCTTGGCGTGTTTTTCGAGGAGCTTTTCCTCCTCCATCATCGTCAGCGGCAGATAAGAAATGCCGTACTGTTTGGCGATGCGTACGGTATCGACTTCAGCGTGTGCGCTAACGCTGAATGATGTGGCAAGCCCGATAAGTCCGGCAACCAATCCGAGATGCTTCAACATTGTTTCTCCTCCTCAAGACAGCGGACATTTGTCCTTTTGTTCCGGCGATTTTTGCTACGACTGCATACCCCATCGATCGACGGTATTGGCTTCGATGGCGCGGAAGATGACGTTTTCGACGATAAGACCAATGATGATGACGGTGAGCAGGCCTGCGAACACGGTGGGGATGTCGAGGCTGTTCTTGTTCTCGAAGATGAACCAGCCAAGGCCGCCGGAGCCGGACGAGACGCCGAACACCAGTTCGGCCGCAATCAGCGTGCGCCAGGCAAACGCCCAGCCGATCTTCAGACCGGTGAGGATGCTCGGGAACGCCGCCGGGATCAAAATCCGGCTGATGTAGCGGAAGCCGCCAAGACCGTAGTTACGGCCAACCATCTTCAAGGTGCGGCTCACCGACAAAAAGCCGGAATGGGTGTTGAGCGCGATCGCCCAGGTCACCGAATGCACCAGCACAAAGACCAGCGAGCCGTTGCCGAGCCCGAACCAGATCAGGGCCAGCGGCAATAACGCAATCGCCGGCAGCGGGTTGAACATCGAGGTCAAAGTCTCGAGAAGATCGGTGCCGATCCGCGACATGATCGCAAGCGCGGTCAGCACCGACGCCAATGCGATGCCGCAGGCATAGCCCATCAGCAGCACCTTGATCGACGACCACGCCCGCGCCGGCAGCACGCCATTGCCGATGTTCTGGAAGAACGCGCTCATGGTCTCGCTGAAGGTCGGGAATAGCAGATTGTTGTTGAGATAACGGCCGTAGGCCTCCCAGATCAGCGCCAGCAGCACAAGGATCATGATCTTGCGAAGCCAGGTCTGGCTGTAGAGCCGCTCGAATGCCGACAGCGGCTTCTCCACCACCACCGGCGCCTTTTCCGTGGCACTGGCGTCGCGCACGAACTCCGGCCGCACCGGCGCGACCGCCTGCTTCATCGCTTTCATCGACAATGAGAGGTCAGACATTCTCAGCCTCCTCGATGGTATCGGCAAACAGCATGGTCTGGATCCGCTTCTCCAGATCGAGCGCCTCCTCGCCCTGCACCCCGCCGTTCAGCTCCGCCTTGACCTGGCCCGGATGCGGCGACAGCAGCAGGATCCGGGTGCCGATCTTGATTGCCTCGGGGATCGAATGCGTCACAAACAACACCGTGAAGCGGGTCTCGTCCCACAGCATCATCAGTTCGTCCTGCATCTTGCGGCGCGTCAGCGCATCCAGCGCGGCAAACGGCTCATCCATCAGCAGGATATCCGGCTCCATCGCCATGCCGCGCGCGATCGCAACGCGCTGCTTCATGCCGCCCGACAACATGTGCGGGTGACTGTCGGCGAACTTCTCCAGATTGACCTTGCGGATGTAATGCATCGCCTTGTCTTCGGCCTCGCGCTGACCGAGCTTGCGCGTGCACAACAGCGGAAACATCACATTCTGCTTCACCGTCTTCCACGGCAGAAGCTGGTCGAATTCCTGGAACACCATCATCCGGTCTGGACCGGGATGCCTGATCAGCTTCCCCTTCAGCCGCATCTCGCCCTCGGTGGGCGCCATGTAGCCGCCAACCGCCTTCAGCAAGGTCGACTTGCCGCACCCAGACGGCCCCAGCAGAATAAACCGATCGCCCTGAAACACCTCAAAGTCGATCCGGTACGTCGCGGTCACAAGATGATTGGGCGTCTTGTACTGAAGCGTTACCCCCTTCACCTCAAGTAGCGATGATGTGTCCAATGGTTCCTCCCTCGCAGCGGGTGCTAACATCTGACTGCACCGCTCAAATTGAAAGAGATCGTCTCTCCAATTAGAGCCGTTTGGACGAAACGATCATCTCGTATCCGCGGCCTATGATGAAATAACCGCAGCGACCACACGCAGCCCGCGAGCTTCGCGAGATGGTCAAGCGGAAATTCCTCCGTGCGCCGGATCGTCAAAGCGTTTCGTCTCCCGGTCGTCGATGCTTTTTGCATCTTGTTATGTTCTCGAGCGTGCCATCGATTACAGCCGCTGTAAAGATATCATATGTCTAATATAAGACTAGAGACAATGCGGCGAATTGACGGCCGCCGGAACTGAATAATCTTTTGCAGACTGACCCGGCACTGTTTCATTTTGCTGCAACAGCACAATGAATGCACGCTCATGAAGCCTCGTAAAAAATCACCGCGATATTTCGAAATGCGGAACGAGAAATGCAAAAGCGCTGGAATAAACTATTGCATCGTGCGTCTAATAACCACGGGAACATGTCCCAGGGAGAACCTCATGATAACAAGACGCACTGTACTCCAGGGCGGCGCTGCTCTTCTCACCAGCAGCAGCATATTGAGTTTAACATCGCTCACGAGCTTCGCAGACGAAACCGTTTCGCTTCCCTTCGGCAATGGCGAGCGGCCATTGGTCAAGTACCCCCAAAAACGTCCGATGATCGGCCTGACAAGCCGGCCGCCTCAGTTCGAGGCGCCGATGTCGGTATTCAACGAGGGCGTCATTACACCCAATGATGCATTCTTCGTACGCTATCATCTGGCCGGCATCCCCACCGACATCGATCCGGATAAATTCACAGTTGAAGTCAAGGGCAAGGTCGACAAGCCGATGACGCTGTCTCTCGCCGACATCAAGAAGATGCCGTCGGTTGAGGTCGTCGCCGTCAATCAATGCTCAGGAAACAGTCGCGGCTTTTTTGAGCCACGCGTCGCGGGTGGACAACTCGGCAATGGTGCAATGGGTAACGCTCGCTGGAAGGGCGTGCCACTCAAAGCCGTTCTCGATAAGGCTGGCGTTCAGGCGGGTGCCAAACAGGTCGTGTTCGGCGGCTTGGACGGTCCTGTCATGGAGGCCACACCGGACTTCGCCAAGGCGCTCGATCTTGACCATGCACGAGACGGTGAGGTTATGCTGGCCTATTCGATGAACGGCGCCGACCTGCCGTTCCTGAACGGCTACCCTCTTCGCCTCGTCGTGCCAGGCTATTACGGCACCTACTGGGTCAAACACCTGAACGAGATCAGCGTGATTGACACGGTCTACGATAATTTCTGGATGAAGACCGCCTACCGGATTCCCGACAACGACTGCGCCTGTGTTGAGCCTGGAACGGCGCCGAAGGCGTCGATCCCTATCAACCGCTTTACCGTTCGCTCCTTCATCACCAGCGTGCAAAATGGTGCAAAGCTGAAAACCGGAACGACGACCCTTAAAGGCATCGCCTTCGACGGTGGCTCGGGCATCAAACAGGTCGATGTTTCGATCGACGATGGCAAGACTTGGATGAAGGCCAAGCTCGGCAAAGACCTCGGCAAGTATTCGTTCAGAGAGTGGACGATTCCGGTAAAGCTGACCACGGGGGCGCACAATCTGAAGGTTCGCGCGACCGCCAATAACGGCAAGGTCCAGCCTGAAACTGCATCATGGAACCCAGCGGGTTATATGCGCAACGTTATCGAAACGACCGCCGTGACCGTGGCCTGAAGGAGAGCGACCATGAAAACATCCCACATCGTCGTTCTTGGCTTTTGCATGATCGCGGCAACTGGCTTTGCCGGCCGGCTTCAGGCCAAACCGGTGACTTACAAGCTGCCGGAAGAAACCGCGCAGTTCAAACCGGGCCCTAATCTGGAGGCGGCGCAGACCAATTGCACAGGATGTCATTCGGCTGACTACATCCAGACCCAGCCGCGCGGTCAGAAGTTCGGAAAAGACTTCTGGACCGCCGAAGTTAACAAGATGATCAAGGTTTACGGCGCTCCGATCGATCAGGCCGACGTCGGTAAGATCGTTGATTATCTGTCGACGGCCTATTGAGCGGCTCAAAATAAAAAAGCCCGGCGCACATGCTGCGCCGGGCTTTGTCATGCGCCTGTTCGATTACGCGGCGGCAACAGCCCGCTTCACGCCGAGAAGTTCGACAGCCTGCGCCGGTGTACCTGCAACACGCACGCCCGCCTTTTCGAGAGCTTCGCGTTTGGTGGCATAACCACCCTTGCCGCCAGTCACGATCGCGCCCGCATGTCCCATTTTCTTGTCGGGCGGCGATGATCGGCCGGCGATGAAGGAAACGATCGGCTTTTTCATGCCACGGGCATATTCGGCAGCCTCCTCTTCCATGCCGCCACCAATCTCGCCGACCAAAACCACCGACGTTGTGCGATCATCGCGATCAAGCTCTTGCAGGGCGTCCAGGGTCGTCGTGCCGATGATTGGATCACCACCGATGCCGATGAAGGCCGATTGCCCCAGACCGGCGCGGGTCAGGTTGAGGCACATCAGCGTGCCCAGACTGCCGCTGCGGGAAATCACGCCGACATTGCCGGGCTTGAAGATGTTCGGATTGTGGCCCGGCATAATGCCGACAAACCCTTCTCCCGGCGTCACGATGCCCGCCGTATTCGGGCCGATGATCCGGCTTTTCGAGACGCGTTGGCGAGCGAAAATCTCCAGCACGTCGTGGCTGGGGATGTGCTCCGTAAGCGTGACGATCGTCCCGATGCCGGCGTCGATCGCGTCGATAATAGCTTCCTTCGCCATCGTTGGTGGAATGAAGATCACCGATACATCGACCGGTGAATGTTTCGCTGCCTCAACCGCCGTTTTAAAGATCGGCAAACCGAGGTGCGTCTCGCCCGCACGCTTCGGATTGACGCCACCAATGACGGTGGTGCCCATTTCCATCATCCGTTCAGACCAGAACGAGCCTTGTTTGCCCGTCATGCCTTGAATGAGTACCTTTTGTCCGCGTCGATAAATCATTGTGCCGCCTCTACCGCCGCTTTCACGGCGTCTTCCATGAATTCATAGGGCTCGATGCCAAGACGTTCGCGCACGAGCTTGACGGCCTCATCTTCGCCAGTGCCATGGATCGAGAAAAACACTGGCACCGTGGGCTTTAGCGTTTCCCATGCCTTGACCACGCCATCGGCCATCACGTCAGTCCTGGCGAATGCACCGCAAAAATTGATGACAAGACTTTTGACGCCGGGGTTGGACAGAACGAGATCAAGTGCAACCTCCGACTTGGTATAGGCCTCGCCGCCGATCTCAAGGAAGTTGGCCGGACGACCGCCAAAGTGATCGATGACATCCATGGTGGTCATGGTCAGCCCCGCGCCGTTGGCGAGAACACCGACATTGCCGTCGAGCTGAATGAACTTTAGACCGTTGGCAGCTCCTCGCTCCTCCAATGCCGTCATCTTGGCCGGCGCTGCAACCTTCGCCAGATCCGGCTGGCGCATCGTCGAGGAATCATCGAGCACGAACTTGCAGTCGAGCGCCACGACGCGGCCATCCTTCAGCACGGCCAATGGATTGACCTCAACAAGCTCTGCGTCTTTCGATTGAAAAACTGTATAGAGCTTGGCAAGAACTTCGGCGACGCCAGCACTGGATGAGCCGAGATCGAGTCCCTCCAGCATCTTGGTTGCATCCGCTATCCCAAACCCGTGATGAATATCCACGATGTGCCGCCGGATCGCATCCGGATGTTTTTCGGCGACCTCCTCAATGTCCATCCCGCCTTCGGTCGAAAAAAGAACCAAGGGGCTACGGCTGCCGACATCGATCAGCACCGCGGCGTAAAGTTCGCGCGCAATCGGGCATAGCTGCTCGACCAAAACGCGACTGACACGATGCCCTCCAATACTCATTTGCAGAATTTCGTCGGCCGCCTTCGCGGCTTCCGCCGGCGTCTTAACCAGCTTGATGCCACCGGACTTGCCGCGTTTTCCGGTCGGCACCTGCGCTTTGACGACGGAAGGCCCTATTTCAGAGACTGCTGCAGCTGCCTGCTCCGCATTCTCACAAACCTTACCGGTCGGCGTCGGAACACCAGCGGGCACCAAGACGTGTTGCTTGGCAGCATATTCTTCGAGATTCATCGTTCCCGCCTTACTTTCCGTAACGAGCCCAATGTGGCCCAAACAACTCTTCTTCGCTCGGCTTGTCCTCAGGAATAGGAGTGACAAGATGGGTGATATTGATGAAGTGCTTGTAGTTCAGGTTTTCTGAGATGCTGTTCTTCTGCCAGGAGCCGCAGCCCATGGTCAGAGTGAACTCAAGACCGCTGTCAAAACCTCCGCCATTTCCGAACGTGTGCGCAAAGTTGATCAGAACGCGAACGACAGGCAATTCTTCAGCCAACTCGCGCGCCCGCGACATATCCTTGGTGTGCAGGCCCATGGAGTGGCCGCGTCCCTGATAGTCGAGAATTTTACGAATCGTATCCTTTGCTTCTGCGAAGTCACTGGCGCGATAAACCGTGAGAACCAGCGCGAGTTTCTCGCCGGACAACGGGTAATCCCTGCCAATTCCCGTCTCCTCAACCAGAATGAATTTCGATTTGTTGGCTTCCTCCGGAAGCTCAAAGCCCTTCACCAGAACCGACATATCGCGAGCAATCAGATGACGGTTGAGCTTGCCGTTCTTCCAGAGCTCACCCTCGATCTTCTTCTTTTGCGAGGCATTTGCCAGGTAACCGCCTGCACGCTTCAAGGCCTCGATCGCCTTGTCGTAGACCGCGTCCACGATAACGACCGAGTTTTCCGAGGAACATGAAGTGGCGTTGTCGAAGGTCTTCGAAGCGCAGATCTTCTGTGCAGCGGAATCGAGGTCTGCAGTCTCATCGATAATCACCGGCACATTGCCCGCGCCGACGCCGATTGCCGGGGTGCCGCTGGAATAAGCGCGGCGCACGTTGTCCTGTGAACCCGTGACCACCACAAGATCGACGGCTTCCATCAGAGCCTGCGTGGTCTCCTTGGTTACAGGGGACGGCAAAATCTGCACCAGATCCTTGGGCAGACCGATCTGCTCCAGAGCATCGCGCATATAGTTTACAACCAACTCGGTCGTGCCATAGCCGAGCGGAGACGGCGCGACGATCACCGCGTTACGTCCCTTGATTGCCATCAGCGCCTTGTTGACCGGCGTTGCACCGGGATTTGTCGATGGTGTGATAGCGCCGACAACGCCGAGGGGCTTGGCGAATTTGACGATGCCGCGCTTCTCATCGCGCTCAATTTCGCCCACGGTCTTGGCGCGCAGCATATCACGCAAGGTCCCGAATGTTTTGCGCTGCTTCTTGATGATCTTGTCGGGTACATTGCCAAGGCCGGTATCCTGCACGGCAAGTTCCGCGAGTGCCCTGGCATGTTCCGGCTTATAAAGCGACCAGGCAATCGCACGGACGGCTTCATCCGTTCGGGCCTGATCGGCTTCGGCAAAAGTTTTCTGTGCCGCACGGGCTCTCCGCATGAGATCCGCGGCGATGCCTTGTGCGCTGGAAACACGGTCCTGAAGTTCGACCACACTCATTTTCGTTCACTCCGTTAATCTTGTTGTTGCCTACGACCAACTATGCGGGTGTAGGCTGATGAGCCAGCGGCACCGCCGCCTTCGGCTCGTGGACAAATCGCTCACCAGGTCGGCACCGCAACGCGAGCACCGCCCCGATCAGCAAGAATGCGAGCGAGCCGATGAAGGGCACATCCCAACGACCCGTCAGATCAATCGCAGCTCCGAATACGACCGGCGAGATGATACCCGCCATGCCAAAGCCGAAATTCATGAAGCCCGAAGCAGACCCCGCGTATTCCGGCGCGATATCCATTGGCATCGCCCAAATCGGAGCGACGATCAATTCAGCGAAGAAGAATGCCAAGCTGAGACAGACCGTGACCACGGTGAGGTCATGCGTGAACACGATGGGTAACATGAAGCAGAACGAGCCAAGGAAGCCGAGAACAATGACAGAGACCCTGGCTTTTGAGACATCGCCTGTTTTCCGGAGTATCCGATCGCTCAAGATACCGCCCACAGTATCACCAACGACGCCCGCAAGGAAAACACCTGCGGCGAAGATGGCTGATTTCTTGATGGCGAAATGATACTCGTGCAGGAAAAACGATGGCAGCCAGTTGAGATACAGCCACAAAATCCAGCCGTAGCAAAAGTCCGTCAGCGTTACGGGCAGAATCCGCTTGAGCAAAGGCACCCATGGCACCGCCTTTCTAGTCGCCACCACAGTCGCCGGCGGGAGATCCGTCAATTCTTCCTCTGTGATCGCCGAATGAGTACGCGGGTCGTCTCGGAAATAGATGAACCACAGTACACCCCAGACAAGCGCGGCGATGCCAAGGAAAACAAAGGAATCGCGCCACGAGAATGCGACGATAATCAATGCAATCAAGGGCGGCGTGAGTGCATTTCCCGCGCGAGAAAACGCGTGGGTGATGCCCTGAGCAAAGGCGCGCTGGTCGGGCCGCATCCAGTTGGAAAGTGCACGCGTGGCGGTTGGAAAGGCAGGTCCCTCACCAATGCCGAGCGCCAGACGCGACATAAACAACGCTGCCAACCCACCAACAAAGCCGGTCCAGATTGTCGATACACCGACGACGATAGCACAAAGTGTCAGCGCAATCCGCGGCCCGAGCCGGTCACCAAGCCAACCGCCGGCAATCTGAAAAAATGCATAAGGATAGGCGAAGGCTGAAAATGCCAGTCCCAGTTGAGTGGTTGATAGCCCCAGATCCTTTTGCATAAAGGGAGCCGCCGTCGAGATATTGACCCGATCGACGTAAAAAATGAGATACATAAGGCACGTAATAAGCAGGACGAAGCGGCTCGCTTGGTTTCGGATAACCATACTGTAACCTCCCGGAACTTATTTTTTGTATTGACTGCCTGTCTGCCCAGTTCGTTGCCAAGCTTTTGATCGACGCAGTCATTGCGGCGGAGGATACAGAGCGCGGAGGCACAGGGAAATTGATAATCTGCATCCAGATCATTCGAGAAATTTATCGCCGAGCCGCCGAGACATCAGACCTCAACCTTCTGTGCTCCGTATGGAGCCTTGCTCTTTGCCGCTGCCGCACGCCCTATCCGCCAGTGCTGTAAGAACGGCAATAGCAGCATTGCAATCGTGCAAAGCATGACTGTTCCGGAAATTGGTCTTTTGAAGAAAACAGTCCAATCGTTGCTGAAACTGATCATCGAGTTCATGAACGCTTCTTCCGCCAGGGGCCCAAGAATGACACCAAGGACAAGCGGTGCGATCGGGAATTTGAACCGCTCGAATAAATAGCCGATGATGCCGAAGCCGATCATCAGCCAAAGGTCGGTCACGTTGTTGCGGATCGAAAGCGCCCCGATAAAACACAAAACCAGCACATAAGACGAAACGAGGGCCTCGGGCAGATCTAGTATTTTGATCAGAGGCCGAATTGCGAAGTAACCGATGACGCACATCAAGGCGAGGCCGAGATAAACCGAAGCGAACACCGTGTATACGATGGGCGCCGACGTCGTCATGATTTGTGGGCCCGGCTGTATACCGTGCAACATAAAAGCACCGAGGATGATAGCCGTGGCGCCGCTTCCCGGAATGCCAAGTGCAAGGAGCGGCACCAGCGCCCCACCGACTGAGGCGGTTGCCGCTGCTTGCGGCGCAACAATGCCTTCCGGTATTCCTGTTCCCATTTCCTTACGGCGTTTTCCGAATTGGGCTTCCAGGCCATAACTCACGAATGATGCGATCGTCGCGCCGGCGCCGGGAATAAGTCCGATGATGTTACCAAGCACACTCGCTCGTAAAAACATCGACTTGAGCGCATAGATTTCCCGCCAGGTCGGCAGCTCTGTCCGCGCGTTGCCTATCTTGTCGATGGGCTTGGTCGCAAAGCCAGTCTCGAGACGAGAGAGAACTTCACCAACCCCGTAGGCACCGACCATCACCACGAGGAATTCGATCCCGTCAGCAAGGATCGGAGAGCCGAACGTAAAACGATAGGCGCCGTAAGTATCGTCGGTGCCCACGGTCGCGATCAGCAATCCTACAGAAAGACTGATCAACGCATTTCCCAGCGAACCGCTGCCAAGTGCAACGACACTCGACAAACCAAACAGGAGCACTGCGAAGTATTCTGGTGACGAAAACTGAAGTGCGAAAGCCGCCAGCGGCTTAGTCAGCAAGACCATGATCGTTGCCGAGAGCAATCCTCCTCCAAGCGCCGCAACCAGGGTCCACCCGAGCGCTTTTGCAGGCATACCTTTCCGGCCCATCGCGTAGCCATCCCATAGCATCGGGACATCGATCGGCTCACCCGGAATTCTAAAAAGGATCGCTGTGAATGCCCCGCCGTACGTACCTGACACGTACATTGCGGTAAGCAAAACGATGGAGGCTGTAACGTCCATCCTGTAGGTAAACGGCAATGCCAGCGCAACGCCCATCACCAGCGTCAGGCCCGGTAGCACGCCAATCAACAAGCCCACAGTAATGCCGATAAAAAGCATCAGCAGATGTGTCGGCGTCAGACACATCAGAAATCCATTCGCCAGTTGCAGAAAGATGTCGGTCATCGCCTGTCCTCACCCACCTACAAGCATGCGAATGAAATCCGTCACGGAATCGAAAGGTGGCGTCCCGCGCGGCAACGACACGTAAGCAAAACGCATGAATAATAACGCGGCAGCGAAAGTGATGCCAAGGCTGGTCAACCAGATCGCGACGTGATTGCGGTAGCGGCCGAGATACATAAAAATCGCGAGAAAGAAAAACGTGGAAAGCAAGAATCCGAGCGTATCGATCAATACCGCATAGGCGACAACGAGCAAGATTCCCCCAGCAAGCAACCAGGGATACGTCGTGCCCGGTGTTTCACTTTCCTCTTCTTTTTCAAGCGTCTCCGTCACGCCTTGAGTCTGCTCCTTAAATCCCAACAACCCCCGGACGATCTCGAACAAGCAGGTGACCGTCATCAGACCGATGGCAAGCTTCGGCCAGAATGCAGGACCAAGACTTCCGGGTCGCGGTGTGTATTCGATATTTTGAGCATAATAATAAAGAATCGCCGCGACCCCGAGGCCGATGGCATAGGGCGCAGTTAAACGGAACTTACTTGTTTCCATGGCTAACGACCTCTCTGCGTGTCAGTTTGTTGCCGTGGTTTTCTTCATGTCCTCAAGCTGGTCGTTGACGAAGGTGGGAGCGTGCGAAGCGTCCTCGAAGCTGTTGGGATCGCCGTACTGTTCTTTCAGGAACGTTTGGTACTCGGGCGAAGCGTAGACCTTCGCTAGCGCATCTGACAATTTCTTCACGATCTCGGGTGGCGTTCCGGCCTTTACGACAATCGCGCGGAATTGGGGCAGCGCAACCTTGTAACCCATCTCGTAAGACGTAGGCACATCCTTGAACGCATCGAGCCGCTTTTCTCCGAACAGGAGGATCGGGCGCATCTGATGCCCGTTGATGAACTGGGCGACGTCCCCTGCCTGCTCGTAAAGCGCATCTGCATGATCCCCCAGAATGGAAACATAGCGTTCGCTGGGCTTCGCAAAAGGCACCTGGATTACTTTGATTCCCGCACGGTCGAGAACATTGAGCGAGAAGTCGTCGACGCTGCCGAATCCAAGCGTGGCGACCTTGAGCTTGCCGGGATTGGCTTTCGCCTCCTTGACGAAATCATCCCATGTCTTGAATGAACTATCTTGCCTGACGAAGATAAACGAAGGACCCTTGATCATCACCGCCACCGGCGTGATGTCCTTCACCGTCCAACGTGGTGTTTTTCCGGCAAGAAGGGCGTGGCTATCAGCAATATAAACGGCCATCGAATAGCCGTCAGCTGGAGACGACAGGAGCTTGGCCATGCCCGTTGCCCCCGTGCCGCCAGGCACATTGACAACGGGGATACCCTGCCCGAGCATCGGCTCCATCAATTTGCCAACCAGACGGGCGAGTTGGTCCGCTCCGCCCCCAGGGCCCCAGGGCACGATCAACTCGATCGGACGCTCGGGATATCCTGCAGCTTTGGCTGCATGCCCCCAGGACAGGGTGCACAGAATCGCGGACAAGAAGATAGCAAAGGAAGATGCGGCCCTTCGGACCGCCAGTTGCGTGGCCTTCATCGTCGCCTCCCAGCGAGTTATTTTGTTGACGTCATCGGCCAGCTTTTCTGCTGGCTTCACATGAGATCACTTTTACGTATGCTGCACGAGACGGCAAACATGACAAAATCTATATCCTTCATCTACGTCATTCACGAGATTTATAGTTGAACCAGGATCTCGATATCTCGCTACTGCGAACGTTCGTTGCGATCGTCGATACCGGCGGCCTGACTTCGGCAGGAAAAAAGGTCGGCCGAACCCAGCCCGCGATCACACATCAGATCAGGCGCCTCGAAGAAGCGGTTGGAAAACCCTTGTTCGGCGACAAGCGCAAGCATCTTAACCTTACGCCCGACGGCGAGGTCCTGCTCGAATTTGCGCGGTCCATCCTGCGCCTGAACGATGAGGCCCGCGGCCGGTTCTCAACACCCGATATCTCCGGGCATGTGATCATGGGCACTCCCGATCTCTATGCCTCCTATATCCTGCCTGAGGTTCTCGATAATTTTTCACGCGCCCACCCGCAGGTCGAAATCCAGTTGCGGTGCACCAGAAGCATTCATCTCAACTCCGCGTTGGAGCGGGATGAACTGGACATAGCGCTCATGACCAACCAGCCCGAGTTTCGACGGCGCGGCCAATTGGTACGGCGAGAACCTTTGGTGTGGGTCGCCGGAGTTCGAAGCCAGCCGGAGTTGAGAAAACCGTTGCCTCTGGCGTTACTGCCGGAGGGGAGCGTCTATCGGCATCACGCGCTGGAGGCTCTTGGCACGGCTGGCATCAAGTGGTCGATCCGCTCGATGTCCGACAGCATTGCAGGACTACAAGCGGCGGTGTTTGCCGGGCTCGCTGTGTCCATCTTTCCACAATGCGCGGTAGTGCCGGGGCTGCGCTGCCTCAACGAGGACGACGGATTTCCGAAACTGCCGCCGATCGAGCTCGTTTTGCATCGCAAGAGCCACGACCTCTCGGACGCCGCCGAGCAGCTCGCGCAATATGTCGCACGTGAACTGGGAGATCCCGAGCTGACGGCATTTTAGAACGGTAAAAGAAAAAGCGGCTGCGTTGAACGCAGCCGCTTGCGACATTGTCTATTGCGCCTTGTCAGGCGACCTTTTGCGGACGCATGTCGCCGCGTTCAATGCCCGCAACGACAACAGGCTTCTTCATTGCATCGCGGCGGAACGGTTCACCGAGTTCCTGATTTAGCAGAATTTCGATGAAGGTTGTCTTGCCCTGCTTCTGCGCTTCGCACGACTCGCGCAGCGCACTGGTAAGTTCTTCCTGGGTCTTCACCACCACGCCCTTGAGGCCGCAAGCCTCGGCCACCTTCGCGTAGCTGAGGTGACGGTCGAGCTCGGTGCCGACGAAATTATTGTCGTACCAGAGTGTCGTGTTGCGCTTCTCCGCGCCCCACTGATAGTTGCGGAAGATCACCATGGTGACGCCCGGCCACTCTTCACGGCCGATCGAGCTCATTTCGTTCATCGAGATACCAAACGCACCATCGCCCGCGAATCCGATGCAGGGAATATCGGGGTTGCCGATTTTCGCGCCGATGATCGCAGGGAATCCGTAACCACATGGGCCAAATAGACCGGGCGCAAGATACTTTCGGCCTTCTTCGAATGAAGGATAGGCGTTTCCGATAGCGCAATTGTTGCCGATATCGCTCGAAATAATCGCGTTGCGCGGCAGACCCGCCTGGATCGCGCGCCATGCCTGACGCGGCGACATCAGGTCGCTGTCGCGAATCCGTGCGTCGTGGTTCCAGCTTGTGCCCGGATCATCATCCTCGTGATCCATGCTGGACAATGTCTGCAACCAGCGCGACTTGGTTTGATGAATAAGCGCCTTGCGCTCTTCGCGGCCCGGATCGCCGGCAGTCTTTGACAACTGCGACAGGATACTGCGCGCGACGAGCTTGGCGTCGCCGCAGATGCCGACGGCGACCGGCTTGGTCAGACCGATGCGATCTGCGTTGATATCGACTTGAATGATCTTTGCGTTCTTTGGCCAATAGTCGATGCCGTACCCGGGCAAAGTCGAGAATGGGTTCAGACGCGTGCCGAGCGCGAGTACAACATCCGCCTTCGCCACGAGCTCCATCGCGGCCTTCGATCCGTTGTAGCCAAGAGGCCCCACCGCCAACGGATGATTACCTGGGAAGGAATCGTTGTGCTGATAATTGTTGCAAACCGGCGCATCGAGCTTTTCCGCAAGTGCGACACAATCCGCAATCGCATCACCGATGACGACGCCGGCGCCCGAAAGGATGACAGGGAATTTTGCTTCCGACAAAAGCTTCGCGGCTTCAGTAATCGCGTGCGCACCACCGGCTGGACGCTCGAACTCGACGATTGCCGGTAGATTGATGTCGATGACCTGGGTCCAGAAGTCGCGAGGGATGTTCAACTGCGCGGGCGCCGACAGACGCTTGGCTTTCAGTATCACCCGGTTCAACGTCTCGGCAACGCGCGAGGGATCGCGGACTTCTTCCTGGTAGCAGACCATGTCGCGGAACAGTGCCATCTGCTCGACTTCCTGGAAGCCGCCCTGCCCGATGGTCTTATTCGCCGCCTGAGGCGTCACCAAAAGCATCGGCGTGTGATTCCAGTAAGCAGTCTTGATCGGCGTCACGAAGCCCGTGATGCCCGGACCGTTTTGTGCGATCGCCATCGCCATCTTGCCTGTGGCACGGGTATAACCGTCACAAATCAGGCCACCGTTGGCCTCGTGTGCCACGTCCCAAAACGTGATGCCCGCTTTCGGAAACAAATCCGAAATCGGCATGAACGCCGAACCAATGATGCCGAACGCATGCTCGATGCCATGCATCTGCAGCACTTTCACGAAAGCTTCTTCAGTGGTCATTTTCATCGCGAGTTACTCCATTCCTCGTGCGGCCCAAGGCGCTCCTTTTTTCGGATCGAAGGAATGCCACGCAGCTTGACGAATGGCAATGAATATCTCAGATTACGCCTCTTATCGTTCCATTTTTCGAAATTATTTGGAATTCGACATGAACGAACTGTTTGGCCACATGAAACCGCTCGGGCTTCTGGAAGCCGTGGCCGCGATGCAGCACCCGGCGAGTCTGGCGGAGCTTTCGATCAATGTCGGCGTGCCCAAACCGACGATGCACCGCTGGCTGGGCTCGCTTGAAGATGCCGGCCTGATCCAGCGCACTCCCGATGGTCGGCGTTACGAACTGGCCGCGCGCGCAGCGCAACTGGCATTTTCAATTCTGTCGAACAGGCCCGGCGGCGCTATTCGCCACGAAATCCTGAAGCGCGTCGTTCAGGAAGTCGGCGAGTCCTGCAATCTCACCATTCTCGATGGAACGGAAGTCACCTATCTCGATCGCGTAGAATCAAAGTGGCCCTTGCGCATTACGTTCCAGCGCGGCTCCCGAGTGCCCGCTTACTGCTCCGCCAGTGGCAAGCTGTTCCTTGCCCTGCTGCAACCGGCTAAACGAGATCTCATTCTGTCAGAGATGAAATACGAGCGACTCACCGACAATACGATTGTTGACAGGGCTTCCCTTTTAAAGGAGCTGTCCGACATCCGCCGCGACGGCTATGCGCTGGATCGGGAAGAATATCTTTCTGGGCTCATCTGTCTCGCCGTGCCGATTTTTCACCGCAAAGCGAAATCTCGCGTCTGCGCGGCAGCTCTCGCCATTCAGGCGCCAGTAGCGCGACTGTCACGCGATGATATGCTGACCAAACTTCCTGTCCTGCAAAGCGCGGCAAAATCGCTCGGTGCAACCATCGACGAAGGCAAGGAAACTGAGTGATGAACGAAAGTCTGCGCACATTTCCAAGGCTCGACGCGATGGAGGCAACGGCACGTGGCAAGGGTGCCTTGACCGTCGCAGTCGCCTATCCGTGCTCGACCGATGCGCTCTCCGCCGCCCTGATCGCACGCGACGAGAAGCTGATCGAGCCTATCCTCGTCGGACCACGAAAAAGAATTCAGGCCTGCGCCGATATCCTCAATGTCAGCCTGAATGGCTTGCGGTGCATCGACGCCGACGACGATCCGGTTGCGGCGTCGCGAATGGCCGTTTCCGTCGTAAGCGCGGGCGATGCCAAAGCCTTGATGAAGGGTTCACAACACACCGATGAGTTGCTCAGTGCCGTGGTGTCGCGCGATGCCAATTTGCGCACATCCAGGCGTATGAGCCACGTGTTCTGGTTCGACCTTCCCGCCTACCATAAGCCGCTGATGATCACGGATTGCGTGGTGAACATCGCACCCGGCATGAAGGAAAAAACCGATATTCTTGCCAATGCTATCGACTTCGCGCATGCGATCGGCCTTTCCGCTCCCAAAATCGCCCTGCTGTCATCGATTGAAACCGTCAATCCGGATCTTCCTTCAACCATGGACGCGGCGGCCCTTTCCAAGATGGCGGATCGCGGCCAGTTCAAAGGTGCCATCGTCGATGGTCCTCTGGCCTTCGACAACGCGGTATCGACCGCTTCGGCCGCCACGAAAGGCATTAAATCACCTGTAGCGGGAGATCCGGACCTGCTGATGGTGCCGGGTCTCGATGTCGGCAACATTCTCTACAAGTCCTTCATCTACATGGGTCGCGGCGAATGTGCCGGCATCGTCCTCGGTGCAAAAGCGCCTATTATTTTGACCAGCCGCGCCGACTCGCGCCGCGCCCGAATTGCATCTTGTGCGCTGGCGCAGCTGAGTCTCGCTTAAATAAAATCAACTGCCAAAAAAAACGGCCCGGAGCGTGTCCGGGCCGCACTTCGTTTGAGCGTGGATGACCTTAGACCGTGATGGCTTTCGCCACCGGAAGCCCCTCTTCCTTTCGACTCTTTGCGAGCGAATTGATCCAGAGCGCCGATAGCGCACTCACGATTCCGGCGAATGCGCAGTAACCGGCAATCGCCCAACCCGCATTGCCACCGTAGGCCTGCACCAGATAGGTCGCGATAATCGGCGTGAGGCCGCTCGCGAAGATTCCCGAGAACTGATACACGAACGAAATGCCCGTATAGCGCACTTGTGGCCCGAACAGATCGCAAAACAGCGCTGCTTCTGGACCGTAGACCGAGGCGTAGAAGATCGCGAACGGGATGATCAACGCAGCCCAAACCAGCATCGGCTGTCCCGGAAAAGTCATCCAGATATAAAACGCTGGAAGGGCCGAAAGGCCGGTGATCAGCGAGCCCCAGAAGTATGTCTTCGTGCGGCCAACGCGGTCCGACACGCCGCCGAAGTACGGAATGAAGACACACATCAGCAGCGCAGCCGCACAGACACCGAGCAGAGCTTCCGTGCGTGGAATTTTCAGCTGCGACGTCAGATACGAGATCGAATACACACCGAAAATATTGAAGAACACACCGTCGATGTAGCGTGCGCCCATGCCAGCGACAATCTCCTTTGGATATTGGCTAAGCATGGTGGCAAACGGAACTTTCACTTCCTCGCGACTCTCCTTCAGCTTTGCGAATTCCGGCGTCTCCATAATGTTGAGCCGGATATAAAGGCCGATCAGCACGAGAACAAAGCTCAGAATGAAAGCAAGGCGCCAGCCCCATGACAGGAACTGCTCGTTTGTCAGCGAGTAGGAGAGCAACGCGACGACGCCCGAGGCCAGACAGAGCCCGACCGCCAAACCAATCTGTGGCAGACTCGCGTAAAAGCCGCGCTTCTCCGGCGCCGCATATTCGTACGTCATGAGAACCGCACCACCCCACTCACCGCCAAGGCCGATGCCTTGCAGAATACGCAAGGCCAACAGAAGAATCGGCGCCCAAACACCGATCTGAGCATAGGTCGGGACCAGACCGATCAGGAACGTCGACACGCCCATGATCATCAATGTCAGCACCAACATGCTCTTGCGGCCGATACGGTCGCCGAAATGCCCGAAGATTACGCCGCCGAGAGGCCGGGTCACAAATCCGACGGCGAAGGTGGAGTAGGCAAGCAGCGTGGCAACAACCGGGTCACTTGTCGGAAAATAAAGATGGTTGAAAACGATACCCGCCACCACACCATATAAGAAAAAGTCGTACCACTCGACCGTTGCTCCGATCAACGAAGCGACGACAACGCGTTTTAGCAATTTGCTCTGGTTCATTTTTCCTCTCCCATAGATTCTGTATTTTTATTTCCCTCGTTCAGGCCGCGATCGAACCCTCCTTGGTGTCAGCAAGGATCATGTCCGAGGCCTTTTCTGCGATCATCACGGCGGGTGCGTGCGTGTTACCGGAGACAAGCGTCGGCATGATCGAACAATCGACGACGCGCAGGCCCCCAATGCCATGCACGCGAAGGCTCGCATCCGTCACCGCCATGGAGTCCATTCCCATCTTGCAGGTCCCGCTCGGATGGAAGATGGTCGCGCCGTTGCCACGCGCGAAATCCAGAATATCCTCGTCGGACATGACGGAAGACCCCGGCTTGTATTCACTTGAGATGTAAGGCTTTAACGCATCAGACGATGCCAGCTTTCGCGCATACTTAATGGATTCGACAGCGCAAATCCGGTCGGTTTCCGCAGCAAGATAATTCGGTCGCATGGATGGCGGCTGAAATGGATCGTCCGACTGAATGTTGACGGCTCCGCGTGACTCGGGCCGCAACTGACAGACCGAAAAAGTGCAGCCGGACCAATCGTGCGGCTTGCCGCCGGCCTGATCCGCCGACAGGGTAGCGAAGTGAAACTGGATGTCCGGCGTTTTTGATCCGGGAAGAATACGGGTGAACAAGCCCCCCTGATTGATTCCTATTCCAAGCGGACCCGTTCCCTTCAACAGCCACTTTAAGCCAACCTTGGCTTGGCCCGTGAGCGTTCGCAGATCGTCGTTGGTGGTGATCGGCTTGGACACGCGGTACATCAGGCGAAACTGCAGGTGGTCCTGCAGGTTCTGACCAACGCCGGGCAGATGATGGATGACATCGATGCCGTGGCTTTGCAGAAGGTTCGCCGGACCTATCCCTGAGAGCTGGAGCAATTGCGGCGACTGAAGTGCGCCAGAAGACAAGATCACCTCGCGCGCGGCACGTGCTTCACGTTCGACGCCGTTCTGACGATACTTCACACCAACCGCGCGTTTGCCTTCAAGGATAATCCCCGTCGCCTGCGCGTCGGTTTCGATTCGCAAATTGGTACGGTTACGTGCCGGCTTGAGATAAGCCACCGCAGAACTGATCCGCCAGCCGTTATGGGTGAAGAGCTGATAATAACCCACGCCCTCCTGATTGCCGCTGTTGAAATCATGCGTTCGTGGCACACCAAGCTCTTGTGCACCGCGAATAATCGCTTCCATCAATTCATTTTTTTCGACGATGTCCGATGACCATAACGGGCCATCGCCGCCGTGGGTCTGGCTTGCGCCGCGGCTGTTGTGCTCTGACTTGATGAAATAAGGCAGGACGCTATTCCAGTCCCACCCGGCGTTGCCGAGTTGCGCCCAGTGATCGTAATCCTCCCGCTGTCCGCGGATGAAGATCAAACCGTTGATCGAACTTGATCCGCCGAGGCCACGTCCACGCGGCCAGTAGATCTTTCGATCTTTCATATTGGCCTCTGGGTCGGTGTAAAAACCCCAGTTGTAGGCCTTGTGAAACATCGTCTTCCCATAACCGATGGGAATGTGAATCCAGAGGTAATTGTCCTTGGGGCCGGCCTCCAGAAGCAGAACCTTGTGACGACCGTTCGCGCTCAACCGATTGGCAAGCACACAGCCGGCTGAACCAGCACCCACGACGATGTAATCGAATTGCTCGTGCATTCCATCCCCGAATATTTCATTTATTGAGACGATTTATCTTGAAGGTTGAGCCCGAGGTAAAAATTTGTCAACGTACTGAAATCGCTTCCAACCCATTTATCGGGACGGTCACATATGTCGGTGCAGGAAACGTCGTCAGTCTCAGAGCGCGCACTGCTGCTCCTTGAGATTATCGCCAAGGCTGAAGAGCCACCGAACCTCAATGAGTTGATGACGGCAATTCAATTGCCGAAGGCGACGACGCATCGCTTCGTTTCGCTGCTTGAACAATTGGGGTTTGTGCAAAGAGCCGCCGACGGACGACGATATGAAATCGGCCACCGTCTGACGGCGCTTGCTCTCGACGCAATGCGTCATTCATTTCAGGTGGCGCCAAGGCGGGCCATTCTCTCCGCACTCGTCAATGAAACGGGAGAAACGTGCAACATCACTATGCTCGATGGAGATCGCCTTGTGTATCTCGATCGCGTCGAGTCGGATTGGCCGCTGCAGTTCCGCCTGAAGATCGGATCTCATGTGCCCTTGCATTGCACCGCCAGCGGCAAGCTGTTCTTGGCTTTCGCCTCGCCCTCGCTGCGGAAAGCTGTGTTTCGCACGCACCCACTGCCTCGGCACACGCCCCGAACGCTGACCACTGCGGTGGAAATTGAACACGCTCTGGACGAGATCCGCAGAACAGGGGTCGGTACCGACAATGAGGAATTCATCGAAGGCATGTCTGCCGCTGCCGTACCCGTTTATGATTCCAAAGGGCGCATATTCGCGACGGTCGCCGTCCACGGGCCCGTCTCGCGGCTTCCCCTCTCGCGCGCGCTGTCGTTCGTGCCGGCCTTAAAGCGCGCGGCGCGCGCAATCGAGAACACGATGCTTGAACAAAAGTCACCCACCTATCACAACGGTCAACGCTCCGCTCACGAAATCCCAACCTCGGTCTGAACGATTGGACCGCAAAAAACGTAATTCAGGAAACGTCATGCACGCTAAAATATCTTCGGCAACAAGCCTTCCCCAGAAGATGGGCCAGTTTCTCTTGTCGGTCATTCCCGGCACTCTTGTTTGCGCGGCAATCACTCTTGTCGCGATGGGAGCACAGCACATCGAAGAGCTGACGTTTGCTCATCCCTATGTCGAGGCATTGGTTCTCGCGATCCTCATCGGGATCATCATTCGCAGCCTTTGGCAACCGGATGCAAAATGGAAACCCGGCATCAACTTCTGCGCCAAATTTCTGCTCGAGGTTGCGGTCATGCTTCTGGGCGCATCCATCAGCTTTGGGGCGATCATGGCATCCGGCCCGGCCCTGTTGGCGGGTATCGTTTTCGCGGTGATCCTGGCGCTTTTGGCGAGCTACATGATCGGCCGCATGCTCGGACTGTCGCAGCACATTTCAATTCTGATCGCCTGCGGCAATTCGATCTGCGGCAATTCCGCGATCGCTGCAGTCGCGCCGGTGATTGGCGCCAGCAGTGACGACATTGCATCGTCGATTGCCTTCACCGCCGTGCTCGGCGTCGTCATCGTGCTCGGGCTTCCGCTCGCATTCCCTCTGCTTCATTTGAATGAAACGCAATACGGGACGCTCGCCGGCCTTTCCGTTTACGCCGTCCCTCAGGTGCTGGCGGCGACTATTCCGATCGGTCTGGTTGCGACGCAGGTCGGAACGCTGGTCAAGCTGGTCCGCGTTCTGATGCTTGGCCCAGTGGTTGTCGTGCTGTCGCTTCTGCGCAGCAAGATTACGGACGATCAAGGCAACCTGCCGAAGAAACCCGGACTGCTTCAGCTTGTGCCGTGGTTCATCATCGGCTTCCTCATTCTGGCCGCGGTCAGATCACTCGGCTTTGTGCCCGATTCGGCTCTGAAACCGCTAACTGTCACGGCGGGTGTCCTCACCATCCTCTCGATGGCCGCATTGGGTCTTGGCGTCGATGTCAGGGTCATTGGCAAACTCGGCGGCCGGGTCACAACGGCCGTTACGGGCTCATTGATCGTGCTGCTGGCCATCAGCCTGTTGCTGATTCATCTGCTGGACATCCATTGAACCGGCCAGTCTGGCGAATATAGGTCTGGCCGGAGGGGTAAAGAAAAAGAATCCTCCGCCAGGGCTTCCCGGCGACAGCTTTGTGCTCCGAAGCTGTCGCATTATGCAGCTTCCTTTCCTTGAAACCATTGATTTAACGATACAAATTGACGTCACCAATACAAGGTGACTGTCATGACCAAGCACGCCAGCCTCTCCGAATTTTTCGATAAGTATCCGAGCGTCGGCCACCGTGCACCGCTGGGCGTTAACGAGCAGGAATTGTCGAACTGGGCCGGACAATCGGTTTCGGCCAAGCACAAGTCCGGCGTCGGGCGCCTCGGCACGTTGGCCTTTTGGACGGTCATCGCGGGCCTGCTGATCGCCCGCTTCTTCGTCATCGACCCTGCGAAATTGCGTCCCGTCGAGACCTCAAATCCGGTTACCGTTTCGCAGTCTGCGCTGAGCCGTTGACAAGTCATCGCCCGCTTTGAATTAAATTAAAACGGCCCTGCGAGATCATCTCGCAGGGCCGTTTCCTTGATACGACGTCCTTGACGTCAGTGCGGCTTCGTCTCCAGCTTCTTGTAAGACCGGCCGTTTCTGGCTGAAAAGGCGGCCCGCACTTTCTTTCCGGCCGTCTGCACGACGACATAGAAAGCAGGCGTAAACAGCAATCCGAACACTGTCACTCCGAGCATCCCGAAGAACACCGCCGTTCCGAGAGACTGGCGCATTTCCGAACCTGCGCCAGTGGCGACGACAAGCGGAGCGACGCCGAGAATAAAGGCGAACGAGGTCATCAGGATCGGACGCAATCTGGTGCGCGCCGCGCGTACGGCCGCATCCACCGGGGATGCCCCCTCCTCTTCTGCCTGACGTGCAAACTCAACGATCAGAATCGCGTTCTTCGCAGCTAGGCCTACCAAAACGACGAACCCAATCTGGGCCAGAACGTCGATCGGCATGTTGCGGGTCAGAAGACCCGTCACCGACGCCAGCAGACACATTGGAACGATCATCACGACCGCCAGCGGCAACTTCCAGCTCTCATACTGGGCGGCCAGAACGAGGAACACGAACAACGCGGCTGCGCCGAAGATGAGGATCGTCGGCGTGCCCCGCTGTTGCTGCTGAAACGCAAGCTCGGTCCACTCGAAACCGATGCCCGGCGGAAGAACCTCATGCGCGAGCTCTTCCATCCGATGCAGTGCCGACCCCGTTGCAACGTCAGGCGCAGCAACTCCCATCACCTCCGCCGCGGGGAACAGGTTGTACCGCGGCACTCGGTAAGGTGCGTTCTCATAGTTCAACTTCGCGACCGTACCGACCGGAACCATTTCCCCTGACGTATTGCGCGCTTTCAAACGCCCGATGTCAGAAGGATCCATCCTGAACTTTCCGTCGGCCTGCGCGATGACCTGATAGGTCCTGCCGAGAAAATTGAAGTCATTGACGTATTGCGAGCCGAGATAAACCTGCAGCGTCGAGAATACGTCGGTCGGAGTAAGACCAACCTTCTCCGCTTTCTCGCGGTCGATATCGGCGTAGACCGACGGAGAGCGTGTACTAAATAGCGTGAACACGCCGGCGAAATGCGGATCCTTGTTGGCGGCAGCCACCATTTCCTGGCTGGCTTTGGCAAGAGCGGCGGAGCCCAGGCCTGCCCTGTCCTGCAACATCATTTTGAATCCGCCTGCGTTGCCGATGCCCTGCACCGGCGGCGGAGGAATCGTCAACACATAAGCATCCTTGATCACCGACAGCCGCTTGCGCAAGTCAGCCAGCACGGTGGCGGCGGTGACACCCTCGACATCGTGGTTGTAGAGGGACGGCAGCGCCGAGAAGATCGTTCCGGCGTTCGACGATATTGTGAACGTGGTTGCGTCCAGACCCGCAAATGGCGCCACATGCTCGACGCCACGTGTCGACAGGATGATCTCGATTGCCTGCTTGACCACGGCCTCCGTTCTCTGAAGCGTCGCACCCGCCGGAAGCTGGACAACCGTGATAAGATATCCCTGATCCTGCTCCGGAATAAATCCCGTCGGCGCGCGCGCAAACTGCACGCCTGTCGCTCCAATCAGCAATACATACGCGGCGAGCACCACACCCAGCGTCTGGACCAATCGCCGCGTCATGCGACCGTACGCCGTCGACAGCCACTCAAAGCCGAAATTGAAGCGATCGAAACCACTCTTGATAATCCGCGCAATCCAGGTGCTCTGATCGTTGTGCTCGGATTGATGTGCGCGAAACAAAACAGCGCAGAGAGCTGGGCTGAGCGTCAGCGAAACAAAGCACGAGATGATGGTCGATGCCGCGATCGTCACCGCGAATTGCCGAAAGAATTCGCCGGTGATTCCAGACAGGAAGGCGGAAGGTACAAACACGGCACACAAGGTCAGCGCGATGGAGATCAATGCACCACCGACCTCGTCCATCGTGACTTGAGCAGCTTCTTTCGGAGACAAACCCCGTTCGAGGTTGCGCTCGACGTTCTCCACCACGACGATAGCATCGTCGACGACGATTCCGACCGCCAGCACGAGCCCGAACAACGAGAGGTTGTTGAGCGAAATTCCGACCGCGTAGAGAATCGTGAATGTTCCCACGAGCGAAACCGGAATCGCGATCACCGGAATAATCGCCGCGCGCCAGCTTTGCAGGAACAAAAACACCACGCCAACCACAAGAAGGATGGCGATGAAAATCGTCGTGATCACCTCATCGACCGATTTTCCGACGAAAACGGTCGGATCGTAAATAACCTTATATTCAACGCCGGGCGGGAAGTCCTTTGCCAGCGTTTTTACGGTCGCAAGAACTTCGTGCTCGACCGCAAGGGAGTTGGCGCCAGGCTGCGCGAATATCAGCAACGGAAGACCGGGACCTCTATCCATAAAGGCTGTCGAGCCGTAGTCGGCCGCACCGATTTCAACACGTCCGACATCCTTCAGGCGTGTGACACGCCCCTCGGAGTCTGATTTGAGCAGCACGTCGGCGAACTGTTCCGGTGTCGACAACCGGCCCAAGGTCTGAACATTCAACTGGTAGGCGTATTTCGACGCCGTCGGCGGCTGATTAAGTACGCCCGCGGAGACCTGGACGTTCTGTGCTCGCAGCGCGGCCAGCACTTCACCCGCGCTCAGATTATGCGCCGCCACCTTGTCAGGATCGAGCCAGATGCGCATGGCGTATTCGCGCGCGCCCTGAAAGGTCACGTCGCCAACGCCCGGCAAGCGAGCCAGAATATCCTTCACATGCAATGTGGCGTAGTTCGACAGATAAAGCAGATCTCTTGAACTGTCGGGCGAGTAAAGGTGGACGGCGAGCAGGATGTTCGGCGTTGCCTTGCGCACCTGAACCCCGAGCCGCTGCACGTCTTCCGGAAGCCGCGGCAGAGCATCCTGCACGCGGTTCTGCGTCAGCATTTGCGCGACGTTCAGGTCGGTTCCGATCCTGAAGGTCACAGTCACCGTCAGCTTGCCGTCGCCCGTCGACTGGCTGTTCATATACAGCATGCTTTCCACGCCGTTGATCTGCTGTTCCAACGGAGTGGCAACCGTCTTGGAGACGGTTTCAGCGGATGCGCCAGGATACTGGGTCGTAATCTGAACTGTTGGCGGCACGATCTCGGGATACTGGGAGATCGGCAGGATCACCAACGCACCCAAACCGATCAGCGTCACGAATGTACTGAGGACGGTCGCAAAAATCGGTCGGTCAATAAAGATTCGTGAGAGCGACATGTGAAATCCCTCCCCTAGCCGTCAACCGCGTGATCGAAGGTGATCGAACCCTCGTCCGGGGCGACCTTGGTTCCCGGTATCGCGCGCCCGAAGCCGCCGACCACGACATTATCGTTCGTATTCAATCCCGAACGAACGATTCGAAGGCCACCACGCAAATCACCAATCTCAACAATTTTAGGGGTTACCGTTCCGTCCGGAGCGACCGTCATGACGATATGCTGGGACTGATCGAGGATCACGGCCGCATCCGGAATCATCAGCACGGAGGCCGGAGGAGACACCGCCAGTTGCAACCGCGCAAACTGACCCGGAGCAAGAAAAAGATCAGAATTCTGCAGCGTTGCGCGCGCGTGGATCGTTCCACTGGAGCGGTCCAGTGCGTTGTCGACAAAGTCCAACGTACCTTCGCGCCCGAGCTTGTTCTCGTCACTCAGACCAACAACCACACGGTTCGCGAGGTTGGCGGACGCGTGCTCCCGTGCCCGAGTGAAAGCGAGATAGTCCGATTCGCTCATATCGAAATCGAGATAAATCGGATCGAGCGACACCAGAGTCGCCAACAAGGTTGTCGGACTGACCGCCGCACGGCTGCCGGCGATCAGGCTGCCCAGCGAGACCTGACGTGCGCCAATGCGCCCCGTGAATGGCGCCGTCACACGGCAATATTCGAGGTCGAGTTCAGCGTCCTTGATCCTCGCCTTGGCATCTTCAACGGCAGCCAGTGCCGAGTCGGTGTCATTTGTCCGCTGGTCGACCGTCTCTTGCGACGCAAACTCGTTACGGCGCAGCGATTGAGCCCGCGACAACTGGGTGTTCGCAAGCGCCACGCGCGCGTTGGCGGCCTGCAACTGTGCCCGCGCCTCAGCCAGCTTGATTTCGTAAGGTCGCGGATCGATCACAAAAAGAAGATCGCCCTTGTGGACGATCTGGCCATCCCGAAAATGAATCTCGGTCAGCGTGCCGCCGACCTGTGCACGCAACTCCACCCGGTCGATTGCCGAAAACTGGCCAAGAAAACCGAGACGGCGATCAACATCTCGCTGAAGCGGCTTGCTGACGGTGACATGGGCCAAAGGCGCTGCCGGGGTGGCCGTCTGTGGCCGCTGGAAATACCGGAACCCGCCCCAGACCGCGCCAAGAGCAACGACCGCGATGCCGACAAACAGAAGCTTGCGACCCAGCCCCGAGGGTTGATCCGCTCCTGCTACCTGGGAGTCGGCAGCCTCGATCTCCGAGCGTTTGGTAAAATCGTCCATGACGGGGCCTCACCACTTCAATTAATTTTGTGAATGTCCCCGAGCGTTCCCCACTCATTCCAACGAGTTTTTCTCTTTATTTCTGGAATGATCGTTCTATATGTTCACCGCAACTACAATGAAAGAGCACTGACGTCAATAATTTTGGATCGATCATGCCAAAAATAGCGAAGCCCGTAAAACGCGGCCGCGGTCGGCCGAAGACATTCGATCGTGACCAAGCCCTTGATGTCGCGATGAAAATGTTTTGGGATCGAGGTTTCGAGGGCACCAATCTCGACGATCTGATCGGCGCCATGGGGATAAGTTGCTCGAGCTTCTATAATACCTTCGAGAGCAAGGAGCAGCTCTACCATGAGGCCACGGAGACTTATCTGACTTCAGCGAGTGACTGGTTTTTGGGCGAGTTAAACGGGCCGGGCAAAGACACCAGGACCGCGATCGAAGACGTGCTGCATGCCTCCGCCAAACAATACACATGCAAGGATGGCCCTTGCGGCTGCATGATCGCATTGGCCGGAACACACCTCGCCCCCGAGCTAAACTCCGTTCGCGAAATGATGTCGGGTCAGCGGAAACTGAGCCAATCGACATTCGCGGCACGGATTCGCAGAGGCATCAAGGAAGGCGACGTGCCCGTGGGCACAAAGGTTGACGCGCTCGCGACCTATTACAGCGCGGTGTCACAGGGTATGGCCGTTCAGGCCCGCGACGGAGCAACCCGAAAACAACTCCAAGAGATCGTTGATCTGGCCATGCAAGCGTGGCCGGTCGTCGCTGTTGCCGCCAAGTAAAGATAGCATTCCGCAAAAGTGCGCGCGCCGCATCACGCGCCGTTGGTTCGCGCTGCATCGCGAGGCACCCGCTACCGGAAAAAAACGGCCTATAAGACACATTGTTATAAGCATCACGATTCATATCGAATCAAATTGCTGATGCCTTTGGAATTGGCTGCGATTGGCGCATGGAGCCTGCCCGCACCGGCACCTAACAGGCAACATCACTGATGATGTAAGGTTACGCGAATTCACCGTTTACCGATCAGGAATTGAAATGACGTCTGCGCAATCCCCGGTTCGCCCGGCGCTCGCTATCTTCGCGCTGGCCATCGGCGCTTTTGCTATTGGCACAACGGAATTTGCGACGATGACGTTGTTGCCGTTGTTTGCGGCGGATTTACACATCGATGCACCGACCGCGGGGCACGTCATCAGTGCGTATGCGCTTGGTGTCGTTGTCGGCGCCCCTATTATCGCCTCGATCTCGGCCAGAATGGAAAAGCGGCGCGTGCTGATCCTGCTCATGGCAGTGTTTGCCCTTGCCAACGGCCTGACGGCATTTGCGCCGACTTATGGCTCGATGATGTTGTTTCGATTCATTAGCGGATTGCCTCACGGCGCTTATTTTGGAGCCGCCGCCATCGTCGCTTCGGCGCTCGTGCCACGATCGAAACGCACACAGGCGGTTGGGCGGATGTTTCTCGGCCTGACCGTTGCGACGATCTTCGGCGTGCCAGCGGCGAACTGGCTGGGACAGGCCGTCGGCTGGCGTTGGAGTTTCTCCGTCGTCGCCACCATTGCCGTGACAGCGATGGTCATGATCAGCCGATTCGCGCCGATCCATCCTGCCGATCCGGAGACCAATCCAATACGCGAGCTGAGTGCACTTCGCCGCGGTCAGGTCTGGCTCACGCTGGCGACCGGCGCGATCGGGTTCGGCGGCTTGTTCGCCGTCTACACCTACACTGCATCCGCGCTTCTCGATGTGACACACGTGTCAGCATATTTCATACCGGTCGTCATGGCGGCGTTCGGGGTCGGCTTCACCGCCGGCAACATTGTGGTGCCCTACTTCGCCGATCGTGCATTGATGCCAACAGCCGGTGCGCTGTTGATCTGGAGTGCGGCAGCGCTTGCGTGGTTTCCATCCGCTCTTCAGCATCCCGCTACGATGGCGCTCGACGCATTCCTGATCGGAATCGGCGGTGCGCTCGGCACGGTTCTTCAGATTCGACTGATGGATGTATCCGGCCACGCGCAGGCCTTGTCCGCCGCGCTGAACCACTCGGCGTTCAATACCGCAAATGCGCTTGGCCCCTGGCTTGCTGGAATAACGATCGCCGCGGGCTACGGCTGGGCCTCTGCCGGATGGGTCGGCTGCGCCCTGGCGCTTGCCGGCCTTGTTTTCTGGGCAATCTCCGTGCTCGCTGAAAACATGAGCGATGCCGCACAGGCCGTAAAAAAATAACATCGCAGCAAAGCAAAAGTCGTCTTGCTGCAATGCCGCCCTGGTATTTTTTACCTCACTGAAAATCTGATCGGCACGGTGAAACTCATCGAGCCAACTGTGATCTCCGGCGGAAATGACGGCATCGGTTGGGCCCGCCGGATCATGGCCATGGTTTCAGCATCGAGGGCGGCATTGCCGGACGAGCGCACCAGCCGGCTGGTGAGAACCTGACCCGCGCGGCTAATGGTGAAACTGACGATCGGCGTTCCCTGAACACCCGCCGCTCTCTCCGCCGACGGATATTGTTTGTAGCGCTGAAGATGTGCGGCAAGCCGGTCGCGATAGGATGGAAGAACACTCGCCGCCTCGAGCCCTGATTGCACCGATGCCAATGCCATTGCGCGGTGTTTGGCTTTGGGAGCCGCCGCCGTTCGCGGCGCCGGCTTTTGTTCAGCCTCTCTCCTTTTCCTGTCGTCGACCTGCTGCTGTCTTTCCTCGGGCTTTGGCTGTTCTTTATGGTGCTCGGCCTTTGCGTCGAAGGGCTTTGGTTGGCGCTCCTTCTGTGACGACAGAACCACCTCGGCATCCGGCCGCGAGGGTACCTGTTCAACCGTCTGTTCTGCGCGAGCTTCCGACTTATCCGGCGGCGCGGACGCCGCATCCGCCCGCTGCATCTGCGGTCCGGGTGAAAGGTCGAGCTGGGTATCGGTGGGGGATACCGGGACCGGCGCTATATCGAGCACGATCGTCGGACTCGTTGCGCCGGCTGGCGGGGCATCATCCGGCCAATTAATCCAGACCGCGAATAAAGCGCCGTGCAGCGCCAGGACGATCAGCGCCGACGTGAACCAGCGGCGCAGATCGCCCTGATACTCATCATCAAAAGCGCTCACGGCACTCATCGCCGTGTTGACTCAGTTTGAGTGATAAGCCGCGAGAGCACGAAACCGCGCCATCTGATGGGAATGTAGTGCGCCGCTCTCGTCGCGTCCGACGAATACCTTGTACATGATGCCTCCATCGATATTGATGAACGCAACGAACGCCGATGACTTGTTTCTGAAAATCCGTTCGACAAACGCAATCGTCCCGCAACGCTGCGGACGAAAATGACCATGTAAGCCTTTCGGTTGCATCAGATTAAAGTAGCCGTGACCCATCTGACCCTTCGGCACGATGCCGGTGAATTCGAAGATCGCGTCGTCGGTGTGGACAATGAATGTTACCTCGCCCCATGCCGCGATATCCTGCATCACCGCCTCGAACCGGTCGCCAGACACAAAGTGGCGCATCGCGTCCGGCAGCGCTTCGACGATTGCGCGAGGCGTAACACCGCGTTCACGAGCGGCGTCCTCGATCACAACGCCGGGATTCTCGGCCATATCCTTTCGCAGATCGGCAAGGTCAGCGCTCAGCATGATGTCCTCCCCCCTTCAAGCGGCGGCGCTTGCCTTGCGCTCGACCTGGATAACTTCAAATCCCTCGAATTTTGGATGCCCAAGATAGAGGCTGTCGCCGGTTTGGTTGCCTGCGCGTGCGTGCGCCTTGCGAAATTGCTCGGACTTGGTCCATGCCTCGAAGGAGGCTTTGTCCGCCCACATGGTGTGGGTCGCATAAAGCTGGTGATCATCAGCTGCGGGTCCGCGCAGCAGATGGAATTCGACGAATCCATCAAGTTCGTTGAGATAAGACTCGCGGGTCGCCCAAAGCGTCTCGAATGCCTCTTCGGAACCCTTCTTCACCTGAAATCTGTTCATCGCGATAAACATAATTGTCTCCGTGGCTGGCTGCCTGCTTGCTTATAACAAACGCCTCAACTCAGAGCACAGAAGCGTTTGTGGATTGGGACGCGCGTTGACGTCACGCGCCCCCGAAATGAATTCTCACACCGCCCTTGACCGTCAGGCCCGGACCCGGAGATGTCCAAAGGACGTCGTTCTGTGTTGTGCCGTCGGTGGACGATCCGGGAATGGCATAAGGACGGTAGTATTGATCCAGAAGGTTATCCACCGTGAGGTTGAACACTATATCGCGCGTCGCCTGATAGGTCGCGTAGAGGTTGATCAGGTTATACGACGTCGATGGGACATAACCCGTCGGGATATTGTCGTTTCCGGTCACTGCGGCCCATTGACCGCCGATGACGAGTTTCCTGTCGAGGAATCGCACGCCACCGGTCGTCGTTATTTTTTGTGGTGCGATGCTGGCGAGTCCGACATTCGTGGCTGTATTCTTGCCTCGCTGCAGCGTGGCTGTAACGCCTGCAAACCAATCGCCCGCGTCGTAGGCGAGTTCTGCCTCGAAGCCTTCGATCTTCGCTGCGGGAATGTTCTGATACTGATAAAACTCGCTGAACGAGCCGAACGGTGGCACCGGCGTCGGCGCAGACGCGACGAGATCGATATAATTATCGATATCGTTACGGAAGACATTGATCTTGCCGCGAAAGCTGTCGGTCGCCGAAAAGACGCCGTCATATTTCAGATTGATACCGACTTCCTTGTTTTTGCCGACCTCCGGCCTGAGATTTGGGTTCGGCAGGAAACAAAACAGGCCGGTTGTCCCATCCGGACAAACGAAGAAAGCCGGGCCGCCACCGGTCGCGTGCGCACCGGCGATCAGCGTTTCAGTGATCGAAGGTGCACGATAGCCTTCGGCATAGCTGATGTATGGTTGAAAGCCTGAAAATGGCGTGATGCCGACGCTAACCTTGGGCGAGAACCTGTCGCCCTCAGACTTTGTCGAAGCCGAGCTCAACTCATAATGATCATAGCGAACCGCACTGACGACTTCGAGCCATGTCGAATAGTTGCTCTTCAGCTGAACGAAAGCACCAGACACGGTTCTCACGCCGCCCGGCGTCGTAATGTTCGAATTGCCGCGCGTGTCCGAGGTCGATACATCGTCGCGGAACAGATCGCCGCCATAGGTCAACGCATTTCGCAAGCCGGCAAATCCAAATCGCGTGGTGTTGTGAACGTCAAAGCCAAACGTATTCAGCGTATAGCCGCGCGGATCGCCCACGCATCCGGAGATGTTGTTACCCGCACTTCCGGGACCGCAAAGCGCCGCACCCGACGTGCTGTAATGGTAAGTCTTGGTTTGGTCGTTGATCGTCTGATTGCCATAGAGCTTGGCGTCCCAATCGAACAAGTCGTCGTCCGGCCGCGAGTACTTCCAGCCCAGTGTCGCCATGGTGTTCTTCACATGCGAGTCGTAAACCGAAGACCCCTGATTAAGCGCTCGCAGCGCAGCGGTCGTGGTCGCCCCCCGGTTTAATTGACCAATCGTGTAGTTGTCGCCCTGATAGACGACGCCGAGCTTGACCTCATGGCCTTCAGCCGGCCGAATCGTCGTCTTGATCAAACCGCTTGTCGCCTCGTTCGCCGTGTTGCCGATCTCGGTACCATCGCCGTCCTTGTAATTCGACTGGTTGCGATAAACTGCGCCGCCGAACACATCAACATTTGGCGTGGCGTGGATGCCGCCGAAGATCGAGCCGACACCGCTCAACTGGTTCGATCCTACTGTGCCGCTGAGATCGACACCCCAACGCTCGCCCGTTCGTACCACATCCTCAATGTCCTTGGTACGGAAGGACGCAACGCCGCCGATCGCGCCGGATCCATAAATGTTAGCGGCTGGACCGCGCACGATATCGATGCCACCGATCAGTTCAGGATCCAGAAAAAAGGAGCCGTTCGCGTTGTGGCCCGTCCGTTGATAATTCTGGCGTGCGCCATCGACGACAACGGCAACGCGTCCGAAATCCTGCAGACCTCGAATATTGATCGAGGTGGACGGATCGTCGCCGCGATCCTGAAACCACACACCCGGCACATTATAGAACAGATCTGAAATGCGCTTCGGCTGCTGCTCCTGAATTTGCTGTAAAGTGACAATGCTGACCGGCGCAAGCGCTTCGATTGCGCGCTCCTCGGTCTTTGACGCCGTGACCGTGATCGTATCGAGCGATTGTGGAGAGCGCGGATCGACAGCCTGGGCCTGTGCGTTGCGCACCGCGGACGTTATTTCCGCGCTGCCCTTTTTTCGCGTCTGAGGATTTGTCGGTTGCTGCGATGACGGCGTTGACTGACCAACTGCCATCTGTTTCTCCGTCGGCTCAGCGCGACCGTTTGTCACACCGCCAGCTCCTATTGACACAAAGGATACGCTCCACAGAAGCGCGCGCGCACTCCTGGCAAAAATCGCCATGACAGCCCCCACATCGACTCTAATTGTCTGGATTGCTGGCTAGCGAATGCCCTCAGGCAACGGCTTGCTGGCTAATGCTGCAGCGATACACGCTGCTATTCCCCGTGCATGTTGGCTAAAGGCGGACGCCTGCCAGGTCAAGCCAAGACGGCACGCCTTATAGGGATTGTAAAGTAGCGGGTCTTGGAAGCGCGCGAGCGACCTCTATAAACCGAGGTGAATTCTTGCTTGGTTGAAACGATGACTTCTTCTTCAGATGGACCGCCTCACCCTGTGGACGCAGTGCCGCCCGATTCTTCACGACAGATTTCAATTCACGGCAATCGCCTCAACAGCGGTGACTTGTTTCAAACGGCACGCGAACTAATCATCGCGCACGGCGAGGAAACCTATCGCCTGCGCCTCACCTCGCAAAACAAGCTGATTCTAACGAAATGAACGGGATTGGTGCTGTGTTTCGACGTTTCATTTTTGTTGTCAGCCGGTTCGAATCTGCTCCGGTACTCGCGGCTGCGGCATTCTTCGTTCTCTGCTGCGTGACACAGACAAACGCTGCGGAGGCGGATGCCAAGAGGATCGTTTCAGTTGGCGGCGCCGTTACGGAAATTCTTTATGCGCTGGGTCTCGACGACCGGATTGTCGGCGTGGATAGCACCAGTCTCTACCCGCCAACCGCGCTGAAGCAGAAATCGAATATCGGGTACATGCGCCAGCTTTCTCCAGAAGGCGTGCTCGGTCTTAATCCTGACCTCGTGATTGCAATTGAGGGATCCGGTCCGCCCGCGACGCTGAGCGTTTTGAGGGAGGCAAAGGTACCTCTTGTGAGAATACCTGAGAAATTTTCCGAGGATGGCTTGACTGAAAAAATCAGATTGATCGCGCATGTCATGAACGTCGATGTGCGGGGTGAGTGTCTCGCCTCCGCAGTGGAAAAAGACCTCATGGCAATCCGTGAGCTGAGATCGCACATCAATCGTAAATCCAGAATCATGTTTGTGATGTCGCTGGTCGACGGTCGCGCGATGGCGGCCGGACGCAACACCGCCGCCGACGAAATCATCACCCTCGCCGGCGGAATCAACGCGGTGGATGGCTATGAGGGTTATAAAACGATTGGGGAGGAAGCCATCGTCGCGGCCAAACCAGATGTCATCTTGGCGATGCAACGCGGCGAGGACTCGCTAAACGCCGATATCGTTTTTGCCAACGCCGCATTCAAGCTCACGCCGGCCTCCGACAAGAAGTCATTCATTGCGATGGATGGGCTCTATCTATTGGGCTTCGGGCCCCGAACCGCCGCTGCCGCACACGATCTGGCAAGCGACCTCTATCCGTCCGTCGCTCGTGAAACGGGTCGATGGACATCGCGCGTATCAGCGGCGGAGTGCAGAACAAAATGAACGCCGATACAGTTGCCGATCTCGGCAGGAAAGTGAGGCATCGGCCTCGCCGTCCCTCGGCATTTTTCGTTTTTGGCGGACTCACCGCTCTCCTCGTGCTTGCGGCTATTCTGTTCGCGACGACGGGCGCGGCGAATATTCCACTGAGCCGGCTATGGCCGGCGCTCGGGCTAGGGCGGATAGATTCGCCAGCACAGTTGGCGCGCGACCAACTCGTCCTCAATTCCATCCGGCTGCCGCGACTTGCCTGCGCCGCGATGATCGGCGCGTTACTGGCCATGTCCGGCGCCCTGATGCAGGGGCTGTTTCGCAATCCCCTCGCCGATCCAGCGCTGGTTGGCGTATCAAGCGGCGGCGCATTCGCTGCGGCGTCCGCCATCGTCTCGATTGATACATTCCCGATCATTCAATCCAGCTTCGGTCTGGACATCCTCCCGCTTGCGGCGTTTTTCGGCTCCCTTCTGACCACCTTTATTCTTTATAGAATCGCCAGCATCGGCGGGCGAACCTCGGTGGCGATGTTTCTTCTGGCCGGCCTCGCCATCGCGGCGCTCGCAAATGCGGGTATCGGCCTTCTGGTGTTTGTCGCCGACGATAGACAACTCCGCGACATCACGTTCTGGCTGCTGGGATCCCTGAGCGGCTCAACTTGGGGTAAAGCCGCAATAATCGCACCGGTTCTGATCGGCGCTTTGGCAATGCATCCGTTTATGGCCCGCTCGCTTGATCTTCTCGTCTTGGGTGAAGCGGAGGCCTTTCATGCCGGGGTTTTCGTTCAACGGCTCAAGATCACTGCGATTGTGCTAATATCGGCAATGACGGGCGCTGCTGTTGCAACCTGCGGCGTTGTTGGATTTGTCGGCATTGTAATTCCGCATCTGCTGCGCCTTGTCATCGGTCCGGGCCACCGGCTCTTGCTGCCAGCATCTGCCATGTTCGGCGCGGCCCTGATGCTCTTAGCTGATACATTCGCCCGGATTCTTGCGGCCCCCGCGGAAGTCCCGATCGGAATCCTAACTGCCGCGGTCGGGGCGCCGTTCTTCCTGATGTTGCTCCTGCGCCAGCGCTTGACGGTATCGCTCTGATGATAGCGCTCGATGTTAGATCCGTCTCGTTTAAGACCCGTAACACCACATTGCTCGACGGGATCGATTTGCGATTCGACCGCGGAGAAGCTGTTGCGATCGTCGGTCCGAACGGGGCTGGTAAGTCGACCCTGATGAAGGTGTTATCCGGGGATCTCCGGCCGAGTACCGGCCGTGTCCTGCTGCAAAACCTCGAACTCTCCTCCTACGCCCCTCGCAATCTCGCCGCCCGCCGCGCGATCCTTTCGCAACATATCAACGTGAGCTTCCCATTCACGGTCGAAGAGATTGTCCTAATGGGTGCGGCCAACCATCGGCGGGCCGCCGCTGACAAGCTTATTGGTCCCTTGCTCGAGGAAGTCGAACTCTCGGGATTACGCGGCCGGGATTTTCCAACCTTATCGGGCGGAGAGCAGCAGCGCACGCACTTTGCCCGTACGCTTCTGCAGCTCACCCTTGGCGAAGAACTTTACGGGCCCGGAATTCTTCTCCTGGATGAGCCGACTTCAAGCCTCGACCTGCGGCATCAGATTCAGTTGGTTGATGCCGCCAAAAAACGGGCAATGCGCGGGACCACCGTCATCGCAGTCTTGCATGACATTAACCTGACGGTCCGGTTTTCCGATCGAATCGTCGTTATGAATCGAGGCAAAATAGCGAGCGATGGAGATGCCGAAGCGAGCATTTCGCGGCAAACCATGTCCGACGTCTTTTCAGTCACCGCACATGTCCATCGGACATCGACTGCGCAGCCCTTTATCCTCCAACAGGAAATGAACGTCCTTTAGCTGCGACGGCTCTCCGCAGAAAGGTGCGGTTGCTCCGCTCAATCCGGCGCGCGTAGCCGATAGCCGATGCCGGTTTCGGTCAACACATAACGCGGGCGCTCGGCATCCGCTTCGATCTTCTGCCGCAACTGACGTACGTAGACACGCAGATATTGGGCATCTGTCAGTTCGTCCCAAAGCTCGTGCAGCAGAAACTTATGCGTCAAAACCTTACCTGCGTGCTGCACCAGAACGCGCAGCAAATCATATTCCTTCGGCGACAATTTAACGTCCTTGTCACCCACTTTCACAATACGACGAACGAGATCAACTGAGAGATCGCCGGTTTTAAAAACCGGCCGTTCGCCCTGAACCTGCAATTGGTGACGAAGTGCAGCGCGAATACGCGCGAGCAGTTCATCCATCCCGAACGGTTTGGTGATGTAGTCGTCCGCACCAAGATCGAGAGCTTGAACTTTTCCGGCCTCATCGCCGCGGCTCGAGAGAACCACGATCGGCACGCTCTCGTTTCGGGCGCGAATTAGACGCAGCAATTCATGCCCTTGAATATCAGGCAGGCCAAGATCCAAAATCACAAGGTCCGGCTTTTCTTCTAACAGTTGAAGCGCCGTCTTTCCGTTTGGAGCTTCGAGGATGCCATAGCCTTGGGTACTCAGCCCCATTCGTAATAGCTTGCGAATGGGCGGCTCATCGTCGATCACCAGAATTTTCAGCAAAGCTCCGCTCATGCCGCAGTATCCAGTTTTTCGACCTGCTTTGGAATTGGCAGCGTGACCGACAGCACCGCGCCGGACCTGTCGGCTCGATTGGCTGCTGATATCGTGCCATGCATCGCTTCGACAAACCCACGCGAAATCGCAAGGCCAAGACCCGTGCCGGCGCGCACGTGATCGACCTTCTGGGCCCTGTAAAACTTATCGAACACGCTATC
The DNA here is from genome assembly GCA_019750915.1 of Xanthobacteraceae bacterium. Taxonomy (GTDB): domain Bacteria; phylum Pseudomonadota; class Alphaproteobacteria; order Rhizobiales; family Xanthobacteraceae; genus Afipia. The sequence continues at coordinate 198,453 of JAIENY010000004.1, forward strand.
GAGGTCGGCGGGCGGTATTCCATCGCCTTCATCGAGTATCTGTATCGTCACGGTAGCTGCGTTGCGCCACCCTCGAATCTCAATCAGGCTGCCTTCCGGCGCATACTTAGCGGCGTTATCGAGAAGATTGAACAGAACCTGCTCGAAAAGCACGGCATCGAGTTCCAGCATCGGCAGATTGGGCTGCAAATTCAATTCAATGCGGTGTGAATTCAGTATTTTACTCGCCCGTTGCAAGGCAGCCCCGACGATTTCACCAAGGTCGTGCAGCGCAGTGTTCGGCACGATCGCCCCCGATTCCAGCTTGGTCATGTCGAGAAGATTCGCGATGAAGCGATTCAAACGCTCGGACTCGTCGATGATCGTGGTCAACAGATCAGCGCGCTCCGCGTCCGACAGGCCCTCCGAAAGATTTCGCAGCGCGGTTGCCGAGCCGAGAACGGATGCCAGCGGCGTTTTCAGATCGTGCGAAATCGATGTCAGCAGCGCCGACCGCAGACGATCCGTCTCAACCACCCGCTTGGCGGCCTCTACGTCCTCGACAAGCCGCACCCGCTCGATTGCAAGTGCGCCCTGGTCCATCAAGGCGTCGAGCAGGCGTGTCTGCTCGGGCGTCAGCATCGGTCCGGTACGATCGTCGTCAATGCCCATAACGCCGATAATCCCGCGGCCTGTTCGCATCGGAAGGAAAAGCCGCTTTGCACCGTGGAGCGTATCTGAACCACGACCCGCCGGGCGATCGTTGCTCCATGCCCAGTTCGCGGCGGCGAGATCGGCATCATCAAGTTCGTCTTCCGGAGGGTAGCCGGTTTTGACGACCAGGCGACCCTGCTCCGGCAATAGAACCACCACACGCACCTTGAGCATCAGAGCCGTCTGGTACGCTGTCGCCCACAGCACGTCGTCGAGTGTTGCTGTGCTCGCGAGCTTGCGACTGAACGAATAGAGGTACTCTGTCGTTCGCACGCGCTCTGTTGCCGCAACGGCCTGGGTACGGACTCGCGCCGCTACGTTGGATACCACGACAGCAATCAGCATAAAGAAGAAGAACGCCGCAATATTGGTAGGATCCGTGATCGTGAACGTGAAAGTCGGAGGCAGAAAGAAAAAATTATAGCAAAGCGATCCTGCAACGCTGGCAAACAGGGACGGCAGCAATCCGAACCGGACCGCGACTGCCACCACCGCCGTCAGGAAAACAAGATCGACGTTTTCGATACCGAACCAAGGCTCGATCGCCGCACTGACGCCAAGTGCAATCGCGATAGCCGCCAACGCCGCGATGTAAGGTAGCGGTTCGAATACCTCACGGCGATCCGCGGTTTTGACACCGCTGCGTGCAGCGGGTTCTGCGGCAAGCTGGTCGCCGGCCATGACATGCACGCTGATATTGCCGGCTCTGCGGACAAGATCGTGAACCACCGAGCCTCGCACCAGTTCAAACCACCACGGGCGGCTCGATTTTCCGACAACGATATGGGTGACGTTGTTGGAACGGGCGAAACCCAGAATGTCGTCGGCCACGCGCCGCTGCACAGAGGGAATGGTGAGCGTATCGGAGCCGAGCGTCGCGGCGAGCCGAAGCGACGCGGCAACACGATCGCGCTGTTCGTCGCTGAACTGAAGACTGCGGCTCGTTTCGATGCAAATCGCTGTCCAGGGCGCGTGCAGACGGTCCGCAAGCCGCTTTGTGTAACGCACCAGCCCCGTCGAACGAGGATCCTCGCTGACGCAGACCAGAATTCGATCACCCGCAGCCCAAGGACCGGAAATGGCGTTGGCCTGCATATGGGTAAGCAGCTGCTCATCGACACGTTCGGCGGTGCGGCGCAGTGCCAGCTCGCGCAGCGCGGTCAAATTTCCAGACGAGAAGTAATGCTCCAGAGCCCGCTCAGCCTGATGCGGGACGTAGACCTTCCCCTCCTTCAGACGCTGTATCAGATCGTTCGGCGTCAGATCGATCAGCTCGATATCATCAGCCCTGTCGATAATCGCGTCCGGAACCGTCTCGCGAACACGAACGCGCGTGATCTGCGCAACAATATCGTTCAGGCTTTCGATGTGTTGAATGTTGACAGCCGTATAGACGTCGATGCCGGCATCCAGCAGTTCCTCGACATCCAGATAGCGCTTCGGATGGCGACTTCCGGGCGCGTTGGTATGGGCGAGTTCATCGACAATCGCCAACTGCGGCTTGCTCGCGAGGAGACCGTCAAGATCCATTTCCTCCAGCGTCTGCCCCTTGTATGTGACCTTCTTGCGCGGAAGGACTTCCAGCCCGTGCAGCAAGGCCTGCGTCTCAAGCCGACCATGGGTTTCGACGATCCCGACCAAGACGTCGACACCGGCTTTCATTTTAGCCTGCGCGCTTTGCAGCATCTCGTAGGTCTTGCCAACGCCAGGGGCCGCCCCAAGAAAAATCTTGAGACGGCCACTCGCGGTATCTTCCCTTCGCGCTGCTTCAAGCAGGGCTTCAGGGGATGGTCGCTGATCTGGCTCGCGGTCGGGTGTTGGCATTACCCCATTGTAGTCCTCGGCTCGCTTGAAGTCTTGTCGGACTTATTTCGCAGCCGCATCCAGCGCCATGTTCAGTGCAAGAACGTTAACTTTTGGCTCGCCCAACACGCCCGCAAACCGGCTCTCCGTATGGTCATCGACAAGCTTGCGCACCTCTGCCTCCGGCATGTTGCGAGTCTTTGCAACACGGGGCACCTGAAACAGCGCCCCTTCCGGAGATATATCGGGATCAAGCCCGCTCGCGCTCGTCGTTACAAGGTCCGCCGGCACCTTGACCGACGGATTTTCCGCCTGCAATTTTTCGACGTCTGCCTTAACTCGGTCGTTCAGAGCCTGGCTCGTCGGACCGAGATTCGAACCACCGGAATTAGCGGCGTTATAGGGCGCCGAGATGCTCTTGGTCGAGTCATTCGGATCGGCGGCGGTCGTCGCGGATGGGCGGCCGTGGAAATATTTGTCTTCGGTGAACGACTGTCCAATCAGACTCGAACCGACAACCTGACCGTCTCTTGTAATCAAACTGCCCTGCGCCTGCCTTGGAAACAGAACACCGGCGACTCCGGTCATGGCAAGCGGATAGGCAAGACCCGTAATGATCGTCATCGCGACCAGCACGACGATAGCAGGACGAAATTCCTTCAACATGAGCCTTCTCCTCAGGCAAGATGCAGGGCGGTGACGACCACGTCGATCGCCTTGATACCGATAAATGGAACAATGATGCCGCCGAGGCCGTAGATCAGCAGATTACGGCCGAGCAGTGCGCCCGCTCCGATCGGCTTGTAGGCGACGCCTTTCAGCGCCAATGGAATGAGCGCGATGATAATGAGTGCGTTGAAAATGATCGCCGACAGGATCGCGCTCTGCGGACTGGTCAAATGCATCACGTTCAGCACACCGAGTTGCGGATAGAACGCAAGAAACATCGCCGGGATGATGGCAAAATATTTCGCGACGTCGTTGGCGATCGAGAACGTTGTCAGTGCGCCGCGCGTCATCAGCAGCTGCTTGCCGATCTCGACAACCTCGATCAGCTTGGTCGGATTGGAATCGAGATCGACCATGTTGCCGGCCTCTCGCGCGGCCTGCGTTCCGGTGTTCATGGCAACACCGACGTCGGCCTGAGCGAGCGCTGGCGCGTCGTTCGTGCCGTCACCGCACATCGCCACCAGCTTGCCTTTTGCCTGCTCGTCCCGGATCAACTTCAGCTTGTCCTCCGGGGTCGCCTGCGCAAGGAAGTCATCGACGCCTGCTTCCGCCGCAATTGCCGCAGCCGTCATTGGGTTATCACCTGTGATCATCACAGTGCGAATGCCCATACGTCGCAACTCGGCAAACCGCTCGCGAATGCCGCCCTTGACGATATCTTTCAGATGGATGACACCGAGGAGCTTTCCATCTCGCGCGACGGCGAGTGGTGTGCCGCCTGATTTCGCGATCTCGTCCGAGATAGTCTGGATTTCGCGCTCAGCCCCAGACTCGCTCACAGCCAACGAACGAACCACGTTGCCTGTCGCCATGGTGCGCGATGCACCGCCATTCACATAATTCAGAATCGCATCGACCGCTCCCTTACGCACCGATGAGCCTCCAGCGTCCACGCCGCTCATGCGGGTTTGTGCCGTGAACGGTACGAAAGTCGCGCCGAGCTCGGCCATGTCGCGACCACGAATCCCGTACTTTTCTTTGGCCAGTACCACGATCGAACGTCCTTCAGGCGTCTCGTCCGCCAGCGAGGCAAGCTGCGCGGCGTCCGCCAGCTCCTGCTCCGTCACACCGTTGATTGGACGCAGCGCAGTTGCCTGACGGTTCCCCAGCGTGATCGTGCCAGTCTTGTCGAGCAGCAGCGTATCGACATCACCCGCGGCCTCCACCGCACGGCCCGACATCGCGAGCACGTTGAACCGAACAAGCCGATCCATTCCTGCGATACCGATCGCCGACAACAGTGCACCGATTGTCGTCGGGATCAATGTCACAAACAACGCCACCAACACGACAATGGAAACGCTGCCACCAGCATAAGCGGCGTAGCTCGGGATCGTCACCGTCGCAAAAATGAAAATGATCGTCAGTCCCGCCAACAGGATATTGAGCGCGATCTCATTCGGTGTCTTTTGGCGCTCTGCGCCTTCCACCAGCTTGATCATGCGATCGATAAAAGTTGAACCCTGGGCCGCCGTAATCCTCACCCGAATCCAGTCCGAGAGCACCTGCGTGCCGCCGGTTACCGCTGATCGGTCGCCACCTGACTCACGAATCACAGGAGCGGACTCGCCGGTAATCGCGGCCTCGTTGACGGAGGCCACTCCTTCAATCACCTCGCCATCGGAGGGAATCGTGTCGCCGGCTTCGACGAGGACTACATCTCCGACTTTCAGGCTTACGCCTGGAACGAGGCGAAAAGTCCGGTCGGACCCGGTCGTCAGCTTGGCCTGTGTCTCGGTACGGGTCTTCTTTAGCGTTTCCGCCTGTGCCTTGCCGCGGCCCTCAGCTACAGCCTCCGCGAAGTTCGCAAAAAGAACCGTGAACCAGAGCCATAGGATGATTTGAAAGGCAAAGCCGGAATCAGCTCCGCCCGACACAAGGTTCCGTATGAAGATCACCGTGGTGAGCGCCGCAACGACCTCGACCACAAACATCACCGGATTTTTCACCATCGCTCGCGGATTGAGCTTACCGAAAGCAGCTCCGATTGCCGGCAACACAATCTTGGGATCCAGCAAAGCCGAACCGGTTGTGCGGTTTTTTATATTCAACGTATCCATGGAACTAACTCCAAAGTGGAATTGTCAGTAGAGCGTGTTCGCGTTCGATGCGAGCTGCTCGACAATCGGTCCAAGCGACAGCGCCGGAAAGAACGTCAACCCGCCCACGATGAGGATCACACCGACGACAAGGCCAACGAACAGGCCGCCCGTGGTCGGCAGCGTGCCGGCCGAAGGTGGGATCGATTTCTTTCCGGCCAGTGAACCCGCCAAGGCCATCGCGGGGATGATCATGAAGAACCGGCCGACGAACATGGCCGTCGCCAGCGTCAAGTTATAAAACAACGTATTGGCGCTCAGTCCGGCAAATGCCGATCCGTTGTTCCCGGTCGCTGACGTAAAGGCATAAAGCACTTCCGAAAAGCCGTGCGGTCCAGCATTCGCCATCGAGGCAACCGCCGGCGGCAATACGACGGCGACCGCGGTCCAACCGAGGATCATGAGTGGCAGGACCAGAATGGCGAGCATCGCCATCTTCACTTCGCGCGCCTCGATTTTCTTTCCGGCATACTCCGGCGTGCGGCCCACCATCAGTCCCGCGACAAAGATCGCGAGCACGACGAACAACAGCATACCGTAAAGGCCGGCGCCAACTCCGCCGACGATGATCTCGCCGAGCTCGATATTGATCAGCGGAATCATGCCGCCGATCGCCGTAAACGAGTCATGCATAGCGTTGACCGCTCCGCACGACGCCGCCGTGGTGATGACAGCGAACAGCGACGATGCAACGACGCCGAAGCGGACCTCTTTGCCTTCCATGTTGCCGCCTTCGACGCCCAAAGTATGCATCAAGCTCGTCCCGTTGGCTTCGGCCCAATAAGTGATCGTCACGCCCGCGACAAACAAAACGCCCATCACCGCGAAGATTGCCCAGCCCTGCCGCTCGTTACCGACCATGCGGCCAAATACATTTGTCAGTGCCGCGCCGAGCGAGAAGATCGAAATCATCTGGACGAAATTCGAAAGCGCCGTGGGGTTCTCGAAAGGATGCGCCGCGTTGGCATTGAAGAAACCACCTCCGTTGGTGCCAAGCATCTTGATAGCAACCTGCGAGGCGACGGGGCCAAGCGCGATGGTCTGCTTACCGCCTTCGAGGGTAGTCGCGTCAACGTATGCGCCGAGCGTCTGCGGTATACCCTGCCAGACCAGGAACAGCGTATAAACCACACAGATCGGTAACAGCACGTAGAGTGTGACGCGGGTGATATCGACCCAGAAATTTCCAACAGTCTTCGCGGAGGAGCGCGAAAAACCCCGAATCAACGCCATTGCCAGAGCGATGCCAGTGGCGGCCGAAAGAAAGTTCTGGTGCGCCAGCGCGAGCATCTGGCTCAGATACGACATCGTGCTTTCGCCGCCGTAGTTTTGCCAGTTGGTATTGGTGATGAAGCTAATTGCCGTATTAAACGACAAATCTGGAGCAACCGCTGACTGATCTGCCGGATTGAACGGCAAAAGGCCCTGGAGGCGCAGAACCAGATAGATAATCAGGAAGCCGCCAATATGAAACAGCAGCATCGCAATGGTGTAGACGAGCCAGTGCTGTTCCCGCTTTTCATCGACGCCAGCTGCCCAATAGATTCCGGTTTCGACCGGACGCAGCAGGAAAGACAAAAAGGTCGGTTTCCCATTAAAGACCTTGGTCATGTAGCCGCCAAGCGGCTTCACCAGCGCTGTTACGATCGCGCAGAATAGAAGAATCTGAATCCATCCATTGAGGGTCATGGTCGTTGCCTCTCAAAAGCGCTCGGGGCGCAGCAGAGCGTATGTCAGGTAAAACAGGAGACCAGCCGACACAAAGCCGGCAAGCGCGTAATCAAAAATCATGACGACCTCCCCTCAGAGCCAGTCGCAGGCATAGGCGTAGCCAATCGACAACGCGAAAAAGCCGAGCCCCATAACCAGCATGATGACGTCCAACATCGGATGCCTCTTCCATAACCTTATGCAGCGCGACTCTTAAGTGCCGCACTTCGACATGCAGGGAAGCGGGATGAAGCCCCGCTTTCATCGTGATGGATTGGCACTCGCGCCGTAGGTTTTCGAGACGTCGCCGGGGGCAACGTTATAGGAATTCCATAAAGACGCCGTACCGCCCGGCGTTTACACGGCATTTATAACGTTATGCCGCACGCAATCTCGAATTCAAATGCACAGCCGCCCAATCTGAACCTACGACCACAAACCGGTCGCGGATAATTGAGGAGCGGTAGATGTTGTACCAACTGGAACATAGCGAGCGGCTTGCTGCGCTCGTTAATCGGCTGAACAGCGCGGCGCAGCCCACCGAGGCAGCGTTTATCGAAGTTCTTGAAACATCTGAACGTGTCGCCCACGCCGGACAGGGGCGCGCTGCCGCAAACCTGAAAAGGCTTATCAGTTGCGAGGCCTGGACAGAAGCCGCGCTTGCATCGATCGAGGTTCTTACACCACGCTGGAAGCTTTGCCGTTTGATTTATGACGGTGGAGAATGGTTCTGTTCACTTTCTTCTCATCGCGATCTGCCGGATTGGCTCGATCAGGTCATCGAAAGCCATCACCGGGACATCGGCCTGTCAATTCTGACGGCCGTCGTTGAGGCGATGCGCAACGACGACGCCAACCGCACTCCCCAGACGCACAAGCGTTTGCGCGTCATGCCAGAGGCGCTCGTCCTGTGTGAGAATTTCTTCTGACACTTTTTACGACTTGTTCCGGGACTCCCGATGACAATTGAGCCACACGATCTGCCGAACGACCTGCGATCGGCACACGTCTTCATCCGCTTCGGGATGAGGATCATTCTGCTCGCGCTGTTCACTGCATTCATCGGCGCTCGTTTTGGTCAAGCGATGCTGTGGATTTCCGCGGTCCTTTGCCTCATCAGCGCCATTGTAAGACGAGAGCGGCCCTTCGGCGGAGATCTAACGCACTGGGACGAGGGAGCCGCCTACGGTGCGCTCTACTGCGCCGCGTCTGCCATTAGCGTCGCCTGATGATTACCTCTCCACGTCACACTGGCGTTCCTTCGAACGCTATTCGTTTCCAATTTCCCGCAAGAGTTCATCATGTATACGAACAACGAACCTCCGTTGCCCTCCTCTCCAACCGTCTTTGTCGGACAGAATGACCGGGGCGACTGGGTGGCCTGTGAACAACATGGTCTGTTTGGTGGACTTTTTATCAATTATGCGGAGGCGCTGCGTTACGCCCTTTTTGAGAATGGCCATCATGAGGAGACCATCATCAGAGTCTCAGGTCGTTCGCTCGAGCTTAACATCTGAAACAAGTCGCAGGTGCTCTCGATGTCGCTCAGATGTAGATCTGACGATCTCGTGAGATTCCTTTGCGCTGCAATGCAAGAAGTCGTGGGCATTGTTGGTATCTGGCTTCAACAATGAACGCCGATGATCTTTAACCTTGCGGCATCGCAGCAAGTGGAATCCGCGTCGTAGCGTCGCATCTCCCGAAACTTTCTTGCGATTGTTCCCAACAAGCCCTTGTCTTGAAGCCAAGTAAAAGAGTCCGCTTGAAAAGCGGAAGGCTCAACGGGAGGACGCAATGACGATACGTAGAAAAGACGCTACGACGACACGCCGCCGTTTCCTTAAAGGTGCTGCGGCCACCGCGGCGGCGACGGTAGTGACCGCGCCAGCCATCGCGCAGAGTCAAGGGCCCATCAATATGCGTTGGCAGAGCACCTGGCCTGCCAAGGACATCTTCCACGAATATGCTTTGGATTATGCCAAGAAGGTCAACGACATGACTGGCGGCGAACTCAAGATCGAAGTTTTGCCGGCGGGCGCCGTCGTACCTGCCTTTGGCCTGCTCGACGCCGTTTCAAAAGGTACCCTCGATGGCGGCCACGGCGTCATGGTCTATCACTACGGCAAACAGACAGCCCTGGCCTTGTGGGGCTCCGGTCCGGCCTATGCCATGGACGCCAACATGCTGCTTGCCTGGCATAAATATGGCGGCGGCAAGGAGCTGCTGGCCAAGCTTTACAACTCGATCGGCGCGAACGTCGTGTCGTTTCCGTATGGGCCGATGCCAACTCAGCCGCTCGGCTGGTTCAAGAAACCGGTTTCCAAAGCTGAGGATCTGCAGGGCGTGAAGTTCAGAACCGTCGGAATTTCGATCGACGTGTTCACCGGCCTCGGCGCAGCGGTCAATGCCCTGCCCGGCGGGGAGATCGTCTCGGCGATGGATCGCGGACTGCTCGATGCGGCGGAGTTCAACAATGCGTCTTCGGATCGCCTGCTCGGCTTCCCGGACGTCTCCAAGATCTGCATGTTGCAGAGTTATCATCAGAACGCCGAGCAATTCGAGGTTCTGTTTAACAAAACAAAATATGACTCTCTGCCCGAGAAGATGCGGGCAATCATCGCCGCCGCTTCGGAAGCAGCGGGCCAGGATATGTCCTGGAAGGCAATCGACCGCTATTCGCAGGACTACGCGGAGATGCAGAGCAAGGACAAAGTCAAATTCTACAAGACCCCGGACTCTGTTCTTCAGAAGCAGCTCGACATCTACGACGACGTCGTTGCCAAGAAGTCCGCTGAGAACGCCCTGTTCAAGGAAATTGTCGAGTCGCAAATGGCGTTCGCCAAACGGGCGACGCAATGGGAACAGGACACGGTGGTTAGCAGGCGAATGGCCTACAATCACTACTTCGGTCCAAACGCGAAACGGCGAAGCTGAATCTTCCCTATTGCGCTCATCATCCGGCCAGAGTCCGGATGATGAGCGCACGGCAAAGTCGTTCACCCAGCTTTGGGCCGGATTTTGATGAACATTCAGCGTGCGCTTTATACGATCGACCGGATCAGTACGTTTACCGGCAAAGCCGCGTCATGGCTGATCGTCGGACTGATGACGCTCGTTTGTGTCGAGGTTTTCAAGCGCTACATCATGAACATGCCGACGGCATGGATTTTCGATGCCTCGAACATGTTCTACGGCACGTTATTCATGGTGTGCGGAGCCTATACGTTGGCACAAAATGGCCACGTCCGCGGAGACTTTCTTTACAGTTCGATGAGGCCACGAACGCAGGCGACACTCGATCTCGTTCTTTATATCACTTTCTTCCTGCCCGGCATCATGGCGCTCTGCTACGCCGGGCTGGACTACGCAGCCGATTCATGGCGCATCAATGAACACTCCAATGTCACAGCCGATGGGCCGCCCGTTTATCATTTCAAGACGGTGATTCCGATCGCCGGTGCACTTCTGTTGCTGCAAGGAATCGCGGAGATCATCCGCTGCATCATTTGCCTCAGGACGGGCGCATGGCCGGATCGCTTGAGAGATGTCTCCGAGATCGATGTTGTCGAAGAGCAGCTCGCGAACAGCCAATATGTGGATGAGGACGCGCGCGCAAAAGCTATTGCCAACGCACAGAATATTGAGGAAAGCGCGCGCCAGCGCGGCATGGGTGGGAATCAGCAGACATGAGCGATCCAGCCCTCGGCCTGATGATGCTCGCTTTGATCGTGGTCGTCATCATGATGGGTTTTCCAACAGCGTTCACGCTGATGGGGCTTGGCATGATGTTCGGTTTCTTCGCCTATCATCGTACAGGCGAAGGCTGGGCGGATAACCACATTTTCGATCTGATGGTTCAGCGCACGTACGGTGCGATGACCAACGACGTTCTGATCTCGATCCCATTGTTCGTTCTGATGGGGTACGTGATGGAGCGCGGCGCGCTGGTGGATAAAATGTTCTATTCCATTCAGCTTGCGTTTCGCCGCGTTCCGGCATCCCTCGCGGTCGCGACGCTGTTTGTCTGCACATTCTGGGGAATCGCGAGCGGACTGGTCGGCGCCGTTGTGGTGCTGATGGGCGTGATCGCCTTCAATCCGATGCTGAAGGCAGGCTACGACGTAAGACTGGCGTCCGGTGTCATCACGGCTGGCGGAACACTGGGAATCCTGATTCCGCCGTCGATCATGATCATCGTGTATGCCGCGGTTGCCGGTCAGTCCGTCGTGAAGCTTTATGCGGCTTCGATGTTTCCGGGCTTTTTCCTGGCGCTGCTTTATCTTGTCTACATCATCGGCTGGGCTCTTTTGAACCCGAAGATCGCGCCGAAACTGCCGGAAAGCGAGACGCGCGTTCCGGTCACGCCATGGGTCGATGAACTGCGACGAGCCTATTCAGAGCGGATGTTCCCTGCTCTCGTCATGGCAACGGTCATGCCGGCGAAAGCTCTCTCGATCACAGTTGATGGGGCAAAGAAGGGCTATCTCTTCATTCTGAAAAGCCTCTGCTATGCCCTAGTGCCGCTCGTCCTCACGGTGGCGACACTCTGGGGTGTATGGTGGTACGTCGTCATCCACCAACAAGCCGAAGCGCCACCGCAAGTGACCATCACGGAACGGATCGGCGCAACGCCGCCCTCTTCAACGCCGCCTGAAGAGACGCTTCAGGAACTTGGCAGCGGCGCCGACGCCTCGCAAGCCGCAAGAGAGCCGGAAGTGCTGCAGCAAATGGGCAACGCCGAATTGCAGAATCAAAGATTGGCGATACCAGCCGATGAAGGCCCGCCGCAGGAATTCTACACTTACTTCGCCATCACGGCCGCCCTGCTCGGTCTTCTTCTACTCTACTACTATTGGTCCATGCGGGCAGAACAGTTCGAGGTGCTGCGCCTGCTGACGGCTTCCGTCATGCCGCTCGGCATTCTCACTGTCGTCGTCCTTGCAGTGATCCTGTTTGGCATCACGACGGCTACGGAATCCGCTGCAGTTGGCGCCGCAGGCGCCTTTCTGCTCGCGATACAGGCCCGCACGCTCGATTGGAAACGCACAAAGGAAGCTGTCTTTCTCACGGCAAAAACCACTGCGATGGTTTGCTGGCTTTTCGTCGGATCGGCCCTGTTTTCAGCCGTTTTTGCCATTCTCGGCGGCCAGGCTCTGCTTGAAAGCTGGGTTCTTTCGCTCAATCTCACGCCCATCCAGTTTATGATCTTGTCGCAGGCCATCATCTTCGTCCTCGGTTGGCCGCTCGAATGGACCGAGATCATCGTGATTTTCGTACCGATCTTCCTGCCCATGCTCAAACACTTTGGCATCGATCCGGTCCTCTGGGGCACGCTGGTATTCGTTAATCTGCAGGCCGCTTTTCTTTCGCCGCCTGTCGCAATGTCTGCGTTCTATCTGAAAGGCGTTGCTCCAAGTCATGTCACGCTCAACCAGATCTTTTCAGGGATGATGCCTTATATGCTGATTGTCATCCTCTGCATGGTGTTGATGTATCTGTGGCCGGGCATGACACTTTGGCTGCCGAATTATCTTTACGGAAATTAGCGTTGTTCCCAAACAAGGTACGATTTTCGAACCGGAAAAACCGGCGAGTTCAGGTCAGAACCACGATCGGCGGATGCTCGGCAGCCGTGCGGGTGGGTTCTTTGAAACTCTTTGAACGAACTGTCAGAAAATCGAGCAGATGATTTCGTAGCGGATAGTATTCAGCGCATTTGTGTAAACCCACGCCTGATCGATCCTCAGGCAGCGTATTTTGTACGATCTCGGCAATACAGGCGCCCGGACCATTCGTCATCAGGACAATCTTGTCGGCTAGCAATAGGGCTTCATCGACGTCGTGCGTGATCATGAAGACAGTCTGGCCCGTCGAACGGCAGATGTTACGGACCTCGTCCTGCAGCGCCCCCCGCGTCAGCGCGTCAAGCGCGGAGAACGGCTCATCCATCAACAGCATCTTGGGCTCGATCGCCAAGGCCCGTGCAATACCGACACGCTGCTTCATACCGCCGGACAACTCCGCGGGACGTTTCGTCTCATGTCCTCTCAATTGGACCAGATCGATGTAACGCTGACAATGCTGATCTATCTGCGCACGCGGCAATGACCGAAAGCGGGACTCCGCCGCAAACGCGATGTTTTCCATCACCGTCATCCATGGCATCAACGCGTGGCTTTGAAAAATCACGGCGCGATCCAGACTTGGGCCGGTGACCTCCTTGCCATTGACAATGATCACGCCCTCGTTCGGCCGCTCAAGGCCCGCCAATGCATTTAAAATCGTGGTCTTTCCGCAACCTGAGTGACCGATCACACAGATAAACTCTCCGCCTTCGATCGCGAGCCAGAGATTCTCGAACACGGTGACCGGCTTGCCATCGCGCTGGGCGTAACGCTTGGCGATGCCTTCAATCGAAATCAGACTTGAACTGCTCATGATTTATTCCGGATAGCTAACTTGACGCGCGGCGACGCCCAGAATCTGATCGAGCAGCATTCCGATAACCCCGACGAACAAGATGGCCGTGATGATATTTGCGATGGAAAGATTGTTCCACTCGTTCCAGACGAAGTAACCGATGCCAACGCCACCAACGATCATTTCCGCCGCCACGATCACAAGCCATGCGATGCCGATCGAAATCCGCATCCCTGTCAAAATCGCGGGCAGAGCCGCCGGCAAGATAACCTTGCGCACCCGGCGGAACGTACTGACTTCAAGCGTCCGCGCAACGTTCAGCCATTCCTTGCGGACACCGGCTACACCGAACGCGGTGTTCAACAACATTGGCCATATCGAACAGATGAAGATGACAAAGATCGCGGAACGACTGGCATCCTTGATCGTGTAAAGCGCCAGCGGCAACCACGCGAGGGGTGAGATCGGCTTGAGAACCTGGATGAACGGATCCAGCGTCCGATAAAACAGCGGCGACATTCCGATCGCGAAACCAAGCGGAATGCCAATGGCTACAGCAAGGAAATAGCCGAGCATCACGCGCATCAGCGAATATCCAAGATGATATCCAATGCCGACGTCGTTGTTGGTATTGTAGTAAAACGGATTGCGGAGATCGGCCCAGAGCTGCCGGCCAACATCCAGCGGTGACGGCAATCCGCTTCCACCGCTCGACGCCGCTTTTCCCATCATCTTCGCATATTCGGAATCGACCGCGGCGACGTCCGGGCGGGCCGTGGCCAAGTACCAAAAACCCAAAATGGCGGCCAAAAGCAGCAATGACATGATGCCTGCTTTTAATTTGAGCCTGTCCTTCATTGTGATACCCTGATCTGTCTTTCGTACTTTAAGATTGGCATGTGCAGCGGATGGACGCTCTTTCACCGAAATCAGCAGCGAGCCTGTATCTCAGACAGCTGCAGTATCTCACCTCCCTCGCGCGACACATGCATTTCGGGCGCGCGGCGGACGAGTGCCAGATCAGCCAGCCGGCCCTCTCTCAGGCAATACAGCAGCTTGAGAAATTGTTCGGCGTTCCGATTGTTGATCGTGGTAGTCACGGCTTCCAGGGCTTCACCCCTCACGGCAATCGCGTACTCGATTGGGCGCGAACCGTGCTGTCCGGCTACGAGCATCTCAATCAAGAACTTTGCAGTCTCGACAGTCAGAACCTGCGCGGGCATATCCGGCTCGGCGTTATTCCGGTGGCCATGCCCGGAATTTCGATCATCACCACCGCGTTCAACCGCCTCTATCCGAATGTCAGTGTTTCGGTCATCTCGCTCAACTTCACCGATCTGAAGAAGGGGCTGGACAATTTCGAGATCGACATCGGCATCAATTATCTGGACTTCGGGGACGCAGTCGGATTTCGTCCTTACTTCCTCTATGATGAATCCTACTACCTCATCGCTCCGGCCGATCATCCCGTTGCCCAAAAACCCTTCGTGTCGTGGTCGGAAGCCGGACGTCTGCCGCTGTGCATGCTGTCGTCCGATATGCAAAACCGACGAATTCTCGATTCCATGTTTTCCAAAGTCGGCGTCACGCCCCGAACAGTCATCGAGACGAACTGCGCGCTGGCGCTGTGCTCGCATGTGCGTCCGGGTCATTGGTTCGCCGTGGTGCCGAACACGTTCTTTGTCATGACGGGAGACTGGAATCGCACGCGCGCAATCCGACTTTCCGAACCGACCGTTACCAACGCGATTGGCTTGTTGACGGTTGATCGAGAGCCCCAGCCGCCTGCGATCCGCGCCTTTGTCGATGTCGTTCAGGACATCGACATGACGCGGGAGCTTATGCACTATTCTCCAGCCTATCTCACCTCGTCTGCGGGCGCGTAATCCAAGCGCTGGACCCACGCGCTCTGAAGCGATCCGGAACAACCCGATCGTCACGCTGCGACGTCTTCATCGACTACTGCGACTCCAATCATGCAATCGCGCGTCACCAGCTTGGCCAGATCGCTCTCTTTCATGCCGTCGGTGCCAGCAGGGCGTACCGGTAGCACGAGATAACGCATATCCGCGTTGCTATCGTGTACATGCACGGCAACATCGCCGGGCAATTTAAGATCGAATTCCTCAAGAACCGCGCGAGGTTCCCGGACCGCGCGGGCTCTATAGGCCTTACTGATGTACCAAGCGGGTGGCTGCCCTAATATCGACCGGGGATAACAGGAGCAAAGTGTGCAGCAGACCAGATTATGAATTTGATCGGTGTTTTCGACCACGATCAATTGTGCTTCGCCGATCGCGATACCAAGCTCCGCGGCAGCTGACTTTCCATCCACCAGCAGTCGAGATTTGTAAGCGTCGTCTGTCCAGGCTCGCGCAACGAGTTTTGCACCCAGATGTTCGCCCGGGGACTCGATCTTCTCGATCTCACGCCTGACTTCGCCCGGCGCGACAAGATTACGTCTCATCAAGATATTCTGGAGCGCATCGACTATGATCTGTCCCTCGATATTCCCCACGTCGTCCTCGACCACAAGCGGTTCGTGCTTATCATGAGCATGGTGGTGTTCGTGATCGTGGTCGTGGCTATGGTCGCTCATGACAGTGTCCGCTCTTTTCTTTCAATGGAAGCGCTCGCCGCTAGACAGCCTTTAGCAAGGTCGCTGCACCCGGGGGTGCAGGCGCCAGCCAGTGATCGTAAATTTCAAGGCACAGCAGATCGGCGCCCGGCCCTTCGTAATCCGGCCACAGATCTCTCAATGCAAAGCTGACGCGATAAAGCGGAACCACTGGCCCGCATACACGTCCAACAGCCAGATCCTCCGGATTAAGAAATGCCCCACACCGATGCATGACCGTTCCTACATGCCCGCGCACATAGAACGGCGTTCTGATGTGGCCGGATTTTCCAAGATCGAGAACGACGACCTTGTCCCCGGCATCAAACCGCTGTTTCATCAATCACACGAAACCGGCGCCTCCCACCTGGCGCGCACGAGAGCAATCTCCTGTTCCAGCTCTTCGCGGCTGAACACATCTTTTTCGACGAGAATATCGATCACAGCCTCAAGCCTTCGCCGGTAGAACGAATACTTCTTGTATTTGTCGAGACCGAACGATTCGAAACCACGGCGCATTTCGTCGAGCGACATCATGCGCCGTGTTCCATCACCCAGAAGGTTACGGATCGCCTCGACCTGTTTCTCCCACTGCAGCCAAGGCAATTCCACAATTGGAATAGCCCCCGCCGGCTCACCACCAATGTCGTGATATCCACGGGTCATCGTTTCACTCCTCAAGTCCGCCTGATCGCAAAGCTATCCACGTAAGCCTGCGGTTTTGTTGGGTCGAACGTCTTGCCAAGGATGGTGTGGGTCGTCATGGCCGATGCGGGCGGTGTCATCCCCATTTCCTTCATCCGCTTTTCTGCGTCCGTGGACAGGAACACCTTGTCCGCCATCGCCTGATAATCGATATCGGCTGGCACCAGATTCCAGCGCCTGAGCTGCGTGAGAAGCCACACCCCCGTCGATTCGTATGGGAAGGCCTTAAACCCGATCCTGTCCGGTCGATCGACAACCGAGCCGAGGCCGTCGGCGTAGTGACCGAGCAACACCTGTTCGAGCACCGTCTGAGGTTGATTCAGGTATCCGGCTGGCGCCAGCAGTTCGGCGACCTTCTTTCGGTTCTCATATTTGTCAGCGAACTCCGTCGCCCTCACAACGGCGCGGAACATCGCGCTATAGCTATTGGGAGCCTCCTTTACGAACTTGTCAGTGACAGACAGGACGCAGCACGGATGATCGGGGAAGATGTCCCGAGTCAGAAGATGCAGGAATCCGACGCCCTCAAACACGGCCCGTTGGCCCCACGGCTCGGCGAATAACATGCCATCGAGGTTCCCTGAGGCCATGTTGGCGACCGAATCCGGCGGCGCATAAACGCGCAGTTCGATATCCTTGTCCGGGTCAAGGCCGTGCTCGGCCACGTAATAGCGAAGCAGCATCGCATGCATCGATTGCTCATGCGGAATACCGAACTTGAAACCTTTCCAATCCTTCGGATTGCGGCGATCCTTGTGCTTGACATGTAAGGTGATGGCGTTGCCATTCACATTCTGCACGGTCGACACGTACGTGTTGATCGGCTTTGATCCAACACCCATCGTCATGGTCAGCGGCATCGCCAGAACGAGATGGGTGGCGTCATATTCGGCGTTCACCAGTTTGTCGCGCACGATCGCCCATCCAGGCGTCCGGACAAGATTGAGATCGAGTCCTTCTTTTTGATATTCGCCCATCGCATGCGCCAGCAAAAGCGGCGTTGTGCAGGTGATCGGGACATAGCCGACGGTGAGCTTGGTTTTCTCTAAACCCGCGGCTTCGTTCGCGATCGCTTTTGATGTCGCAAGCGGAAAAAGATCCGCGATGGCCGCAAGCGCCGTTGACGCACCTACCGCCTTAAGAAATGAGCGCCGCGCCAGCCCGTTCGGAAACATCGCCTTGAGGATCGTCGTCTCGACAATGCGATTGGTATAGTTTTCGACGCCGGAATAGTCCGCCTCGGACATCGCCGAGCCGAATGCTTTCCTATGCTCATCGATGTCACCGTTGCATCCACAAGAGCATGTCGCGGACATTCGCAGGCCGGGCTCCACAGGTTCAGACATTACGACCCATCTCCATTTTCCAGATAAGCTTCCGTCCTCTGGCAATCACCGTGCCAACGACGGGTCGAGATCGGCAGTGCCGGTTTTTCAGGCGTTTTTTCCGGCCTGCGGAGCTTTTGCGAAGCACAGACACAGGATGTAAGGGCGCATAAGCGGCTCTTATCACCCTATAGGTGACGACTGCCCGCGAATGGACCGCAGCCCGGCTTAAATATGAACTGTTTCAACGCGTCGAAATGCAGTTAGGTTCTCGTACATCATCTCGCCCTGCGAGAGCTATCTGCGGAGTGCAATCATGAACGGTCTCGGCGGCCTCAACAAATCACCGAACGGCGTTGTCATTGGACTGGTGCAATTGCAGTTACCGGTCGTCGTCACGAAGGACCATCTTGCCGCGCAGACGCAACGCATCGTCGATATGGTTGGTAAGGCGCGACGAAACCTCGGCACGATGGATCTTGTGGTATTCCCGGAATACTCGCTTCACGGGCTCTCAATGGATACCAATCCGGATATCATGTGCCGGCTGGACGGTCCCGAAGTCGCAGCGTTCAAGCAGGCCTGCATCGACAACAGGATCTGGGGTTGCTTCTCGATCATGGAGTTTAATCCGAACGGCAATCCCTACAATTCCGGATTGATCATCGACGACAAAGGCGAGCTTAAGCTTTACTATCGGAAGCTCCATCCCTGGATCCCGGTCGAACCGTGGGAGCCGGGCGATATCGGCATTCCGGTGATCGACGGCCCCAAGGGCGCAAAGCTTGCTCTGATCATCTGCCACGACGGCATGTTTCCGGAGATGGCGCGTGAATGCGCCTATAAGGGCGCCGAGATCATGCTTCGCACCGCGGGCTACACGGCGCCCATCCGTGAAAGCTGGCGCTTCACCAATCAGGCCAATTCATTTCAGAACCTCATGGTCACCGCCAACGTCTGCATGTGCGGCACGGACGGCAGCTTCGATTCCATGGGCGAAGGCATGATTGTGAATTTCGATGGCACTGTTCTCGCGCATGGCGCCACGGGCCGGCCAGATGAGATCATTACTGCTGAAGTCCGGCCTGATCTGGTGCGCGAGGCGCGACTGAACTGGGGCGTCGAAAACAATATCTATCAGCTCTGGCATCGCGGCTACGTTGCCGTGAAGGGCGGCGCGATGGACTGTCCCTACACCTTCATGCAGGACATGGTGGCAGGAACATTTCGTCTTCCGTGGGAAGATGACGTCAAGATCACGGACGGCAGCTCCTGCGGCTTCGAGGCGCCGACGCGCAACTTCAAACCGAAAACCCTGCGCGCCGCCGAATAACTCGACGCGATGCCGGCTTCGCACATCATCGATCGCGTCCGGCGAGATCGCTTTCGCGACAGGCTTGCAGCTGTATTTTCAGGCCTGTTGATTGCGAACGCCCTGACATGGGCCTGGGCGCTGTACGCCTTCCTGGAGCAGCCAGTCCTGCTCGGGATGGCCGCACTGGCGTACAGCCTGGGCCTGAGGCACGCGCTGGACGCTGACCATATCGCTGCGATCGACAACGTGACGCGAAAACTCATGCAGGAGGGCAAGCGGCCCGTTGCGGTCGGACTGTTTTTCGCACTGGGACACTCCACGGTCGTGGTGGCCGCATCGATCCTGATTGCGATGATCGCAAGCTCATACGCCGAAGATATCGCCAAATACCGCGAAATCACCGGAACAGTCGGCACATTTGCTTCCGCCATGTTCCTGTTCATCATCGCGCTGGCAAATCTTGCCGTTCTCGGCGGAGTATATCAGGCGTACCGCCAATCCAAATCAGGAAAGATCTTCCGGGACGAGGACATTGATGCGTTGTTGAGAAAACGCGGATGGCTCACGCGCTATCTCACGCCGCTCTTTGGCCTTATCTCGAAAAGCTGGCATCTTTTTCCGATCGGTCTCCTGTTTGCTCTCGGTTTTGAGACCGCAAGTGAAATCAGCCTGTTCGGACTCTCGGCAAGCGCATCGGGAAAGCTTTCTTCAATGTCCGTCATGATTTTCCCGGCGCTCTTCACCGCCGGCATGACCCTTGTCGATACGGCCGACGGCATATTGATGCTCGGCGCCTACGGCTGGGCCTACCGTAGTCCTTCGCGTAAGCTTCTCTATAACCTGATCATTACGCTTGTTTCGATTCTTGTCGCCGTCGTCATCGGCGGGATCGAAACCCTTGGTCTGATCAGCGACCGGTTGGATCTCCAGACCCCATTCTGGTCGAGCGTTTCAATGCTCAATTCCAACTTCGGCCTGCTGGGCTATGGGGTTGTCAGCCTCTTTATCCTGTGTTGGAGCATTTCGTGGGTTGTCTACAGAACACGGTAAGACCCCGTCGATCAGACAGCCTCGGAAACACCCTTTCGTCCCGGCATGCAGAGATCTGGCGTAGAGGCAGCGTCAATCTCCTCGTCGTACAGACGATCATAAGCAGCGAGCCACCTCGCAAGTACCTTGGACTGATAATTCGCCGCCCTCATTTGCCGCAGCGCAATCCGAATGCTGGCACGATCAAAACGACTTTGCGCAAAGCATTTTACCGGTGGCCCGCACTCAGCCATCACGGACGCAATGACCCTGTTCTTGATCGCAATGGCCCGTTCGTCCCCAAACAACCGCAGAACAGCCTGAAAATATCTATGCTGCGCGGCGTCGAATAAGGGTGTCTTGCCGAGAGAAACGTCCGCCGGGTGCCATGGGTATACATGGGCGCATGGGATCAACCCATCGGGCACCGGTTCCGTGGCAGAATGTGTTCGGCCCTGCTTCAGCAGTTGCGGCAAAACATGCGTGTGCGGCCCCTCCGGACTTTTCTCACCATGCCTCGGAATCGTCTGGAAGACTTCGATTCTCCCCAGACGGCTTATAAAAACGCGGTGGGGCCCGGACTCCAGAATTGCGGACAATGCCGGATTCCCGGTTTCATAAAGCGGCTTTCCGACATATCTCCTGAGGTAATCGCCAAGGCGCCCATCCTTCACCCGGATACAGAAATCGACATGCGGCGCAGCTAATCCCAGATCGAACAGGATATCGCCGCGATCTTCCGGACGTAACGCGTTCCCATCCGCAGACAATTCCGTGAGCACGGATCGACCGTTCATCGCGGCTTCGGCGCCGCTCAAGCAAAGTGACAACCGATGGCTCCAGCCCTGCCAAGCAACGCTTTCGGAGGCAAGCGGCCTAAACCCTTCGAAGGTTTCGATCGATATACCTCCGCGCTTTGTCACCGCGGAGATCGTTTCGCGCCGCTGGCTGATCACAATTTCTTCTTCACCGACACGGGAGAATTCGGCGATCGCGCCGAATGTTCCGATACTCCAGCACGACCTCGAATCGTTCAATTGCTGGAAAAGAAAATCTTCAATGTTCAGAGGAGCAATCTGAAAGCTCATCAAATCCTCGGCAAGTCTGTCGCGCATAAACCATGCGTTCACAGAACTGACTCAAACATGAGCCCGATGAATTTGCGTGCTGATAGTTCAGTGCGCCGATGCCCACATCGCGAACAGCAGGGACTAATCTGCCAATCAGCGCAACTTATCGGTTTACAACAGTGATTTTCCCCATACGGACCGGTCGAAAGTCATGGGATACAGAATTTCCCTCGCTCACAAATCCGGGCGCCGGACAATCAGTTCGATTTCGATCAGCCCGTCTCGATTTCGATCAGCGCGTCATAAGCCAATCCAGTCAGCCCGACACAGGTTCGAGCAGGCAAACGCCTCTCCGTAAAAAATGCCGATAGGTTTCATTCATCTGCGTATAATGTTCCTTGAAGCGCGTCAGATAAATCCGCGCCATCACGACGTGTTCGAATCCGAGTTCCCGCAAGCACCTTCCGAAGGTTTTCCATCACAGCCTTGGTCTGGGCGACGATCCCGTCAGGAAGTTGTCCAGGCGCCTCTGGAGTGTCGGGCATCTGACCGGTCACCAACACAAATCCGTCGGTTTCGACAGCGTGGCTGAATGGCGCCACAGGTTTCGGGCCGCCCGGAATCATGTGAAATTGCACGGAGGCTTCCTTGTAATGACTAATCTTGCGACGACGATGAGAACAGACGCTTGCTGAGAAGGGCGTGAACACCCCAATTGCTATCGACGACCTGCGTGACGCCGAAATCAACGGCAGCTGACATCAGCGCGATGGCTTCATCTTCACTCAGGCCCCGTACATTCATCCGAAAGCGGCGGACTTTTCGGAGGGCATCCTTCATCGCAAAATCAAGTGAGGATTTGGCTTAAACTCACTTTGCCCTTTGGCGCCAAACTCCGCCACGTAATTCGGGTGACTGAAGCCGGTGAGCACCTAATGCGTTTCTGTTTCGATCAAGGGATACGTCAAATCCGCATAGGGCTGCGCGTTCAAATCCGCCTTCTTGTGCAAGATAACCTGAAACGTCCCGGTCATTGAACATTCGATCGCCGTTCCACTCAATTCTCCGTCGCCCTGAGCCGCATGCGCGGCTATTCAGTAGGGCGGCGGTGTATGGATGCGCCGCTCGCTCGAATATCTTCTGCGCGTCGCTTTCCTCAAGATCGATCGGCGATTTGAACCTGCGGCCGGTCCAGCATCAATCCCGTCACCATACTTCAAGCGGCCGTTCAAAGTTGCCGCCGGAAGTCGATGCTTCGCAGAATGATGCCAGCCGGCTGTCCTTCGAACTCGGCATCTATGATTTTTTGTTCCGCTCGCGCTTCGATCTTGCTGCGCAATCGCATGAACTGCTCCTCGCGCTGGGCCAGTGTCACGCGTTTGGCGCCTTCGATATGGTCCATCGCATCAGTGCTGACGGCGCAATTGATTTTCACGTCATCGTTCATCATCGTAAAGCGCATAACCATCCGATCAGCGTCGAAAACGTGAGAATCACCTGGGCTCAGGGACATGGGCCGCGTTCCATTGCGTAAGAGACAATCGCGCGTTATCGCCAGATCAGGTTTTCAATGCGCCGAACAAAAGAACGAACGGCAATCTTCCGCCACGGCGGAAAACCTGATCTGCAGCCGTTGCCAAGGGGTGGCGTAACGCCTGCAGACTTCCTTCACACAGCGCGCCCGTCCGGGCTCGGCATCACCGTGCGCTCTTTAACGGCGAATAGCCATGACTTTCTGGTTATCGCCACCCTGGCGAGGCAAAAGCCAACCGGGAACTCTGGCCGAGATAACGGGACGACACTTTCACGCGTCAGTTTCTTCGCGAATAAATTTCGCAAGCTGAGATTCATCAGCTACAATAGCGAGATTGGAGTTCACCACTCGCTTCTGCATGCGTCGTCATACGACAAGCCGCGATTGAAGGCGAAGAACTTCCCGGGCGTCGTCGAAATTCGGCGCCGTATCTCATGCACCACAGGAACCGACATGAAAAAGCCGCTCACGCTTGCAGACGAAGAACCGCGGAAGATCATGCGCGCAGATCGGGCACCTTCCGAAGGTTTCACCTTGGTCGTCGATGGTCACTACAAAAATGAATATCCAGACGAACAGGCCGCGCAGGCCGCCGGAGCGGGACTGCTCGGCCGCTATCCTATGCTGCTGATCGAAATTTACGATGCCGGGACACAGACGCGATCCAAACTTTCGTAAGCTGGCATCTTCGATTCATCGACCGGAAACCCGCCGCCATCTATTTCCGCGGGACTTGGCTGCATCGATGATCGGACACAAATCACCGGCCACCAGCCGTAACGATCATTCGGATCATTCAGCCTGAAACAGCCCGATGATGCCAGTCTTCAAGGCGACTTCGTTGCGACGAAACGCCTGCGAATCGCTCATGATTTGAGTTGATGGTCGGAGTGGCAGGATTTGAACCTGCGACCCCTGCGTCCCGAACGCACCGACCAGACCACCACTCCCAGCACTATCAGCGACTTAGCACTACTAAGCACAACCCGAGACTCCCGGAAAATCGGGTCTCGAGAGCCCCTGCGTGCAGAATGCGTGCAAAATCGGATCATGGGGGCCGGTGCCCTCATTCCGCAGGGCACGCGTCGACGTATCGCTTCTGTGGGGTCAGGTCATGACTGCGCTGGAGCTTCGGGAATGCCTGGACGCCCTCCCCATGGACATTCGGCGGGAGCTCGATGAGATTCGAGAGATCGGCCGCGGTCCCTTCGGCCGCGCTCAAACCCAGCAGATCGTCGACCATCACCTAGTCCTGCTGCTTCGGCTCCGGCACGAGTACCATGCCACCCACGCCGACCTGGTCGAGGTGCTCGGCCTTTACGGCATCACCGGACCGGACGGCGCCGCGCTGACTGCAGCCACGCTGTCGTCGGCGATCAGCCGGGCCCGCGCCCGGGCCGATGTCCGCTCCCGCTCCTCCATGCGCCGCGCCCGGACTGCGCTCCCTGCTCGTACCGACACCCCCTCCTCCGTATCCAGGCTCCATCGCCGGCATGCCGATGCGGGCGATCCGGAGCCCGACCTCATCTTTGCGAGCCGAGCCTCGCCGCCGCGGACCGCCGCGCCGAGCGATATCGACCCGGTCTTCGGCACGCAGGCGTCCCCTTCCGGCCAAGAGGCCCCCGAACTCCGCCGCTCCGACCACAAGGAGCGTCTGATCGACCTTCTCGCTCAAGCATCCATGGAGGACTAGATGACCGACACCACGATCGCCTACGCCAAAATTGCCGCCCCCAAGACGCATCCCGCTTCCGTCCCCGACGGATTTCTTCCCGCCTATCGCTTCATCGAGTTCTGCTCGGTCGCAAGCCACGTCGGCAAGTCCACGCTCGCGGACTTCACTGCGCAGCTGCTCCCCCAGTTCGGCATCCCCGTGAAGCACGTGCGGATCGAGTCCAAGGCGGCTCGCTCGCGGCACGCCGACATCGTCCAGATCGACACGGAGAATTTCGCAGCGGCGGCCCGCCTCCCCGGTGCGGAAGCGGCCGTGCTTCGGCCGCTCTTCGAGATCATCGAGGCAGCAGCTCTGGACGAGGCGCGTCCGGTGATCGTTCTGGACTGGGGCGGCGGCATCTCGGCGCTCCGCGCCAAGATCTATGCGGCGACGCAATTCGGCGACCAGCTTTCGGAGCTGGGCATGCGCGGCCTCTCCGTGGTGATGACGACGAACCTGACCGACCGAATGGCTCAGGCGGGCGAACTGATCGAACAGACCCAGACGGTCGTGCCAGGGATCGACGTCGCGCTGCTGCTTAACCGCCGGAACGGTTCCTTCACCTTCGTGGACGGCACCGAGGAGAAGCGGGTCTTTCAGGGTCTCCTTAAGGCGGCCAAGAACCTGCCGATCATCAAGATCCCGGCGGTCGCCGGCGAGAGCTGGCAGGCCTGCCAGGCTGCCGGTCTGACCATGCAGGAGGTGGTCGACATGAAGGCGGCCGCGCTCAGGCAACGGTTCGGCAGCGAGAACCGCTATCTGGTATCGGCCTTTCAGATGCACGTGGCGGCGTTCTGGAGAGCCGCCGAGACCGAAATGCTGCGGGTTATGGCGGGCACCGATGCGGACCCGACGCGATAGCTTCCTGAAGCGCCTGGCCGCGATAGAATCCCAGGCGCCGACACTGCGGCGCCAGGCCGAAGAGCGGATCCGCGGCCACTACCGCCTCCATCGCCGCCCGCCGCACGCCGCGGTGACCAGCCTGCTTCCGCGGCGGCGCGTCTACGCACTGATCTTCCTGTGCGAACTCGAGCATCGGCTCGGGCTTACGCCGCTTCTGCTGCGCCTTGGTGCGCTCCGTCGTCGTGCTGCGGCCGTGCGCGACCGGCTTCACAGATAGGTGAACATGTTAAGGTCGAAAGGTTCTATGATGCCGACGCAGTCTCCCCGCACCAGGAAGGACTACGCACGTCGCTGCCGACAGCTCGCGAAGGCTGCGCAACGCGAACTCGCGAAGGCTACGGGGCAGCGGGCGGACACCATCGACCTGACGCCAGCCATGCTCGTCGACTTCGTCATCAGCAAGAAAAGCGACTATCTTGCAAATTCCTGGCGCGTCGTCCGCAGCGCCGTGATTGGCACCTTGATGAAGACCGCGCCTCTCGTCGACGAGACCGTCGCCAAGGAAATCGAGACCGCAATCGAGCGGCTCAAGCAGGAGAAACCGGCTCCCGAGAAGGAAAAGCAGCCAGCGACGTCGCGCACCAAGGACAAGTCGCCGACCGAGAAGGACCTGACCCGGATCAGGCACGCGGCGTTGGCCAAGCAGACGCAGAGCGCGACCGATCTGGTACAATACCTGAAGGCAAGCCTGTCTACTGGCTTGAGACCCTGCGAATGGCCTCGCGCTCGCTTTGGCAAGTCCACTCGCGACGGTTATCGCTGGATGCTCGTCATCGAAAATGCCAAGGCCACAAACGGCCGTGCCAACGGATCGATCCGGACCTTGTATTGGGAAGAACTGGCGCCGGAAGTCGTGCAGGACATCCTCACCTGGATCGCGAGGGCGCAGGACGGCGATTACGATCGCCGCCTCAACACGATCGGGCATCAGCTGTGGGAAATTACGCGGGAACTATGGCCTCGCCGCAAGGAATGGCCGACCCTGTACTCGGCCCGCCACGTCGCCATCGCCGGCTGGAAGGCGTTCTACGTGCGCAATGGTCAAGGCCCTGCCGAACGGCTGGAGGCCTTGGCGGTCGTCGCCGCGCTCTGTGGGCACGGAAGCGACGAAACGGCGAGCAAGCATTACGCCCGTGCCAATGCGGCTTCCGGCAAGAGCCCGGTGCCGGCGGCCGACCCCGCAGAGGTTCAGAACGTCCGACGGGTCATCAAGCTGGATTGGCTGGAAAGCCTGCGGGAGGCAAAGGCCAACAAACAAGCACGACCGCCGGGCTAGTGGGCCAGGGTTCAATTCTTCAGGGTCACGCCTTCGCAGTGCGCCTTGTGCGGATAGAGGAATACGATGCCGCGATCCTTGAGCGGCGCGCACCGTTTCGTAGGTCCAGCCCGCAGCAGGCATCGCGATCATAAACTGTCGCGAAAGCCTCGGACCGGTAATAATTCAGAGCCAGCGCAAGTCCAACACTTGGCGAACTAGGAGTCCACGCTGCTGCTTCCTCAGCCTCGTGAAGTCGACGTTCGAAGCGCGAGGCTGGATGCTCGCAGAAGCACGCCAGTTTGTGAGGCATGCCTACGCGCCGCCGCGGTGCATTCACGCCGACGAGCCGATGATCGACTTAAACTGACGCAAGCCGATCCCGACGAGGTCGCGCGTGAGGCAGGTCATCGATTTGCACTGGATCGAGAGGCTAATCGAATGCGCTAAGCCGAGCCCCGACGACGGCGTTCAGTCCTTGAGCGCAACTCCTTTTCCATGATTCTTGCCCCCATAAAGAAACACGACGCCATGTCGCTCGAGAGCGTCGCGCATCCGCCTATACGTCGCGATCTTCAGCGGATTGACCGGGATTTCCTCGTCGGCCTCCAGTCGCGACACGGTGCGGCGATCGACGCCGATCTCGTGCGCGAGATCTAGCTGCTCCATCCCGACCAGCGCACGGCCGGCCCTGATCATGCGCCCGGAAGGCAATTTGTCGACGGCCATCGCAGGCTCCGAATCGGTATCGATTAACCATACACCGGAGCGCATCGAGCGCGACAGTGCCGGCCCTTGTTTAATGCGTCATATGGGATATATATCCCATATGACGCACATCAAATCCGAGACCTGCAGGTTGACCCAATCCGACCTCATCGGCGCTTCCATAAGCTCTCCCGGGCGCGGCTTCACGGCCGCAACCGTGTTCATCGATGGCACCGCGAGCGGGATGCGGCTGGTCAAATCGAGCGGTTCGAGATTGTCCATCCTCGTACTGCCGTTCGCCGAGCTTGCGCGCCTCAAGGAGCGTCTGTCGCCCTGGGACTACGTAGTCTACGTGATCGACGACCCCTCACTCGACAACGGCCAGAAGACCTATATCGGTCACGGCGACGGCGAGCGGAAGTTTGGAGATCGGCTCGGCAACGCTATCAGTGCAACCACACTGATCTATGTCATCATCGGCGCCGGCGACACCTTCGACAAAGTCACGTCGCCCTACGTGGAAGCCAGGCTGATCGGCATCTGCACCGATCTCAATATCCCGCTCGCCAATTCTGGACGCCCCTTCGGCCGAGGTCTTGGCATCATAGATGATCTCGAACAGCTGGTCGGCCACGCCGAGACGCTTCTCTCGGTCGCTGGCTTCACGCGGATCGAGATGGCGCGTCGAAATCCGCCTGCATTGCGCCAGCGGCTCTCGGTGACCTCGGACCGCGATGAACTGGTCGCAATGACCGAACAGGAGCAAGGCTTCGTTCCTCAGAATGGCCTAGCGTACCGACTTGATTGTCGTGATTTGCACGCCGTCGGCTACGCTTGGAACGATCGCTTCTACGTGATGGCAGGCTCCGACTATGCACGGCGCACGCGCAGCGATCTGTCCTACGATCATCAGCGACGCCGTGACTTGCTGAAGGCCGAGAAGTGGGTCGTCTCGGGCACCGGCATGCGGGACAAGATGGCGCTGAAGGTCGGCTTCCACTGCCGCAGCGGGGCGTTCGCCGCCAAGCTGCTGTCCGGCGAACACATCGACGAGAGCAGCTGGCTCGCCGTCGAGACCACGGCGGCGGCGCCTACCGGCGAGGCGCCCGAATGAACCTGCGTGCCCTTGCCACGTCGACCAGGCCCCTGCACGAAGTGTTCGTCGACCATGCTCGCCGTGGCGCGGGGTTTTCGCGGCTGCCGCGGCCCATCCTGGACGAGGACGACGAACTCGTCTCCGATGACAGCGGCAATCCCCCTCCGCCCGTAAGGTCTTGCGCTCCCGAGGTCGTCACGGTTGCCGTCCTCCTTGGCCGTGCATTCGAGACCTCGCGCGACGTGCTCGCCGCGATGCTGGACCCGGACGCCGTCATCGTCATCCAGGTGCCCTACCCCGATCTGGTGAAGCCGGTGCGGCGCTTCTTGCGACTTCTGCTCGCGAGCGATGCGCCCCTGATCGACGGCGACGACCTCGACGACCGTAGCCACGTGACGAGATCGGACAACTCAGTCGTGGTCTTCATGGAGCAGACCAAGTCAAAGTCGTCCCCCGAAGGGGACGACGAAGCCGTCGCCATTGCTATGCGCTTCCGCTGCGCGATCATCGGCATCGTGACACCGCTTGGCCGATTGCCGAAGACCTTGGTCCGGCTCGCCGATCATCGCGTCGTCGTCCCACCGATCGACGCCACGGTCGTGGCCGACGTGATCGAAGCGGTCACCGCTGCGAGGCCCGCGGTCGACACCTCGATGGCGAGCCGCGTCGGCATCAACGACCTTGCGATCGCGGTGCGCGACGATATCGGCGCCGAACGGTCGCTCGAACGGCTGCGCCGCCTCGTGGAGCCCGAGCTCACATACGACGTACCGCCGCTCTCCGAGCTTTCCGGCCTGGGCGAGGCGAAGACGTACTGTTTGGAGGTGGTCGAGTCCCTACGGGCGTATCTCGCAGGGACGCGTCCTTGGAGTGAATGTCCGCACGGCCTGCTGGTGTCCGGGCCTCCCGGCACCGGGAAGACCTCGCTGATGCGCTCGCTGGCCCGCGAATTGCCCGGCGTTCACTTCATCGCCACGAGCTACGCTCAATGGCAGTCACATAAAACTGGCCATCTCGGGGACGTGACGTCATGCATTCGTGCAACGTTTACGGAGGCGTATCAACGTCGCCCCGCCATCATCTACATCGATGAGTGTGATGCCATACCTGCGCGAGGGTCGATCTCAAAAGACAGCTCTTGGTGGAATTCGATCGTCGCGACGCTGCTCGAGTGCATGCAGGGTTTCGATCAAATCGAGGGCGTATTCGTATGTGCCTCCTGCAACGATCCCGATGGCCTCGATCCCGCGCTTATCCGCGCCGGGCGCCTCGATCACCATGTCAGGGTCGAGCTGCCCGACATCGCAGGGTTGATGGGTATCTTCCGGACGCACCTTCGCTCCGATTGCGCGGGCGCCGACCTGCGCGAAGCCGCGCTCGTCGCCCGCGGTCACACCGGCGCCGACGTCGAAAAGTGGGTCCGCATGGCTCGCCAGGCGGCGCGCAAGACCGGAAGGAACTTGACCGTGGAGGATCTCGTTCGCGTGGTCCGCGGTGGCAAGCCCGACTTTCCCAGAGATCTCCGCCTCTGCATCGCCTACCACGAAGCCGGACACGCGATCTCGCACCTGGTGCTCGGCACCGCCATGCCGAAATCGCTCTCGGTCGGCGGCGACGGTGGCTTTGCGCAGAGCGCGCCGGGACGGCTTCAGCTCCCCACGCGCGACTATCTTGAGAGGCTCCTCATGACGATGTTGGCCGGGCGGGCAGCAGAGCAACTGAAGTTCGGCGAGGCGACGACCGGCGCCGGCGGAACGTCCACGGATTGCGATCTGGTCCGCGCGACAAGCTTGGCGCTGCGGATCGAAAGTGCATATGGATACGGACAGACAGGTCTCGTGACGCTCAGCGAGGATCAAGTCACCGACAGCCATCTGCTCATGAACGGGCCGCTCCGCTCGGCCACCAACGAAACACTGAAACGCTCCTACGACAAATCGCTGGCTCTCCTCAAGCAGAACGACCGGTCACTGGACGCACTCGCGGAAGCCCTGTTCGTGGCCGGCTATCTCGATCAGGCTGAGATCGCCGCGGTCATCGCGACGAACCCCCTGGTCGTGGCGGCGCCCGCCCACGTCCGCGAGGCGGCCTCTCCCTGTCCTGACCAGCCCGCCAGCTAGAGAGCAAGTTCGTTCGAATGTAAGTGGAATGACCATGCAGAGCGAAATCAACGAAGCCTTGGCAAGGCAACTCGAGGCGAGCGGACAATACAGGGTGCTGCGCCGCATCATGCCGGCCACGCCAGGCTTCCGTTCCGAAATCGGCGCGAAGATCGGCATTGTGCTGGACGTCGAGACCACGGGTCTCGATACCGTTCGCGACGAGGTCATCGAACTGGCCATGGTCAAGTTTGCCTATTCGGCCGACGATCGGATTTTGGGAGTGATCGATGTCTTTCAGGCTCTGCAGGAGCCGTCGTTCCCGATCACCCCCGAGATCACGGCGCTGACCCGGATCACTAACGAAATTCTTGCCGGCCGAGAAATCGAACCGCTGGCAGTCGATCGTTTCACAGCCGACGCCAACATCATCGTGGCGCACAACTCCGCGTTCGATCGAAAATTCGCTGAGAGATTTTGGCCGGCCTTCGTGCACAAACCATGGGCTTGCTCGTTCAGCGGCATCACCTGGAAGCAGCATGGTTTCGCAAGCGGCAAGCTGGAGCACCTCTTGGCCTCATGCGGACTTTTCTATGATGCCCACCGGGCAGCCGACGATTGCCACGCCTTGCTCGCATTGATGGACCAGGAATTGCCGCCATCTAACGCTACCGTCCTCGCCTGCCTTCTCGAACGCGCTCGGCGGAGGACTGTCCGGGTCTGGGCGCAGCATGCACCTTTCGAACTAAAGGATGTTCTGAAGCAGCGCGCCTATCGTTGGAATGACGGAACGGATGGCCGGCCGAAGTCATGGTACCTGGACGTCGAGGAAGAGGCCCTGGACGCCGAATTGCGTTTCTTAGAGAACGAGATTTACCAGCGCGAAGTCGACGTTCATCGACAGGTATTCACGGCGCGAGACCGATACTCGAACCGAGCATAATGGTTAGACCTTGTCGCCCATAACAGCTTGGTTCGTGATTCGGGTTCTCACATCCCCCTGACACGACTTACGTTGTGTGCGGACTACGAAAGAACGACTCGATTTCACTCTAAGAACGACTCGATCCGCACCTTTAAGAACGACTCGATTTTCGCATGGCTTTGAATTTGTTTGCTAATCTGTCCGCATTTTCAGTTATCTTGAATTCGAGCGTTCCAAAAATCGAGGGGGGTACTTTTGGCATGCCCCGCTCTTCGCGCTTGGTTCTAGAGCGCGAGAAACGATCACTCTAGATAACTGCCCGGCGTCTCCACCGGTGATCCCCTGTGGTCAAGATGAACTACAAAACGTCTACCGGCTCCGCGACGAATCGTTGACCAACCTGCAAGGCACCTATGTGCCTATTCCCCCTACTGAGAAATCGGCTGCCTAGGCAGGCTCATGCCTTCGGCCCATTGAAATCCTTCAACAGTGCGGCGGCACCAGCTTCCATCTGCTTTTCCATCTCCGGACGCATGAACCTGTAGATCAACGGAAAAATCAGCGGATTTGCGACGCGCCGGCCGAAGATTGCATCTTGAAATTCGCGCGAGCGGCCTTCGCACTCAGCCTCCGAGCAAGCCCCGGATTTCACCTCGTCAAACAGTCGCTCGGCATCGCTCTTCAACGTGTCGCCCGCGTCCGCGGCATCCGATTGCCGGAACTGTTCCCGAACCACCCATAGTAACGCGGGAGCGACGGTCGCCGCGATGACAACAAAATCAAGCATGGTCAATTTCATGGCGACCGAACCTACGATCAGCCCCAGAAACACCACGACCGCACAACAGATCAACAGATTGCGATAAGACCTGCGTAATGACATGTCGTACCAAAGATTGGTGCGCTGACACACCACTCGCGCCAGCGACAGCGGCGCCCCTTCTGGAATGGGCCCGTACCATCCTCGAAGCTTGGCTTCGTCGCCTGTCCAATTTCTAAAGGCGGCATCGATCTTCTCCTCATCGACCCGCTTTCCAGCCGAAAAGCTATTCCATGACATCTTGAGAACGCCGCAGTCGAACTCTTCGCTAACTCTGGCCGCCATCTTGAGCTTGCCGCGTAGTGACCGATCGAGCCACAGCACGTCGAGGGCGGTGACGATCAAACCATAAAGAGCAACATATGGGCGAGCGGGCGAATACAACGTCCCTAGAATGGCTCCCGCCACGGGAAACACGACGGTCGCCAGGAACTGGGTTACCTGCAGCGCCGTGGCGTCGGCGTAGATCTTTTGCCGCGCCTTCAACACGCGCTGAAAAGCTGGCAGGTCCTGATCCTTGGCGATGGTATTCATCTAATCAAACCCACCCTATTCGATGACGACGTAGAACGGCTCGCTCTTCGCCACAAGGACGTCGTCGCTTCGACGAATGACGAAGGCCTCGGCCATGTGGACACCCCGATACTGGAGGTCTTCCCAGTGTCCGCTAGATCTGTTCTCCGGGTAAAATCCGCCACGTCCCGCCCCCTTCGCCATCGCCACCGCACCCGTGTTGGTGATACGCCACTGGACCTGAAAGTCGACGGGAACGGGGCTGCCGCCGTTGACGGAGGCGCGGAAGTAAAGCCCGCCGCGTGCAGGCAGCACTTCTCCCGCCCGCGCTGGACGCCCCTGGCTTGCGCCATTTGGGCGCCATTCGGCGGTCACCGAGGCCACCACCAACTCAGGAAGCTGCCGCCACGGCGGCTGCTTAATATGCGGTGGCCTGCTGAAGCCCGCCGGCAAAACCGAAAGGCCGAAGTTCTTCACGACGTCAACGATCTCGTTCAGATGCGCGGCAGTCGACGACATGAGGCTGCGGATTCTCGCTGCGCCCTCAGGCGCGCTGTCGGCAGCGGCCTTAACGACATCCCCCTTGCCGAATTCATCGCCGAAAACGCGCTGCCATGCGGTAATACTTTCCTGCCGACCCTCCGTGTCGTAAGCCTCGTCGATCCAGCCACGATAACGGTGGATGACGTTCCGGAAATTCATGTACTGATCCTGAGTTTCCCACAACGTCGCGAAATC
The DNA here is from genome assembly GCA_019750915.1 of Xanthobacteraceae bacterium. Classification (GTDB taxonomy): domain Bacteria; phylum Pseudomonadota; class Alphaproteobacteria; order Rhizobiales; family Xanthobacteraceae; genus Afipia. The sequence goes on from JAIENY010000004.1 coordinate 232,273, forward strand.
CTCGGTCGAGAGCTTCGGGTTGCGGACTTCCGGCTTGTACGGCCGCTGTTGGAGCCAGTCGTCCAGTCGTCCCATCAAGGTCCGGAGCGTCGTGGGGACGTCCGTGAAATCTGGGCTATCCTTCTCCATCCATTCGATCCTGTAGCCCACCAAAGTCGTCAACAGCACCGAGGGACAGGTGAAGGTCTCCTTGATGTCGCGCAGATACTTCAGCAGCCGCGTCACCTTCCGGAACGAGTTGGAACCTGAGTAGGCATTTCGCTCCTTCAGCCAGGTCGTGTACTCAACAGGCTCGCTCCGCTCGAAACCACCCTTGCGGTTGCAGACCTCGATGCTGCCTTCCCACTGGCGGCCCACGACGCAGGGGGCCAGGTCGATCCTGCGGTCGCCGGCGTAGGTGATCGTCACGCAGTAGTCCCAGACCTTGGTCTTGTCGGCATAGGTCCCGCTCGCCGCGAACACGCGCCCGAGTTCCTCTACGTAATCGGCGGCCGTCCATCCCTCCACCGGATCGACCATCACCAGCAGGTCGGCGTCGAACTCGGCACCATCGACCGGCCGGATGATCGTGCGGTGAGCCCAGGATCCCTGCTCTTCGAAGCCCCTCTTGCGGGGCTTCCAATCGGATCCGCGGATGAACGTCTTCAACGCGTCGATACTGTCCTCGAGCAGATCGATGCGGGTCTGGTTGAGGTTCACGGTGTCCTTGAGAAAATCGTCGAAGAGACTAACCAACTTCACGTGGCAATTCCTTTCCGGTACTCATCACTTGTCGTGCTCTGCTTTGGGGCGGCGTCGGATCCGGAGTAATACTTCGTGAGCTTTTCGTGGTCGGACAGGTTCGTCGGCCGGTACGGCGCGTGGCTGTAAAAATGCGGGACGCCGTTGGGAGCATCGAAGCGCTTATAGACGGACGAATGCAGGATGCCGCAGGGCTGGACCTTGCGGTGCCCTTCCGTCCACTTGAAGCGTCCGCCGAGGTACCCGGGCTCGCGTGCGTCGTGCTGCGGCCCTAGCGGGTCGGGGTTGAGTTGGAGGTAGCGTTCGTCGACCTTGATGCCGTTGCCGGTCGGCGTCTTGCTGTCGGGCAGGTTCACCGCGGCGTGCACCATCCAGCCAAGCGAGATGTCGGAGAGCCGCGCCTCGTTTTCGGGGTAGCTGCCGCCGATATCGGAATGGTTCCCGGCGAACCACACCTGTTGCAGCCAGTCGGGGTATTCGTCGGGGCGTTCGGGGCCCTTGTTGTGGGTGCCGCCCCAGATCACCCGGCCGAAGTCCGCGCGGTTCTCATCGATCGACAGCGCGTGCCGCGCGTACCAGACCTTGTTGTTGAGGTGCAGGTCGTAGAACTTCATCTTCGGCGAGGCGAGGTGCCACCGCGTCCACCATGGTCCCGGCAGGCCGGCGGCGAACTTGACGTGCGTGGCCGCGTAGCCGGTCGCCGCAGCGAGTAGGCCGAACCCGGCGAGCGTCAGGAAGGTCGCGAGGAACGGGAAGAGAAGGAGCGACTGCGCGAAGCTGATCGTAGCAAGCGCCAACGTTGCCCCGCCAAGGAGCGCCGCCGATAGCAGATAGCTTCCGAGCGACGCGACGGTGTCGAACACACCGACGAAGAACGGCACCGTGTTGGGCTCGCCGTTGTCGTCGGCCCCCTACTTCTGACGGAAATTCGCCGCCAGCGCCTTGCGCTGCTCAACGTAGGCCGTGTCCTTCGGCGAGCTGACGAACTGGTAGACCTTCTTCACGGCCTCCTTGGCGATGGCCGTCGAGGTGCCGACGTCGCGCCGCAGCGGCTTGCCATCCGGCATCCGCGTGGGAACGCCGCAGAGCGAGAGCACCGCTGCGAGGCACCTGACGGTGTAGGCGCCGCGGCTGAAGCCGAACAGAAAGATGCGGTCGCCAGGCTGGTAGACCCGCACGATCCAAGCGTAGCAGTCGATGATGTTCGTGGTGATGCCGAGGCCCGTCGCCTGGCTGGCTACGTTGTGCAGCCATCGCCAGGCGCGCGTAACGAAGAAGGCACCGTGTGGCGGCTGGGAGCCGAGGCCGGCATCGTAGAAGGCGATCTGCTCGCCGGCGTTGATGTTGGTGTCCGGCCCGCAGCGCGTGGCGCGGAACATCTTGTAGATGTTGGACCGGTTCTCGTCGGGGGTGAGACCACCTGCCTGACCAGTGCCGTCTGAAAATACCAGGATGTTCTTCGACATGGTGTCCTCGTCGCGTTCGTTGCGATCGAGGAAGCGGCGGTCTTGGCCGTCGGGGTAGCTGGCTCCAGCCATTGCCGCGCGCGCATGAAGAATCGCTACGTTTCGATCTATCCAAATTGCTCCGTCCGGTAAGGACGGCGCTAACCATACAGATATATCTGACGCTTGCACTTGTCAATATGTGCGCTATAACTTCGTCCAACTAAATCTAACGATCTCGAAAAACGAGGTCTTTTGAGAGGCTTAGGATGTCATTAGCCACCAAATTGAAGGAGTTACGGGTCCGTCAGAAGCAGTCGCTGCAGGATGTCGCCGACGCGGTCGGCGCCTCGAAGACCCACATCTGGGACCTGGAGAGGGGCCAAAGCAGCAATCCGTCGGTCGATCTGCTGACCAAGCTCGCCGGCCACTTCCGGGTGAGGATTGCCGATCTTGTCGGCGAAAACCCGAACGCCACCGACGAGGACGAAAAGCACGTTGCCTTGTTTCGCGAGCTCAAGCAGTTATCTGACCCCGACCTCGAGACGATCCGAATACTAATGCAGCGGTTGAAGGGGCCCGAACGGAAGTAGCTCGCGATGCAGATCACCCGCATGGACCTGGCCGACAAGGGATCCCCCGAAGGGATCGTGATGGCCATCCTAAAGGCTGAGCCGAACCTGCCGATCCCCGTCCCGATCGAGGAGTTGTGTCGCCGGCTCGACATCATCGAGATCCAGGCGTTGACGACTGCGGGCTTCGAGGGCGGCCTGCTGACAGACCGCGAGCGGAGCAACGGGATCATCCTGGTCAAGAACGGAGTGTCGCCGCAGCGCCGCCGGTTCACGCTGGGCCATGAGCTCGGGCATTTCCTGATGCCCTCGCATTTGCCGGACAGCGAAGGCCGCTTCCTTTGCTCGGAAATGGACATGTTGCTTCTCAATCCGAAGGAAGGCGACCGCCGCGCGAAGATGGAAGTCGAGGCAAACCGCTTCTCGTCCCTGATCCTGATGCCGCCGCCCGCGTTGCGGGGCGAGTTCGGCAGGAAGTCGGTGCCAAGCCTCGAACATATGCTTGCGCTCTCGAAGAAGTTCGACGTCAGCAAGGATGCGATGGCCAGGACCTATGCGGAACATCACCCGGAGCCGATTGCCTTCGTGGTGGTCCGCGATGGCAAGGTGCTGCGGAACTACCGCAACAAGATCAGATTTCCTTACATCACCGCGCTCCGCGGCAAGGCCGTACCCGAAAGGTCATTGTTCTATCGCAAAGGGCTTCAGATAGGTGTGCCAAGCGACGTGGATGCGCGTCTCCCAGACAACTGGATCTACGTCGAGCGCGGCCGCCAGGCTCCGAGGGTGAGCGAGCAGGTTTATCTGCAGGCCAACGGCTTCGCGCTGATTATGCTCTGGTACGAGCCAGCGGACGATCCGGACTACGACGAAGATGGCGAGCGGACGGCGAAGGAACGGTTGAAGCACCGGCAGTCGCGGTTCACTTGATGCTTTCCAAGCGTCGACGGCGCTCGCGGCTTAATCACACTTCAACGCGTTCGCCCCGGCCACGCGACAGCCGCATCTTGACATCGTTCCGAGCCAGCACCCTCTCGCACAGCTGCCATCGTACGCCCTTCGGCACGACGTCGCCGGTCTAGTTCACACGAAAGAAGCCCGCGATTTTCCCCCAACGCCCGCGATCCCGGGGTTTTATCGTTAGAGGCGCCAGCGCGGGCCTAGAGCCGCTGTGGGCGCCGTCGGCCAAGTCATTTCGACTGCTTACGCAGGCGGCTTCGATGCCGATGGTCGGGAATGATCCGCGGTAGCCGGGTCGGCGGGAACGCCAGGACGACTAAACCCGCCCCCCTGAGCCAACCTTTTCTGGTTTGGCGTCGCCAGCCCCGTCCCTGCCGACGACAACGGCATCGGCATGATGTCGGCGAGGGTCGTCAGATTTCGCGGACCGGGCGGCCAAGGCTTTAAGCACCGCTTTGACGCGTGGAACGCCGAGAGTGAGCACTTCGAGGCCTATGCATGATTGAAGAAGATAACGCAGTGAATCTGTCGGTTACAGCTAGAAGGCGTAGGTGATGCCTTTGTAACGCTGTTGCGAAGCTATAAAAACTATAGCGACAGGGTATTAGGGAATCAGAATGGCGTGGCGCTATATTCCATGTGCAATACTCACGACTCATTGTGAGCGAGATCATAGCTATTCTGATGGAGCCTTCGGTGTTTTAGGTTTCTATCAATCGGTCCGTTCGGCGGTCGCGCGTGCAAGGATTTTGCACGAGATTGTGAAATGAAGCTGGTTTCGGTCTATCGCGGGCAAGCAGGGGGGGCGCCATGGTCACCAGAGGATTCACCGGCCGCGGCTCGGGCGACGACCAGGCAAACCGGATTCCGCCAGGTCAGCATCTCGTGGAGGATTTCCCCGTCCTGACAGCCGGGCCCACGCCGCACGTGGAGCCCTCCGATTGGAAATTTACCGTCAAGATCGGTCCGAAGCCCGTCAAAGTGTGGAATTGGAGCGAGTTCAACGCCCTGCCGAAGACCAAGGTCACCCGGGACATCCACTGCGTCACGTCCTGGTCCAAGCTGGATACCGCGTGGGAGGG